>FR899679.1:10146-16242 GCA_000437275.1 Clostridium sp. CAG:411 | reverse complement strand
GACGTGCGCCGCCAGGCGCACAATAAGTAAAAATAAGGCTTTCACTTTAGATAACCATAAGTGAAGGCCTTATTTTTTATTTTACATACTCAATTTTCGAATCATCAATTGCAGGAACTGTGATTGTCACTTCCTGTCCTTTGTCATCTTTTCCACCCATAACATAATAAGGTGCCATATATGTCTGTTTCTGGGCAATCGGATCACAATACAGATAACAATTTACACGATTAATTTTAACATTTCGTTTTCCTTCTGAGGAACCATCAATCTGTACTCCATCTTTATTATAAATTTTGTCAATCACTTCATCCTCATCTATTGTTGCATATGTTCCAGTTATTTTTTTCACATCCTTGTCAATAGATATAAAACTTCTAATATTATAATCTTTATCTATTTCAATTCTTATTCCTGGACCCACTCCGTAATATTCCATGTCTCCTTCAGGATGTTTTTTTCTATAATATACTTCATAAGTTAAAATCTCCTCTCCTTTTGCAGTTTCAATTGTTTGACATACATCCGTACTAACATACTCTAATTCCTTTTTATCAATTATTTCCGTCTCTGTAATAAATGAATCAGCTACCTTCCTGCATCTCTTTTTATCTAAACTTTTCTCCAATTCATCCATGTCTTTCTCAGAATCAGTTTCACTTGTATATGAAATAGCCCCTGATTCTTCATAATATTCCATATATCCGCCATCCTTGAACTGATATACGTCTACTGTATCCTCTAATTTTTGTTTCGCATATACACCTAAATCTAACTTTTCTACTATTGTATCAATTTGCTTTTTCGTATATTTATGTCCCTCTACTTTATATGCAACCACATCTTCTCCAAAAATATCAGTCTGTGAAGCTGGTATATCAATAGACGCTACACTTTCCTCAGATGCACTAACTGCTAAAGGATTTAATTTCAAAATTTCTTTTGCTTCTCTCCCTTTGCTATGATAAAAACTGAAATTGTTTCTATTATACATCCACACACTTCCACTTAATAATATAACAAATGCAATAGCTATAATAAATATCCTTCTTTTCATAAATCTGCTCCCTTTCCCTATCTTTAGTTATAAATCGATTAAACCAATAATATTTTATCGTTATTTTTACGATGTGTCAATAATAGTCAAAAATCACATACTATCTTTTAAGCAAATTACAAAAGCACAATCAATCTATTTATGTGGCAAAAAACAATTTTAAATTAGTTTTTACCATATAAAAAGGAATCCGAAAGTTTTCACTTTCAGATTCCTTTTTTTATTTCCAAAATCTTTTTTTTGTTTTTTTCTGCTTACTTCGCAACAATTCATCTATCTTCCTAAAATGTGCTTCCTGCTGCTCTTCCTGCATACGGAACTGATAATCTAACTCTTTTACCACTCCGTTTCTTACTTCTTCCGATACCTTCTTGGATATTTTATCTGTATTTTGCTCTATGGCATCTGCGATTATGTTTCTCATTAAATTTTGGAATTGCTCCATCTTCTGGAGGTTATTCATTTCTTTATCTGTGGAAATCGGTTTAGCACCATCTTTTTCTGCTAATTTCAATTTTGTATGTACTACAATTCCAGCATGCTCCTGTTCCTGCAATTTTTCATTCAATTCTACACAAAGCTTGCTTCTGGCTTCAAAAGATAACTGCTCTACCTTTTCTAAATTGGGTAAAATAAGTTTTATTGCTTTTAACAAAAATCCCTGTTCCTTTAATCGCTTAATACCACTTATTTTTTTCAATTCTTCTTCTCTATAGTATCTATGCCCCATTGCATTTCTCGGAATGGTAAGATTAAGCTCGTCCTCCCAGTAGCGCAACACACGCGGCTCCACTGCTACCTTTTTGGAGGCATCGGAAATACTCAAACATAACTGTTCCATTTCCATTACCTTCCTTTCCTGTCACTATTAGCATATATCCTCGCTGCCATTATTATACTTGCTTCATCGGAAAGGTTGCAACAAAAACTATCTGTCATGTTTCGTCACATTTCTTTTCTACTTTTGTAGAATAGTTACAAACATACAAGAGAGTGCATTTGCAAAGTGTCAGAAAATACACCTATGCACTCGCACCCCCTAAACGCTTCCAATTTATATTACATCTGTCCCATTAAATTTACCATTTCAATTGCTGATAATGCACAATCATAACCTTTATTTCCTGCTTTTGTTCCAGCACGTTCAATTGCCTGCTCGATATTTTCAGTTGTAACAATACCAAATAATACAGGTACACCAGTCTGCAATCCCACCTGTGCAATTCCTTTTGATACTTCATTACATACATAATCGTAATGAGATGTCGCACCTCTTATTACTGTACCTACACAAATAACTGCATCATACTTTCCGGAAGCTGCCATCTTTTGTGCTACTGCTGGGATTTCAAATGCACCTGGTACCCAGGCAGCCGTAATATTTTCTTCTTCTACTCCATGTCTTACTAAACCGTCAACTGCACCACTAAGTAATTTACTTACTATAAATTCGTTGAAACGAGATGCAATAATTCCTACCTTCATACCATCTTTTGCTACTAATTTTCCTTCTAATACATTGATTGCCATAATTTTTCTCCTTTTCTTTGCTTTTTTCTAGAAATTTGCGAAACTCAATTTGCACATAAAATGTAGTTTATTGATCGTTTCGCAATTACCTTGCTTCTTTTTTCTGTTTCCTTGCTATTTTAAAACCGTTTTTATTCGGTATTTGCAACTTTTTATGCTATGTCTTACAGGTCAATCTCCTGAAATACATGTCCCATACGCTCTTTTTTCACACGTAAATATCCCAGATCATATTTTTGTGGAGCGATTTCAATTGGTACTCGCTTACTTACCTTTAATCCAAATCCATCTAATCCATACACTTTACTTGGATTATTCGTCAATAAATCAAGTGACTTGACACCTAAATCTCTTAAAATCTGTGCACCTACCCAATATTCTCGAAGGTCTGGGGCAAATCCTAACTTAATATTCGCATCTACGGTATCAAATCCCTGTTCCTGCAATTCATAAGCCTTTAATTTGTTGATAAGCCCAATGCCACGGCCCTCTTGACGCATATATAACAATACACCGCGTCCTTCTTTTTCAATCTGTCGCATAGCTTGCGCAAGCTGTTCGCCACAATCGCAACGATTTGAACCAAATACATCACCAGTAAGGCATTCTGAATGTACGCGACACAATACATTTTCGCCATCACCAATCTCGCCCTTTACCAGTGCTACATGATGTTCCCCTGTAATGTCATTTACATATCCATAAATATCAAACTGTCCATACTTGGTAGGCATTTTTGCTTTCGCTTCCCGAACAACATGTTTTTCATGTACACGACAATAATCTTGTAAATCTTTAATCGTAATAAATTTCAAGTCATACTTCTTTGCCAATTCCCAAATTTCCGGTGTCTGCATCATAGTTCCGTCTTCTTCCATAATTTCACAGCACAAGCCACACTGCTTCAACCCTGCCAAACGACACAAATCAACGGTAGCCTCTGTATGTCCATTTCTGGTAAGCACTCCACCCTTTCTGGCAATCAAAGGAAACATATGCCCCGGATGTCTGAAATCTTCTGGTTTTGCGTTTTCATCCACACATTTCATAGCAGTCAGAGAACGTTCTACCGCAGAAATACCAGTTGTTGTATCTACATGATCAATAGATACGGTAAATGCTGTTTCATGATTGTCTGTATTATGCTTTACCATTGGATTAAACTTCAACTTTTTAGCAAGTTCCTCATGCATTGGCATACAAATCAATCCCTTTGCATGTTTCGCCATAAAGTTTACATTTTCTGTAGTTGCGAACTCTGCTGCACAAATCATATCACCTTCATTTTCTCTGTCTGGATCATCGGTCACCAAAATAATTTTTCCCTGACGAAGTGCCTCTAATGCCTCGTCTACTGTGTTATACTGATACTCCTGCATATTCTATTCCTTCTTTCTATTCTAACTTTACTTCTTTCAGTAATACAAACTTTCTACTATATTTTATTTTTACAGCTTGAAACTATTCAGAAAATACCAAAGTGGACAATTCCTCACACCTTGCAAAAATTATAAAAATCCATATGTTCCAAGAAATTCTTCTGTAATTCTGCTTTCCTTCTTCTCTTCTTTTTTCCCAAGCATTTTTTGTACATATTTTCCTATCACATCATTTTCCAAATTTACAATATCTCCTTTTTGTTTCAAGGATAAAATCGTATTGGCACCTGTATGCGGAATAATGGACACAGAAAAATCCTGTTCTGTTACTTCTGCTACTGTAAGGCTAATACCATCAATTGCAATCGAACCCTTTTCTACAATGCCATTCAATATTTTCTGTGGAGCAAGAATACGATACCAAACTGCATTTCCTTCCGGTGATACCGATGCAACCTCTCCAGTCCCATCAATATGGCCAGATACTATATGGCCGCCAAATCTGCCATCTGCTGCCATGGCCCGTTCCAAATTTACCTTTGAGCCTTTTTTCAGGGTTCCAAGACTGCTTCGTCGTAATGTTTCTCCCATGACATCGGCACAAAATCCATCTGCCGAAAACTTTGTTACCGTAAGACAAACACCATTTACAGCAATGCTGTCTCCAAGCTTTGTACCTTTTAATACTTCTTTTGCTGAAATTACAATTTGTGTGGTTTCTCCCTGCTGCAACAACAATTTAACCGTTCCTACTTCTTCAATAATACCAGTAAACAAAACATCACCTCATTTTCTACTTCGCTATATATTCCAGTAAAATATCCTCTTCTATTTGTTGTATCTGTTGCAATTTAAAATTTGCACTCTGCTCTGGCAAAGAAACTCCAATTCCTTCCACTGGAGTTTTGGCATCTTCACCGCCAAATATCTTCGGAGCAAGATAAACATAAGCCTTTTGTATTAACTTTTCTCGCAAAAAGCTATCATTCAGTCTTCCTCCCCCTTCTAATAAAATGCTGTCTATGCCTTTTTCCCCTAATGTTTGCATTAAAAGGTTCAAGTCTATACAACCATCCTTTTCCGGGATCTGAAGTATCTGTACTCCTTTTTTTATAAGCTGGTCTATTTTTTCCTTTTCATTTGTACTGGTTGCAAGTATTGTTTCAATGGTGTCTGCTGTCTGTACAATCTGACAATCCATCGGTATCCGAAGATGGGTATCACACACAATCCGTACTGGATCTATTCCACCTTGCATTCTACAGTTAAGCATTGGATTATCCGCAAGAACCGTTCCTATTCCTACCATAATTCCTTTGTATGCATGGCGAAGCGTCTGTACATGGTTTCGTGCTGCTTCTCCTGTGATCCACCTTGACGCTCCTGTTCTGGTCGCAATCTTTCCATCCATCGTCATCGCATATTTCATAGCAACATAGGGGCGTTTGGTCGTAATATAATGAAAAAAGATTGGATTGATTGCATCACATTCTTCCCTCATAAAATCCTCCACCACTTCAATTCCTGCCTTTCTTAAAATAGCAGCACCTTTTCCTGAAACCAACGGATTCGGATCTCTGGAACCAATTACTACTTTTGCAAGTTTATGTTCTATAATCGCTTCTGTACAAGGTGGTGTTTTTCCATAATGACAACAAGGTTCCAATGTAACATAAATGGTTGCTCCCTCCGCAGACTCTGTCAAAGATGCTAATGCATTTCTTTCTGCATGAAGTTCCCCACACCGTTCGTGGTACCCTTCACCTATTACTCTACCATCTTTTACAATGACTGCACCCACCATCGGGTTGGGGCTGGTAAATCCTCTCGCTCGTTTTGCAAGCTCTATCGCTCGCTCCATATATTTTCGTTCCATCCTGCACCTCCTAAAACGAAACAATAAGAACAAAGTGGACAAATGCACATCCCGCAAAGCATTTTCTCTATAAATTTCTATAGAAGAATCGAAAAAGCCTTGGATGTTCTCCAAGGCTTCTTTTTATCTTTATCTACGTTTTTTCATCAAAATAAATAATCAGAAAATTGTATCTATCACTTTTCACTTCTCTCATCCAGACTATACTGTCGGCTTTGGAATCTCACCAAATCGTGCCTTTCGGCTTGCGGGCT
>FR899679.1:9607-10102 GCA_000437275.1 Clostridium sp. CAG:411 | reverse complement strand
AATCACACCCTGCCTTGAAGTTCACTTTATTCACTTTTATTTCAATGTGATTATAGCTCTTTCTGTTTCTTTTGTAAACACGAAATTTTAATTTTTCCTGTTAAATTGTTTCATTTTTTTATAAATCATACACAAAAGCAACCTTTTTGCATTTTTTTATCAACAAGTAGAGCTACAAAAAATACACTTATCAACATTTCTTCCATCCTTTTTCACTTCTTGCACTTTTAGATTTTTATTGCTATAATATGGTGCTGGGGTCAACGGCACTTTGCCCCTTTGATCTTGGTATCCTAATATGATTATTCCCAAAGGAGCGAAATTTTATGTTAAGATTCTGTTTTGTCATCTTAATTTCGATTCCTTATATTCTTCTTTATATAGGAAAATCTGTTTATATTGAACATCATCCCAAACGGTATACGGAAAAAGACCGCTATCATATTGCAGTCAGTTGTATCCGTATTATGCAACGACACGGCAGGATCCATACAA
>FR899679.1:0-9576 GCA_000437275.1 Clostridium sp. CAG:411 | reverse complement strand
GAACGGAACATTTCCCTGCCACTGGCGGTTATGTAATGTTTGCCAACCATCAGGGAAAATATGATGCTCTTGGTATTATGACTTCACATCAGAAGCCATGTACGGTCGTTATTGACGAGCAACGTTCCCACTTACCAATCGCAGACCAATTTATCACACTCATCCAGGGAACACGTCTGGACAAATCCACTGCAAGAACACAAGTAAAAGGTATTTTAAATGTTATTTCAGAAGTAGCAGAAGGGCGCCGCTATATTATCTTTCCAGAGGGTGGCTACTATCATAACCGTAATAAAGTACATGAGTTTTCTCCTGGTTCTTTTCAGTGTGCAATTAAATCCAAAAGTCCGATTGTTCCAGTAGCTCTAATTGATTCTTACAAACCTTTTGAGTTAAATTCTTTACGATCTGTTACTACACAAGTACATTTTCTTCCTCCTATTTATTATGAAGAATATAAGGATATGAGCACCAAGGAAGTCGCTGTGCTCACTCGAAAAAAAATAGTAGATGCCATTGAACATGCACAGAAGGCCAATTAAGGCTATGTGCATGTTTTTTAGTTACATCACAACAATATAAAAATATTTCATATTATACAACTACGCCACCCCATCATTGGTTATGTTCCGCAAAAAAATCCGCTTATAACGAATCGTCTGACATCTATGCTCAGGTAGAATCTTGACAATAGCACAATCTACTGCTAAAGTGAGAAGAAAAAGGAGAATTTTGTAACCGTATTATTTCTTATACTGTTACTTATTTTTATTATGAATCAAACTATTCACTTACAAGTTTCAAATTTGAACAAAACCTATCGACATGGAAAACAAACGGTTTTAAAAGATATTAATTTTACTGCCAAAGCGGGCGAATGTATTGGAATTCTAGGCACAAATGGTTGTGGAAAATCCACCCTTCTCACCTTACTGGCAGGTATTCAAACACCTAATTCAGGTACTATTCACGCTTTTTACGAAGATGCAACTACATCTCAACAACCCGTTATCGGATATGTCCCACAGGAAAATCCGCTTATAGAAGAACTAACAGTTTACGATAATTTAAAACTGTGGTACAGTAATAGCCCTTTACAGTTAAACAAAGAATTGGAAGAAGGTTCGCTTGCTATGCTCTCCATTCCTTCTTTTTTAAAGAAGAAAGTAAAACACTTATCTGGCGGCATGAAAAAACGTCTCACCATCGGATGTGCCTTGGCATGTAATCCACAAATTCTTTTGTTGGATGAACCCGGTGCCGCTCTTGATTTACCTTGCAAGGAAGAGATTCTTTCTTATCTAAAATCCTATAAATCCGCAGGGAATATTGTTATCATTGCCACCCATGAAGAACCTGAAATCGCACTGTGCGATCATATTTTCCTATTACGCAATGGTACACTTACTGAATTTGAATATAATGGAGATCTAAATGCCCTGCTCAAAGGCATGTCATGATAAGGAAAGGAATTCTGCATGAAACTTTTTAAAACCTACCTAAAACTGGAATATAAGAAAGCACTTCAATCGTTTCCCACAATTTTACTTGGTACCTTTGCCCTTTTTTGCGTTACTGTGCTTTTATTATTTAGCTGGCAAACACAGAAAAAGGAACATGCCACATCTCCCGCTGTAATCGGTGTTGCCACAGAAAAAGACGAGCCTTACATGGACTTTTTTATGGGATTACTGAAAAACATGGATAATCTAAAAAATAATTATACATTTACCTTAATCGAAAAAGAACAGGTTTCTACACTTTTAGAAAAAAAGAAAATTGACATCGCCTTTCTTATTCCTAAAAACTATATTTCCTCTTTAATAGATGGAACGGACGAACCAATTGTTCTTCGTTTTAGTGGAAGTGACCCTTCTATTACCACGCTTATGATGCGGCAGCTAAGCGAGGCTGTTTCATCTATTATGCTGGAAACAGAGGCAGCCATCTATACTATGAACGATTACTATGCTATACACCGTCTGCCAAATCAAAGCAAGGACGAGCGTAACTTAAATATTAAATATATTAATCGACTACTAACACGACATAGTATCTTTTCTATAGAAACGCTGGAAGCCGAACAAGGTCTTTCCTATACAGAATATTATTTTACGGTAGGATTATTGCTTCTACTTCTATCCTGTGGATTGTTAAGTCCTAGCTGTTTCCGACCAGAAAAGAAGCTTTTACAATTAAAGTTAGCCCAATCAGGATTAAGCATTCCATTGCAATTTTTAGCAAAACAACTGGCATGCTGCGGTAATTTATGCTTATTGTTTCTTATGCTTTCCCTGATTCTTTCTCTTGTTGCTCCCCTCCTACCTATCACCATTCTTCAGCAGACTACTTTTGTAGAATGGATGAGGGCTTTTTTACCTGTTTTATTAGCAATTCCATTAATTGCAGCTTTCTTTCACGTTATATATGAACTTATTCCAGATTCAGTGGCAGGGATTTTGTTCTTATTTATCAGCATTTTGTTAATGGGCTATTTGTCCGGTTATTTTTATCCTTTTTCCATGCTGCCAAATAGTATACAAAACCTTTCCCATCTTTTGCCTACCCGTATACTTTTTCAATATGCATCTGGTTGCTTAACAAAAAGCTTTTCACTTGTAGCTTTGGGAAAATTGCTTCTTACTACCTTTATTTTGGAATTGATTGCACTTTGTACCCGTATGTATCGATTGGAGGTGACACGATGAAACACTATTTTACATGGTTGCAAATACTTGGAAAACGATTGCTCCGAAAACCTTTATTTCTCTTTACCTTATTTTTAATTCCTGCAACCGTTTTACTTCTCCGAGGCTCTATCCACCCAAAAGACTCTGCGATTCATGTTCTTCTTTACAGCGAAGAATCTGCGGGAAAACAAACACAAGACACCATCCATGATTTGTTAGCACAATCTAATACCATTGTAACTTTTTCCAGATGTAACGAAAAGGAGGAGTTATACAAACAGATTTTATCTGGCAAAGCTGACTGTGGTTATCTATTTCCAGAAAATTTAGACCAGGCTCTACAGGACCATGCCACCCAAAAGAAAGCCGTTATTTCTGTCGTATATGCCAAAAATAGTATTACTTCTCCTTTAGTTCAAGAGCTTGTTTATAGTAAGGTCTACCCGAAACTATGCTATTACATTTTGGAAAATCATGTAAAAAAAAGAGTCCCTTCTTCCAATGAGAAAGAACTTAACAAACTTTATCAGGAACATCAAACAGGAAAAAGCTTTTTTTCTTTTGAATATACCGATGGCAGTAAAAATGAACTATTAAATCAGGAAGATACCAATTATATGCTTCTGCCTATGCGAGGAATTGCCGCTATCTTTCTGTTTTTAGCTGCACTAACTGGTATGCTTTACTGGTATGAGGACAAGGAACATCAGCTTCTTTGCTGGTTAGCAAATAGCAAAAGAAATGTAATTCGCTTTTTCTATGCCTTTCAACCCACCTTTTTGGCAGGTATCGTAGACTTGTTGTCTCTTTTGCTATCTGGTATTTCTTCAAACTTAGGGAATGAAATGCTTTGCATGTTTCTATTTATATTAGCTGCTACCTCTTTTTCCTTGCTACTAAGTTTGCTTTTGCCAAAAATAAAGCTATTTTTAGCTGTCATACCTCTATTGATTGGTGGAAGTAT
Organism: Clostridium sp. CAG:411; assembly: GCA_000437275.1. GTDB lineage: Bacteria > Bacillota > Clostridia > Lachnospirales > Lachnospiraceae > CAG-411. Next base: position 5,922 of record FR899679.1, on the reverse strand, counting down.
GATACTTTGCCCGGTTTTTCTCAATCTAACTTCAAGTAATCCGATTTGCAGTCTATTGTCCAAACTTTTACCTGTTACTTATTATTTAGAAAGTATCCATAGTAATTCTGGTAAATGGCATTTATGTTTGTATACGGTAATTCTATTACTGTGTTATACCATATTGGCAAATTGCTGCAATTCTTCCTCTAAACGGTTGAAACTTGCAAAACATTTCTCATAGTTTTATAGCATTAGACTTTCATCCCAATGTATTGCAATGATTTACCTGCATTTTTAATCCTGCGATAGACAATGCAAGTACAACGATTATGCTCAAACAAGTAACTCCATACCATGCAAACACTACTTTTCCTTTCCATATACTAATCACAATTTGCAAAAGTAAAACAAAGAAAAGGCGTATCCCACCTTGTTTTAGTATTTCAGGTAATCGAGCCTGAAATACTTCCTTCCCTGTGATTGGTTGAAAAAGCAAGATATCTGCCAATGCAAGATTTTTTTCACCAGCAACATTTCCATAATGTTGAAAATGCATTTGAAACCATACAAAAGTCATACTTGCGTATTTTAATGTACGCCTACCTATTTCCGATGCATTAAGAGCAACATCAAAATCCTTTATCCCCTCTGAAAAATAAAGGATACAAACTCCAATTTCCAATAAAAATGCAACAAACTCCAAAAGGTACCAATACTCATTTTCTTTCTTTACTTTTTTATCAAACTGACGTATTCTTTCATGTATATCCTGATAAAACCATCTGTGCCATACGTTTCTCATTTATACTTTTCCTTTCTACTGTTCCCGTATTCTTTTTTCCTCTTTTCTGTTTTTGTAAAATTCATAAATCCCTACAAAAAGTAAATATAAGATTCCAATTGTCCATATTACGATTTGCCATCGCTCGGTTTTCCCCTCCGCATTGATAGCCACACTATACAAAAATAAATACACAAAATATCCCACAAACTGATACCATTTCATATCAAGGCTTTGTGCATTTCTTATCCAACTATCGTCTCTTATACTTATCTTTGCAAAAACAGTGCTTCCAATCCAAATGCTGGTAAGAAAAAAGATTATTACGATTTGTTTGATGCTCTCCCCTTTTAAAAAGAACACTATAAATTGCGTAGCCAAATTAAAAATTTGGATGATACCTGCTCTTTCCCATCGTATAGTTTTCTTATATTGCTTTCTCTGCCTTTCTCCCACTGGAAGATAATACATAATTTGTGGCATATCACAAGAAAAAATATAATGGATAAACATAATTCCTATAAAATAAAAACAAACAACACCCGCTGTCATAAACTCCCGTATCACTTTCTCTATGGTATCTGCATCACGAAAAACCCCCAGCCAAGTCACATACATGATAACCCCATAAATCCATTCCGTCAAAAAAAATGTTCTTAATTCGCTTCCTATATGTTTCATTTGAAAGTACGCATTTGCGTATATATTCTTCCACACTTTTTTCATACTGTTTCCCTCCCTAATCTACCCTGCGATAAAACACAGCTCTTTTATAAATTTTCTCTAAATTGTAGTAGTTTTCCCTGCTCCAACTCACAAATATAATCCATATTTTTCTCTATATCCGACGCAATATGTGTAGACAAAAACACCAACGTATCTTCTGTACAAATTCGCCGCAATAGTTGATAAAAATTTTGCCGAAACAACGGGTCCATTCCTGCAGTCACTTCATCCATAAGGTAAATTTTTGTATTATGTGCTCTTGCAAATGCAATTTCAAATCGCACTCTTTCTCCTCTGGATAGTGCAGCTACCTTTTTTCTTTCCCCTATTTTCATCTCATGCAAAGATTGAAAAAAGACTTCTTTATCAAATGTTTCATATAAGGTAGACAATATCTCCATATTTTTAAGAATTGTTTTCTGCTCAAAGAAACGTGCCTCTTCTCCTATATAACTGACTTGTTGTTTCCATTTTACCCAGTCTTCCCGTATATCCTTTCCATCCCATAAAATCTGTCCCGTATAGCCCCGAATACCGAAAATCGTCTGTAACATAGTTGATTTTCCCGCTCCATTTTTTCCAACTACCCCAACGATATAACCGGGTTCTACCGAAAACGTTACCTGCTGTAAAATCCCCTGTCCTTTTTTACTTGAAACTCCTTTTACTTCCAACATATTCTTCCTTTTCTCCTCTTGCTATTGTAATAATGCCTCTACCATCTCTACAATATCCTGCTTGGTAAGCCCTGCACTTTTACAATCCTGTAAAACCTCTGTCATTCGTTTTTCCAAAATCATCCACTGCTTTTCTTTTAAATAATCCGTATTGTATTCACATACATAAAATCCCTTCCCTGCCACCGAACGAAGCAATCCCTCTTTCTCTAACTCCTCATATGCCCGTTTCGTAGTAATCACACTTACCTCCAATTCCATTGCCAGCCCCCGAATGGATGGAAGTGCCTCACCAGCCTTTAACTCGCCTTTTACAATAGCATCCTTTAATTGATTTACTATCTGTTCATAGATTGCCATAGTCCCCTGTGGTCGAATTTGAATCTTTAACATAAAAACTCACCACGCTTTCCTTCATTGGCTTTCAATAAACAACACATAAGCTCCTCAATCGTTGGAACATGCACTTCCAATTCCTTCTCATAGTTTCTCCATCTTCTATGACGCATCAAGGCTTTCCAACTATATTTCTTTTCTTCTATGTAAATACAATCCTGTTTTGGCAAATTTTTGATTCGATACCTTTCCCCTTGTACGATGCGATACCTATTTTCTAAACTCTTTCGATCGGTAAAAAGAACCATTTTTCCCTGATGTAAAAATCCAATATAATCTGCAATCTGGTCTAAATCCTGTGTATTGTGCGTGGCCATTACTACGCTTTTCTCTCCATCTGCAATAAATTCTGTTATCAATTTTAAAAACTGTGCACGAAACTCCCGATCAAAATTTGCAGTTGGTTCATCTAAAATCAGCAATCGTGGTTTATGAGACAATGCAAAAGCAAATTGAAACTTTAGCTTTTCTCCTTTGGATAACTTTCCAAATCTATCTTTTTCATTCAATGTAAATTGATGCAAAAGTTTTAAGAATTGTCCCTTTGAAAATCGTTCATAATACTTTCCATAATAGTCCCCATTTTCTTCTAAAGTAAATCCTGGTATAAATAAATCTTCCTGCATAACAAAACCAATATCCTGCTTTATCTTTTCTTCCTCCTGTTGATAACGCCTTCCATCTAATAAAATCTCCCCCTCTGTCGGCACATAAACATTTAATAACAATTTTAATAACGTAGTTTTCCCAGCTCCATTTTCTCCAATAAGTCCCAAAATATAACCCTTTGGCAGCTGAAATGTTACATTTTGTAAGGAAAATCCCTTCCACTGTTTTCCCAAATTTTCTGCAACAATCATCCTTTTCACTCCAATCCGCACCTATACTGTATATATAAATATATACAGTATAGGTACGGAAATGTCAAGAAAAATAATAAAGCCGTTCGGCATATTCTCGCTCCGAACGGCTTATGAATCAATCGGATATTTGCAATCCGCTTTGCTACTTGCTCATAATCGAATAACTGCTTCGCAGTTTCGTTTAAATCAATATTCCTGTTTCTAATGCAATTTCCATCATTTGACGAAATCCTGTCTGGCGTTCTTCCGCAGACAATTCTTTTCCCGAATATAAATGATCTGAGATTGTCAAAATGCACAATGCTTTTTTTCCTAATCTTGCAGCGTTATAGTAAAGTGCTGCCGATTCCATTTCTACCGCAAGGACATGCATCCGTTTCCACAAATCATTGTCCTTTGGATCATCCGTATAAAAAGTATCAGAAGAAAGTATATTTCCCACCTGTACTTTACACTGCTTCTTTTCTGCCACTTCCACTGCCGTACGAAGCAATCCAAAATCTGCAATAGGTGCTAAAATTCCCGGTAATTTGTACTGAGATGCATAGTTAGAATTTGTAGATGCCCCCATAGCAATTACAATATCCATTAAATCTACTTCATCCGACAATCCACCTGCGGAACCAATGCGGATAATGTTTTCTACTTCATACTGGTCATATAATTCATACGAATAAATTCCCATAGATGGCATCCCCATACCATGCCCCATTACAGAAAGTGGTTTCCCTTTGTAAGTTCCTGTATAGCCAAACATATTGCGAACCGTATTAAAACATACTACATTATCCAAAAATTCTTCGGCAATATATTTTGCACGAAGCGGATCGCCAGGCATCAAAACCGTCTTTGCTATATCTCCTACATTCGCTTTATTATGTGGTGTACTCATATGCTATTCCCCCTTCTTTATCTGCTTATAAATACTGTCACCTTCAATAGAAACTTCCAATCCAAGCATATCTAAAATGGTGCCACCAATATAACCAAATCCATCTTTCGTTCCAAGATTTTTTGCTGCAATCTTATCCCCCGTTATTACCCATGGAACATACTCTCTGGAATGGTCTGTGGAAGGTGTACTTGGATCACATCCATGATCTGCTGTTATCATAAGTACATCCTCCTCTTTCAATAAAGACAACAATTCTGGAAGGCGGGAATCAAAATAACTCAATGCCTTTCCGTATCCATCAATATCATTTCTATGTCCATATTTCATATCAAAATCCACCAAATTGGTAAAACAAAGTCCATGAAAGTCCCGTTTCATATAAGCAATTGTCTTATCAATTCCATCTGCATTATCCTGCGTCCGAATCATTTCCGTTACACCTTTTCCCGCAAAAATATCATTTATTTTTCCCACTGCAAGCACATCCATACCCGCAACTTTTATTTTGTCCAACATCGTATCCTTTGGTGGTAACAAGGAATAATCATGTCTTCTGGATGTACGGCTATAAGGCCACTCTCCCTCAAATGGTCTTGCAATTACACGCCCCACTCCATAGGCCCCCTGACAAAGTTCTCTTGCAATTTCACAATATTCATACAACTGTTCTACTGGCACTACACTCTCATGTGCAGCAATCTGAAATACCGAATCCGCAGACGTATAAACAATCAACGCGCCTGTCTCTATATGCTCTTTTCCGTAATCTTTGATTACTTCTGTACCAGAATAGGGCTTATTACATAAAACTTTTCTACCTGTTCTTTTTTCAAATTGATCAATCAAATCTTTTGGAAATCCATTAGGAAAAGTTGGCATTGCTTCTCTTGAAATCAATCCCGCAATCTCCCAATGCCCTGTTGTAGTATCTTTTCCTTTGGATTTTTCGGAAAGTCTGCAAATGGTTCCCGTCTGCTCTACTTTTTCTTTTGCCCATGCATGTTTTTCGTCTACTTTCATTCCATCCAGATTAAAAAATCCCAGCTTTTGCATATTTGGCATATAAAATCCATCATAATGAGATGCCGCATATACCGTATGACTTCCCTGATCCCCAAACGCAGCCGCATCTGGCATTTCTCCAACACCTACACTATCCAATACAATTAAAAATACCCTTTTCATCGTTATCACTCCATTCTCTACACGCACCTGATTCAAGCGTTTTCTTTCTGTTACTGTTCATGCCTAAATGTGACCAGTAACGTTTTTGGACAATGCTATGCATAAAAAATTGCCCAAAACTGCACACAATAGTTTTATACGATATTTTCAGTACCCAAAATACCTACCTGTGAACAATAACTTCTTTCTTACTATGCCCAAGCATAATATTTTTTACTTTATATCATATTCCTCTTCCATGAAATATAATAGAGTGTATGGTTCTCCTATTTTTAGTATATTTTTTCCTTCTCATGAAGTCAATAACATACTTTTTACAATTTTATTATCATTTGATGTCCCATTAGAGGGTGCGCCCGTATAGATATAACCTATCCAGTTGCGCTTGCGGATACTGGATAGGTTATATCTATACGG
>FR899678.1 GCA_000437275.1 Clostridium sp. CAG:411 | reverse complement strand
AAGCGGTTGTTTGCTAAGAGTCAAAATACTGGACCACAGGTAGAAATTGTAGGTGTAGGAAAAGTATCTTTGGAAGAAGCGGAGAAGCTGGTTGGTAAGGATGTACGGTGGAGTGTAGGTGAGAAGGGTAGTAAGGCAATTGATTATGTTAAATTAAGTAATGAACTTGGAAATAAGATAAAAAACGATGGATACAAAATAATAGATATTGAAGATGCGGCAACTGCTAATGCTGATTGGGCAGATATGGGGTATGATTTACCACCTGTAGCTACGGGAACAAAGGTATATAATGTTGAAGCTGGAAATTATAAATATGCAAGGGTATTCAAAAAAGGGGTAAACAAACCTAAGAGTCCATTTATTCTTCGTGCAGATGATATTAAAGGACTAAGTGCAATGGAGATAGCAGAAAAATATGCTTTACCTCAAATTCCTGATAAGATAGTTTATCCACAAATTCCGAGTAATACACCTTTAGAGGTTAGCATTGTTGGTCCACAGAAAGTGTGGGGAACATTAGGTGGAGATGCACAATATGCGATTAAAGATGTTTTATTAGATGATGATTGGTTTACAAATATTCATGATTTAAAGTAGAAAGGAAAAGAAATGAGACAATTAGATAATAAGTCAATAGAGATAAATGACAAAATAATTCGATTTGATATTAATATTAGCCAAATAGTGGAATATAAGGATTTTTACGTTGTTTTGATAAGAGAAACAAAAGAGATACCTAATAATGTAATGGCGTATAATTGTTTTGGCGAGGAAATATGGAGGATAAATGATATAATTCAAGCAAAAATACCAAGGGGATACGATAGAATAGAAAAAAAATCTGATAATATTTTAATTGCATATTATGAACTTGGAATTATTTTTGAAATAGATGTGTATAAAAGAACGATAGTAAAAAAAGAATATTTGCGATAGGTAGTAGTGATATTGATGCTTGCATTAATTGGTGAAAAACTCAGCGGGGTATACGTTTTAGCTTCAAGCGGAAAGGCAGTAAAGGAAAGATTTGTACCACAAGTTGGAGAGGTAATTGATAGATATGGTTCAGCAAATGGAAGATATACATCACCAGTTATAGATGGGAAAAGCTTTTCGTACACAGAAAGGTCACTGCCATATGTTGAGGATGCTTCTAGTTATCATCAATATAAGGTGGTTGGAGATTTTACGAAAATTGAAGAATATGTTAAGAATTGTACGGATGTAAAATTAAAAACACGGCTTCATGCAAGTGTGAAAAAATACTATAAGGGAGATTATAGTCGATTGATTTCATATAAAGGAGAGGTGGCATTGGTTGAAGGTTGGGGAACAGGTGGTGCTACACAGTATGAAATTTCATTGAGTGTGGAGTAGTTGGAAGGCATAGGGTTATTAAAGGAGATTAAGAAGGAGGCAAAAAATGGAAAGAGATAAAGCAATAGAAATTATTCATAAAGAAGGATTAATTAATTTCAAAATGTTCGAAAAAAGAGATAATAAAGAAAATGAAGTTGTTCTATTGAAACAATCTGGGAAGTGGATAGTTTATGTTACAGATGAAAGAGCTAGTAAAATTACAAATTCTGTTGATGAATATACAACAGAGAGTGAAGCATTGGATGATTTCATTGAAAGGCTGAGGGCGGATAAAATTTTGAGAGAATTATAATTTATTACAATTGTATTTTTGGATTTTATAATATCAGACTGTACAAAATGGAATGGAAATATGAGAGAAAGGTAAGATAAGACAAAAGAGAGTTAGGATTGCTACAGAAAATCATATAGTGGTAACGATTGAATTATAGAAGGCTAAGAATATATAAAGAAATTTGTACGTAATTTTACATTATAATGGTATCATAATTTAAGACAC
>FR899677.1 GCA_000437275.1 Clostridium sp. CAG:411 | reverse complement strand
AGAAAGGCGGATTATAACTATGAAAAAAATTATTTTAACTGGAGATCGCCCCACAGGTCATCTTCATGTAGGACATTTGGTTGGATCGTTGCGAGAAAGGGTTGCCCTTCAAAATTCTGGAAAATACGATGAAATCTATATTATGATTGCAGATGCACAGGCATTGACAGACAATGCAGAACATCCGGAAAAGGTCAGACAAAATATTATGCAGGTTGCATTGGATTATTTAGCCTGTGGATTAGATCCGGAAAAGTCTACTATTTTCGTGCAGTCGATGGTACCAGAGCTTACAGAGTTATCTTTTTACTATATGAATTTAGTAACCGTATCTCGTTTACAGCGAAATCCAACGGTTAAGGCAGAAATTAAGCAGAAAAACTTCGAAGCCAGTATTCCGGTAGGATTTTTCTGCTATCCAATTAGTCAGGCGGCAGATATTACAGCGTTTCATGCAACGGATGTACCGGCAGGAGAAGATCAGATGCCTATGCTGGAGCAATGTCGTGAAATCGTACATAAATTTAATACCGTATATCATGGCACTTTGACAGAACCTGAGATTGTACTACCATCTAATCAAGCTTGTTTGCGTTTACCTGGTATTGATGGTAAGGCAAAGATGAGTAAATCCATTGGAAACTGTATTAATCTTTCCGATGAACCAGAAGTCATTCAAAAGAAAATCATGTCCATGTATACAGATCCAACCCATTTAAGAAAGGACGATCCTGGACATACGGAAGGCAATCCGGTATTTATCTATTTGGATGCTTTTTGTAAACCGGAATATTTTCCACAATTTTTACCAGAATATAGCAGTTTAGAGGAATTAAAGGCACATTATGAGCGTGGCGGTTTAGGGGACGTAACCGTTAAGAAGTTCTTAAATGCAGTTGTGCAGGAAGAACTCCGCCCTATTCGTGAACGTAGAAAAATGTGGGAAGGACGCTTGCCGGATGTCATGGATATATTGCGCAGTGGTACAAAAGTAGCGCGGGGAAAAGCAGCACAGACATTACAGGAAGTGCGTGAGGCAATGCAAATCAATTATTGGTAGTCTGTGGATGCTTGTCTGGTTTGACGATATTGCTTGGGGGTAACCCGATAGTGGGTTTTAAATGCTTTTGTAAAATGACTTTGTGAGGAATAATTTAACATGTTGGCGATTTCTACTACCGTATAGGAGGAATTCTCAAGTAGATTGCAAGCCTCTTTTAACTTTTGTTCCGTAATATAGTCTATTGGAGATGCATTCAGTTGCTCCTTAAAATGTCTTTGAATGGTTCGAACAGAGGCATTGACGGAATGAGATAATTCCTGCAATGTGATTTTTTTGTATAGGTTTTCTTGAATGTAGCTGATACATTTTCGTAAGAGCCTAGAGCGGCAGGAAGGTTCTTTGGCATGTTGCACCTTTTGGCATAGTGAGTTGGCGAAATCTTTCATTAAATTGGAAAGATCGGGTGTATGTATACCGCTAAATGCCTCTGAAATATAGGAGAGATACAATTCTTTGGCAAAAGCGGCATTTAAACCGCCTAAAATAGCGTTATGTATCAGAACAGATGCATTTGTTAAAAATTGTAAATACAGATATTGTTTATTTGTAACAGTATCTGTATTCTTTTTACTTGTAGAGTGCATCAATTGTTCTCTATTCTCCACAAGCTGTTTTTCTTTTGGATTGAAAAATAAGTCGGACAAAAGTGAAGTGTTGCCACTATATACAGCCTGAAATATATGGTTGCTAAAAAACAATTGATTGGACAAAAGTGCATTTTGCAAGGATAAATAGCTATTTTGGGTATATTTTTTTTGTGCAGCAGAGAGGGTTGGGATGCCAAAGGGTTGATTTTGGCTCTCTTTTTCAAACAAAAGGTAAGACAAAGAGGATACAATTGTTTGGAAGTGATAGAGCGTTAGGGTAGGGGTATTCTGAATCAACTGAAAAAGCAGATTGGTAAGTTCTGGTGTGTACTTTTCCTGAAGGTAAGCTTTGAATGGCAAATAGTGAATTTCCTGATTGGCAACGGGGCCAATTAAAATGTATTGCTGGTTATAGATGGGAAGGATTCCATAATATACATTGGAAAAAGGAATTTGCAATTTTGGAGTGTATAAGGATACTTCAGGGGTTATGTGCAAATGTTGGATACAATATTGTGCTATTGGCGAAAAAATGTCTGAAGATAGACTTGCAGCGGTAGTGTGATAAAGCAATTGATACTGAGTATCCATCATGTATAAAGGAATATTGGTAAGTGAATAGACGGCAGCTAATTTTTTTTCAAGTGTAGTTTGTGGCTTGTTTAAAGTGTTCATGTTTTTCATTCCCCCTAATTTTATAAAAGAGCAAGAAAACCCACTGCCTTAAAGAGCAAGAAACCCCACTGCCTTTAGGCGGTGGGTGCTCTTGTGCGAGGTGCGGGGTTCAAGCCCCGTGCCTCGTAAGGCACGCAGTGCCGCTTTTATATGAGCAAGTAGCAACGCGGATTGCGAATATCCTTGACAACAAATGTCGAATTTTATCGAACTATATCGTAATTATATAATAGATGTCGCAAAAATGATAGAAAAAAATGGGAAAAATAGGTACAATGGAAAAAGCATTTATGGGTTATAGGAATAAAATGTACGGAAATGAATCGAAAAAGGATAGGAGGAAAGCAGGGATACCAAAGGCTATGTAGGTGTTTAGAGGACAATCAAATAGGGGGGATTTTATGAAAAATGTAAAGATGAGTAGAAAAATTGTGTTGGGGATTGCAATTATAGTAGTGTGTTGTTTGTCTTTGTTGTATGTGATTGCAAGTCAAAATATGAAGGCACTGATGCAAAGGTCGGAGCGGTTACAGAACGAAACAGCATTACAGGCACAAACTTGTTTGATCAAAGAGTATGTAAGGCACAATGAAGATTTACTAATTGAATTTAGTAAGGCGCCAATCGTGCGTGAGTTTTTAAAAGATCCAAAGAACACAGAAAAACAAAAAGAGGCACAAAGATTTACGGAAGACAGTTATACTGCTTGTGATAATTGGGAAGGGCTTTATATTGGTGAATGGAATACACATGTTATCGCTCATTCCAATTCAAAAGTAGTAGGAATGACGACTCGAGAAGGAGATTCTCTAAAGGCATTACAAGATGCAATGAAAGAAAAGAATGGTTTATATAATGCAGGTATTATTCATTCTCCAGCATCCGATCAGTTGACATTGTCTATGTATTGTCCGGTTTTTGATACAGATGGGAAGACGATACTTGGATATGTTGGTGGAGGCCCTTATGCGGAAGGGTTGATGAAACTTCTAAATGAGACCAAGAGTAAAGGTCAGACGGCAAAGTATTGTATGATTAATGTAGGAACAAAGATGCACATTTTTAATGAAGACGAATCTTTAATGGGTGAAACGATAGAAGATAAGATGTTGTTGTCTGTTATTGATCAAATCAATAAAGATACAAAATCTTCAAAGACGGAACTACATTACAATGATAAGAAATCAGGAAAATCCATAGCGTATTATGAATATATGGACAATTATAATTGGGCTGTAATTTCTTATGATAGTGAGAAAAATATCTATGCGGAAATCGTGCAAAGTAAAAGGTCATTGGCTGTTTGTTGTATTATATTTGTTTTTGTTATTAGTTTATTGTCTATGATTATGATTGCACAGATGGTACAGCCGTTAAAATATGTAAAAGATTCCATTATGAATTTGAAACAATTGAATTTAACCAAAAGTAAAAAATTGGAAAAGTGGGTGCAGAAACGTAGCGAAATCGGACAAATTGCAACGGCATTGGATTCGCTGTATGATTCGTTACACAATATTGTAGATATTTTACAGGATTGTTCGGTATCCATGAATGATTCAGCGGAAAATATGGAGGTATCCTCGGATGTACTAGTTGAATGTGTATCAGACAATTCCAAGGCAACCACCCAATTTGCAGAACATACAGAAGAAATTAATCAAGCAATCCAAAAGGTAAATGAACGGGTTGGTCAAATTTATAAGGATGTATTGCGTGTAGAAGAACAGATCCAAAATGGTGAGGAACATAGCGAACAGTTATTGCAACAGGTTGCAGAAATGCAACAGAATGCTACGCTATCTTTAGAAAAGACCAATGGTGCAATTGATAGTAATAAAAAATCCATTGCAGATGCTATAGCAAACTTAAATTCATTGACCAAGATTGATGAGATGGCAAACCAGATTTTAGATATCACCAGCCAGACCAATTTATTGTCCTTAAATGCATCAATCGAGGCAGCCAGAGCAGGCGAAGCAGGAAAAGGATTTGCTGTTGTTGCAGACGAGATTGGAAATTTGGCAAATACTTCTTCTGAAACAGCAGTACAGATTCAGGAACTTTGCAATGAAACAAAGGAAAATGTTGCAGAAGTGCAAAAATGTTTCAATGGTTTGGAAGATTTCTTGCAAAATGATGTGCAGGAACAGTTGACATACTTTGCAGATGCAACGGTGGAATACTACAATTCGATTCAGGAAATTGAAAAAACGATATCTTATATTTCGCAAATATCGGCATCTTTTGGAAATACAGTAGATGAGATTCAAGAGGAAATTAAAACGGTTTCTGATACACCGGATATGAATACAGTGGAAAGTAGCGAGATTATGGAAAAGGTAAAACAAACAGAGGAAACAACAGAGGAATTGAGTCGCATTGTGAGTCATAATAAGGATAATGCAGTTGCGATCAGTGAAATTGTAAAACGTTTTACACTTTAAGGGTTAGTTAGGAAATAAATATTTATTTTTTCAATAATCTACCCTAATAATATAGGCAACGACAAAATGCTTTTACAAGCTATTACAGTGGCATCTAAAAATCAAGCATCTGCATTGAGTCAGATTTTACAGGCAACAGACCAGATTGCAGCAGTTGTAGAGGAAAATACAGCTATGGCACAGGAAAGTTCAGCCTGCAGTGAAGAACTTGCTGCACAAGCTGCTCGTTTGCAGGAATTAATTGAAGTATTTAAGTTATATGTAAAAGAAGCAGAGCAAGGGAAAATTGTAGATTGATTTCCTTATGTTTATGATGTATAGTTGAAAAAAGAAAAGGTATCTTGCCTATCTTGGGGGAGATACCTTTTCGTGTACTTATAGAAATATAAAATTGCAAGAAAAGAAGGATTGAAAAAGGAGAAAAAGATGAAGTTAATTTTTAAACAGAGAGTTTTTTCATGGTTGGACAGCTATGATATTTATGATGAAGCTGGAAATGTAGTATATGAAGTAAAGGGAAAGTTGGCGTGGGGACATTGTCTGAAGATTTATGATACCTATAAAAATGAGATTGGAACTGTACAGGAAAAAGTTTTCACCTTTATGCCGAAATTTGAGGTGTATCAGGGAACACAATATCTGGGCTGTATTTCAAAAGAATTTGCGTTTTTTAAACCTAAATACAATATCGATTATAATGGATGGCGAATAGAAGGGGATTTTTGGGAATGGGATTATTCTATTATGGATCGTTCTGGTTTACAGGTGGCTAAGATTACAAAAGAGTTGTTTCACTTGAGTGACACTTATGTTATTGATGTTGCAGAGGAACGAAATGCGTTGAGTGCATTGATGTTTGTATTGGCAATTGATGCGGAAAAATGTTCAAGAGAGTAAATAAATATAAAACGAACCATTATCTAAGAGTAAAAAATAATATTTGGGCTTATATTCGTGCCAAGTATATGTAAAACTAGCATATTGAAAATAATTACTACTATATTGATTGAGTTGGTGTTGTATCTGTGCTGTTGGCAGGCAGTGTAGTTGTTGCCATGTTACGCACAGGGACATCCATTTATATAGTAGAACGTTATTTTTGATGTGCTAGTTTTTTTATATAGGAAGAGTAATATAAAAAAGTAACAATTATTTGAAAAGCTGGTTCGCTTTCTTGTTTATTTGTAAAAATAAAAACACATGAAATATAAAAGAAAATGGGAAAGATAAATAGAGGTACATGAATTGACAAATAAAAACAATTATAATATCATAATGATATAGAAAAAAAGCAGATACAAACTACTAATCATAAATTATAAGTGACAGTGTACAAAATTATACTTCTAATCTGTTATGAAGAAAGAATACAGTTAGAGTTAGGAATATGCTGTCGCAGAGGATAAAATTACTGGGCTGGGAAGAAGAGAACAAAGGGATAAGCAGACATGGGCTTTAAATGTATGAGATACGAAAGAGATAGCGGAAAGGAACAGTATGCTAAAAATAGCGGTATGCGATGATGAAATCGTTTTTGGAAAAAATGTGCTGGAATATATTGAACAATACATGGAGAAGAGACAAATACCATATAAAATTCAATTTTTTGATTCGGGGAAGAAATTTGTAGCATTAAAAGAGAAGATGCAGGAATATGCAATTGTGTTTTTAGACATTAACATGGAAGAAATGAATGGGATTGAGACAGCAAAATGTATGCGGGCATATTGCCCAGATACTTTTTTGGTGTTTGTAACTGCGTTCATTCATTATACATTAGAGGGATATAAGGTAGAAGCAATTCGTTATATTTTAAAAGATATGGCAACTTTTGAACAAAGTATGCAGGAATGTTTAGATACCATTCTAAAGAAAATGAGCTTGAAAAATCAAAAAAGCATTTATGACTTTGTGGAGGGGAAAAAGGAAGTTTCTACAAATCAAATTTGCTATATTGAAAGCAATTTACATAAACTTACTTTTTTTCTGATGGAACGGGAAGAAAGAAAAAAATTTACATTATATGGAACACTAAATGATTGGGAAAAGAAATTACAGGGCGATAGATGGCTTCGCGTGCATCAGAGTTTTTTGATTAATATGCAGTATCTTTTAGATGTACGCAATTATTTTGCAGAATTGACAGATGGAAGTAAGCTTCCTGTTTCTAAGGCGAGATATAAGCAAGTGAGGGAGCAGTTCGCGGAATATATGGGAGAATTATAAGTCGTTTTTTGCAAAGAAAACGCCTAATTCTGCAATCAGTATTGTAGGGGAAAATATTTTTTACTATACTGCCAGAGAAGGAGGTGGAAAAATGAGCAAAAAATTGGTTCTAAAGGTAATTGAAAAAATTGCAAGAACAAGGATAGAGGAATATGGATGGCCACCGAGATGTTCAGGATTTCTTCATCAGCCTGTGAGACCAAAAAGGAATAAGAAAGCGTAGTGTACAGAAACAGTGTATATTTAGAGAAGTTTTGTTATTTTTAAGTAGATATACACCAGAAAAAAGAGGGAGGAAAAAAGTTTGAAACAAATAAGTAGAG
>FR899676.1 GCA_000437275.1 Clostridium sp. CAG:411 | reverse complement strand
GCTCTTAATCTTTATATTTCGTGGATTCTTCAAATACTCCAAAAATTCTACCAACACAGGCGATAGTTCCTCTTTATTTTCTCCCACTGTACTTAAAAAAATCTTCTGTGTGCCATCACCAAGCGGAAGATTAAGATTTTCCAAGCATCGTTCTTCAAATGTATAACAACATCTCTTCTCACCAAATGGATCAAAATGACAGATAAAAATAACAAAACTCTTATTCAATAAATTGTACGATTTGCTTCCTGCTGGTAACAACTTAGAATCCAGCAAGCCTTGGTAATAACGACTTCGTTTTGGTGTGTCCTTTTTATCCTCCACCTGCATCTCCACATTGTAGACTGTATTTTCCTCATCTTCCACATAAATATCCATTCGAATACTTTTCTGCTCTGGTATGTTGCTCTCCTGTTTTTCCTTTTCTAAGATTACAACCTTAGCGATCTCAATCCCAAGAATAATTTCCAATACATCTTTACAAACGGTTTCATCCATCATAGCTTCCCCAAAAAGGAAGCTATCAGAAAAAGTCAATTCATCAAATGGCTTCATCTTATTCCTGGCAATCGTTTTTCCTACAAAATCCATTGCCTCTACTCTGTTTCCTATTTTTTCTGTTTTTTTCTTCATGCACTGTCCTTCCCCAAAGACAGTAGAGTTTTCTTATATGTAATATTCTTAACGTAAAAGTAT
>FR899675.1:58192-61059 GCA_000437275.1 Clostridium sp. CAG:411 | reverse complement strand
GTGCCAATGAATACTTGACACAAACCCATGGCGTCAGCATTGCTATTTGTGGAATTCAATGGTATAATATGCTATTATAATAGAAAAAAATGGGCAAAATTTTCAATGGCTAAAAGGGGATATCAGGTTATATATGCCGATATTTTGGGAATACCTAGGATTGGAGGAATATGATGAACAAAAAATTAGAAGATTATGTACGTAGTATACCGGATTTTCCGGAGAAAGGAATTATCTTTCGAGATATTACTACTGTGTTGCAGGATAAAGATGGGTTCCAGCTTGCAATCAATAAAATGCAGCAGGAGTTAGAAGGCGTTGCATTTGATACAATATTGGGTGCAGAATCAAGAGGGTTTATTTTTGGAGCACCATTGGCATACAATTTAAAGAAAGCATTTGTTCCAGTCCGAAAAAAAGGTAAACTTCCTTGCGAGACAGTGTCTATGGAATACGAATTGGAATATGGTAAGGCAACTTTAGAACTGCACAAGGATGCGATTAAGCCAGGAGATAAGGTAGTAATCGTAGATGACTTGATTGCAACAGGAGGAACCATTGAGGCTATAACAAAATTAGTTGAGATGCTTGGTGGAGAGGTCGTAAAGATTGTATTTTTATTAGAACTGGAAGGGTTAAAGGGCAGAGAGAAACTTCAAGATTATGAAGTGGCATCTGTGATAAAATATGCAGGAAAATAAGTATCAGATAGGGTGTTAAAAAATTCATCAGATTAGTAACATATGTGAAAGAGCGTGCAGAGTGTTACTAAAATGGTATCATACAGGTGGTGTTCAGATGAAAAAAACAGGAATTGAAGATATTAGAGAAAACGAAGTGGGACATGCTTCTAACGATATATCCGCACCGGCACATTTTACGGATCCGGACATATTATATAAACAGTTGATGGACACTGTGAAAAACTACCATCCATCCAGTAATCTGTCAGAGATTGAACGTGCATATCAAGTGGCATACGAAGCACATAAAAATCAAAAGAGAAAATCAGGGGAGCCATATATTATTCATCCTATTTGCGTGGGAATTATTTTGGCTGAGTTAGAGTTGGATAAAGAGACAATTATTGCTGGACTGCTTCATGATGTAGTAGAGGATACAGAGGTAACTTCACAGGAAATTTCAGATATGTTTAGTCCAGAAGTTGCGTTGTTGGTAGATGGTGTTACAAAACTTACACAGTTAAACTATTCAGGGGATAAGATTGAATTGCAGGCAGAGAATCTTCGAAAGATGTTTCTTGCCATGGCGAAAGATATTCGTGTTATTCTTATAAAACTTGCAGACCGTTTGCATAATATGCGTACATTGGAATATATGAAGCCAGAGAAACAGAAGATTAAAGCGAGAGAGACGATGGATATTTACTCGCCTATCGCACAAAGGCTTGGTATTTCTAAAATAAAAATTGAATTAGATGATTTATCTTTGCGGTATTTGGAGCCAGAAGCATACAAAGATTTGACCGTAAAGATCAATGCGAAAAAGCAGGATAGAGATGCGTTTATTAAGGATATTATTTCCAGAGTTTCCAAGCAGATTCGAGATGCAGGAATTGATGCAAAGATAGATGGGCGTGTAAAACATTTCTTTAGTATCTATCGAAAAATGAAGACACAGAATAAGACCTTAGATCAGATTTATGATTTATTTGCTGTCAGAATTATTGTAGATAGTGTCAAAGACTGCTATGCTGCATTGGGTGTAATTCATGAAATGTATACTCCGATACCTGGACGTTTCAAGGATTATATCGCTATGCCAAAACCAAATATGTATCAGTCTCTTCACACTACTTTGATCGGACCTACAGGAACACCGTTTGAGATTCAGATACGAACAGTAGAGATGCATCGTACCGCAGAATATGGTATTGCTGCGCATTGGAAATATAAAGAAGGTATTGACGGAAGTACGGAAAAAGTCAGCGAGGAAGAAAAACTTTCCTGGTTACGCCAGATTTTGGAATGGCAGAGAGATATGTCGGATAATCATGAGTTTTTGAGTTTACTAAAAAGTGACTTGAATCTATTTTCTGATAATGTGTATTGCTTTACTCCATCTGGAGATGTAAAGAATTTACCAGCAGGTTCTACGCCAATCGATTTTGCCTATTCCATTCATAGTGCGGTAGGAAATAAAATGGTAGGAGCCAGAGTCAATGGAAAACTGGTAACGATTGATTATCAGATAAAAAATGGAGATCGAATCGAAATTATTACTTCCCAGAACTCCAAAGGACCAAGTAGAGATTGGTTAAAACTGGCAAAGAGTACACAGGCAAAGAATAAAATCAATCAATGGTTTAAGACGGAATTTAAAGAAGAAAACATTACCAAAGGAAAAGACTTGCTTGCTTCTTATTGTAAAGCACATGGCATTGTACAGAGTGACTTGATGAAACAAGAATATGTAGAAGCGGCTGTCAGAAGATTTGGTTTTAAAGACTGGGATTCGGTATGTGCTGCCATTGGACATGGTGGATTAAAAGAAGGGCAGGTTGTTTCAAGATTACAGGAAGAGGAAAGAAAGAAACAAAAAGCTCTTATCACAGACGAACTTGTAAAAGAACAGGTTACCGCAGAAAAAGTGGATCGCAATTCGGCAGTTTTAAAATCAAAAAGTGGAATTATTGTGCAGGGCTTAAGTGACGTGGCGGTACGTTTTTCTAAATGTTGTAGTCCAGTTCCAGGGGATGAAATCGTAGGATTTGTTACGAGAGGTAGAGGTGTGTCTATCCACCGAACAGACTGTGTCAATGTAATGAATCTGCCGGAAGAAGATCGTGCCAGAATGATTCGGGCAGAATGGAACGGAATGACACCAAAGGATGAATTATACAGCAC
>FR899675.1:55930-58130 GCA_000437275.1 Clostridium sp. CAG:411 | reverse complement strand
TCTGACGGATATTTCCCGTATTTTTACGGAAAACAAAATTGATATAAAATCTATGAATGTAAGAACGAGTAAGAAGGATACAGCAACAATTTCAATCGGGTTTGAAACGCATGGTATAGAACAATTGGATTTGCTCGTTAAGAAACTTCGTATGGTAGAGAGTGTACTTGACATTACAAGAACATCAAATTAAAAAGATAGGTGGCAGAATATGAGAATGTGCAGATTAGCGGTAGGACCGCTGTCTACGAATTGTTACATTATAATTGAAGAAAATAAGAAAAAAGCGTTGATTGTAGATCCTGGTGGAAATGCAGAACAGATTATGGCAAAAATAGAGGAATTACAAGTATCTATAGAGGCAATTTTGCTTACACATGGACATTTTGACCATATGATGGCAGTGGATGAACTCCGCCAAAAATATCAGGTGAAAGTATACTTGGGAAAAGATGACAGCGAACTGATTAAAAATCCAATGGAAAATGTTTCTGGTATGTTTGGAAAGCCTATGTCTACGCAGGCGGACGAGTTGGTACAGGATGGACAGATCTTGTCTTTGGCTGGATTTGAAATAAAAGTATTAGCAACGCCTGGACATACAAAGGGTGGTGTTTGCTATTACTTTGAAAAAGAAGGTGCAGCCTTTAGTGGAGATACGATTTTTCAGACATCGGTAGGAAGGACAGATTTTCCAACAGGAAGTGGGGCAGCACTGGCAAACTCCATTCGTGAAAAGATTTTTACCTTACCGGACGATACGCAACTTTTCCCAGGACATGGAGACAGCACAGTTGTTTCATATGAAAAAAAGTACAATATGTTTGTATAGAGAGGAACGGAAACTAACTATGATAAGCATTCAGTTATCCAAAGAGGATTTCGTTTATGATATACAAGGTTTGTGCAAGTCCTTTTATCCAGCAGAACAAATTTTAATTGGAACAGAAAAAGAGACTTCGAAAGAAGCCGAATGTTTGTTTCGAATTGAAATAGTGATGGAAGACAGATTGGTTACGCTACATTTTCATGACAAAGAAAAAAGCAAACAATATCAGGGCATTGTAAAAGATGGAGAACGACGTACCTATAAAAATGTATTGAAAAAGTTATTGTATCAGCTTTTAACAGAACAAACAGGAAAGAGACTTCCTTGGGGAACATTGACAGGTGTTCGACCAACAAAGCTTGCTATGGAGCGATTGGAGTTGGGAGAGAATAAAGAACAGGTTACGGCATTTATGAAAGAGCATTATTTCTGTTCGGAAGAAAAAATTGCACTTGCCTATGAGATTTCAAGGAAAGAGCTGGATATTCTGGAAGCGATTGATTATAAGAATGGTTATAGTTTGTATGTGGGAATTCCATTTTGCCCTACCAGATGTTCCTATTGCTCATTTCCTTCTTATCCGATAGAGCAGTTTGGAAATTTGATGGAGCAGTATTTACAGGCACTTTATAAGGAATTGACTTATGTAGCGACTAAAGTCTGGAACAAACGATTATCGACCATCTATATAGGGGGCGGAACGCCTACTACTTTATCAGCAGAGCAGTTACGCCAACTCATACAAAAGATAAAATCAGTATTTCCTGTAGAGGAAGTAGCAGAATTTACAGTAGAAGCTGGACGACCAGACAGCATTACGGAAGAAAAACTTAAAGTGTTAAAAGAAGAAGGCATTACCAGAATATCCATTAATCCACAGACAATGAATCAGAAAACATTGGAACGGATAGGGCGGGAACATACTGTAGAGCAGGTAGAGCGTATGTTCCATCTGGCAAGGAAAATAGGGCATGATAATATAAATATGGATTTGATTATTGGATTGCCCGAAGAGAGTCCAGAAGATGTGAAACGGACGTTAGAGCGAATTGCTCCTTTAAATCCAGAGAATTTGACGGTACATTCTCTTGTGTTAAAACGTGCTGCCAGATTAAATACACAGTATCAGGAAGAAACAAATGGAGAGGAAGACTATGCTCTTGAAGGGCAGTCGGGTGCTATGGCAAAAGAGACAACAGAGTTTGCCAAGCGTCATGGCTATGAGCCATATTATATGTACCGACAAAAAAATGCAACAGGAGCAGATAGTGACAGCAGAGAAAATATCGGTTATGCAAAACCGGGAAAAGAATGTATTTACAATATATTAATTATGGAAGAAAAACAGTCGATTCTTGCAGTTGGTGCAGG
>FR899675.1:47880-55922 GCA_000437275.1 Clostridium sp. CAG:411 | reverse complement strand
ATTCTTGCAGTTGGTGCAGGGGCTTCTTCTAAGTTTTTACTTCCACAGGAAAAGAAAAAAATTCAACGGGTAGAAAATGTAAAAAGTATAACAGATTATATTGAAAGAATAGATGAAATGATAGAGAGAAAAGAATGTTTTTGGCAAAAACATAAAAACGCCTTTTCCAGTCATGAACCAGAGATAAGATAAATGCTGTTCTTTAGCAGGAAGTGTCTGCAAGACATAGCATGAATTTCGCAGTCTTTGGAAGAAAGGATGAGAGAAATGGTAGATTTTGATTTTCAGGAATACAGCAAACTGGAGACATTAGAAGATTCTATTAAGTCAGAACTTGTGGATGTAATCTGCCATGGCATTGTGGTTAGTAATCTTGCAGTTTTGCTGTCAAGACAACTTGGTGAAAACGATGATTTTTGCAATGAAATAGCAATTGCGGGATTGTTGCATGACATCGGAAAGATTAAAATGAATCGTTATTTGTATGGAAAAGATGCTCTTGCAGTAGAAGAAATGAAGTATTTCCGAATGCATTCGGTGTACAGTTATGATGTGTTACATAAGTTAAACTATTCCAGATTTATTCAAGAGGCTGTGTATCATCATCATGAAAATTATGATGGAAGTGGTTATCCGGATAATTTAACAGGAAAAGATATACCTTATGGAGCACGTATTTTACATGTGTGTGATGTGTTTGCGGCACTAACTTCAGACCGAAGTTATCGAGCTGCGTTTGACCAGGAAGGTGCAGTAGAGGTTATGTTAGAAGAAACTAAAAATTTTGATATAGAAATTTTAGTTGCATTTCAAAGAGTGTTACATTCGGATGAGTTTCAGGCTGTTTTTGATTTGGAAGAGATAGAGAAGATGTCAGAAAAATTTATGGAGTATATGTGTCAATCTGATTTGTTAGAAGAGACATTACAAAATTAAAATAAAAAGACAGTTGCTTATCTGCGTAGAAACAGGTAAGTTAGAATAGAGTGAATCAGCAAAAGGAGGAAAATACATTGATTACACAGAGACCAAAAGGAACACAGGATTGGTATGGAGAAAGTATGCAGAAACGAACCGTACTGGAGAAGATGGCACGAGATTTATGTAAAGTATATAACATAAAAGAAGTGATTACACCAGTATTTGAGCATACAGAATTATTTCAACGTGGTGTTGGAGAGACTACAGACGTAGTACAAAAAGAAATGTATACTTTTACGGACAAGGGAGATAGAAGTATTTCCTTGAAACCAGAAGGTACGGCGGGTGCTATTCGTGCTTATTTGGAAAACAGTATGTATGCAGAAAGCCAGCCAACAAAATTGTTTTATGTTACACCAGCATTTCGTTATGAAAAACCACAGAGTGGGCGTATGAGACAGCATCACCAGTTTGGTGTAGAGTTTATTGGTTCCAAAAGTCCTTTAGCTGAAGTAGAATTGATTACGTTGGTTACCACCTTTATCCGCAAGTTAGGATTAAAGGATGCAAAGCTTCATATTAACAGCATTGGTTGTGCAAATTGTAGAAAAAAATATAATGATGCCTTATTGGCATATCTGCATAAACATGAAGAAAAGCTTTGCCCAACTTGTAAAGAGAGAATGCAGAAAAACCCTCTTCGTGTCATTGACTGTAAAGTGCCAGAGTGTAAAGAGATTGTTGCGGATGCACCTAGAACAATTGACTATTTAGATGAGGAATGTAAGGAGCATTTTGAAGAATTACAGGCTCTTTTGACAGAGTTGAATATTCCATTTGAGATTGACACAGGAATTGTACGTGGATTGGATTATTACACAAAGACAGTTTTTGAATTTGTCAATGAAGATGGCTTTACACTTTGCGGTGGTGGACGATATGACAATCTGATACATGAGATTGACGGAAAGCAGGATATTCCATCTGTAGGTTTTGGAATGGGGATTGAACGTATCCTTTATTTCTTGGAAAAAGAGGGAGTAGAATTGGAAAAGGCACCTACACCTGAATTATATGTAGGTATTCTTGGAAAAGAAGCCAGAGCAAAAGCATACCAGCTTGTAAATGAGCTTCGTTTGGCAGGTGTTGTGGTCGAGACAGATTATATGGACAGAAGTGTAAAAGCCCAGATGAAATATGCCAATAAAATTGGAGCAAAAAATACAGTAGTATTGGGAAGTGATGAACTAGAAAAGAGAGTTGCTGTAGTGAAAAATATGGATACCCATGAGCAAACAGAAGTTGCGTTGGATGAAATAGCAGGATTATTTAAGTAAGAAACTGGAGGAGTAAATAAAAATGGCAGAATCAATGAGTGGATTGCACAGAAGTTGTCGCTGTGCAGAATTATCAAAAGCAGATGTAGGCAAAGAAGTTACCGTTATGGGATGGGTGCAAAAACAGAGAAACAAAGGTGGAATTATTTTTGTTGATTTGCGCGACCGTTCTGGATTATTGCAGATTATCTTTGAAGAAAGTGAATGTGGAACAGAAAGCTTTGCAAAGGCAGAAAAGCTTAGAAGTGAATTTGTAATTGCGGTAACAGGTAAAGTATGTGAACGTGAGGGTGGTATCAATAAAAATCTTGCCACAGGAGAAATTGAAGTAAGAGCATTGCGTATTCGTATTTTATCAGAATCAGAGACACCTCCATTTCCAATTGAGGAAGATAGTAAGACAAAAGAAGAACTTCGTTTAAAATACAGATATTTAGACCTTAGAAGACCAGATTTACAAAGAAATTTGATTCTTCGTAGTAAAGTATCTACTCTTACTCGTCAATTTTTAGCTGAGGAAGGATTTTTAGAGATTGAAACTCCAATCCTTAATAAGAGTACACCAGAAGGAGCAAGAGACTATTTGGTTCCTAGCCGTGTGCATCCAGGAAACTTTTATGCACTTCCACAGTCTCCACAGATTTTCAAGCAGTTATTGATGTGTTCTGGTTATGATCGTTATTTCCAGATCGCAAGATGTTTCCGTGATGAAGATTTACGAGCAGACAGACAGCCAGAATTTACACAGATGGATATGGAATTGTCATTTGTAGATGTGGATGACGTAATTGACGTAAATGAAAGATTGTTACAAAAATTATTTAAAGAAACAATCGGTGTGGATGTTCCACTTCCAATCCAGCGAATGACTTGGCAGGAAGCAATGGATCGTTTTGGTTCTGATAAGCCGGATATTCGTTTTGGTATGGAACTTACTAATGTGACAGAAGTTGTAAAAGATTGTGAATTTGGAGTATTCAAAGGGGCAATCGAAAATGGCGGAACGGTTCGTGGTATCAATGCCAAAGGACAGGGAAATATGCCAAGAAAGAAAATTGATGCTTTAGTTGATTTTGCAAAAGGATATGGTGCAAAGGGACTTGCCTATATTGCCATTCATGAAGATGGTACAATCAAATCTTCTTTTGCTAAATTTATGAAAGAAGAAGAAATGAAAGCATTGATTCAGGCAATGGATGGAGAAAATGGTGATTTACTTCTATTTGCAGCAGATAAAAATAAAGTAGTCTGGGATGTGCTGGGAGCACTCCGTTTAGAGCTTGCAAATCAGATGGGATTGTTGCATAAGGATGAATACAAATTCTTATGGGTTACAGAATTTCCACTTCTTGAGTGGTCTGAAGAAGAAAATCGTTACACAGCAATGCATCATCCATTTACTATGCCAATGGAAGAAGATTTACAGTATTTGGAAACGGAACCTGGAAGAGTTCGTGCAAAGGCATATGATATTGTATTAAACGGTACAGAAATTGGTGGTGGTTCTGTGCGTATTCACCAGAATGATGTACAGGAGCGTATGTTTGAAGCGCTTGGATTTACAAAAGAACAGGCATACAGCCAATTTGGCTTCCTATTAAATGCATTTAAGTATGGAGTACCACCACATGCAGGTTTGGCATATGGATTAGATCGTCTGGTTATGCTTATGGCACAGATGGATAGTATTCGAGACGTAATTGCATTCCCTAAGGTAAAAGATGCTTCTTGTATTATGTCAGAAGCACCAAATATTGTAGATGAAAAGCAGTTAGAAGAATTAGGCATCGCCGTAATCGCATCTCCAGAAAAGAAAGAGGATGAGGAATAGGATAAAATGGATATTCAATGGAAAATTTTAATTGTATATCTAATTCTGGTAAACATTGCAGGTTTTTTATCTATGGGAATCGATAAACATAAAGCCAAAAAAGGGCAGTGGAGAATACCAGAAAAAACATTATTTCTTATAGCTGCTATAGGTGGCAGCATAGGTTCGATGTATGGGATGCATTTATTTCGACATAAGACAAAGCATAAGAGTTTTGTATATGGAATGCCAGCAATTTTAATTGTGCAGTTATTACTTGTGATGGTTGTACTGTTAAAAAATGGGGTATTGTTTAAAGAGGGAAAAGGTTTTAGCATTTAGGCTAAAACCTTTTCTTTTTGTCAGGGTGTTGCAGTGTGTATTTCTCATAGTTAGTTTGATTGAAAAAATATATTTTGTACAAAAAAAAGGACACAAAATATTAGAAGAATAGTTAATTAAAAGTAAGAGTATGTCGATATAAAGGATAAAATTATATCAAGTTATGCTATTAAAAACAGGGGGTAGAAGATATGGCTAAGAAGAAAGTTATGCGGGCATTTGCCTTTGGTGTTGCGGCAGCAGTGGGAATTACCAGCATAGTGGGATACCACGGACTGAAGCTGAACAATCAGGCAAAAGCGGAACAAAAGACAAAAGGTGAAAAGGTGGTTTTTGCACAAGGACAGGGAATGAGAACAGATTTTTCAAAAGATTCTTGGAATTTTTCTGGTCAGGGACGTGATACAAACAATAAGGCTTATTCACTTAGCACAACAAATTATGCACCAACCATTGTGAATGATTCACAGGAAGGACAGTATCTTGGTACAAAGGGAGATAATGAAGTCATTCGTCTGATTCGTGGTGTAAAGGAGGACAAAAATAAAGTTGGTTATGAAGCAACAGACAGTTTTCAGGACTATCGTAGTGGTGCCGCTTTTGTGAGGGATGCAGTACGATTGGATGAGGATGCAGCATTTTCCGTATCCTTTACGTTTTCTATGCCAGAAGCAGTCGTAAATGCAAAACAGGCTGGTGGCGATGAGTATGCCAGAGAAGTCGGTGGCGATGGAATTGCTTTTGTTATGACCTCAAAGCAAACTACTGCATTAGATGCAGGTAGTGGTATGGGATATCAGGGAATGGAAGATAGTTTGGCGATTGAATTGGATTCCTTTTATAATGGTGCATATTGTTACACGGATCAAACAAATAATGCATATGATTTACAGAACTGGGGATTTGATAACCAATTGTATTTCCATTCTGATGGAAATGACGGAAATCCAAATTATGCGGCCGCAAATCCATATAAAGGTGGATATATTTCAAACTATGCAAACCCAGAACATAATGAGCGTTTTGACCATATTGGAATTACATTAGATGGTAATGTAAAGAAACATGAAGGTATTTATTATATTAATAATATAGACCCAACAGAACGTACCAGCAATCTTTACAGTAATTTGAATGGTACGATCAAACGTAATAACAAAGCATCTTACGTGCCATATGGTTCTGCTGGTTCAGATGCCAATAAGGCAAGTACATCAAGTTCATGTACTACAAGATTTGCAGATAAAGGTGTAGATAATCGTTTGTTTACAGCGTGGGTTGACTATGATGGAACAACGATGAAAGTGTATTATGCAAACGGTGCATTGGCAGACAATGTTGCTAAGCCAGCACAGCCTGTTATTACACAGAAAATTGATTTAAGTAAGTTCCAGGGAAAAGACGTATATGTTGGATTTACTTCTGCAGTTGCTTCTTCAAAAGCAAACCATACTATTCATTCATTTAAGATGAGTGTTCCAGCAGAAACCGCATCTTACGCTTTGAACTATTATATTAAGGATTCGCAGACTGGTGAATATGTTTTAGTTGAAACAACACCTGTCGAAGAGGACGAAGTAGGAACTACAGTGACTGCAGAAAAGGTAGACGGAACATATGCAACAAAATATAACCAGTTTAATGGAAAGCTGTATGAATATAGTGCAACAGCAAAACAGGAGACCTCCGTTACTTTGGATGAAGCTGGTAAGACCTATTATATGAATGTGTATTATGATCCAGTAGACAGTGAATTAGCAGGTTACAAATTGAACTATTACAAATATGATGTAAATACAAAAGAATATGTATTAGTAGAGAGTACCAAACCAGTTTATGATGAGGTTGGTAAAATAGTAACCGTGACAGATGTAGATGCAGCATATAAGGACAAGTTTACAAAAGACAATTACAAAGTAAATGAGAGCAAAAATCAAACCTACAATGCAACATTAAAAGAAGCAAACAAAATATATGACATGGATGTATATTACGATCCGGTTATCACAACATATAAGACAGAGTATTATCTGAAACAGGAAGATGGTACCTACAAGAAAGTAGATACGGTACAGGGAGAACATACATATGCAGGTACTCATGTAACTGCTCCAGAAAAGACTTATGATGGTTATACACATGTGACAATTTCTGATTCTTTAGAGCAGGCAGAAGTGGCAGCCGATGGTTCCACTACAATGAAGGTATACTATGACCCAGTGAAGCCAGAGCAGGCAGGTTATAAGTTAAATTATTATAAGTTAAATCCAGATACAGAGCAATACGAGTATGTAGAAAGCACAAATGTAGCTTATGATGAAGTAGGAACTTCTGTAACTGTAACGGATGCAGATGCTAATTATACAGGTAAGTATAAGAGTGAAGGGTATGAAGTAAATCCATCTAAGAATCAGACCTACAATGCAACCTTAGAGCAGGAAGGTAAAGTATATGAGATGGATGTATACTATGATCCAGTGAAAACCACATATAAGACAGAATATTACTTAAAACAGGAAGATGGTACTTATAAGAAAGCAGATACGGTACAGGGAGAGCAGACATATGCAGGTAAGCATGTAACTGCCCCAGAAAAGACCTATGACGGTTATACACATGTAACTACATCCGAATCAAATGAAGCTGATGTGGTAGCAGCCGATGGTTCTACTACCATGAAGGTATATTATGATCCTATTTCACAGCCAGTATATGCAGTGGAATATTATGTAGAGCAAAAAGATGGTACCTATCGACTTTATACAGAAGTTCGAAATATCACTTCTACAACAGGTGAAAAAGTAACTGCTGAGATTATTGATATTGCTGGTTACAAACATACAACTACAAAAGATACCAATGAAACAGATGTAGTTAAGAGTGATAATTCAACCGTATTAAAAGTATACTATAACTTAAAAGACAGTGGAGTACCAACGACACAGGAACCGGATATTGATGATCCAGATCCAACAGCAACACCAAAGGCAGTAATTGAAGAAACAGAAGAGCCAGAGGAGACAGAAGCACCAGAAGAAACGGAAGAGCCAGAGAAACCAGAAGAGACAGAGGCTCCAATTGTATCAGAAACACCATCTACTGGTGATCATACCGCAAATGTTGGAACACTTGTAGTTTTGATGCTCTTATCTTTGGGCGCAGCAGTAGATATGTTAATTCGAGTAAAAAAGACAAAATAATAAGAACAAAAGTTAATAAAAAGGCATTGTAAGCAACCATATATCTCATTTCTTCAATTGACTTACAGCAAAAAGAATGATACAATAGATATATGTGCTTGCACATGGAATTTATTTTATGGAGGAACAACTCATGAACAAAGGTACAGTAAAATGGTTTAACAACCAAAAGGGATTCGGCTTTATTACAGATGAAGAGGGAAAGGATGTATTCGTTCACTTTTCTGGATTGAACATGGAAGGATACAAGACTCTTGAAGAAGGACAACAGGTCGAATACGAAGTAATCGAAGGAGCAAAGGGACCACAAGCTACTAACGTTACAACACTATAATCAAATTTTTCTTTCGATGTACCTTACTTTTTATTGACAGAAGGCGTAAGCTATAGTAATAGAGAATAAAGTACCAAAGTATGAATTGATTAAAAGGG
>FR899675.1:3835-47827 GCA_000437275.1 Clostridium sp. CAG:411 | reverse complement strand
ACGGCAGCATTTTTTTGTTATAGGGAAAGTGTATGCTTTGCAAACTGCCAAAATCCCTTTACTTGCCTAAGATGTTAGAGTTTGTTATAATAGAAATTATGAGAAATATATAAGAGCGGTTAAAGTATTTTGTTTGGAAATTTTATGAATGGTACTGTTCTACTAAGATGTGCTAGGGGCTATTAGCAAGGGAGTTATAAAAAAAGATATGGGAAGAAATAGAATAAAGTGGGGGGATAATTTATGAGAAGCAGTGTAAAAAAACAATTGATAGAGATGGTAGAATACATTGACTTTCCTATGGGAGTATATGTATATGAGACAGGAAAAGTGATTGCTGCCAATCGATTAGCGAAAGCGGTATTAAATGGTACTTCTTGTCAAAATGCGAATTTACTCTGGCCAGATCGAAAGAAATTCAAATTACCAGCTGAGTTATTGAGCGGAGGAAGTCAGTTGTTTTTTGAACAGAAGGTAATGGTAGGAGAAGAATTGCGAGCAGTGGACTTTGAATTGAATGTGCTTCCATTACCGAATGAGCATATTATAGTTGCTTTTTTTGATGAGAGTATCAAGCAGCCGTTTCGGATGGATGTTTCTAAATTGTTACCAGGATTGATTTGGAAAGATGCCAATAAGGAGAATGTATCCGTCAGTATCGGACTGAAGTTTGGAATGTCGCATTATGCATATATGCTGGAACATCCCGAGCAGGCGACAGAGACCGAATTGGAAATGATGAAAGAAATAGAACGACAGCAAAATGCCGTATATGAGAAGAAAGAACCTGTATTTTGTCAGGTGGAACAGGTTGACTTTACGAAAGAAAACACTGGTTTGGTTTCTATGAACAAATTGCCTATTATTGGAAAAGGAGAAGAACTTCTTGGAGTGCTAATGATATGCAAACCAGTGCTTTCTGAAGAAGATTATAAACAGCTTTATGCCAGCCAGAGTATGGAAAATACACTTTTGCGTGAATGTGTGATGTTGGAACGAAAAATGATTCTCTGTGTTGGAAAGCAAGAGGAAATGAACATCCGTTATGCGACTTCTAACTTTTGTTTATTAGGTTATCCGATGGAAGACGTGATTCAAAGAAAAGTAAATTGGACAGATGTGATTGATCCAGAGGATAGAGAGCGTGTAAAAGAAGAAATTAGAGAAGCATTCGAAAGAAAAGAGCGTTTCTTTTATCAAAAATATCGTATTGTAGATGCCAAGGGAGAAAAGCATTGGATTAATACGATGAATACGGGAAGAGGCTTTCAGTCAGGGGAAGAATACATGCGTATTGTAATTGAAATAGATTCCATTGCATCGCAAAATATGCTGTATGATTCTGTAATGACAAAAAAAGAGACATATTTGGACTTCTTAACTGGCTTGCCAAACCGTTTAAAATACGAAACAGATGCAGCCAAATTGATTGAGGCTGCGATAGAAAGTAGGAAAAAAGGGTACATATTTGCATTAGATTTGGACGATTTTAGACATATCAATGAAGGATTGGGACCAGAATATGGAGACATCTTATTAAACAAGATTTCCAAGGAATTGAATGACATTCCTGAAATCGAAAATTATTGTTATCGTGTAGATGGAGACGAATTTTTAATTTTTGTTCGTAGCGAATATGAGAAAAAGGTAGAGGAAATTATTCAAAAATGTTTGGCATTATTCCAAAGCAGTTGGAAATTACAGGATAAAGAATGTTTCTGTACGGTTAGTATAGGTATAGCGGAATATCCAAAGGATAGTGCGCATCCAAGAGAATTATTAAAATATGCAGATGCAGCAGTGTATGAGGCAAAACGAAAAGGTAAGAATCGAATCCAGCATTATAAGCGTGCAGTTTTACAGCCATCCATGGACAGAGTAAATTATGAAAAATATTTGCGAAAGGCAATTGCCAAGGGATGCGTAGAATTTGAAATGTTCTTCCAGCCTATTGTACGTGCACAGACAAAAGAGTATGTATCTGCGGAAGCGTTGGTGCGTTGGTATAGTCCAGAACTGGGATTTATTTCGCCGATCAATTTTATATCCCTGTCAGAGTATTTAGGTTTAATTGTACCGCTTGGGGAGTACGTTTTGCGACAAACGTTTGCAACCTGTAAACGGTGGAACGATACATACAATCCAGACTTTAAAGTCAGTGTGAATTTGTCGGTTATTCAGTTAGTACAACCTAATATTGTGGAACGTATTCTAGAGATTGCAAGAGCGACTGGCGTAAATAAAGAGAATATTATTTTAGAGGTAACAGAAAGTCTGGCAGTAGAAGATATGAGTTTGATGAAAACGGTATTGACGGAATTGCGTTCCTATGGATTTAGCATAGCACTGGATGATTTTGGAACAGGATATTCCTCATTGAATCACATTATGGAGATGCCATTAAATTATGTGAAAATTGATAAGAGCTTTGTGTCAACGTATGGGACAAAGGACTTCAATCCAAGCTTACTTAGTGCGATTGCAGAGCTGGCACACAGCGTAAATATGGAGATTATAGTAGAAGGTGTGGAAACGAAGCAGCAAATGGAATTTTTAATGTTTTTAAATACGGACAAAATTCAGGGTTACTTATATGGAAAACCTATGCCTGCAACAGAGTTTGAAAAAAGATTTTTTAAATAGACAGATGGAGGAAATTCATGAGCAACGATATGTTTTTTAGTGCAGAAGGCAAGAAGGTTATGGTAGTAGATGACAATGAGGTAAATTCCATGGTTGTAGCAAGTATGTTAGAGCAATTTGCCATACAGGTTACGGAAGTGTATTCGGGAAAAGATGCAGTGGAAAAAGCCAAATATGAGGATTTTGATGTTATTTTCATGGACTACCTAATGCCGGAAATGAATGGAATAGAGACAACAGAGGAAATCCGCAAACTTGGAAAAGTAAAAAGACCTGCTATTATTGGGTTATCTGCGGATGTAACACCAGAGTTAAAATCAAAATTTAGTAGAGCAGGTGCAGACAATGTATTGGCAAAACCATTGACATTGGAATCACTGCAACAATTATTGGAAGAATGGGTTCCAAAAGAACAGGTGGCAAGTTTAGATTCGAAAAAGCAGGCTGGCGATGATGCAAAGCAGATTATAGAGATTTTTTCACAGGTAAATGGACTAAATGTGGAAGAAGGACTTAGTCATTTGGGAAATACGGTAGAAAATTACATAAAGGTATTAGAGACTGCGGTTGATAATATCCGACAACAGCAAAAACATTTATTTGTATATAGTGAATCTCTGATACAGCCATCTTCTATGAAAATTTCTTTTCATAGTTTGAAGGGTATCTTTTTAAATCTGGGGGCACATAAATTATCCGAGCAATCCCAGTTGTTTGAGTTGGCATGTACAAATTCTTCAGTAGATTTGCTTTCCAATGATTTAGAACAATACTTAAAAGACTTAGATGTATTTGTTGGAAGTTTGGAACAGGGACTTGCACAATATGATGGAGATTACAAGAAAAAACAGGCAGAACAATATCGCCCATTGGATGAAGAAAATTTTACGAAATATTATGATAAACTTGTGAATGACTTGCAAAAATATGAATATAATGATTTGCGGGAGCTTACAAACACATTGATGTATGCATCAAAAGGTGAAAAGAGAATTTTGTTTGAAAACGTACTAAAAGAAATTCAAAATTTTCAATATGAAGCTGCGTTGGAATTATTGGGAAAGGGGCAAGAATAAAGCCCTATAAAAGAGGAGTGCCTGGCAGGTAGGGGAGCTATCCGCCAGGCCGAAAGTATATAAAAAAATCGAACTGCCTTAATATTATTTATGTTTAAATTATAATATGAAAAAATGAGAGTTGTATGAATGAATTGTGAATAAAAGGTAAAAAATAGATGTAAATTCTAGGACGTAAGGATGAGGAGGGGTGATATGATCAATGCTTTTGAAGGGCTTCTAAGACAGGAACTGGGAAATAGTAAATATGTAGATTATTTGAGAAAATATCAAAAGATGGAGCAACTTCGCAGAACGAAGGGCGAAATGATAAAAATTTCCGATGTGTCGGAGGAAATTTATGAAGGACTGAAAGAAAAGGATATTAACGTTCTTTTGCAAATGCAGAGCCGATTAAAAGATACCATCATGTTGGTGTTAAGACTGAGCAAACATTATATATTTATTGTTATCACGTATTTTTTGGCATTGGCTATAATCTTTTCATTGGGAGAAGTTACGTATATCAATACCATAACGTCTGTAATACTAACGATTGCTTTTTTTTATAAGACATACGAATTTTTGGTTAATAAATATTCGTATTTAGATGCCTATATTGTTATAGCTTATAAGACAGCATTGGAAAAGCGATTACAGGAATTAAAATCATAATAAAAGCAAAATGGTTATGAAGCTGTCAGAGAAATGAAAGAGGACAAAAGATGATTAGTATTAGTTTATGTATGATTGTAAAGAATGAAGAACGCGTATTGGAACGGTGTTTGCAGTCTTTACAAGGACTGATGGATGAGATAATTATTGTAGATACAGGTTCTACAGATCGAACAAAGGAAATTGCCAAAAAGTATACGGATAAAATATACGATTTTACTTGGATTGACGATTTTTCGGCGGCAAGAAATTTTTCTTTTTCAAAGGCTACCAAGGAATACATTTATGTAGCAGATGCGGACGAGGTGTTAGATCAGGAGAATTATGAGAAATTTAAGCAATTAAAGCAGGTGTTACTGCCAGAAATTGATATTGTGCAGATGTATTACAGCAATCAATTAGAATACAATACCACGTATAATTACGATAAAGAATACAGACCTAAACTTTATAAGCGACTTCGTCAGTTTACTTGGAACAATCCGATTCATGAATGTGTACAGATTGAGCCGATTATTTATGATAGTGAGATTGCCATTTTACACAAACCGGAAAATAATCATGGTGCCAGAGACTTTGCGGCATTTCAACGGATGATTGCAAGAGGAGAGCAGGTGACAAAACACTTGCACAACATGTATGCAAGGGAGCTTTTTATTACAGGAGAACGGGAGGACTTTTTAAAGGCAGAGGCGTTCTTTTTAAAAAGTGCAGGGGAGCAGCGTACAGCAGAGGAATTAAAGGAGGCATTTCTTGTGTTGGCGCATTGTGCAAGAATAAAAGAAGATACTGTATCCTTTTTCAAATATATTATGAAGGATATTGCAGAAAATCCATGTAGTGAGGCTTGTTGTGAGTTAGGGGCGTTTTATATGGAGCAGGAAGATTTTGAAGAGGCAAGTAATTGGTATTATAATGCAATGGAAAGTGTTACTGCAATTTTAAATATTCGTTGTCAAAAGAATATTCCAAAAGAAGGTTTGAAACAATGTTATGAAAAACTGGAGACATTGGCAAGACAGAAGGAAAATGAGGCACTTGCACAGGAATATCATGAGGCAAGAGTAGAGTTGGATGCGTGTGAATCATAACGCGTTACAAAGAAAATTAGAATAGGACGAGTTTTGTAATTGGCAGAAAATCTGGTATCACAGGGAGGAAAACACAGTGTTTAGTATGGTAATGGGATTGTTTGGTTTGGATCGTTATATAAAGAATTGGATTGAAAAACAACCAAAGAAAATCATAAAGACAAAAGGAAAATGTACCATAAAGAAGTGTCACAACAAAGGGGCCATGTATTCGTTGGGAGAGCAGGAACCTGAAACAATAAAAAATGTATCTTTTATCATGCTTCTTTTTGTATTTTTTAATTGGATGAAAACGAAAAGAAAACGAGGACATTGTCTGGAAAAGGTATCTTGGTCGTTCTTTTTGGCAGGTTCCTTGGGAAATGTATGGGATCGTTTCAAAAAAGGATATGTGGTAGATTATATGCATATCGATTGTAAGATCTTGCGAAATATTGTATTTAACTTTGCGGATGTTTGTATTGCAATTGGTGGAGTAATGCTGATGATAGCAGAAAGTTTTAATTTTAAGAAAAGATAAAAAACAAGCAGCACTATAAGCCGAGTTCTGTATTAGATGATCATCTATCTGGTCCTGATGTTACCACCAGGCTCAAGCGACCTACCCAAAAGCGCGACGGGTCGCCGCAATGCTTTTCTATTCGGTCTTGCTTCGGATGGGGTTTACATAGCCAGCCTTGTTACCAAGACTGCGGGGAGCTCTTACCTCGCCTTTCCACCCTTACACGATAAACGTGCGGTTTATTTCTGTTGCACTAGCCTGGGAGTCGCCTCCACCGGACGTTATCCGGCATCCTGCCCTGTGAAGCTCGGACTTTCCTCACCTAAAGCCTTTCGGCATTAATAGGCGCGATCATCTGTGCTACTTGTTTTTCGTCAATGTTTAGATTTTAGCACTTTCTATGGAAAAAGTAAAGGAGAAAAATAATATGGAATATAAAAATAGAGATGGTGAAATAGTGAAGGAAGAAACAAGAGGAGAGAAGGTTGCTTCCTTTTTGTATGGGACAAAATTGGGACGACTTATGATAAAACCTCTAATTTCTCCTGGATTGCAAAGATTTTTGGGAGCTATATTAGATAGTCGGATTTCAGTGGGATTGGCAGTTCCTTATAAAAATATGCATCACATTGATATGGACTTATATAAATCGAAGTTCTATTCTTCTTTTAATTCCTTTTTTACAAGAGAGATAAAACCAGAAATGCGTCCGATTGATGGAGAGATGGCAAGTATAGTCGCACCTTGTGACGGCAAAGCCTCTGTTTACACAATTACGGAGGACTTATGTTTACAAATAAAAAATAGTACCTATTCCATAGAACGGTTATTAAAAAGCAAAGAACTAGCAGAAAAATATCGAAATGGTGTTGCATTGGTTGTGCGTCTTACAGGGGCAGATTACCACCATTATTGCTATGTGGCAGATGGAAAAAAAGGAAAGAATCACTACTTGCATGGTGTGTTTCATGCACTTGTTCCAGTGGTTCGTGAACAGGTACCTGTATATCAGGAAAATGCAAGAGAATTTTGTAGAATCCGCACCTATTATTTTGACGAGATTATCCAAATGGAAGTGGGAGCCATGTTAGTTGGGAAAATTAACAATATAGAGGAAGGCGTAAAAGAGGTACAAAAAGGACAGGAAAAAGGATACTTTTCCTATGGAGGATCTACGGTCGTTGTGCTGTTTAAAGAGGGAGCAGTAGATTTGGACAGAGATTTAATAGAAAATACACAAGAGGGCATCGAAACCGTTATAAAAATGGGCGAGCGAATCGGATATCGAAAAATGTTAGATGAATCCAAACGATTTTTCTCTTTATAAAATAAAAAGAAAAACACGATGTCTTAAAGGATGATTACAGTCCTTGGAGAGGGACTAAAAACACTACTACTATAGAATATGAGGAAGATAAAAATATGAAAACCGCAGCAGAATTAAAGCGAAAATTACAGGAAATAGATCATAAAAGTTATTCTTTATATAAAAGTATAGCAGGGGAATATCAGTTCACAGATTTTGTGTTAGCGATTGACAAAGTGCAAGGGGACCCTTTTGCATCTCCGTCGAGAGTCAGGGTGATTGTTCCTCAAAAAACCAATGGTTTCCCTACTTCTCTTTATGAGGACAAGTGTAAACGACTGGCATTGGAGGATACGATTCTTCGAAAATGGAATCGATTTATAGGAAAACAAAATCAGAAGGCAGGGTCAGGAAATAGTGGAAGATTAGGTGTTTGTGGTTGCGGACAGGAAGTGTTGGAGCGACAGGCTGTACGGATAAACGAAAAAG
Source organism: Clostridium sp. CAG:411 (assembly GCA_000437275.1). GTDB lineage: Bacteria > Bacillota > Clostridia > Lachnospirales > Lachnospiraceae > CAG-411. Next base: position 40,066 of record FR899675.1, on the reverse strand, counting down.
AAATACAGGGATATTTTTTAATCGGATTTCCTGCAAAGGGTAGAAGTATTTTGGCAGGAGAATTGATTAAAATTCTGTTTACTTTGCTACCTAAAATGATAGAAGAAGTTTTTGTATGTAAAAGTTATTCTATGGATAAACTAAAAGAAAGTATGGAATTGGCAGTAAATCAGGAGTTTATCAGAAAGGAATTAGAAAGATTACAATTGGTTTCCTTTTTGGCAAATGGTGCTATCTTACCAAGAGAAAGTGGGATTTCACAAAAACCATTAAAAGGTGCAGTTCCATTTACCTCACCTGCCAGCATGGAAATTGCGATAAATCTACCATATGGAGGAACAATTCGGGGTATGGGAATCCCGAAGGGTGTTACGGTTATTGTCGGTGGCGGGTATCACGGGAAATCTACTTTATTGGAGGCCATCCAACTTGGTGTGTACAATCATATAAAAGGGGACGGAAGAGAATATGTAATTACAGATGCCACGGCAATGAAGATTCGGGCAGAGGATGGAAGAAGTATTTGCAATACAGATATACAAATGTTTATCAATCATTTACCAAATAATAAAGATACCAAAGCATTTTCTACAGAAAATGCCAGTGGCAGCACCTCACAGGCAGCAAATATGGTTGAGGCAATGGAAGCTGGAGTAAACACATTTTTGATTGATGAAGATACATCCGCTACCAATTTTATGGTTCGTGATGGAATTATGCAGCAGATTGTAACAAAGGACAAAGAGCCAATTACCCCATTTATCAGTTATGTACAGGCGTTGTATCAGGAGAAGGGAATCTCTACCGTTATTGTAGTGGGAAGTTCTGCGGCATATTTAGAGGTAGCAGATTATATTTTACAGCTTGATTTTTATGAAGTAAAAGACATCAAAGAGGAGGCAAAAAAAATCTTAAAGCAATATCCATCTATGTGTACAGAGAAAAAGACACAGGTACCATTGGTTTCCTTTGAACGTGCAGTGAAAAGAATTGATCTATCCTATAAAGGCAGAGATATGAAGGTAAAAACAACGGCAACCGATACCATTTGCTTTAATAAAGAGCTTGCGGATGTGCGATATTTAGAACAACTGGTAGATTATGGACAGACAGTAGGGATTGCGTATCTGATGAAATATGCCATGGAAAAAATTGTAGATGGAAAAAAGACGATGCAGCAGGTGATAGAGGAATTATATAGCCAAGTGGAGAAAAAAGGATTTTCAGCCTTGATTCCAAGAGGATATTCCGCGGGATTTCCTGTGTTGCCTAGACAGCAGGAAGTGTTTGCGGCATGGAATCGTTTTAGAAAGTTAGAAATACAAAAAGAAAAGTAGTAGAATAGTAGTAGCAAAGCATCTTTTTAAAAGCGTGCTAATGACTGCTTGGCAGAAACTTCTTTGGTAGAATGCTTGTTTACGACGGGATAATTTGCTATACTTAGTAAAGATTGTTTTGAATACACAAAAGAAAGGACTTGATAGAATGCATACAGTTACAATTTCAGATTCAGTTAAGTACATAGGATGCGATGATCACGATATTGATTTATTTGAGAGTCAATATGACGTACCAAACGGAGTATCATACAATTCCTATTTAATATTAGATAAAAAAATTGCTATTATGGATACCGTAGATAGTCGTGCAACAGAGCAATGGTTTGAAAATCTTGAACGCGAGTTAGCAGGAAGAACACCTGATTATTTAATCGTTTCTCATATGGAACCGGATCATGCATCTAATATTCAAAAGGTTTGTGAGGCATATCCAGAGATGCAGGTTGTTGCAAATGCAAAAACCTTTGCCATGATTCCACAGTTCTTTTCTATTGATTTGACAAATAGAAAGGTAACGGTCAAAGAAGGAGATACCTTGGAGTTGGGAGAACACGTACTTACCTTTGTTATGGCACCAATGGTACATTGGCCGGAAGTAATGGTAGAGTATGAAAGCACAGAAAAGATATTATTCTCTGCGGATGGATTTGGAAAGTTTGGAACATTGGATACAGATGAACCATGGGATTGTGAGGCACGTAGATATTATATAAATATCGTAGGAAAGTACGGAACTTCCGTACAGGCACTTCTAAAGAAAGCGGCAACCTTAGATGTTAAAACGATTTGTCCATTGCATGGACCAATTTTGACAGAGGATTTAGGACATTATATAGAAAAATATGATATATGGTCTAGCTACCGTCCAGAAAATGAAGGTGTGACGATCGCGTATGCATCTATTCATGGAAATACAGCGATAGCAGCGAAAAAGATGGGAGAAATTTTAGAAGCAAAGGGTCAAAAAGTGTCTATGTTTGATTTATCACGAGATGATATGGCAGAGGCAATTGAAGATTCGTTCCGTTATGACAAATTGATACTTGCTGCACCAACTTACGATGCCGCATTATTCCCTTGCATGGAGGATTTCTTATACCATTTAAAGATTAAAAACTATCAGAAAAGAACCATTGGTATCATAGAAAATGGAACATGGGCACCGATGGCGGGAAAACTCATGAAAGCATATGTAGAACAATTTAAAGATTGTACGCTGGTAGAACCTATCGTGACGATCAAATCTACAATGAATGAAGACACAGTGAAGGTAATGGAAGAGTTGGCGGATACAATGTTACAATCAAAATAAGTAAAACCATAAGACCTATGCTGTTTGTGTAGGTCTTTTCCATTGAGCAGGTAGAAAGGTGGAAAGAAAAATGTATGATCCAAAATCATTAAAGGCAGAGGAATTTATTTCTGATGAAGAGGTTAGAGAAACGATTGCTTACGCAGAGCAAAATAAAGACAATATAGAGTTGATTGATCAGATTATTGAAAAGGCAAAATTGAAAAAGGGATTGACTCATAGAGAGGCTTCTGTGTTACTTGCCTGTGAAATACCAGAAAAAATTGAGCAGGTATATGATTTAGCGGAGCAGATTAAGAAGGATTTTTATGGAAATCGTATTGTCATGTTTGCGCCACTTTATCTGTCAAACTATTGTGTCAATAAATGTGTATATTGCCCATACCACCAACAAAATAAAACAATTCCTAGAAAAAAACTTACCCAAGAAGAAGTAAAGGCGGAGGTAATTGCATTACAGGATATGGGACACAAGCGATTAGCCATTGAAGCGGGAGAGGACCCTCTAAACAACCCAATTGAGTATATATTGGATTGTATTCATACCATTTATAGCATCAAACATAAAAATGGTGCGATTCGTAGGGTAAATGTTAATATTGCAGCGACTACCGTAGAAAATTATAGAAAGCTTAGTGAAGCAGGAATTGGAACATACATTTTATTTCAGGAAACGTATCACAAAGAAACGTATGAAAAACTGCATCCAGCAGGACCAAAACACAACTATGCATATCATACCGAGGCGATGGATCGTGCCATGGAAGGTGGAATTGATGATGTAGGGCTAGGTGTTTTATTTGGACTGGATCTTTACAAATATGAATTTGCAGCCCTGTTGATGCATGCAGAACACTTAGAAGCAGTACATGGTGTGGGACCACATACGATTTCAGTACCTCGTGTAAAAAAAGCAGATGATATTGATCCTGCACAGTTTGATAATGGAATTAGTGATGATATTTTTTGCAAGATTACAGCATGTATTCGTGTGGCAGTTCCATATACAGGAATGATTATATCCACAAGAGAATCTGCGGAATTAAGAGAAAATATTATTCGTCTGGGTGTATCGCAGATTTCAGGAGGTTCTAGAACCAGTGTTGGTGGATATCAGGAAGAAGAACGACCACATGATACAGAGCAGTTTGATGTATCGGATCAACGTACCCTAGATGAAGTGGTAAATTGGCTTATGAGTGCAGGCTATATCCCTAGCTTTTGTACAGCTTGCTATCGAGAGGGAAGAACAGGGGATCGATTTATGTCTTTGTGTAAGTCTGGACAAATTTTAAACTGTTGTCATCCGAATGCATTAATGACATTAAAAGAATATTTAGAGGACTATGCTTCAGAAGATACGAAGAAAAAGGGAGAAGCACTGATAAAGAAAGAAATGGAAAAAGTAACAAATCCAAAAGTAAAAGAGATTGCGACACAGCGTTTGCATCTGATTGAACAGGGAATTCGTGATTTCCGCTTTTAATTTTATAAAATCATATTTTGGTGTAGCTTTTTACAAAGGAGATTTGTATTACTTTTGAAGGAGAGTAACATGAGTTGTGAAATCAATGAATTAGAGCAAAGCTTTAATAAAGCCATTGAAAAGTACGGTGACATGGTTTACAAAATTGCCATGAATCAGATGAAAAATCGTAGTGATGCAGATGATATTTTTCAGGAAGTTTTTATAAAATGGATGCAGCATAGAGAAGACTTTTCCAATGATACCCATGAGAAAGCTTGGTTAATACGAGTTACGATCAATCAGTGTAAAAATATACTAACCAGTTCTTGGAACAAAAAAACAGATGCACTGGGAGAAGAAATACAGGATACACTCGTATACGAGCAGGAAATGGAAGAGGAAAGTCCGTTAGTGCAGGTGCTTGATAAATTGCCACAAAAACATCGGGCAGTGATACATTTGTTTTATTATGAGGAATTATCAATCGCAGAAATTAGTCAGGTATTAGATGAGAAAGAATCAACCATTCGTACTCGGCTTACCAGAGCCAGACGAAAATTGAAAAGTTTGCTGAAAGGAGTGGATTTATGATGTTTAAAGACGAATACAAAAAACATTTTGATGAGATTCATCCTAGTTCGCAATTAATTGAGCAAACGAAAAAACGTATGTTAGAGGAGTATCAGAAAATATCTGACAGTGAGGATGAAAAGGACGGGAACGTGTGTGACCTGAAAGAGGAGACATTTTCACAGGCTGCTGAGGATAATAAAAAGATAAGAATTAGAAGACGTTGGATTACTGTGGGTGGTACAATTGCAGCAGGTTTGGCGATTGCGACTACAGGTATTTATATGTCGCATTCCTTGAAATTGGATTCGGATGTGTCATCTGGACAGGTTGTGTTAATAAACACAGAAGAACCTGTAGATAATGAAGAAGTAAAAAATAATGTAAAGGTAAAAAAAGAAAAAGCACAGAATCAACAAAAAGTGGCAGATAGTAAAAAAGTAAAAGTCAAGCAAAGTCAGACAGAATTAAGAAGAATAGCCAATATGAGCAGGGCAAATGGAGTTACATTAGATTATGCGTCAAATGACAGGGTAATCTTACATGGCGAATTTGGTGTAATGATCTATAATTTATCTGCAAGGAGCATAGCAACCTGTATTCCAGCATCAGAAATTTATACAAATCAATCAGTTGAAAATAGTGTTGTAAAAGTAAATAGTGCGGGAAATAAAATCTTTTTATGGAGTACATCTGCTTCCGAGGATGAAGGTGGTGAGGTGAAAGAGTATAACATTGGCACTGGAGAAATGACGGTATGGATGCAATTTGATTCAAAAGAAGAATACTTTGGAAATGTTTTGACGGTAAGTGGTAGTGAAGCGGATGTCTATACAGATGCGGCTTCCACTGGACAAATGGTGATGCTTGGAGATGGACGGTATGTGCAACTGATGTATCAGGTGCCACAGTTGGACAAACAGGCGTCGCTTACAATTTCTATTGTGGATGTGAGCAATAAGACAGAGCAGCTTATCGGTGTGTTTGGAACATTAGGAAAAGAAATATGTCTGCAAAATGGCTATGATTTTGAAGGCTATCACAATGAAAATGGAAAACAGTTGTTTGAAAAGAAAGAAACAAATGAGGACAAGCCAAAAGAAGATTCAGAACCAGCAGAAGAGATCATAGTGACAGAGGAACCAAAAGTGACAGAAGAGCCACAAATCACAGAAGAACCAAAACCTACAGAAATTATAGAAACAGAAGAACCAACAGTGGATAGCTAATGTCAAAAATAGTCTCATGATGTCTTAATAACCGATGGTAATTCTTTCTTACCATCGGTTATTGATTAATTGATAATGAAATTTAAATTGGTAATAATAAGTGATACCTAAATAGCAAAGCAAATTCTCTAGTAACAAGAATAGAGGAATATGGTTTGCAAGCCAGTTGGCTGAGGAAGAGTAGATGAGACGAAAATACCATGAAATCAATAAAATATTGCAAAGCCAGAATGCAACAGAGAGACTTACATGGCGAAGCTTGCTGTAATGATATTGTTCACGTAAAACAGGAAGCAAAACAGTAGCATTGTGTAATCCCTTTTTTTGACTCAATTCAATCAATGTTGGTGTAATGAGAGATAGAGCAAAGGGATAAAAGCAGTAAAGTCCATAACGATGTGCAAGGTAATAGAGCATACAGAGCATGCAAGTGCATAATAAGAGATAGCGGGAATAAATCAGACCTTGCAGTTTTGCAATGTTACGAATTTCCTGGTGCATGGATAGTGCTTCACTTTTCATATTTCATAGTTTCCTCATTTCTTACTTTATAATCATGATTAATGCACAGATATGCGCTACAATCGGGTTTTTAATAAAGTATAGCCGTAAAAGAAAAAAATGGCAAGGGATGTTTTTGAAATAAATTTTTCATTTCTAGTAATAATAGGCAAAAAACGGTCAAAAAAAGTCGAAAAATTGTATATTACAAAGAAAAAGAAAATTTTTATAAAATACCTTTGAAAAATAAAGGGAATATGTATATAATGGTATACAGTGTATAAATGGGCTTCTAGGTAGACAATTTAGAACCAATTAAGAGAAAAAAGACAAGATGATTGATGATATAGAAAAAATAGAGAGGAGTAATCAGAAAATGATTGGAAGCGATATCGGAATTGATTTAGGAACAGCAAGTGTACTGGTTTATATAAAAGGAAAAGGTGTTGTTTTAAAAGAGCCGTCAGTTGTGGCATTTGATCGAGATACAAACAAGATTAAGGCAATTGGGGAAGAAGCCAGATTGATGCTTGGTAGAACACCAGGAAATATTGTTGCAATCCGTCCTTTGAGACAGGGAGTAATTTCTGATTACACATATACAGAAAAGATGATTCGCTACTTTATCGATAAGGCAGTAGGAAAACAACCACGTTTCCGTAAGCCAAGAATTAGTGTATGTGTTCCTAGTCAGGTTACAGAAGTAGAAAGAAGAGCAGTAGAAGATGCTACAATTCGTGCAGGCGCAAGAGAAGTAGCTATCATTGAAGAGCCAATTGCAGCAGCTATCGGAGCTGGAATTGATATTTCAAGACCATGCGGTAACATGATCGTAGATATCGGTGGTGGAACAACAGATATTGCTGTTATTTCTCTTGGAGGTACTGTTGTTAGTACATCGATTAAGATTGCTGGAGATAACTTTGACGAGGCAATTGTTCGTTATATGAGAAAGAAACACAATCTGTTAATCGGAGAGAGAACTGCAGAAGATATTAAGATTAGAATTGGTACTGCATTCAAGCGTGACGAAGTAGAGAGTATTGATGTAAGAGGACGTAACTTGGTTACGGGTCTTCCAAAGACGATTACTGTTACTTCAGAAGAGACAGAAGAAGCATTACATGAAGCAACTTCTCAGATTGTAGAAGCAGTACACACCGTATTAGAAAAGACTCCACCTGAATTATCTGCGGATATTGCAGACAGAGGTATTGTCTTAACTGGTGGTGGAGCATTGCTTCGTGGATTAGAAGAGTTAATCGAGACAAGAACTGGTATTACAACTATGACAGCAGAAGATCCAATGACAGTAGTAGCTATCGGTACAGGTAAATATGTAGAATTTTTGAGTGGAAAAAGAGACGTTCAAGAATAAGAGTTATTTTAGGTCCTGCAGGAAACTGCAGGACTTTTTATATCTAGTAAGAGTATTTTAGCAAAAAGAACATATACTAAATTATTGACAGAACAAGAGGAGAGGTGTAAGTATGAATGAAATATATAAGGAGTTAATGCCTTATTTAGAAAAAGGCATGGCGTATCAGACCGCATTGACTTTATTAGAATGGGATCAGGAAACATTAGCACCAGTACAGGCAGAAGAATACACATCCAATATTGTGGGTGAATTGTCCGATTCCTATATGCAAATTCTTGTAAATGAAGATGTAAAAAAGAAGTTAGAGAAATTACTTCGAGAAAGGGAATGGGAAACACTTTCTGAAAAAGAGCAGGCAAATATCACCGAATGGAAGAAATTGTTTGAACAGTTGGAGGCAATTCCACAAAAAGAGTATAAGACCTATTCTACATTAGTGGTCAGAGCAGGAAATATCTGGTCAAAGGCAAAAGAAAAGAATGACTTTGCCAGTTTTGCACCAACCTTACAGGAGATTATTTCTTATAAACAAAAGTTTGCAGACTATCGAAGGAAAAACCAAAAAGAGAATAAAAAGAAAGAGCGATATGATATATTATTGGACGATTATGAGCCTGGTTTTAACATGGAAATACTGGACGCATTTTTTGAAAAATTAAAAGAAGAGCTGGTTCCATTTTTAAAAGAAATTACTGAAGAGTGTAAGACCGTAGATAAATCGTATAATGAAAAAACATATGACGTTCAAAAGCAAAGAGAATTTTGCAAATGGCTCTCAGGATATGTGGGGTTTGACTTTACAAAGGGAGTCATTGGAGAAAGCGCACATCCTTTTACAACCAATTTGCATAACCATGATGTTCGAATCTCAAACCATTTTTATGAAAACAATCTGGAAAGTGCCATATTTTCTGCTATTCATGAGACTGGACATGCTATGTATGAAATGGGAATTGAAGATGAGATCACCCTTACCTTGATTGGAACGGGTACTTCTATGGGAATGCATGAGTCACAATCCAGATTTTGGGAAAATGTAATTGGAAGAAGCGAAGTCTTTTGGAAGCCAATTTATCCGAAATTGCAGGATACATTTCCAGAGCAGTTAGGAGAGGTATCCTTAAAGCAATTTATCAAGGGATGCAACAAAATAGAGCCAGGGTTGATTCGAACCGATGCGGATGAATTGTCCTATTGCTTGCATATTATGGTTCGTTATGAGTTGGAAAAAAAGCTTATAAGTGGAAAATGTAAAGTAAAACAATTGGAAGAATTGTGGGCGGACCAGTACGAGGAATTACTGGGGGTAAGACCACAAAATGCTGCGGAGGGAGTGCTTCAGGATATACATTGGGCAGGAGGAGACTTAGGATATTTTCCGTCTTACGCTATTGGAACCGCAGTGGCAGCACAGATTTATTATCATTTAAAAGAAGTCATGCCGTTGGAACAATATTTAGAGGAAGGAAATTTAACTCCGATCAGGGATTATTTAAAAGAGCATATCTATCAATATGGAAAACGAAAATCTACCAATGAAATCTTAAAAGAAATGACAGGGGAAGAATTTACAGCAGATTACTATATAAAGTATTTGAAAGAAAAGTATACAAAATTATATTGCGAAGATTGAGAAACGTATATTTGTAGTGGTGCTTGAAAATTAGGAATAGTATAAAAGTGGAGTGTGAGAGATTGTATTGTCGCAGGAATTAGGCGAGAAATAATCGTTTCACACTCCAATGTATATGGATAAAAAGTATGCTATTGTAGGAAAAAACTATCCAAGACAATGTAAGATGGTAGATAACTCTTCCACTGCTAGTTGACCGGGAGCAGATGTTTGCCCCAAGGCACCAAAGGTAATAGCAGAACCAAAGGTAGAACCGCTGATACGGGAGATGACACCTAATTTTCCCATGGACATAGTTACGATAGGAACGGATGCCTTATTTGCCATTTCACAAGTGGCACTCAGCAACGTAAGCACATCGGTTGTTGTATTTGGCATAACTGCAATTTTTGCAATGTCTCCGCCAATTTCCTGCATCCCATTGAGACGTTGCAGGATTTCTTCTTTGGATGGTGTTTTCTGAAAATCATGGTTAGACAGAAGCACTGTGGTATGTGTGTCTTTTATTTCTTCTATAACAGAGGAGAGTTTTTTACTATCTTCTGTGCAGAAAAATTCTAAGTCAATAATGTCTGTATATCCACTTTTGGCAAGTTCCAGATTTAAGTTAAGATAATCTGCAAGTGGAAGGGATTGTTCGCCACCTTCCTGCTTGGTACGAAAAGTTGCCAGTAATGGTTTTTCAGGTAAAGCCTGTTGAATCAATCGGGCAGTTTCAATCATTGCGGAAATATCAGTTGCCTGTTCCATATAATCCATACGCCATTCAATTAAGTCAATATCAGGACGATTAAAGTTCGTTATTTTTTTCATAATGGCATCTGTGGATGTTTCTACAATAGGAACGCAGATTTTTGGTAACCCAGTTCCAATTGTGACATTTTTAATTTTAATTTCTTTCATAGGAAAATCCTCCTTTTGCCACAAGTATAGCAAAAGCCAAAAGGAAAAGCAATAAACCTCTTGACGGAAGAATGGGAAAAAAGTAAAATTATTATAAAAGAGAACTGGGGGATTGTGTATATGCAGGAAAAAAGAAGATCAAAAAGATTTCCAGCAAAATTAGAGTTGGAGATTTCACAATTATTTAAACAGAATAACGTGATGGCAGATATAAGTGCACCAATTGAAGTAATAGATGTATCAAAGCTTGGAATTGGTTTCAAGTCTAAGAGCGTATTGCCATTGGATTACTATTTTAATGCAAAATTGGAGCTGGGCGGACCAGATAAATGCATATTCTGTGTGGTAAAGATTATTCGTATTGATTCGGATGGAGAACAAAATATTTATGGGTGTGAATTTGTTGGAATGGCACCAGTCTTTTCTTACATATTTGATGAATATGCAAAGGGGTTTGAAGAATAGCAAGTAAATAGAGTAAGGGAAAAGAGTTAGATAGTAGATAGAAGAAACATAGCAGTGATGTTTCTTCTATTTTTTTACGTGTTTTTCATATAGTAAAAAAGAAAAGTTTAGAAAACAGGAGAAAAATAGAGAAAACAAGAGTATAAAGTAAAAAATAAACAAAAATACAAAAAAATGCAAGTTGATTTTGCAAGGGGAATTGACTAATATAAATATTAGATTTAGCACTCGAATGAAATGAGTGCTAATAATGTAGAAAAAAGTCGTAAGTGATTAAAGGAGGATACCATTATGAAATTAGTACCATTGGGAGATAAAGTTGTATTAAAACAGCTTGAAGCAGAGGAAACAACAAAATCAGGTATCGTATTACCAGGTCAGGCACAGGAAAAGCCACAGCAGGCTGAAGTTATTGCAGTAGGTCCTGGCGGAGTAGTAGACGGAAAAGAAGTTACGATGCAGGTAAAAGTTGGAGATAAAGTTATATATTCAAAATATGCAGGAACAGATGTAAAACTTGGAGACGAAGAATTTATCGTTGTAAAGCAGAATGACATTGTTGCAATCGTAGAAGAATAAATATATGGTGGAAATACCACCAATATCGAACGGATTTAAAATAGTTGAAGGAGGATGTTATTTATGGCAAAGGAAATTAAATTTGGTGCAGACGCAAGAACCGCATTGGAAGCTGGAGTAAACCAGTTAGCAAATACAGTAAAGGTAACATTAGGACCAAAAGGAAGAAATGTGGTATTGGATAAATCTTTTGGCGCACCACTTATTACAAACGATGGTGTTACAATCGCAAAAGAAGTAGAATTAGAAGATGCATTTGAAAATATGGGTGCACAGCTTGTAAAAGAAGTAGCAACAAAGACAAATGATGTAGCAGGTGATGGTACAACAACAGCTACCGTATTAGCACAGGCTATGATCAATGAAGGTATGAAGAACTTAGCAGCAGGTGCAAACCCAATCGTACTTAGAAAAGGTATGAAGAAAGCTACTGATTGCGCAGTAGAAGCAATCAAAGGCATGAGTGCAAAAGTAAACGGAAAAGAGCAGATTGCAAAGGTTGCAGCAATTTCCGCAGCAGATGAAGAAGTTGGACAGATGGTAGCAGATGCGATGGAAAAAGTTTCTAATGATGGTGTAATTACAATTGAAGAGTCTAAGACAATGAAGACAGAGTTAGACTTAGTAGAAGGTATGCAGTTTGATCGTGGTTATATTTCTGCATACATGGCTACAGATATGGATAAGATGGAAGCAAATCTTGAAAATCCATATATCTTAATTACAGACAAGAAGATTTCCAACATTCAGGAAATTTTACCATTGTTAGAGCAGATTGTACAATCTGGTTCTAAGCTATTGATTATTGCAGAAGATGTAGAAGGAGAAGCATTATCTACATTAGTAATCAACAAGTTACGTGGAACATTCTCTGTAGTAGCTGTAAAGGCACCAGGATATGGAGACAGAAGAAAAGCAATGTTGGAAGATATTGCAATTTTAACAGGTGGTCAGGTTATTTCAGATGAGTTAGGATTAGACTTAAAAGAAACTACAATTGACCAGTTAGGTCGTGCAAAATCTGTTAAGGTGCAGAAAGAAAATACAATTATCGTAGATGGTGAAGGCGATAAAGATGCAATCGAAGCAAGAGTAGCACAGATTAAGAAACAGATTGAAGAGACAACATCTGACTTCGATAAAGAAAAATTACAGGAAAGACTTGCAAAACTTGCAGGTGGTGTGGCAGTTATCCGCGTAGGAGCAGCTACAGAAACAGAAATGCAGGAAGCAAAACTTCGTATGGAAGATGCACTTGCAGCTACAAAGGCAGCAGTAGAAGAAGGAATCATTGCAGGTGGTGGTTCTGCTTACATTCATGCATCTAAGGAAGTTGCAAAATTAGCAGCTACATTAGAAGGCGATGAAAAGACTGGTGCAAACATTATCTTAAAGGCATTGGAAGCACCATTGTCAACAATTGCTGCAAATGCAGGATTGGAAGGAGCAGTTATCATTAACCAGGTTAGAGAATCTAAGCCAGGTGAAGGATTTGATGCATACAATGAAAAATATGTAAATATGGTAGAAGCAGGAATCTTGGACCCAGTTAAGGTAACAAGAAGTGCATTACAGAATGCTAACTCTGTTGCATCTACATTACTTACAACAGAATCCGTTGTAGCACAGATTAAAGAAGATGTACCAGCTATGCCAGCAGGTAACCCAGGAATGGGAATGATGTAAGAATTTTAAGGTGTCGCTTATGCGACACCTTGTTTTTTTATAGGAAAGATTATCCGATAGAGCAAAAATGTTTTGTTCTATTTTTAGGATATTTTAGGATACCTCCTTTACTATTTTGTATAGAGCCAAGGCTATATAGTGAAAAGTAAACCAAATTGCTACAAAATTTATAAAAGTTTATAAAAATTTTCTTTTTTTTTGTAAGAAACCATTGTATAATGGAAATCGAGTTGTTTATGTTTACTTTTTTATTAGGAGGAATAATATGGATTCGTTATATGCGGAAGTTGTAGTAAAGCCAAAACAGCCGGTTGTCAGAAATGTTATGGTGGGATTGATTTATCTATTTGCGGTGGCGGTATTTTTGACTGCATGTAGACAGTCAATTGCCAATTCGACAATAGCAATTTTAATGTGTAGTATACCATTTCTTGCTGTGGTTGTGGCATTAAATACATATTTCTATAGAAGAGGAAAGATTGAATACGAGTATTTATATTGCGATGACGTGATGATTGTAGCAAAGATTATCAATAAGAGTAAGCGTAAAAATATGGCAAAGATCGAAACAGATAATATAGAATTATTTGCACCTGTGGAAGCAGGGGAATTACATGCATATAAAGACTTACCAAAGCGTGATTTTGCATCTATGAAGAAGCGTAATCCAGTCTATGCTATGGTAACAGTATTGCAAGGAAAGAAAGTGCGTATTTTGTTAGAGCCATCTGAAAAAATGCTGGATTGTCTGAAAATTAAGCTTGGAACCAGAATGATACAGAAAAATGGCGTTACAAAATAGTTGACAAAAACAAAAATTTTCGTTATACTTGAAAAAATCAAATAAATAAGAAACCTGTTTTAACAGGTTTCTTATTTTTCCGTTTATTTAACTGTTCAAAGGCTACAGACTTTTATACGAAGCATTGTTCTGTGACAATTCTAAGTTAAAAAGTAAATCTACTGGTATCTTTTGACAGTTATCAATGTAAATCTTTATATATCAACTATTACAACAAAAGAAAGTGAGGAATTTAAAATGGGAACAATTATCGGTGAAGGAATCACATTTGATGATGTCTTATTGGTACCTGCTTATTCAGAAGTAATACCAAATCAGATTGATTTGTCTACAAACCTTACAAAGACAATCAAGTTGAATATTCCAATGATGAGTGCAGGAATGGATACGGTTACCGAGCATCGTATGGCAATCGCTATGGCGAGACAGGGTGGTATCGGAGTAATTCATAAGAATATGTCCATTGAAGCACAGGCAGAAGAAGTTGACCGCGTAAAGCGTTCAGAAAACGGAGTTATCACTGACCCATTTTATTTAACACCAGAACATACTTTAGAAGATGCAAACAATTTAATGGCTAAGTATCGTATTTCCGGTGTACCTATTACAGAAGGTAAGAAACTGGTTGGTATTATTACAAATCGTGACCTTAAATTTGAAACAGACTTTACAAAGAAAATTAAAGATTCTATGACAACAGAAAATTTAATTACTGCACAGGAAGGCATTACTTTGGATGAGGCAAAAGAAATTTTAGCAAAAGCCAGAAAAGAAAAACTTCCAATCGTTGACAGTGAAGGAAACTTAAAAGGTCTTATTACAATTAAGGATATTGAAAAACAGATTAAGTACCCATTGGCAGCTAAAGATGCACAGGGAAGATTATTATGTGCAGCAGCGGTTGGTATCACAGCAAATGTATTAGACCGTGTAAAAGCATTGGTTGAGGCTAAAGTAGATGCAATTGTTTTAGATAGTGCACATGGACATTCTGCAAATGTTATTCGTTGCGTAAAGATGATTCGTGAAAATTATCCTGATTTACAGATTATTGCAGGAAATGTTGCAACTGGAGCAGCTGTTAAAGATTTGATTGAAGCAGGAGCAAGTGCAGTTAAGGTTGGTATTGGACCAGGTTCTATTTGTACAACTCGTGTGGTTGCTGGTATTGGTGTACCACAGGTTTCAGCAATTATGGACTGCTACAAAGTAGCAAAAGAATATGGTGTACCAATTATTGCAGATGGTGGTATCAAGTATTCTGGAGATATGACAAAGGCAATTGCAGCAGGAGCCAATGTTTGTATGATGGGTAGTATGTTTGCTGGATGCGATGAGAGTCCAGGAACATTTGAATTATTCCAGGGTAGAAAATATAAAGTATATCGTGGTATGGGTTCCATTGCAGCAATGGAGAATGGCAGTAAGGATCGTTACTTCCAGGAAAATGCAAAGAAATTAGTTCCAGAAGGTGTGGAAGGACGTGTAGCTTATAAGGGAACAGTAGAAGATACTGTATTCCAGTTAATCGGAGGTATTCGTTCAGGTATGGGTTATTGTGGAACTCCAAACATCGAATCATTAAAGGAAAATGGAAGATTTGTAAAGATTTCTTCTGCATCCTTAAAAGAAAGTCATCCACATGACATTCATATTACAAAAGAAGCACCAAACTATAGTATTGATCAATAAAACAAAAGGGTGTTGCTTAAATAGCAATACCCTTTTTCAATTTTAGGGGTATGGAGAATGGATGAACAAAAGAAAGCACCAAAAAATACGGAAAGCAATACGGAAAAAGTATTGGGACATCTTATTTTAATTGTGTTTGTATCTGCTGCTGTGTTGCTGGCAATCAGTGGATTGATTAAATATATGGATGCACAGACCAAAACACAGAAAGTAGCTGCAACAGAAAAAGTGGGGAAACCGGAGATAAAGCAAATGTTTCTTACTCCAAATAAATATTCAAGACCAGGGAAAGCTTTAAATAGTGTAAAAGGTATTGTTATACATTACACCGCAAATCCAGGCAGTACAGCAGAGGAAAATCGAAACTACTTTGAGAATTTAAGAAAAAAGAAAACGACATATGCAAGTAGTCATTTTGTAGTGGGAATCGATGGAGAAATTGTACAGTGCGTGCCATTGGATGAAATTGCGTATGCGTCAAATGATAGAAATAAAGATACCATATCAATTGAATGTTGCCATCCAAATAAAGATGGAAAGTTTACAAAAAAAACATATGATTCTTTAATTCAGCTTGTGTCTTGGTTATGTGGAAAATATAATTTAAAGAAGGATGCGATTATCCGACATTATGATGTGACAGGAAAGATGTGTCCAAAGTATTATGTAGAGCATGGAGATGCATGGAAAAAATTTAAAAATGATGTATTTGTGTATATATCAAAAAAGGCATAAATACAGGATGAGTATAAATGAAATGGAAATAGGAAACGGGTGAAATGTGCAGAATGTATTTTCACCCGTTTCCTGTTTGTTTTTTATAAATGTAGTGTAATATCTTTATTGATGGAAGTGTAAGGACGGTATAAGATGCCTGCACTATTCATCATTTTTTTTGCGGCAATTACGCTGGCTGTGGTAGCGTATTTGTCAGAAATGTAAATCACTTCTTTAATGCCAGACTGAATGAGGGCTTTTGTACACTCATTACAAGGAAATAGTGTTGTGTATATTTTCGCCCCTTTTATATGTGACCCTGTATAATTTAAAATAGCATTTAATTCAGCATGGCAGACATAAAGATATTTTGTATCAAGTTCTTCCCCGTCTCGTTCCCAAGGATATTCATCATCCGAGCAGCCCTGAGGCATTCCATTGTAGCCTAAAGATAAGATGCGATTATCCTGTCCAACAATGCAAGCACCTACACATGTGCTGGGATCTTTACTGCGTTTGGCAGAAAGCATGGCAATTCCCATGAAATAGGCATCCCAATCAATATAATCGGATCGTTTCATTTGGCGTGACTCCTTTCGTTTTTTCTTTTTTCAGTGTACCATTTTTTTAAAAAGAATGCAATGAATCGTTATTTTAGAACTTGTAATGAGGTTTTTAATACTATATAATATAGACTAGAGGTGATAATGATATGAGTAAGACAAATGCGGAATACGTTCGTCAAATTATAGATAGTTTACAAAGGTTGGATTTTATACAACCAGATGAAATCCCGAATATAGATTTATATATGGATCAGGTCACTACCTTTATGGATGAGCACTTGTCTCAGGAAAAGCGTTATGAGGATGATAAGATTCTTACGAAAACAATGATTAATAACTATACCAAAAATCATTTGTTACCGCCTCCAAAGAAAAAGAAATATTCCAAGGAGCATATGCTTCTTTTGATTTTTATTTATTACTTTAAAAATATTTTATCCATAAATGATATTCGAAGTATATTTACACCACTTTCTGAATTGTTTGCGGAAAATGGGGAATACAAGGATGGACAGATAAATTTAGAAGCAATTTATGAAGAAGTGTTTACCTATGAAAAAGAACAGGTAGACGTATTGGCAAAAGATGTGGTTCGTAAGTTTAAAAAAGCGGAGAACGCATTTGATGGAAAGGTAGAAAAAGAAGAAGATAAAGAATTTCTAGTATGTTTTACCTTTATATGTATTCTTTCGTTTGATGTATATATCAAAAAGAAAATGATAGAAAAAATGATAGACCAGCATATTATGCCACGTTTTGGTACGACACAGAAGGCAGATAAAAAGAAGGATAAGAACGAAGCTTAATTTTCGTTCTTATCCTTCTTTTTTAGGCGGTTTAAGACTAAATCATAACCATCGGCACCATAATCCAGTGTTCGTTTTACCCGACTTATAGTTGCTGTGGAGGCACCTGTTTCTTTTGTGATTTCTGTATATACTTTATTTTCACGTAACATTTTTGCTACTTGGAAACGTTGCACAAAAGATTGCATTTCATTAATCGTACAAATATCTTCAAAAAAACGATAGCATTCCTCTGTCGTTTGTAGCGTGCTGATTGCCTGAAATAACATATCAGCTTCAGGAGTGTGTAATTTATCTTTCATAAGGGTATTCCTCCTTTGTTTCGTTGCCTGTTAATATCGTATAAGTATATTTGTTGAGAAATTGGTTTAGGTTTATTATAATATTTGTAGAATGGAAACGCAATGAGTACATAAATACTACAAAAATATTTGTTAGGTTGTTGTGGAATAGAAAGAAGTGTAATGTTGCTAAAAACCGTTCTCTATATTTTAAGGGGAGAGGAACATTGACTAAGATGAGAAAAAAAAGAAAGAAAAGTATTGTAAGCTGGGTATTGTGTATCCTACTTTTGTGTAGTTGTATCAGTTATAACGGAGAGGAAGGCTATGTAAGTGCCAAGAGTGTAAATGATTCGAATGAAACTGTTATTCCAGAAACAACGTCTACTTCAGAGATAACAGCTACATTGGAAGTAACAGCGACCCCAAAGGTAACCGCTACAGCAGAGTTGACGGCAACCCCAGAGGTAAGAGCTACAGCGGAGTTGACAGCAATCCCAGAAGTAACAGCTACAGTAGAGTTGACAGCGACTCCAGAGGTAACAATTACTCCAAATGCGACGCCGACAGCGACCGCTTTACCGACACCGACTGCATATCCTGAACCAACACAGCCTGAAACAACCAGCACACCAGCAGCCAGTAGAATACCAGAGGTTACTCCAACAATTCCTGATAATATAGTACAAAAAACACATATAAATTATGTATTAAATGGCGGAGTAAATAGCAAAAAGAATCCTTATTATCTTAAAAAAGGAAAGCAAAGTAAACTGTATGGAGCTACTAAAAAGGGGTACTATTTTGTAGGATGGTATACAAGACCAGATTTTAAAACGAGAGTTACATCTGTAAAAGCAAATGGACAAAAGACAATAACATTTTATGCTCGCTGGAAGAAGGTTTCTGTAAAAAAGTCGAAAATTGTATCAGCAGAGTTAATAAAAAATAACAGGATTCGTGTAAAGGTTAAAGTGCAAAATGGAGTGAATGGTTATGAATACATATATTCTACGACGCCTTCTTTTGCCAAAAAAAGTATAGTGAGAAGTAAAAGGAATCCAAAAGATTTATCAAGATTAAAGGGTAAAAAGTATTATATAAAGGTGCGTTCCTATAAAATAGATTCCTGTGGAAATAAAGTGTATGGACCATATAGTACAATTGTGTATTGTAAGTGTTCATAGCCATAGGTGAAGAACGTAGTTTTGGTAGGAACTAGACGGAAAGAAGAAAGAGATTGGTGAAAAAGTATGGTACGATTGTTAATCGTGGAAGATGAAAAAAAGTTACGAGTTTTAATGAGTGATTTCTTTAAAATGAAAGGGTATGAAGTAAGTGAGGCGGAAAATGGAATTGATGCCACCAAAATATTGCAGCAACAGGAATTTGATATGATTTTTTTGGACATTATGATGCCTGGTATGGATGGAATAGAAGTCTGTAAAAAAGTGCGTACACAGACAGATGTACCAATCTTATTTCTTACTGCTTTGTATGACGAGGAAACAAAATTAAAAGGGTATGCCAGTGGGGCGGACGATTTTGTGACAAAGCCATTTTCTCTTGAAGTATTATATGCAAAAGCAGAAGCCATTAGAAAGAGATATGAAAAACAGAGCGAGAGGGAAAGAGAAGGCATTTTAAATAGTAAAAATCTATTGTTAGATACCAAGAAACAGGTAGTGATCTTGAACAATAAGGAGTGCAAACTGGCAAAAAAGGAATATGAAATTTTAAAGCTTTTTTTGGAAAATAAGGGGCAGATTATTAGTAGAGATCAAATCTTAGACCGTGTGTGGGGAGAAGAATATTATGGATATGATCGAACTGTAGATACGCATATAAAGAAACTTAGAAAAATGATTGGAGATGCGGCAGAACCACTTCAAACGATTTATAAGGCAGGATATATATGGAAGGAGTAGGACCATATGAAAAATGGGATACCATATAAAGGACGCTTATATGCACTGATTGGAGTGATATTAAGCCTATGTTTTTCGTTGAGCGTTATCGGAGTAACGGCACTGAATGAAAAAGCCATTCAAAAGGATATGCAGTCTCGTCTAACGAAATTGGAAAAGAGCAGTAAAAAAAAGCTGGATACGATTGCTTCGTCTTATTTGACAGAAGAAGAAAGTACATATTTAGCTGCGTTAGAACTGTCGCAGCTTTATGATACTGTGGAACAAAATGATATCGGGTTATATTATGAATGCAAGGAAGAACAAAAAACAGTTTTAAAAAGAGGAAGTACCGTATTTTTTCATTATTATGACAGTTTTCAGGATGAAGATGGAGATACCATTTATGAAGAAACACAACAGGAAATGTTATTGTTAGATTCGTATTTAACGAAACAGGAAATTACTGAAATAAGAGAAATCTATGAAGAAAATGAAGATGCTGTAGTTATAGCAAATGGAACGGTGGATGGGCTGTTTTTGATACCTGAACAGATTCAGGTAATAGCACCGACAGCGAATGCAAAAGGAAAAAAGTGGGAGAGCAAAGAGAAAAATAAAGTTTTAAATGATCAGGGAATAGAGGACTATGTGCAGTTATATGAAAAGACGCTGAAACCGACAAAGAGTGGAACAAAGAAAAGTCCTACCAATGTTACCATTTCGTCGGAAGCATATTTTACAGATCAGCAGGCAGTGGTATCTGATCAAAAAAAGGGGAAGAATCATAATTTCTTTCAGGTGACATTTGCAGGAACGGTTAAGACAGGAAAAACTACGGCAGTAAAGTATTATTTTTCTGGAAAACCATTAAAAAAAGCAGTACAACAGTTATGGTTTATTTATCTTGTATTGATTTTATTCTATATTTTGACAGCAAGTATTGTTTATGTAGTTATGCATCTGATTTTTGCAAAGCAGGAAAATTGGAACTGGAATCAAAAGATGTTGACGAGAGCGATTGCACATGAATTGAAAACACCAATCAGTATTATACAGGGGTATTGTGAGGGACTTCGTTATCAGGAGGATAAACAACGGCAGCAGGAATATTTAGAAACGATTACACAAGAGACAGCAGAGATGAATCAGCTCGTTTTGGATATGCTGGAGTTGTCAAGAATGGAGACAGAAGGGTATGAGTTAGATCGGGAAGAAATTCAGTTAGTAGAATTTGTACAAGCCATTGCAAAACAGTATGAATCTTTTTATAATGAAAAGGATATTACATTAGAGCTGGAAGGCTTGAAAGGATGTTTTATCAATGGAGACTTAGCCTGCATGCATAAAGTGATTTCCAATTTGCTTGGAAATGCGATAAAACACGCACCAGAGCATGGTATAGTTAGGATAAACATACAGGAGGAAAAAGAAAAGATATATTTATCCTTCTATAACAATGGACCAGAGATTCCAGAAGCTTTACGAAAACATATCTGGGATGGATACCAGAAGGTACAAATAGAGGATAAAAGCCGTATCCGAAGTACAGGATTAGGACTTACCATTGTAAAATATATGTTGGATTTGCATGGGTTTAAATATGGGTGTGAAAATAAAACACCAGGTGTAGAGTTTTGGGTTTCCATGGATAGAAGTAAATGTGGAAAGAAATAAAATTTGTTGACACAAAAATAAAAAAGGAAGAAACAGATGAATGTAGAACGTTGTAAGGAAGTAGAAAGAAGTATTATAAAACGTTATAGAAAGTCCATTTGGAGACCGTTTATTCGTGGTATTCAGGAGTATCAATTGATAAAAGACGGTGACAAAATTGCGGTATGTATTTCTGGTGGAAAGGATTCCATGCTTTTAGCAAAATTGATGCAGGAAGTAAAGCGGCATGGAAAAATGGATTTTGAATTAAAATTTTTGGCTATGGACCCAGGATATAGTGAAAAGAATAGACAGAAAATGCTCGATAATGCAGAAATGTTAGGGGTGCCGTTAGATATATTTAAAACGGATATTTTTGATATCGTACATGGGATTGTAGAGGGAAATCCTTGTTACCTTTGCGCACGTATGCGAAGAGGGCATTTATATAAAAATGCGCAGAAGCTCGGCTGTAATAAAATTGCACTGGGACATCATTTTGATGATGTTATTGAGACAATTCTTATGGGAATGATGTATGGTGGACAGATACAGACTATGATGCCGAAACTGCACAGTACAAATTTTCAGGGAATGGAATTGATACGTCCGATGTATCTTATTAAAGAAGCAGATATTATAAACTGGAAGGTGTATAATCAATTGGAATTCTTGCAATGCGCCTGTCGTTTTACAGAACAGATTTCTGACAGTGGAGATGGTATTGGCGAATCAAAACGTCAGGAAATGAAGCAATTGATAAAACAATTACGAGCAACCAGTGATGTGATTGACAGAAATATTTTTCGGAGCGTACATGATGTGAATCTAAATACTCTGATTGGATATCATCGAGGAGAAGAACGATATAATTTTTTAGATGATTATGAAGAATAAAAAATGAGAAAAAAAGGAGCTTTTCTAATGCCGTGTGACAAGCATTGGAAAGGCTCCTTTTTGGTAAAGTGTTGTACGAAATTTATATTTGATTTTTGTTGATGAAAGTAATAAATTCCTTTAGTGGAATTGGTTTTTCATATAAATAGCCTTGATAATGTCTGCAACCCAATTCTAAAAGTTTTGTCTGCTGTGCTTTATTTTCTACATATTCTGCAATAACGTCTATGTCGAGTTCTTTTCCAAGTTTTACAATAGAAGAAATAATTTTTTGATTGGTATCGGAGCTTAACATTTTTTTCACTAGCGAACCATCCAATTTTACTACATTAAAATAATTTGACTGCAAATAGATGAGAGAGGTATGTCCCATTCCAAAGTCATCAATTAACAAGGTATGTCCTAAAGATTTGAGACGGTTTAATTTATCAATGACTTGATTGGAATTGGAAAGCACATCCTGTTCTGTGATTTCTAACCATAGTCTGTTGGCAGGAATATGGTATTTCTCTAAACAGTCGTGGATACAAGTTTCAATATCCCAAAGTAGAGATTTTGCAGTAATATTTACAGAAATCTTAAAATCCTTTTCATAGCAATTTTGTATCTGCTGAATAGCATTTCCAGCCATGTCAAAAAGTAAGGTTTCTAGTTCTGGCAATATGCCACCAGACTTTGCCAAATAAATGATAAATGGCGGATATATAAACCCATATACGGGATGCTTCCAACGAAGCAAGGCTTCTGCACCAAGGCAAATATTTTTCTCATTGACTTGCGGTTGGTATAAGAGAAATAAACCTTTTTGCTTAATTGCAAGCTTTAAATCCTGAAGCAGCATACGTGAGGTTACCCCAAGACGGTCAGAACGGCTTAGAAAATCGGGCTGTTCATTATCCTCCTCCATTTGCTGTAAAATCTTAATAATTTCTTGTAATTGTTCTTTTGCACAGATTTCCTGAAATCTTTTATGATAATGTAAAAATGGTAAATAAATAAAAATACCAAGAATAATACAGGCAAGCTGTACGATTGTTCCATTAATAGAACCAGTAGCAGAATAACCGCTGATTAATACGGGGGTAGTCCAAGTAACCTCGTGTGTAACTCTCGGAAGAAAGCCAATAACAGCAGCACCATAAGAAATACAATAGCATAAAACTGGTGTTACTAAAAATGGAATAGCTAAAATTGGATTTAGCACAATAGGAAGACCAAAGTTTAACATTTCATTTACATTAAAAAGAACAGTAGGGAGTGCAAATTTTGCAATCGTTCCCAGACGATCTTTTCGGAAAAATAAAAGTAGAGCAAGTAATACACAAATTGTAGTACCGCAGCCTCCCATTACAATGAAGGTATCAAAGAAGCTTTTACTGAAAATAGCCCCTGAATCACCGACTTGAAAATTGTTCAGTGCAACAGATTCCATGATATGACTGCCATGAAAACCAAAAATCCAAAAAACGTGTAAGGAAATTGTATAAAGCAGACCTGCAATAAAAGGTTGGTTCAAATCATCAAAAAAGTTGCATAGCAGATTGGAAACCAATTGATTAATATTACTAACACCGAAAAAGTGGTGTAAAAGTAAGGTGCAGGCGGCAAAGAAGAAAACGATGATGCCACCGGGGACAATTCCTTGGATTGCATTTGTGCAAATTCCTTCCATTGCAGAAGTTTGATTGGTAAATTGAAATATGGGTTTCCTTTTTAGAAAATCATACATATAGCAGGAAAGAATAGAAACAAACAGGGCAGTAAAACAGCCAGTTACTCCTAAATCCGTAGTTTTAAAATCAGATGAAATCATGTTAAGCTGTACACCATAGGATAGCAATGCAATAATAATATAATTTGCAATTTTATCAGGTGTTTCATTCTTTTCCATAGCAAAACTAAGACTGGTCGTAATGACAAGTGCCATGGAAAATAATCCAAAAGTTCCTGCATAGGAAACAGACAATAAAGTATGTATCCAACGAAAATGTGCAGAAGTGATAAAGGCTTGGTACTGTGGAATTGGAAGGTTCAATAATGCACTTGCAGTACCACCAATTAAAATTAAAGGAATCAACATGACCAAACCATGCCGAACCACATTGAGAAAATATATTTTTTCAATTTTAAATATAATTGCTTTAAGTCGCTCCCTCATAAAAAAATCCCCCCGAATATCTTCTATTCTATTATAATTAAAACATCAAAAGAAAGTTCGCACCAAGCTGGTGCAAATATAGCTAAGAAATATCTGTAAAAAATTTACAGAAAACAAAGACTTTCGACATCTTAATTATGAATACTTATATATAAGGAAATTATAATAAAAAATTACAAAAAATACAAACAAAGTAAAGGATTTGCGTGTTGTGAATAATTTTCTCGTTTTATGTGGGTGAAATGGCGAGATTTGCGTTAATGTGAAGTGGAATGATTGCCATAATGTTTTGTAAGGAGAAGAGAGAGGTGTTCCCTGATTTTTATTCAAAAATTTATTGACAAGTATTCTTTTAAGCGGTATAATAGGAAAATGTGATACGTCTAAGAATGCTTAAGCCAAAGCCCCGGTAATAGCATGAGAGACTATGTTGCAGATAGTGTTAAATGAATAGATATTTCATTTGGATATATTACAAGGAGGAAAACCAATGAAAAGTTATATGGCTAGTACAGCATCGGTTGAAAGAAAATGGTATGTAGTAGATGCTGCAGATCAAACATTAGGACGTTTAGCTTCAGAAATTGCAAAGGTGTTAAGAGGTAAGAATAAGCCAACATATACACCTCATATTGATACAGGCGATTACGTTATCGTAGTAAACGCTGATAAGATTAAGGTAAGTGGTAAGAAATTAGATCAGAAGATTTACTATCATCATTCAGATTATGTAGGTGGAATGAAAGAAACTACATTAAAAGAGATGTTAGAAAAGAAACCTGAGAATGTTATTACTCTTGCTGTAAAGGGTATGTTACCAAAGGGACCATTAGGAAGAAGCATGTTGACAAAATTACATGTTTATGCTGGACCAGAACATGACCATGCAGCTCAGAAACCAGAAGTTTTAGAAATCGCTAAGAGATATTAATAAACGGATTTGAAAGGAGGAAGTAACATTGGCTAGTTCAAAATTTTACGGAACAGGTAGAAGAAAAAAGAGTATCGCTAGAGTATATTTAGTACCAGGTACAGGTAAGGTTACAATCAATAAGAAGGATATGGATGAGTATTTCGGTCTTGAGACATTAAAGCTTATCGTTCGTCAACCACTTGTATTAACAGAAACAGCTGATAAATATGACGTATTAGTAAACGTTCGTGGTGGTGGTTTCACAGGTCAGGCTGGAGCAATCAGACATGGTATTTCTCGTGCATTATTAACAGTTGATGGTGATTACAGACCAGCACTTAAGAAAGCAGGCTTCTTAACTCGTGACCCTCGTATGAAGGAAAGAAAGAAGTATGGTTTAAAGGCAGCTCGTCGTGCACCACAGTTCTCAAAGAGATAATAAAAAGCGAATTTATAAAATTAAAGAATATAAAGAAAATCCCGCAAACGTTTTGTTTGCGGGATTTTTTTTCTAAAAAATCTTACAAAGTGCGAGTTGTTTCCTAAATCCTGAATGAGGAAAGTTGGTTGATATATAGGAAAAAAGTTTTTTTATAGATGAATTATCGGGGGTAGAATTGCTTGAAAATAGGCACTTAGGTTGGAATTAATTATTATATGGTATATAATAATACTAAAGTAGCTAGAAATATGATAGGAGGATGATTGTATGAGCGTTACAGTAAAGAAGTTGCAAAAATATTCAGTAAAAGTGATTTCTTCTGCCGATCAAGGTCAATATATTTCTTGTTCGGATAAAGAAATGGATAAGAGAGCTATAGAGGCGGTTAGAGCAGCAGTAGCAAAGGCTGAATTTTGTAAAAAACCGGTAGCAAAATATGATACAAAAACTCATAACGCTTATGTGAAATATGCAAATGGAGAGGAGAAAAATGTCGAATAGAAAGCCAATGGTTTTGGTTCTTGCAGGACCAAATGGTTCGGGGAAAAGTACAATTACCCAGTATTTTGAAAAGGTGGGAGTATACACAAATGCCGATGATATTGTGATGGCAACAGGGATGAGTAATGAAGATGCGGCATTATTAGTGGATAGGAGACGATATAAGTCAATTGAGTTAAAAGAGGATTTTACATTTGAAACTGTGTTATCGTCTAACTATAAATTAGAAATATTGAAAAAAGCCAAAAAAGAAGGATACTTTATTAAATGTATATTTGTGCTTACTGTTAATCCTAATATTAATCTAGCACGAGTCAGGGCACGCGTAGCATCCGGTGGACATGATGTAGATAAAGATAAAATAATTAAAAGATACTATAAGTCTTTGGAAAACATAAAATATCTTTTAGATATTTGTGATATTCTTCACGTCTATGATAATTCAATTGAGCCTATAAGAATTATACGAAAGCATAAAGAGGATATTTCGATATTCCCCAATAAACTATGGTCTGAAAATGATATTTTAAGATTGATAGAAGAAGTAAATGAATGATGGTAGTATCTAATTTTAAGTATGTGAATTTATTTGGTCAAACTCCATTTGCAAAAATGTGAATATTTTTGGTGTTGATGATTAAATTGGGAAAAGTAAGGGGAATAGAATAAAGATGTTGATTACCATGATTGCATTTATTCTTTGGAGTATAGTCGCTATCATTTTCTTAGGAGTAGGTATTAGTTCTCGTAAGGCAAGTGATGCGGTAGGTTTTTTACTTTTGTAAAGCCATCCATTGTTGAAGATGTTAAGCGTTATAATAATGCAGTGACTATCTTATGGTTTATTGTGACCGTGATATGGAAACTTATGGGGATTCCTTTTCTGTTTTTCGAACAAAATTCGCCTATTTTTCTTGTTATAATTTTGGGTGTGGTGATTTTATTGATTGCAATGATGATTGCGTATGTAAGAATTGAAGCCCGATATAAGAGATAGGTTGTTTTTATGTACTTTGGAGCATTACTTGTATTCTGTAGTATTTCGTGCTTATATGGAGTTTAAGTTTTGTTAGAATCTATCCACACAGCGTTTGTAGTGATGTATAAATTAAGTATTTAAAAAAGTATATGTTTATTTTATGAAGAATTGGCCTTCTCAAAGTTAAAATTTAACTTTGGGAGGGTCAATTTTACGTTAAAATATGGATTATAATAGTGAATACTTTGGTAGAAGATTTGTGTAGATGATAGGGAAGAATGTTACGCAATTAGGATTTGAAGACAAAATGAGAAACGGTGTTGATTTTGCTAAATTATAGAGAAAACAGAATTAGTTTAGGATAATTATTGATTTTTTTATTATATTTCCATATAATATAGGTAGGAATAGGATTTTTCTTCTTCATCAAGGATGTGTCCTGTGACGGTTCTGATAGGACGGTAAAATAAAGACTGACCGAGTGATGAAGGAAACTCGACGAGAGATTGTGAAGTCTCTCGTTTTTTGGTTACTATGAGAGGGGGAGTCATCCACTTTATTTTACAAGGAGATTAATAGTATAAATATACCAGACAAGGATGAGCCCTATTTTAGGCAAAATGGAAAGTTTATAGGTAAAAAAGTATGTTAGATATTATAATTGTTGAGGATAACAAGGAAATAGGCACTCTTTTAAGTGATTTTCTTCGCAAGGAACATTATGTAGTCAGCATTGCTGAAAATGGGGAAAAGGCACTGGAGTTGTTTGAACGGTATGGTGCGAAACTGATTATTTTGGATCTTATGCTTCCGGGCATGGATGGTTTTTCGGTTTGTAGCAAAATAAGAGAAAGTTCCAATGCGCATATCTTGATTGCTAGTGCAAAGACAGCGAAAGAAGATAAGCTGAAGGGGCTAAATTTGGGGGCGGATGATTACATAGAAAAACCCTATGATATTGATATATTACTTGCCAAAATCAAAGGTGTTTTTAAGCGAAAGTATGCGGTGGATGAGATTACGGAAGGAAATATAAAGTTAAATATAGTAAAGCATCGTCTGTATGTGGACGAAAAAGAAGTCGCTATTACAATAAAAGAATTTGAATTATTAAAGTTATTGATTGAAAATAAAGGAGTTACATTGAAGAAAGAATATCTTTTTAATTCTGTATGGGGAAGTGATAGCGAATCAGAGTTGCAAACATTGACGGTTCATATCAAATGGCTACGACAAAAGATAGAGCTGGATTCAAAGCATCCAAAGCACATTATTACAGAATGGGGAGTAGGATATCGGTTTGAATAATTATAGAAAGTTTGTTACCGTTTTTCTTTTGGTGGAGATTATTCTGATGATTGGATGTAATGGAATGCTTCGAAAAGCATGGAAAGAAAATCAGGAGAAAAGTTATCGGGTAGATATACAAAGAGCCGTGAAAGAAATGAAAGCGGGGAAAAACGTAGAAGAAATAGATTTGGGGCAGTACAAAACTATTTTGGCAATATCAAAATTTGATCCTCAACAGCGTTGCAGCAATGCCTATACAGTAGAGGAGATAAATGGAGGACTATATCGATTTGAATATCAGGTGAAAAATAGTGCAAAAGGAATACGGATGAATGCTTGGATTTCTGGTATTATTTTTTTAGGGAGCATTTGTATGCTTTGGATGATTGGAAGAAAAATCATACAGCCCTTTCATACCATGAATCATCTAGTTTCTGAATTGGCAAAAGGAAATTTATCAGTGCCATTAAAGGCGGAAAAAAGTAAATTTTTTGGACAATTTCTTTGGGGATTGGATATGCTCAGGGAAAAATTAGAGCAGGATAAAATAAGGGAACTGGAGCTTGTAAAAGAGAAAAAGACGTTATTGTTGTCCTTATCCCATGACATAAAAACTCCATTGTCTGCTATTGATTTATATGCGAAGGCACTTTCGCAGAATTTGTATGACAGTGAGGAGAAAAAACAGGAGGCTGTTTTGGGCATTGAAAAAAATGCGGAGGAGATTAAGAAATATATAAATGAAATAGCAGATGCATCCAGAGAAGAATTTTTAAATTTGAAAGTTAGCAATCAGGAGTTTTATTTATCTGCGCTAGTAGGGAGCATAACAAAGTATTATAAGGAAAAAACGGAACAATTACATACTGTGTTTTTGGTAGATAAAATCCAGGACTGTCTGCTTTATGGAGATGTAAATCGAGCAGTAGAAGTCATGCAAAATGTGATGGAAAATGCGATAAAATATGGGGATGGAAAGGAGATTCATATTTCCTTTCAGGAGGAAGAAAACTGTAAATTGATTACAGTGGAAAATACAACATGTAGTTTGAAAGAAGACGAAATCATGCATGTATTTGATTCCTTCTATCGAGGTAGTAATAGCAAAAAAGTAAAAGGGAGTGGTCTAGGTCTTTACATCTGCAAAGAAATATTACATAAGATGGATGGAGAAATATTTGCTCGGATAATAGAAAATAGGTTTTTGATAACGATTGTGTTGCGAAAAATGTAGTATGATAACAAACATACTACATTTTTTCGTTATAGGGGAAAAAATAAAATCGGTTTAAGGATTATTTAATAATTTCCAAGGTATAGTGGAGATACAAAGGTACTCTCGGCATCTCCCTTGTACCTACCTTTGTGGCTGATTTTCCGCCAGCTGCACACAAATTTGTGCATGTCTGACAAAAAATCATTTTGCAAAAATAGGCACAAAGAGACCCTGAGTGTACATAGAAAAATAAAGGAGGAAACCTATGTATTTAGATATTTTGAAACGAGATGTAAAACGAAAAAAGACAATGAATATTATTTTACTGTTATTTACAATTCTTGCTGCAACTTTTGTATCCAGTGGATTAAGTAATGTTATAACGGTTATGAATGGAACCGATTATTTTTTGGACAAAGCAGGAATTGGAGATTATATGGTGATTACCCAAGGGGGAGATGGGGGTGTGAGGAAAATATTAGACCAATCCTCCAATGTGAAAAGTTATAGGGTAGAGAAGGGATATTGGGTGTCTAAGGATAACTTAACACTGCATAAGAAACATATTGATATGAAGAATAATGCAGTGATGATGCAGTCTATTGATAATAAAGGAATTCGATATTTTCAGACAGACAACAGTATTCTTACGAAAGTAAAGAAAGGAGATATTTATGTAACGACTGGATTTTTGAAAAAGAATGGTTTGAAAATCGGAGATAATATGCAGGTTACATTGGGAAATACATCGAAAGCATTCCGTATCGCTGGTGAGATAAAGGATGCCTTACTGGGGTCAGAGATGATGGGAAATATCAGATTATTGTTAAACGAGGAAGATTATCAAATATTTGCGCAGGATAAAAGCCTGGCGGAGAAGAGTGGTTACATTTTTTATATTGATTCGGATCAGGTAGATGCTCTTTCGGCTGAATTATCAGGGGCTTCCAATCTATTATTTGATGGAACCCGTTCGACCATAAAACTTTGTTATGTAATGGAAATGATTGTTGCCATGGTTGTATTGGTATTAAGTGTATGTTTGATCATCGTATCTTTTGTTTTGTTAAAATTCGTCATAACATTTTCCATTAATGAGGAATTTAGAGAAATTGGTGTGATGAAGGCAATTGGTATTAAGGATAGGAAAATTAGGGGGCTTTATGTAGTCAAATATTTTGCTATGGCAGTTGTTGGTGGAAGTATAGGGTTACTGATTAGTTTCCCTTTCGGGAATATGTTGATTCGTTCCGTTTCGAAAAAAATGGTACTGGGAAATGATAAAGGAAGTCTGTTAAATGTGATAGGTGCGATTGCGGTTATTTTATTGATGGTTGCATTTACCTATCTATGCACAGGGCGAGTAAAAAAGGCTACCCCAGTAGATGCAATCCGAAATGGACAGACGGGAGAACGGTATAAGAAAAAAAGAGGATGTTCTTTACGAAAAACACATACGAATGTTTCTATGTATATGGCAATGAATGACATATGCAGTTCACCTAAAAGATTTGCTACAATCATCGCATCCTTTTTTCTATGTTCAATTTTTGTGCTTGGAGTTGTGCTTGTGACAGATACTATGAAAAGTAAAAATCTTATTACAACATTTGGAAAGGAATCAGATGTTTATATAACAGATGCAAAGTTAATGAAAATGGATTTTATAGGTCGGGGAGGAGATACTGGTTTAGCGCAGGAGATAAAAAGGATTGAGAGTGACTTAAAGGAGCATGGGATGGCAGGAACAGTCAGCATGGAAGTTTGGTATAAATATAATTTTGAATCAAATGGAAAGGTGTTTACTGGTATAACATGTCAACAAAATAAAAAGACGAAAACGACGGACTATGAATACATAGAAGGTTCTGCTCCACAAAATGCAGATGAAATCGCCATTACGCCTACGATTGCAAAGCAAATCCATGCAAAAATAGGTGATACGGTAACCATGGATTATGGAACAGAAAAAAGAGAGTGCATGGTGGTAGGATATTTTCAGACCTTAAATCAATTGGGAAAGGTGATAAGACTTCATCAGGATGCACCAACGTCTATGAAGTATTCCAGTGCAATGATGGCATTTCAAATTGATTTTGCGGATCATCCAAATAAAAAAGAGATTGCAAGTAGAATAGAGAAGATAAAAAAGATGTATGATGTGGAGGATGTGCTAAATGCGGAACAATATTGCTCTGATTGTATCGGGGTGGTAGGAACAATGGAGGCCGTAAGTAAACTTCTTTTGTGCATTACCTGTCTTGTAGTCATTTTAGTAACGGTACTAATGGAAAGAACATTTATAGCAGATGAAGCAGGGCAGATTGCATTCTTAAAATCCATTGGTTTTAAAAATCGTGTCATTGTTAAGTGGCAGATCAAGCGATTTATGCTTGTGGGGATAATAGCAGAAGTAGCTGCAATTCTTTTGACAGTACCAGTCACAAAGTTGTGGTGTAATCCAATCTGGCATATGATGGGAGCAGAAAATGTGAAATACTATTTTAATCCTTTTTCGTTAGTAGTGTTATATCCTGGAATTGTTTTGTTGATTACAGGTATCTCAGCATCAATTGCTGCACTTTTTACAAAGAAGATTAGTAGTAGAGAGCTTGTGAATGTTGAATAGATAGGAGAGAATAAAATGGAAAATGTAATATTAGATGTAAAGGATTTATGTAAGACTTATATATTAGACAAACGACAGAACAATGTATTAAGAAATATATGCTTTCAAGTAAAAGAAGGAGATATGGTAGCAATCATGGGACCCTCTGGTTCTGGAAAATCTACGTTGCTATATGCCGTATCGGGAATGGATGTACCTACAAGTGGGACAGTTGTATTTGACGGGAAAGATATAACAAAATTAACAGCAAATGAGCTGGCAAATGTCAGATTAGACGATATGGGATTCATTTTTCAGCAGATGTACATGATGAAAAATTTAACAATCTTAGATAATATCGTTTTGCCTGCTATAGAAAGCAAAAAGAGGAACGAAAGTAGAAAAGAAAAGATACAAAGAGCAGAAGAACTGATGCGGAAACTGTCTATTATAGAGGTTGCGGAGAATGACATTAATGAAGTATCAGGTGGACAATTGCAAAGAGCTTGTATATGCAGAAGTATGATGAACGATCCGAAATTGCTATTTGCGG
Organism: Clostridium sp. CAG:411; assembly: GCA_000437275.1. Classification (GTDB taxonomy): domain Bacteria; phylum Bacillota; class Clostridia; order Lachnospirales; family Lachnospiraceae; genus CAG-411. The sequence continues at coordinate 7,015 of FR899675.1, read as the reverse complement.
ATGAACCAACGGGGGCTTTAAACCGAATGGCTTCTGCGGAAGTTATGGAGGAATTGGTTCGATTGAATCAAGAGGGTACCACCATTATGATGGTTACACATGATGTTAAGGTAGCAGCAAAATGTAAAAGAGTGCTATATATTGTTGATGGAACGATAAAAGGGGAATATCTGGCACCAGAGGAGAAAGGATTGCAGGAATTAGACAAAGAGAGAAGATTAAATACTTGGCTCATGGATTTAGGGTGGTAATGATAAAACAGGCGTGTCACAAAACGGACACGCCTGTTAGATTCACTGCTTTTCCATGAAACATTTTTCTAAATCATCCAAAAGTGTTACACCTAATTCTGTTAATACAAGTTGCAAGGCATGTAATGTACGTCTTACTTTATCTTCCCGACAATTTTCTCCCATATGTCCAATACGAAGAACCTGGCCTTCCATTACATCAAAAGAACCAGCAATCATAATCTGATGTTCTAAGCGCATTTTCTCTAAAATAGCGGATGCGGTTACCTGACCTGGTACTTTAATTACGGTTACGGTTCCGCAAAAGCCATCTTTTTGATAAAGCTCTAACCCACATTTTTGTACAGCGTAGCGTACACGTTTTGAAATGTTTTGATGGCGGGTTACAATATCCGTATCCTGTTCAATATTTTTTAATGCCTGTGCCAGTCCTTTTATGTCGCTGATTGGCATTGTATATGGAAACCATTGATTTTCATAGTAGTTTTCAAAAGTAAGAAGGTTAGCATAAAAAGAAGCAATTGGAGTTTTGCGATTTTTCATTGTTGCCTTTGCATCCTCACTCATGGTTACAAGTGTAAGTCCTGGAGGTGCAGAAATAACCTTCTGTGAACCACCCAATAAAATATCAATCTGGAATGCATCTACATCCATTTCCTCACCAAACATGGCAGAAACAGAATCAACAACAGTAAGAATACCGTAGGATTTTAGCAGGTTGCAAATCTCTTTGATCGGGTTGCACATACCACTTGGTGTGTCACAGTGTACTACAGTGGCATATTTGAAATTTGAATCCTTTTGCAAATATTGGTCTAACGCATCCACATCGATTGGAAGGTGATAGTCTGTTGTATGCAAAACAGGAGTTCCACCATACATAGTTACAAAATCTTTGAATCCTTTTCCAAATACACCGTTATCCAAAACCAGTACACGGTCACCCGCTTCTGTAAGGGATGCACAGGCAGCTTCTAGACCTAGAATACCTTCGCCACCTAAGATTAACGTTTCATTTTCTGTTTTTACGAGTTTGCTGAAAAGCTTGCATGTATTACGATAAAAGTCATAAAATTCCTTGTCCAAATCAGGGTTTGTACAAGCTTCACTTCTTGCCAGTCTTACATTTTCTGCGACCTGTGTAGGTCCAGGTGTCATGATTTCGTACATAATGATTCCTCCATTTTTCATTGTTAAGCGGATATTCGCTGCTAGTGCAGCATATCAGAAGGGGCTTGTACCCCTCCTGATACAAGCAAGTCCCCACCCGCCATTTATTGCCCTGTGCAATAGAAGTGGGGGTCTTGCTTGATCGTGTTAAATACGTTCAGCAGCAATTCTTAAAGGTTCAATAATAATTAGTGTCACAACTGCGGCAACTCCGATTTGAAGCAAGTTTCCAGGAATAGAACTTACTGGTGCTAAGAAGTTTCCGTATAAGATAATTTCTGCAATATAATAACCAACAACTTTGATTGCACAGGCAGCTACAAGTGCTAATATATACCAGCCATATTTTTTACGGTTTTCTGTAATTGCACCTACTACATATCCCATAAGGCCAACAATAATCAGTGTAAATGGAGCCCATGCAGTCCAACCAGATAAAAGGTCGAATAAGCCCATTCCAATACCACCTGCAAGACAACCTGTTCTTTTACCAAAAAGAATAGCACCTATGAACAATGGAATATTACCAAGATGAATCAATCCACCATTTGCGGCAATTGGTAATTTGACATTAATAAATGCAGTAAAGACATAAGTTAATGCAATAAACAGAGCCGTAATAACTAACTCTTTGGTTGTAATTTTTGCGTTGGTTGTTGTTTTTGTTTCCATGTGATTTTCCTCATTTCTTTTGTTATTTTTTCCTATATCTTTTAAATATTCCTTCCTATCATCATAAAGTACAGCCTTAAACTGGTAAATAATCAGATTCAAACAGATTTGTAATGTCAGATAAAACTGGTATTATAAATCTGACCTTATTCAAAAGAAAATGATAAGGTCAGATGATATTGCTTCTGAAACATAACAGGATGGGAAAATGCTACAACAAAGAACTATGTTGTATGCTTTACTTATAAAGTCCGTTAGTGTAAACTGAAGAAAAAAGGCAGGAGGATTATAATGAAAGAGACAAATCAAATCAAACTTACATTAGAGAAGCATGTGCTAGATACGATGAAAGAGTGGCAATTAAAAATAGGAAGTCTTGATCAGGACATTCGTTTATATTATCCGAAAAAATCATTATGTGAATTTTTAGAAGTCGAGGATATCATAGAGATAGATAAACTTGTAAAAGCTGTAACAGAGTATTTGCAAAGTAAGGCAGCATTTCTTGGGGACATTACTACTACGGCAGCAGGTGACAGATTATGTATTGAAATAGGAAAAGATGGCTGTCAGTATGTGGAGCAATTTGTAGAGGAACCAGAATTTTTAAAATTATTTTTAGAAGCACTAAAAAGGCAAAAAATGGAAGAGATGTTATATCTTTTCGAGGAGTATGCAAAAAAGGAGGGCACAACCTATATCGTAGATAAGGAACAGGACGGCTTGGGAACGGTTCTTTATTTTGCAGATTCCAGAGTGGACCCTTATGTATATTGTCTGGAAGAGGATGACTTTGGCATTACTTATCATCGTTTTGCTCGAAATGATTATCGTGATTTAAAGGAAGAATAATAGAAGAAAGTATTTGATTGTATTTTTTTCGTTCGAATAGATTTTGCATAGTTAAGTTTTACACAAGTTTTTCATAAATACAATTTGGTATTTACAACCCCATGTTATGATGAATCTTGTAAGAATGATTACAAGCTCACAGCAATCTGTTTTCAAAAATGGTTTACAGAGTTGTAAGGAAAACATGGAGGAATGATTATGAGAAGAACAAAAAAACTAATTTTATCTGCAACGG
>FR899675.1:1794-3783 GCA_000437275.1 Clostridium sp. CAG:411 | reverse complement strand
TTACGAGTTTTGCAGCCACAGAACATTGGAATGATAATTCTGCAAAGACCGCAGTTTCCAAAGAGTGGAAAAACTGGAAAGTAAAATGGGAACAGGAAAAGAATGATTATGAAAAGATTGCGTTATCTCCAGGAGAAAATGAGACAAAGATGAATTTTGCATGGTATTCAAAAAATGATAAGCAGGCAAAAATTCGAATTTCTACTTCTTCAGATCTTACAAAAACGTTGGAGAAGGATGGAGCAAATACCTATTTGGAGGATGTAGTAGAGTTTGAAGGAACTGCAAAGGAATATAAGAAGATTGACGAGACTACTTATTTCGCCAATAAGGTGACTGCCAGCAATTTAAAACAAAACACAACCTACTATTATCAGTATTATTTGGATGGGGAATGGAGCGAAGCATCTAGTTTTACCACTGGGGAGGCCGGTAAATTTAGTTTTCTTTATGTAGGAGATCCACAGATCGGAGCATCAAAAGGACAGGTTCCAACAGAGTCAGAGAGCAGTCAAAGTGCAGAAATTGCAGCAAGAAATGATGCATTTAGCTGGAATAAAACATTGACAGCAGCAACAAAAAGTCATCCAGAAGTGAATTTCATGGTATCTGCGGGAGACCAGATTAATAATACAGGCGATGATAATGGACAGGAATGTGAATATGCGGGATTTTTATCTCCAGATGCAATGTCCGAATTGCCAGTAGCAGCCACAATAGGTAATCATGACTCCAAATTTGCAAATTTCCAAAATCATTTTAATGTGCCAAATGCATATACAGAGGAAAAAAATGCGACGGCAGCAGGAAACGATTATTATTATTCCTATGGTTCTGCATTGTTTATTGTGTTAAATACAAATAACTATAATTGTGCCGATCATGAGGCTCTCATCCAGAAGGCGATTGCTTCTCATCCAAAGGCAACTTGGAGAATTGTAACATTCCATCAAGATATTTATGGTTCTGGATTGGATCACTCCGACTCAGATGGAATTGTATTGCGTACACAGTTGACAACAATGATGGATAAATACAAGATTGATGTTGTTTTACAGGGACATGATCATACCTATTCCAGAAGTTATCTTCTTACCAGTGATGGAAAGAATCATACTGCTTATACAAGTGAAAACACAAAAAGCGAATATACCAATATTAAAGATGGAAATTCTACAGATGCAAATGCATTGGCATCTAAGGAAGAATTTTTAAAGGAAAATCGTTGTTATAAGATTTCCGATAAAACACAGGGAACCGTTACCAATCCAAAAGGTGTACTTTATATGGAAGCAAACTCTTCGACAGGAAGCAAGTATTATAACTTGATTTCTACAAAGCAGGATTATATTGCAAACAGAAGCCAGACATGGACGCCTACTTATTCTGTTATAGATGTGACAAAGGATAGTTTTACAATCAATACTTATGATGTAAATACAGGAAGTAAGATTGATAAAGCGTTTGTCATTAAAAAGACAGATAGTAGTAAAACGAGCAAAATTAAAGTTACGAAACTTACTTTGAATAAAAAAGCAGTAACTGTAAAAGTAGGAAAAACAAAGGCATTAAAGGCAACAATACAGCCAGCAAATGCAACAAACAAGAATATCGTATTCACATCTTCGAAAAAGAAGGTGGCAACAGTAGATCAGAAGGGTGTCATCACTGGTAAAAAGGTTGGAAAGGCCACTATTACAGCGAAAGCAGGCACAAAGAAGGCAGTTTGCAGCGTTACAGTGAAAAAGTAATCCTGTTTGTATAAAAGTATAAAAAATAATTGACAGGCATAAGCCAGATTGGAAGGATAAGGTTGAAGATTAGGAATAAGATTGGCAGAATTGTACTTCCATTTCTGGCATTGCTGGCATTAATCCTATTTTTAAGTCAGTGGTGTCAGGTGGAAAAGGTAGAGATGGTATCGGATTCTTCACAGCAGTTTGACAAGGCAGTGGTAACGGAAGTAATAACGGATAATTTGCAGGAGGA
>FR899675.1:0-1745 GCA_000437275.1 Clostridium sp. CAG:411 | reverse complement strand
CAAAGTAAAATTTCTGACAGGGAAGAACAAAGGAAAAGAAGTAGAGGCGGTTAGTACAAATGGTAGTTTATATGGTGCTACTTGTTATAAGGGATTAAAAGTGGTTACCTTAACAAATCAGTCGGGGGATGTGACAATTACTTCTGTGTACAGCCTTAACAGAGAACCTTATGTCATTGGATTTGTACTTCTTTTCTTTGTTTTGATTTGCATGGTGGGAGGAAAGAATGGAATAAAAGCAGTGCTAGGCTTGGTGGTGACATTTGCATTGGTATTATTTTTCCTGTTCCCGGCAATTTATCGGGGAATGAGTCCAATCAATGCGGCAATTATCACCGTTATTTTTACAACAATCATTACGATTGGTATTTTAACAGGATACAGTAAAAAGACGTTAGCAGCAATTCTTGGAACGGTAGTAGGAGTTATCATTTCAGGGGTAACAGCATGGGCATTTGGTAAAATAGCTGGGATATCGGGATATAATGTAAGCAATATCGATACGCTGATTTCGGTTGCCAATTGTACCAATATTAAAGTGGGGGATTTATTATTTGCGGGAATTTTGATTTCCTCGTTAGGTGCTGTGATGGATGTGGGATTATCCATTGCATCTACAATAGCGGAATTACATAGTGTTAAACCAGAGTTGACATGGACACAATTATTTCAGAGTGGAATGAATGTAGGAAAAGATATGATGGGAACAATGGCAAATACACTTATTCTTGCTTTTGCAGGAGGTTCCCTTAGTGAATTATTGTTAGATTATGCGTATGACTTGCCGTATGTACAGCTAATCAATTCCTATACAATCGGGATAGAGGTAATGCAGGGAGTAGCAGGAAGTATCGGAATTATACTGACTGTTCCATTGGTATCTATCTTTTCTTCGCTACTATATGCAAAAGTAGTTGTGCGAAGGGAACGATTATCAGAACCTGAGAATGTCATTCATTAGATAAAAAATGGACTGCCCATTTCATTGAGCAGTCCATTCTTTTATGCTATCATTATTTTTCTGTTGCTTTAATTAAAGTTGTATTTAATTCATTCTGTGAAGAAGTATCAAGTGTATACTTCTTGTCAGATTTTACGATTTTAGCTGTTACAGTAGTTTTATCACCGTAAACAGGTTTCTTTGCTAAATCACTTAAGTATGATGCAATTGCCTGTCCATACATATTATAATATGCAGTAGTATCTGTTGATTTTGGATTTTCTTTCTGGAACTTCTTTAAAGCATTCTGAGCAAGTTCTGTACATTTTTCTGTTGTTAAACCAAGATGAAGTGGTGTAACTTCTACAGAAACTTCAAATCCATCATCTGTTTTCTTTGCATCACCTACAGTGTACTTTGCATTTTTAAATACAGCTACAAGAGCTTGGCGGATGCTTTCTTTTGTTTCATCATTTACAGTAATGCCTGTCAACATAGAAGTAACATTGTTGTCAATACCTTTGTTGTATACCTTTTCTACTTCAGAAACTTCAGAATCACAAAGTTTAGCATATTCATCAAAATCTGCTTTCATTGTAGAATCTAGGTAACCCTTTACATAGCCAGTAGCATCAAATGAAGTTACGCAGCCCGTTACCATGCTTGCTACAACTGTGATCATGCACAATAGAGCGAATAGTCTTTTTTTCATAATTCGTATTCTCCTTTTTTGAAATATTTAATTTTAGAGTAACGTATCTATTATAATAGATAATACAAAAAAAAGCAATAAAAGTGTAAATAA
>FR899674.1:59700-71213 GCA_000437275.1 Clostridium sp. CAG:411 | reverse complement strand
CAGTGTGTAGTTTTGAAGGTACAGAGAAAAGGTTTTCATCTCAGGATGGAAGCCTTTTTTGATTCTTGTAAAAGCTTTTCTATTTGATAAGGATATACCTGCCTTTCGAAGTTTCGAGGATAAGAATTATATCTAGAAAAAATGTAATATATCAGTTATACTAGGTAAGTGTAAAAAGCAGGAATGTAGTAAAAGAGATAAGTTAAAGATAAATAAACAATAAGGGAGTGAGTGGGTTCGTATGAAGCAAAATAAAGGGAAAGGTATTGTTTTAGCAATTATTTTAATTGTAGTAGCAGTCGTTGGCATAAGTAATCTTCATTTTCAATCGGCTTCTTCTTATAAAAAAAGTAGAACAGTGTATGAAGGCGAAGATGGACATAAGATTATTATAGAAAATGATGCACAAGAGGTGGCTGTGGTATCTAATAGTGCAATTGTCACGGTTACAGTGTTACCGACATTTCAAGCTACGGAGAAAAATAAAACTGCAAAACCTCAAAAAACAAAGGAAGCAGTAAAAACAAAGAAGGCTACGCAAAGGCCGACTGAAACAAAAGATAATCAGAAGAAAGCGAAATCATCAGAAAGTCCGAAGAGCAAGGTAGATAAGGATAAAGGGAATAAAGATAAGAAGAATAACAGCAATAAAGAGCAACCTAAAAAGAAAGAGAATGGAAAAACAGATGAAAATACGAAAAAATATTTGACCTGTACCATTTCGATACAGTGTACTTCGCTTTTGGATAAGAAAGATTCGATTGACGATAAATTATGGAAGTATATTCCAGACAATGGAATTATTTTACCAGCTACCAGATTATCTGTTGAAGAAGGAACGAATGTTTACGAGGCACTGGCTGCCGCATGTCAGAAATACCAGGTTGCATTAGATGCAGAATATTCTAAAATGTTTGGAACTATTTATGTAAAAGGAATCGGACATTTATATGAAAAAAATGCGGGTAATATGAGTGGATGGTTATATTTGGTAAATGATAAAATACCTAATGTGGGTGCATCTAAGTATGAAATTTCAGAGGGAGATGTAATTATATGGGGATATACGTGTGATGGAAGAAGTATGTGATTGGATATAAAACAGTAAGCAATGGTACAAATCAAAAAAATTTGTAGTATATTATAAAAAACAGGGAACTGTAAAAATATTCCAATATAGTATTGGAGTTGCACATAAAGGTAAGAAATAATTAGAGTTTTGTAACTGTCTATATGAAACAGATTGGAAAGGAGAACATAGGATGCAAGTAGAAAAAAATTCTGTTTTTCAAAAACAACATCCTTTAACCAATTTGGTTTATCTGCTTGGAATGCTTCTTGTGCCAGCCCTTACGATGCATCCAATGTTAATTGGTCTTTCCTTTATAATTGCCTTAAGCTATAGCATATGGTTAAAAGGAGTTTCTGTGGTGAAGTTTACCTTATTTTGTGGGCTTCCTATTTTGTTTTTTAGCGTGATCGTATTGCCACTGTTTCATCATAATGGGGTGACACCATTATTTTATATGAATGGACAGGCTATTACATTAGAGGCGGTTTGGTATGGTATTTGTATGACGGGAACATTGGTTTCTGTTCTTTTGTTTTTTCAGATTTGGAACGTGATGATTGATAGCGAAAAATTGCTGTACTTATTTCAATTTCTTTTTCCTGCGGTCGGTTTACTTTTGTCAATGGTTTTTCGTATGCTACCTATGTTACGCAGACGTTATAAGGAGATTATGGATGCACAAAAGGGGTTAGGGCGAATAGAAGGACAAATGTCGTTTTTAAATAGGGTTAGGATGATGGAAAAATCTTTTTCTACGTTAATATCTTGGTCTTTGGAGCATTCAATGGAAACAGCAATTTCAATGGAAGCAAGAGGATATGGTAGTGGAAAGCGAAGTAGTTTTCAATTATTTCGAGTAAAAAAGGGTGATTGGAAATGGATCATTTTTTTCCTAATCGGATTTACGGGAATCGGTGTAGGTATAGGCAAGGGGATTTTTTCTTATTCTTATTATCCAGCTATAGAGGGAACGGGTATAAGGCAATATATATTGTGGTATAGTGTTTATTTTATACTTGGTATGGCTCCAATGGTAGTGGATTGGATGCATTTTAGGCGTTCCAATGAAAGAAATGCTGAATGAGGGATATAAAAAGATAGAAATGTGTGTTTAAGAAAGGAAATATGTTGTGAAGATATTTGAGTGTAAAGATGTAACTTTTTTTTATCCAGAAGATACTAAGCCTGCAATTGAACATATTAACTTTTCTTTGGAAAAGGGGAAAATATATGTTTTATGTGGGCAATCGGGTAGTGGGAAAAGTACACTTTTAAAGCACATGAAAAAAGAACAGATACCTTTTGGTACTGGAACAGGACAGATGTATTATTGTAATCAGATATTAGAAGAAATGGACACAAAACAAAGCTGTCAAGAAATTGGTTTTGTGGGACAATTACCAGATGAACAGATTGTTACGGACAAAGTCTGGCATGAGTTGGCATTTGGGTTAGAATCATTGGGGATAAAACCTATGATAATACGTCAAAAAATTGCCGAGGTAGCAGAATATTTTGGGATTGGACAATGGTTTCATAGAAAAACAGACACACTTTCTGGGGGGCAAAAACAGATATTAAATTTGGCATCAGTAATGGCAATGGAACCAAAGTTATTGTTATTGGATGAACCTACGTCACAGTTAGATCCGATTGGTGCAGAGCGTTTTTTGCATACAGTTGAAAAAATTAATAAGGAATTTGGTACAACGGTTGTTATATCTGAACAAAGATTGGAGGAGGTACTTTCTATTGCAGATGAAATACTTATTATGCATGATGGAAAGTTATTAGAAAAAGGAAAGGTAAGAGAGTGTGCTGCCCTTTTACAAGATGGCAGAAAAATGATAGGAAAAGAACTTCCTGTTGAAAAGGGGATGCCGGTTTCCGTAAGAGCATATATACATGGAGCAGATATATGTTCTGAGGTAGATAATGTAGATAATAAGGAAGAATTTAGTTCGATGTTTACACCACTCACGGTAAGAGAGGGGCAACTTTGGTTAGAGAGTTGGCAAACAAATCGGGAGAAGCAGCAGACGTATCAGGAACAGGATTGGCAGGAGAGTATAGTCTCTGAAGATAAGAAAGAACAAAAAAGCAAAAACAAACAAGTTGCGATTGAAGCAAAAAATGTTGTTTGGGGATATGAAAGAGGAAAAGAAGTATTGAAGGACTTTTCTATAAAAATACCGAAACAGAAAATTACAGCTATTTTAGGTGGGAATGGTTCAGGAAAAACGACAGCATTAAAAGTTTTAACTGGTATTTATAAGGTGAAACAGGGAAAGGTAAAACAGTCAGAAATTTGTGGATATTTACCACAAAATCCACAAACTATGTTTACAGAAGCAACAGTGGAAGAAGAACTGGCAGATGTGATATGTTTTGGAAAACCAAAGATAGAACCGTCAGTTATCCGCGCAAGGGTGGAGCAAATGTTAAATCGAATGGAGCTTGTTTCTCAAAGAGAAAAAAATCCATTTGATCTTAGTGGTGGACAAGCGCAAAGACTTGCAATTGGAAAAATTTTATTGACAGATGCCTCTATTATTGCAATGGATGAACCAACGAAAGGTATGGATGCAGCTTTTAAAGAGGCATATGCAAAAATGTTAAGAGAGCTTGTAGCGGATGGAAAAACAATTATTTTAGTTTCACATGATATTACATTTTGTAGTGAATATTCGGACTATTGTGGATTTCTATTTGATGGACAAATGATTAGTAGCAGTGCTACCAGAGAGTTTTTTAAGCAAAATACATTTTATACGACACAAGCTAGAAAAATGGCAGTGCATAGTTACCCAGAAGTTGTTACGGTGACTGATTTGTTTGAATGTATGTAGCTTTTTATTGGTAGAAAATATAGTGATAGAAAATATGACAGAGGAAAGGAGTGTGAGACTATGGATAATCGGAGAAATTATGGAAGTTTTGCGGTACAAAGTGCAATACAGAAAAGAAAAGTGGCATCTCGACTGTTGACGTTTTTAAGTATTTTGTGTATTATGGCATTGTCGTTTCTTGGAATGAAAGGCAAGCATTATTTGTTGATAAGTGTGTTGTTACTTGCAGCTACCATTCTACCTATGTTTCTGGTTTTTGAATATAAAAAACTAAGGGCAAGAGAGATTGTATTGTTAGCCACATGGATTTCTTTTAGTGTGTTATCAAATGAAATCTGTGCTCATACACTTCCTCTACATATAGGAACCATGATGGTTGTGATAGCCGGAGTAGCAATGGGACCCGAGGCAGGTTTTTTTATTGGGGCAAGCAGCCGATTGATTTGTAACTTTTTTGATGGGCAGGGTCCATGGACACCGTGGCAGATGGTGGCATGGGGACTTCTTGGTTTTTGTGCAGGACTAGCTTTTAATAAAGTATCATTGAAGAAAAAGTGGGAACAGGAAAGTCTGGCAGAAAAATTATCGTTAAAGAAATCAAATGTAATCACATTTGTGTTAGGTCCTGTGATTTGTGTCATTGTGGCATGGCTATTGGGATATATATATTACCTGTTATTTGGAAATGGAGAAAATTTTTTTGGATGGTATTTATATGTATTTGGTATTGCAGGATTAGTAGTTGGTTTTCTATTGCAGAGAAAAAAACTTTCAGCAGATACTTGGACACTAACGTTATTTACATTTTTTATGGTGTTTTTGCTTTATGGTGGTATTATGAATTTTGCCACCTTATTGCTTCAACATATAGCAGATCCGAAAGGAAATGCAATCACAATGGATGCCTTAAAGTTACTCTATATCACTGGAGTACCATATGACTTGGCACACGCGGGGGCAGCAGCATTTTGTATGTTTGTAATGGGAGAGGCAATGCTTTCTAAAGTTACAAGGATACAGACTAAATTTGGCATATGGTTTTAAGGAAGACAACTTGGTACTTTGGTATCATGAAATTAATTTTATTCGAGGAGGAAATAGGAATGAGAACAAAGAAGAGAATCGCGAGCATTCTTTTTGCAATGATGTTGACAGTTGTTAGTGTGTGTTCTGGAAATGTTGCTATAATTTCTTTGGCAGCAGATCAGAAGGAGATGATAACTGTTTATGTAGCAGCAGAGGGGATTGGAGAGAATGGAAACACAGTAAATGTGGATAAGACTGCAGTACAGGTTGAGGCTGGAACAAAAGCAACTACTGCAATTAAAACAGTATTAGATTCCACAGAGTACAAACAGAAATATACCATTTCATCAAGTGCATGGGGGGATAGTTTAGATGAAATCAATGGACTGTCTACTTATAATGTAGGAAATGATTGGTATTATTGGTCTTTTTATATTAATGGAGGATATTCTGATCAGGGAATCGGTAGTTATGAATTACAGGATAATGATAAGATCAGTTTAATTTATTCTTATCAAAACTATAATACAGAGTGTAGTTGTTATGTGGATGATACAACAAAGACTGCTACAGGAAGTGCTATTACAGATGCGGTGGCAAATGCAAAGGCACAACAGCAGGTACTAGCAAAAGAAATTTATCATGCACAGTTTGCAGATGGAGCAACTGTACCAGGAATTGATGATGTGAACGGATTATACAGTGTATTTTCTTTAGTTCGTGCAGGTGCAAATTACCAGGCTTTTTATGATAAAGTAGTTCAGAAAGTAGGTAAGCAGCTTGGTGAACTTGCAGTAAATGGAAAGACAAAAGCCACAGATGGAAGTGTAATAACAGAAAGCAGCATTTTAAAGACAGGAGTTGCTGCACAAAGTTATGCAAAGATGGCATTAGTTATGACTGCTCTTGGAAAAGATGCGGCAAATATCAACGGCTTTAACTTGATTGCACATTTAGTAGATAAGTCTGTGTATTCTGCTTCTAGTATTTATAGTAGAGAAAGTATGATTTTATTTGCAATTGATAGTGCAAATTATGTATTACCAGAAGGAACAAATTATCTTACAAGAGAAGAATTGGTAAATACTGCGGCTGCAGATGTACAAAATCAGATTGGTGTATCTGTTTCATGGCAGTCACCAGATTCTGCTGCAATGGCAATACAACCTTTGGCACCATATTATAAAGAAGCAAAGACTGCATCTGGCAGTAGCGTAGGATTTGCTTCTGCTTTGCTTGTTAAGAATTGTGATAAGGCAATGCGTTATTTAGAAGCGGTGCAGAATACAAATGGTTCTTATGGAACAGAAAAAGGAAATGCATGGTCATTAGCACAGATTATGATTACTGCAGGTGTATTTAACGCAGATATTATGGAAGAAAAGGATCAGACGGATTTTGTAAAAAATGGGAATACATTATTTACAGCAGCAAATGTTTTTGTAACAGCAGGAGAGCAATCTAGTGTAGATAAAAGTTTAATGGAATTTCAACCAGAACAGTTACTTCGTGGTCTAAATGCTTGTGTACGTTCTTTAGAAAAGCAAGCATCTATCTTTGACATGAGACAGGATTCATGGAAAACTGTGGATATTCCAGCTGTTAAAAAAGAAAATACTACAAATCAGAAGAACAAAGTAACTGCATTAAAGGCAAAGAATAAAAAGGTATCTGTTAAAAAAGGTAAAACAAAGAAAATTGTATTTATTTTGTCTACACAAAATAAAAATAAGATTACAACAGATAAGTATAAAATTACGGTAACTGGACAATTAAAGAAAGGAAAAGTACAGTTATCAAAAGGAAAGTTGGTAGTGACAGTAAAGGGGAAAAAGAAAGGAACTGGAACTGTTAAGGCAACTGTAGGTAATAAATCTGCAAAAGTGAAGGTAAGCATTAAATAGAAAAATTAACAAATTTGTAATTAAATCTTTACAAAATTGAAATTATCTCTTATAATAAATGGCTGTGTAGAATAGACAATTAAATAACATTTATGGTTGCATGTATTTGCATTAATAGGGAATTTAGTGAAAACCTAAAACAGCCCCCGCTACTGTAAGAAGGACGAATGCTTTTTGTCGAGAGACGCCACTGGAAAACTGGGAAGGAAAGCAGGAGGATGAATTCGAGCCAGGAGACCTGCCATAAATGGGTAAGACAGAATTTCGGTGGGAAAGGAGTCTAGATAGCCATATAGAGGTATATATTTTGTAGTTTATAAATCAAAATGTTCACAGTTATAAGGTTTATTTAGAGTGGAATCGAAAGGATTCCACTTTTTTTATTCTATGGGAAAGTGCGTCCTATAGAGTAAAATGTTCCACTTGTCTTATGGGGGCTGTATTTCTCATATGTCTAGACATGAATCAGTGTTATGAACAAGTTGCATAGGAAAGGAGTTCCCCTAAATGAAAAAATTGAGAAGGGCATTTGCACTGCTGTTATCTGTAATGATTATGGTATCTATGATACAACCGGGCATTACGATTACCAGTTATGCAAGTGCAGAGAAAAACAGCGTATCAATTGAAACTACACTAAAGGATGGAAGTACAATACGTTCCAGCAAAAAGACATTTAGTGTAATTGCAAGAGATGCACAGGATAATAAAGTTGAGACCGAGGTTACTTTTGATGGTGATACGGTTAGTCCAAGTTGGAATGATTCGCAGAAAGCTAGTTATACCTTGAATTTTACAGGTAAAGAGGATGGTATACATACAGTTATTGTATCTGCGGATGAAGAGAGCATCACTTATCAACTTACATATAAAAAAGCAGAACCAGGTGAATGCATCGGATATGCAGTTATGGATGTGGAAGCGTTCACTATTTCAAAAGGATTTATTATAGAGCCTGTATTGGTACCTGTAATTGAAGGAGAAAATGCAGCACAGGCATTGAAAAAATTGATTGAAAGCAATGGTTATGGACTTACTTATACGGGTTCATTAACTTCTGGCTTTTATATGTCAGGAATTTATGGTTCTAATTATTCTGGAAATAAAGATGCCAAGAAAGAACTAGATTTAAGTGGTGTTGCATTAGAAAAAGGAGTTGCTGAGAATATCCCTTCTGTTGCAGAAAAATTTGATGCAACGGATGGTCAGGAAGGATGGCTTGGCGAGTTTTGCTACAACTACATGAGTGGATGGATGTACTGTGCAAACGGACTGTTCCCTAATGTAGGATATGCAGATTATTATATGGAACCGGGCGATGTACTCAGAACACAGTTTACCGTTTATTATGGTGGAGAAATTGGCGGTTCAAGTTCACTTGGCGGTGGATGGGATGATGCCTACGCAGTTGCAGATAAGGATAAATTACTTACGGTAATTGCTACGATTAACTCCTCTGCTAATGTAGATAAATTAAAAGGAAATACAAAAATTGCATCTGCGTTAGAAGAAGCATATGAAGTTTTACAGGATATTACAGTTTCACAAAGTAAGGTGGATGCTGCAACAAAAAAATTGCAGGAATTATTAGTAGGCGATGAGGCTGGTATAAAGGGAATCTCATTGAATCAGGAAGCTGTGACAATGGAGAAAGACCAGCAGTTACGTTTACAAGCAACTGTTGATATGGATGAAAACAGTACAATTCCAGTTCATGCAGAATGGACAAGTAGTAATAGTGTTGTTACTGTAAGTGACGGAACATTAACAGCAGTAAAGCCGGGAACTGCCAATATTACGGTTTCTTATAAGAATTTCTCGGCAACTTGTACAGTGACAGTAGTAGAAACTCCATTGACAGATATTGTATTGTCAAAGTCAAAAGAGAGTATTTTAAAGGGAAAAACTACTACATTAACTGTTTCTATGATCCCTTCTAATACTTCAGATGATACAACAGTAGAATGGAAAAGTAGTGATGAAACAGTTGCCAAAGTTTCACAAAAAGGTGTAGTAACAGGTGTAGCATCTGGAACAGCAATTATTTCAGCTACGGTTGATTCTTATACAAAGCAGTGTGAAATTACAGTAGAGGAACATGCCTTAGAAAAGATTCAGCTTTCAAAAACAACGACTTCAGTAGCCGTGAATAAAAGTGTATATTTGAATAAAACTGTTTTCCCAAGCAATCAGACAGATGGAAATAGTTATAGCTGGACTTCGGATAATACAAATGTAGCAACAGTTACATCGTCAGGAAGAGTGACTGCAAAGGCTGCAGGAACTGCAGTAATTACTTGTCAATCGACGGTAAGAAAAAATGTTTATGATACTTGTGTCGTAAAAGTTGTTGCTACTACGGCTGTAGCAGCAAAGAGCATTTCGATGGAGCAGGATGCTGTAGAAATTAGCAATAAGGAAAGCCGTCAATTAACAGCAACTGTATTGCCTCAAAATCAAACAGATCCAATTGTGTGGAAGAGTTCTGATGACAAGATTGTTTCAGTTTCACAGGATGGAGTTATTTCTGGTAAGAAAGCAGGTAAAGCAGTAATTACAGCTTATGTGGGATCTTATAAAGCAAGCTGTACCGTAACGGTAAAAACACGTTACACCAATTATCCTTCTGACTGGCCAGACTTTAGAAATGGTGCAGATAATCTTGGGATTACCAATGCAGCTACACCACAAGATGCAAAAACGACAGAATTGTTGTGGGCAAAAAAAATCGGTGTTGGTTTTGGTGGAAATGCGGTAAGTACACCGATTTTAGTAGATGGATATTTAATTTGTATGCAGGGAAAGAACTTATTGAAATATAATGCGGAAACTGGGGAACCTGTACTTGATGCAAATGGAAATCAAGTAAAGGGTACAATGGTTGGAAGCAGTCCTTACAATATTATTTCTCCTACTTATGCCAATGGTATGATTTTTGTTGGATTATCAGGTGGTGTTGTGCAGGCATTTAATGCAGAAACTTTGGAATCTCTTTGGGTATATAAAGACTCCTTAGGTGGACAGCCAAATTCTCCAATCACATATTCGGATGGATATGTTTATACTGGTTTTTGGAATGCAGAAACAAAAGACGCAAACTTTGTTTGCATTTCTGTAGATGATGAGGATACAGAAAATACAACAGAAGAAAAGGAAGCTACTTGGAAACATGCGATTACAGGTGGTTTTTATTGGGCTGGAGCTTATGTAAACGGAGATTATGTTTATGTAGGAACAGATGATGGAACATCTTATGCAAATTCTGCGACAGCAAAGGTTATGTGTTATAATAAGCGCACTGGAGAGGAAAGGGATTCCTTGACAAATGTTGTTGGAGATGTTCGCTCTAGTATTTCTTATGATAAAACATCAGGACGAATTTATTTTACAACAAAGGCGGGCTATTTATATTCTGTCAAGATTGATGCAAAAGGCGGATTTTTAAAAGATACTCTTACTGTTTTAGCGTTAGGTGGAGCAAGTACAAGTACACCAAGTATATATAACGGCCGTTTATATGTGGGAGTTAGTGGACCTTCCCAGTTTGGAACCAGTGGACATGCTGTAAAGGTAGTTGATCTTTTGGCAGATGGAACTATGCAGATTGCATATTCGGCAGCAATGCCAGGATACCCACAGACATCGGGAACGATTTCTACTGCTTATGTAGAAAAAGAAGGTTATGCGTATGTATACTTTACATATAATTATACACCAGGCGGAATTTATGTATTAAAAGATAAGCCGGGACAGACAGAGGCTATAGCCGAAGAGATATATAGACCAACAGGTGCTATGGCACAGTATTGTATTTGTAGCGTAATTGCCGATAGCAAAGGAGTTTTATACTATAAGAACGATTCTGGATATATGATGGCAGTTCGTAGTAATAAAGCATATTTAGAAAATGTAAGTGTAACTGGTGGAAATGCAATCATGGACAAAGGGGTAGCATTTAATCCTTCTGAGACAAAACATGAAATTGTGGTAGATCAGGGAACAAAGAGTGTACAGTTACAGATTATGACGGATACGGCAGCAGGTGTAACAGCACAGGTAGACGGAAAAGAAGTAAACGAGACAGAGGTTACATTGAAAGATGGAACAGCGACAGTTACAGTAAACGCAGTATGTGGAAATGATACGAAAAAATATGAGTTTACAATTCGTGAAAAGAGTAGCAATGCGAACGCATCTGTTTTACGTGTAAATGCTTCAAATTCGTATACAAGCAGTGTTCTAACAAGTACACCAGCATTTAATGCAAATAACTTGGAGTATACTGTAAAATATACAGGTACAAACAGATTTATCAATGTTTGGGCAGATACAGAAGATAAAAATGCAACAGTTCAGGTATTTGCAGAAAGTGAAGTTGGTACTTCAACAAAGAAAAATGCAGATGGTTCTATTCCAGTGACAGCAACAAATAGTGGATATAATCGCTATGCTATTTATTTTACTACAGATTATGCTTATGCAAAGGTAAAAGTTGTAGTAAGTGCAGAAGATGGTTTAACTAAGAAGGAGTATGTAGTTACGATTAATCGTACAACAGGAACTATTACACCTTCACCAGAAGTAACTGCAACACCAGAGGTAACGGAGACACCAGCGGTGACAACAGAGCCAGCAGTAACAACAGCACCAGCGATAACGACG
>FR899674.1:43569-59675 GCA_000437275.1 Clostridium sp. CAG:411 | reverse complement strand
GGTAACAACAGAGCCAGCCGTAACTGCAACTCCTGTTATACCGATTATAAGTCCAGGATATACATGGTATCCAACGATACCGACACAGACACCTAGTGCAACGAGTACTCCAATTCTTCCGGCAGAAACAGAAAACCCAGCAATGACGGAGGTTCCATCTGTTACCAAGCAACCGGAAATAACAGAAACGCCATCTGACACAGAGGCACCGATAGCAACGATATTACCTACACCAGGAGTAATACCTACACCAGAAATTACAATGACACCTACAGTAGAACCTGTCAGTACAACAACTCCAGATGTAGTGGAAACTCCAGCAGCCACAACAGGTGCAGGAATTGAAGATATAGAAGACGGTAAATTGCCAGATGCCCCTTCTCAGCGAGTTAGTAAAGTTTCTATAAAGAAAAAGGCAAGCATTTATGTGAACCAGACTGCAAAATTGAAAACAGTTATCACACCAAAAACTGCATCACAGGCAGCGATTGTATGGAAGAGCAGTAATAAAAAGGTTGTTAAGATTTCAAAAACAGGAAAGATTACAGGAATGAAGAAAGGAACTGCAATTGTTGTTGCAACTGTTTCTGGAACTGCAATTTCTGCAAAATGCAAAGTGACTGTTAAAACTGCAACACTTAAGGTAAAGAAGAGCAAGTTTACTTATAAAAAGAATAAAACAATAGGCTGGAGTAGAATTGTAAAACTTGTAAAGGGAGACAAGATTACCAGTTGCAAAATTTCTAATAAGAAAGTTTTAACAAAGACCAAAGCAGGTGTGTTAAAAATGAAGAGAGCAGGAAAGGTTAAGATAACCATCAGAACTAAGTTTGGTGCAAGGAAAACAATTCGGTTACGATTAAAAAAATAATAAAGTTATGGAAATAGAGTTGTGTTAAATTTTTATAACAAGAAAATGATAAGGGAGTCGTAGATACTCCCTTGTCGTTTATGGAGGAATGATAGATGAAGTTGGGAGGAATAAAAAAGAGAGCGTTTTCGGTGGGGCTTTCTATGGTTTTACTGTTGCAAATGCTACCAATTGTACCAATAAAAGCAAATGCATGGGACAGTAAGAATGTAAAACAGGAAATTGGAATTCGGTTTTATGAAGATGAAACTCCTGGATATCGGTTTTATTTGAATGCGGGGGAACGTTATATTTTAGAAACGGTAAAGGAACCGAATGTAGGAAGTATTTATGGAGAATGGTCGGTTATGGATTTGCTTCGTGGGATGTATACCAAAATGGACTATATCAATGCAATTCCAGCGGACTATTTTACAAACTATGAAAAAAGAGTAGAGAATTATGTGGCGGAAAAAAAGGGAATTTTAGATCGAAGTAAATCAACAGAATGGTCGAGAATGACCCTTTCCTTAACAGCGATGGGACATAGTGTTACGAATGTAAATGGCTATAATTTCGTGGATCAGTTATCAAAGTCATTTAAGTTTTCTTATAAACAGGGAATTAATGGACCTATTTGGGAAATTATTGCATTAAATACTGGCAGATATACGCTTTTAGAGGAACCATCTTCCTATGAAGAAGGGGATATTAATAGCATAGGAAAAATGATTGATTATATTGTGGAGCAGGAAATTACACAGACGAATGGAACTGTGGGAGGATTTGCTTTGACAGGAGCAATACCAGACCCGGATATTTCCGCTATGGCGCTACAGGCATTAGCACCATATTATTTGGATGAATCTGCTTATGAGAGTGTTATGTGTGAAACTGACTATGAGAAATTGTGTCAGGTAGTAGAACGAGATGTGTATATATTATCTACATTGCAATTGGAAAATGGAGGATACGAAAGCTGGGGAAGTATCAACTCAGAATCGATTGCACAGGTTATCGTAGCTCTTACAGCATTAAACATTGATCCTTTGTCAGACATTGTTTCGCTTCCTCATATAGGAAAAACGTGTACCTTTATCACAAAAGGAGCAGAACGAGATGGTGTTACAACAAATAACATGATAGATGCGATTCTTACCTTTTATGCGAATGGTTCAGGAAGTAGCCCTGCAGTGGGAGGATTTAAACACGTTACCGCTGGCTATGATGGTGGAGGAAATTCTGGAGTGACGGTAAATGCTATGGCAACCGATCAGGCAGTGTATGCGTTAATTGCCTATGATCGATTTTTAAAAGGGGAAAATCCTCTTTATGATATGAGCGATCAGATGGATGGCAGTTACCAAAATGCCAGTGCGGCAAATTATCAGATAACCTTTGATGGAAATGGTGAGCAACCAAACAAAGTGGAAAGTTATGCCCCATATGCGGAGATTACACTTACGAATCAGGGAATGCCAGATAATTTTATTGGATGGAATACGAAGGCTGATGGAAGTGGAACAAGTTATGTTCCTGGTGAGTTGTTATCTATGCCAGAAAAAAATATAACTCTTTATGCAATGTATGGTTCGAATCAATTTTCTATTCAATGGGAATTAAATGGCGGAACGGTGTCAGAGGGGACTGTGCTTGCAAATAGTTATACAACAAAAGATACCATCCGATTACCAACTGCACAACAGATTACCAAAGAAGGATGTGTATTTACAGGATGGTATACTAATCGGGATTGTACAGGTACACCAATAGCAAAAATAGAGGAAGGTAGTTATGGAGACTATACGTTCTATGCAGGATTTGACGTTGACTGGACATCGATTAATGAATTTTATGAAAAAGTCAGCAGTTTGCCAATCGGTTCTATTACATTGCAACATAAGGCGGACATTGAGCAGGCAAGAAAGCTTTACGATGAAATGTATGAAGTGCAAAAACAGGAGGTATTAGAAAGTACCTATGCGAAATTGGTAAGTGCAGAGCAGGAGTTAAAAGCTTTGGAATCAGGTGGTACAGTAACAATAGAGCCATCTACAACACAAAGTAGTGTAATACCTCCGACCATAACGGCAACGCCAGAAATTGTGATAACACCAATGGCAACGGATGGAATCATAACTCCTACACTTTCTGCGCCGCCAGTAGTTACAAAAGAACCAGAGCAAGTGCAGCCAACATTAGCGGTAACGGAAACTCCAAATGGAGAAGAAGGAAAAGCAACAGAAATTCCAAAGGAAATTGAAGAGAGCTCTGCACCAGAGAATACGCCTAATGTAGTAGAAAGTGCAGTACCAACGAACATACCATCGACTACAGTTCCCTCAAAGACAGAAGAGCCGACATCTACATTAGAGCCCTCTGTTATGGCGATTGTATATCATCTAAATGGTGGAAAGAATGTAACCGCAAATAAAAAAATAGTAAAGAGTGGTCAGTCCTTCCCGTTAAAAAATCCTTATAAAGTAGGGTATATTTTTAGAGGCTGGTATACAGAGAAATCCTTTAAGAAACAGGTAAAAACCATATCTTATGAAGCGGTGGATAGTTATCATGTATATGCAAAATGGGAAAATGCTAAGCTTACTAAAAAAGCAAGCATAGCCAGTGTGAAAAAATATACATCTACGGGGTTGAAAATAAAAATTAAAACAAGAGTGGCAAAAGCAGAAGGATATGTACTATGTGTAAGCACAAATAAGAACTTTTCAAACAGCAGAAAAATTTACTTTAAAGGCTTAACAGGAAAAATAAACAATTTAAAGAAAAAAAGAGTTTATTATGTGCGTGTATGTGCATATCGAAAAGATTCTATGGGAAATAAGATTTATGGACCATACAGTAACCTCAAAAAGATAAAGTTATAGATAATTTAGAACTAGAAGAAAGGAGTAACCTATGAAAAAGCAGAATAATAAAAGGAATCGAAAACAAATAGTGGTAACTGTGTTTTTTATAGTGGTACTTCTTTCTGTCTTTTTATTTTCTCCAAGAGAGCAGGAGGATGCTGCTCTTTTGGAACGATTAAATACAGCTTCCAGTGTACAGTTAAAGGAAAAGAAAGAAATCAGTGGATTTGCGACCAAGACTAGGGTCGAAAAGAAAAAGAAAGAAAATGAAAAAGAGAAGAAAAAAAACGTAACCAAGAATGAGAGTACAGAAACCAAAAAGAATGTAACGGAAAAAGAAAAAGCAAAGGAAAAAGAAACAGGAGAGCAGGAGGAGACAGAAGAATATTTTACTACGAGTATAGTAGATGGAGAAATTGTAACACAACGAATGTATATGTTCACTGTTACACATCTAAATAAAAAACTCACTGTAAAAGAACTACAAGTCTTTGTCAATGAAAATCAGATAGATTTTAAAGGAAAGGTAAATCTTTCGAAGGATGAAAATTCTATTGTCATAAAGGTAATTTATCAAAACGAAAAAAAGGAACGTATAGAGGTCGAAAAAAGCTATACGGTTTATGTAGATACAGAACATATTGTTATTTATACCGACTTGGAAGATGGAAAAAGCTATTCCTACCCCAATATTTCTTTTGAGGCATATGCGTATTTGTCAGGAGAAGAAATTCCAGTAAGGGTGTCTGTGAATGACAAAAAAATAGCAGAAAAAACAGAGCATTGTTATGAATACCGTTTGCAAGAGGGAAAGAATAAAATTAGTATTCAAGCAGCGAAAGGAAAAAAGAAAGTTCAGGAAACATATCAGGTTGACTATCAGAAAAGTAAGGAAAAAATCTATATTGAAACAGATTTAAAGAATCAACAGGTAAGTGAAGAAAAGTTTCAGTTTAGAGCGAAAGGATACATAGGAGGAGAAGAAGAACGAATATCTGTAAAATGGAATGAAGAGGAAATTGCGTGGTCTGAAGAGGGAAGATACGAACTTCGTTTAAAAAATGGAGAAAATGTAATTTCTTTAGAATTAGGGGAGCAAAAGCAGAAATATTCTATTATTTATAAAGAAAATGCTGGAACAGGAGAAGACAAAGATGAAAATGCGCCGATTATTACCTGTTCTTTGAAAGATGGTGCTACGGTTAATAATAAAAATTTGAATTTTCAATTAAATGCGAAGGATTACCAAGGAAAATGGTTGGATCAATCGTATGTAACAGTAACATGTGGGGGAAAGGAGGCTTCTCTTATTTATGCAAATAAAAATCAGATCAGTTATAAAGCATTGTTGACAGAAGGTTACAATGTCGTGGTGATTAAAGTACATGATAAGGAAGGAAATACGGCAAAAAAAGCCTACAGCATTTATTATAAAAAATTGGATGGCGGAATCATTGGAACTGTCACGATTTCAGTGGAGGCTACCACGATTGGTTGTGGCAGTTTGATTAAGCCGACAAAGGTGGATATTCCAGAGGATACCAATGCAGCCGTATTGGTGTGTGAACTTTTGGAAAAGTATGGATTTACGTATGAATATTCAGGAACAAAAGAAAAGAACTTTTACCTGGCACGCATCAGTAAAAATGAGAATTTTTTGACACCTGCTGTGCCAAAAGATTTAGAGGCACATTTGTTACAGGAGGATAAAAACTATCCGGGAAGTTATTATTTAGACAGTTTAGGTGAATTTGATTTTGCCACAGGATCTGGATGGATGTATTCGGTAAATGGAATTTATCCTAATTATGGCTTTTCTGACTGCTATTTGCAAGATGGAGATGTACTTCGAGTGAGATTTACCCTTCGATATGGAGCAGACATTGGTGGTGCTATGGCAAGTGGAAATGGTGGAAATGAAGGAGATAGTGGAAATTGGGAAAAAGAATGGTAAAGAAAAGTAGAGGATTATGGTTGTGGGGTTGTATCATAGTTTGTTTTGCCCTACTTTTTGGTAAACATATAAGTCGGGCAAAGGAAAGTGAACAGATAGCTTCTTACTTGGAACGAATGGAGAATATTCTTTCTTGGGAAAGAACGTCACTGCAACTTGGAAAAGAAGATGATTTGTTTTTATATGAATTTCTGGAAGAGGCAGGAGAAACAGACACGGATTGGTATGCGTTTAGCATTGGAAGAAGTGGATATCAGTCAGATTACGGGGCATATCTTGCTGTATTAGAAGATATACTGACAACGGAATATAATAAAAATCCCAATTTTACAGAAAGAAAGGTCACTGATTTACAGCGTTTGACACTTACGGTTGGTGCGTTAGGGGGAGATGTACATAGTTTTGGAAAAGAACAGATAGACTTGCTTGGACATGCCAGTTATCTTTTAACGAGAATGCAGTTGGAAGAACAAGGGTTCAACGCAGTAATTTGGGCATTGATTACGATGAATGCATTTGATACGCAGGTACCTAAAACGGCAAAAGTAGATACAACATGGCTGTTGGAACGTATTTTGAAACAGCAGAATACAGATGGAAGCTTTTCATTGGACAAAGGAAATGAGGGGGATGTGGATGTAACAGCTATGGCGATACAGGCAATGGCACCTTTTTATAAACAGAGCAAAAATGCTTCTGGAAGGAAAACATATAAAAAGATAGAGAACAGTGTAGATCAAGCATTGCATTGGCTTAGTGAGGTGCAACTTTCCGATGGAGGATTTGAGAGTTGGGACACGGAGAATGTGGAAAGTAGTTGTCAGGTATTGTTGGCACTTTGTTCTCTTAATAGAAACGCTGCAACAGAAAAAGATTTTACAAAAAATGGAAATACATTGATGGATGCTATTTTTTCCTATCAAAATGCGGATGGAGGTTTTTCGCATGAAAAAGGAAGTGAAAGTTCAGATGGTATGGCAGGGCAGCAGGTTTATGAAGCATTGGCAGCATTTGTGCGATTGGAGGAAGGAAAAAGGACATTATTTGATCTTAGAGAAGAAAGTGCAGGGAAGGATGAGAATCCGTACCAACTAGAAAATATTCCTTCTATTTTTAAGGATGGCGAACATGTAAAAGTACATTATACTGTGACAAAAGAGGAGATAAAGCAAATCGAAGAATTGCCAGAGACAGTGACAAGTGAAGAGTATACGAAAGTTTTGGTTATGCTGGAACATTTAGAGCGTGCGGAAAACAGGAAAGCATATAAAAAATACGAGAAAAAACTGTTGGAAAAACAAAAAAAAATACAGAAGATCAAAGAAAAAATAAGTTTGGCAAACGAGTTGATGATGAAATATTTTTATCCTGTATCCAAAGAAAAAATAAAAGAACATAAAAAGGAATGGAAACAGGTAAAACAAATATATCAGGAGCTTGGTGCCTATGATCAGAAACAGATTATTGCCTATGAAACAATCGAGAAGAAAAAGAGTGTTTCTGGCAGTCCTATATGGTATATAGGGCTTTGTGCAGGAGGCATTTTTCTGTTAGGGATAATGGTGGTAACAGTGAAAAAATTTAATACGAATGTAGAAAACAAAAATTAAAACGTTTTGTAAACGTATAAGTAAGAAAGGATAGCGAGGAAGAAACGAATGGAGAAAATACAACAGCTTCAAAAAGAGATAGAAAAAGCAATTACGGGAAAAAGCAAACAGTTGACGTTGATTTTATCCGCATGGCTGGCAGGAGGAAATATATTATTAGAGGATATTCCTGGGGTAGGGAAAACAACATTGGCAGTTGCTATGAGTCGGGCAATGGGAATTTCTTATCAGAGAGTGCAGTTTACACCTGAAATTATTCCGTCTGATATTGTGGGGTATACCAGTTATCAGCCTGAAACTGGAACTTATGTTTACCAAGAGGGAGCTATTTTGTGTCATTTATTTTTGGCAGATGAACTTAATCGAGCCTCTGGAAAAACACAGGCAGCTTTATTAGAGGCAATGGAGGAAAAACAGATTACGGTAGACAAGGAGACTAGAAAATTGCCAGACCCTTTTTGTGTGATTGCAACACAAAATCCTTATGGTGCGGTAGGAACGCAGAAACTTCCACAGTCGCAGATGGATCGATTTATGGTAAGGCTTTCTTTAGGCTATCCAGATCACGAAAGTCAAATAAAGATTATCCAGATGCGGGCATGTGCAAATCCAATATCTGAGATACAGCCAGTAATGACAAAAGAGGAATTGTTGGAATGTAAGGAAAAGGTGAAGCAGGTAGAGGTGCATGATACCGTATTGGATTATATGGTTTCGTTGGCAGAGGAAACGAGGAAACATCCCTATGTGCAGATTGGTGTAAGTCCTCGTGGTATTTTGGCACTTTACAATATGGCAAGGGCATATGCGTTTATGGCAGGGAGAAATTATGTAATACCAGATGATGTAGCTGAAATCTTTTCTGCGGTCTGTGCGCATCGTATTGTAAAAAACGGAAAAGGAGAACATAGAACAAGAGAGCAGATTATGGAGGAGGTTTTAAAAAGTGTTCCGATTCCAAAGAAAAAATAAATCCGCATTAGTAAGGGAAAAAAGAAGGGTATGGATACGGCGGTTTCTTTGGCTGGCTCTTTTTTGTGTAGTTGTAGTAGTACAATTGATATGGAATGTATATGTGCTTGAAAAATTTGTGTATACATTGCTTTTGTTACCTGTTTGTACTTGGTGCATTAGGAAAAAAAGAAAAGTAGAGATTGAAATAAATGGGAGTGCAGAGCAGGAAGAATATGGGCAGACAAAACTGGAATTTGTAGTGAAAAAAGCTGGGAAATTACCATGGGTAGGCAGAGTTTGTTGTCAGGTACAAGCATGTAATCTACGAAATGGACAAAGAATGGAAACACTGGTAACTTTTTTTTACAGGGGAAAAGAAAACTACCAATTTACATTATCCAGTGATTGGGCTGGGGTTGTAGAAATTTCTATGAAAACTATTTTGATTGAGGATATGCTTGGCATATGGAAGAAAGAATGGAAATGCAATAAAACTACAAGGTGCTTATTCGGACCGAAAGA
The DNA here is from genome assembly GCA_000437275.1 of Clostridium sp. CAG:411. Taxonomy (GTDB): domain Bacteria; phylum Bacillota; class Clostridia; order Lachnospirales; family Lachnospiraceae; genus CAG-411. Next base: position 50,918 of record FR899674.1, on the reverse strand, counting down.
AGAAAAGAGAATGAAAGCACAAAGTCAGATACGGGAAAGTCTGGAGGGAATTTTGGAAAATGAGAAGAAGGGAATAGAGTTTGGAGATTTATCAGGTATTCGTGAGTTTCAGAAGGGGGATAACAGAAAACATATCCATTATAAAGCAACCCAAAAGTATGGAACTGTAATGGTGAAAGAATTTGTAAAAGACGAGGAAGAAGAAGTATGTTATCATGTTCATTTTCCTTGGGAGAGGACAGAAAAGAACTGGGAAGTGATTGAGTCATACATTGCATATTTATTTGAAATGGTAGAACAGGCAGTAAAGTCGGGAATGGCAGTAAAGGTTTGTTGGATAGAAAAAAGTAGTGGAGAGGAAAAAACAGAGCATATAAGCAATTTACTACAATGGAAACAGCTTTGCTGGACATTGTTGTCTGTGGACACTCTGCCACATGAGGTATAAAAGGAGCAGAAATGATAATCCAAAGAGAAGAAAGAAAGGGAAAAGGGCATAGGGAAAAGTGGATTGGCACGATTTTGGTAGTTCTTGCCTTTGCGGGAATACTGTTTTTCCGTACTGGTATGTTGTTATTGGGAAATAGGTGTCTGCGTGTCGTAGAAAAGAGATTTGGAATATTATTGCCAGAATATAGTTGTCATCCGTATCAAGCCACGTTTGAGCAGGTAGGAGCAATCGCAACAATTGTATTACTTTTAATTGGTGTGTATCTGCTTGGCAGGGAAGGTTGGAAACGAGGAGAGAAAAGTCATTTTGTTGTATTAGTAAGCTTTTTTCTATTGCTGGGAATTATGTTGGCAATCCATTTTTCTGGGAAAAACTGGTGGGATAGAGCACAAAATTGGTGCGAAAAACAAGTGAAGATGGTACGATATGGTGGAGAAACTTCCACGTTACCAAAAGGAGATTTTCGTGGAATAGGAGAGCGAAAAAAGAAAAAAGGAGTAGCGTTACAGGTTGTAATGGAGAAACCTGCTGATTTGTACTTGCGAGGCTTTGTAGGTGCAAAATATACGGGAAGTGGCTGGAAATCGATGGACGGAGATGCTATATATGCATCCAAAGAAGTGTTGCGTAAATTACAAAAGAATGATTTTTCGTATGCTTCACAGTTAGGAAGCAGTGCAAAGTTTTGTCAGGTTGGAGAGGAAAATAGTATAGCGATTAAAGTAAAGGGAGTCGATCGAGAGTATGTGTATACGCCCTATGGATTGCTGGAACAAGAGCTTCCTACTAGCAGTTCCTATCGTGAAGACGGATTGTGGAGTAAAGGAATTAGGGGACAAAAGAGTTATCAGTATAAGGCATATTCTAATGTGGTATCGAATTATCCATCTATTTCCATGAAAATATATCATGCCAAGGGAGCAGAGGAGTACCTCATTGCGGAAAGTTACTATAATACTTATGTATATGAAAAGTATCTTACAATTCCAGAAGAGATAAAAAATTATTTAAAGAAGGAAGTAGGCGAGGTTAAAACAGACAAGAGTCATATGTCCTATGAGGAGGCAAATGCGATTGTCAGTGATTTTTTAGCACAGCATTTGTCCTATAGTGAAAAGGTAAAAAAGTACGCAGGAGCATCGGATTTTGTACTTTGGGTATTACAGGGAGAGAAAAAAGGGTATGATTTGCATTATGCGACAGTGGCAACTTTTCTTTATCGTTATCTGGGAATCCCAGCCCGTTATGTAGAGGGATATTGTGTAACAAAAGAGGATGTGGCATATAAGACTTCGTATGATATGATAGAGGTTTCAGAGGATCATGGACATGCTTGGGTAGAAATTTATCAGGATGGTGCAGGATTTATTCCTATGGAGGTAGATCCAAGTTATCAGGGAAAAATGAGTAGACCAAAACAGAGAGCAGAAGGAACAAAAAATCGGGTGAAAGAGCGAAGTGATACTGCGAAAGAGGAAAATAGTATACATAAAACAAATCCTTCAAAGGCAGAAAAACAAACGAAAGACAAAAAAAGAAACGATACATGGATATATGAAAGTGTATGTGTTGCTTTGCTTCTTCTTGTGTGTTTCATTGTATTTCTTCTTGTCAAAAACAAGGCTCAAAGAAAGAATATGCATCGAAAAATAGAAAGGCAGTATCGAAAATTATTAAAAAGGTTGAAAAGAAAGGGTGCTGTAATTCAGTTGCCACCAACAATGTGGATAAAACAGATGGAAGAAAAAGTCAAGGGGTGTACCTTACAAGAGTTAAAAATGGCAATACAAATCGGAGAAAAAAATAGGTACAGTAAAGAAACTTGTAAGGAAGAGGAATGGAAGCTATTAAAGTATGTGTATCGCAAAATAAGATAAATGCTTCCTTGAAAATAGAAACAGCTTCAGATAGTTGTATCGTAGGATATCTATCTGAAGCCGTTTTTTTACGATATGATGTTAGGAGCAAAAGACTTTTTGCCCTTGGTATCATCAATATTGTAGTTTGTGATAAGTAGATGTTGTGCGTTTTTATCATTACGATCTTGAAAGCTTACAAAATATTTTTTATCAAATTTATGCAATTGAAGTACATTCCCATTGGCACACTTTGTTCCTGGCTCATACAGGGATAAAATAAAATCTGTATTTTTAATAATTAGCATAAAGTTTGCTTTGCATTTTTTTAATAGAAAATTGGCAAGACGTTTTTGTTCTGCTTTTCCAAAAGCATTGTTGGCGTAAGTGCTAAATTCGGTATCATAAGGTGGGTCCAAAAAAATAAAATCTTGTTTGTGTGGTTTGTGTGCAAGGAAGAAATCTTCAAAGTCCTGATTACAAATACAAGTATTTTTTAATTGTTCCACTAATTCCGCAGACGAAAAATAGGCAATTTTTTTACTTAAATTTTTTTGATTATAAGAAATTCCGCCATAAGGAACATTGAATTTTCCGCTTTTGTTGTATCGGAACATGGAAGAATAACAAAATTCACGAATGAAGAAATAGATAGCGGTAGCAAAAGGCTTTGAAATATGCAATTCTTCAATGTGATTGTAAAGGTAGCGGAAATGCATATAAAAAGCATTTTTAAAGGCACCTTCAATATTTTGCGTAATATCTTCTTCGCAAAGTGTTCCTTTTTTTTCTTCAATGGATGCCATACGAATAACTTTATTTGTATAGCTTTTAATCAGTTCTGTAATAAAATTTTCCAGTGCTATATTAAAGTTACTTTTTAACAGATCATTGAATTCTCCTGCATGGCTACACAAAAACTCTGTTGTTTGGTCAGAAAGCTGTTGCTTATCAATTTTTTTTGTTCGATACAATTCATAAATTTCCCGTAATTTTTTGGCATGTTTTTGCGTTAAATTGGAAATGTTCATCCAATTATTATTAATGCCGCAAATTTTAGAGAAAAAATCTTCATTTTGTTCAGCAATCATTTCATATAGATGGATTAACTCGCTGGATTTGTCATTGATATAGTAATGTTTGCAGTCTAAAGAAAAGTAGACAGCACCACCACCAATAAATGGTTCAAAATAATTCGCAGTTTTCTTTGGAAGATTCGGTAAAATATATTTTAATTCTTTTTCTTTTCCGCCAGGATATTTCAAAAGCGGAGAAAGTCTGTTTTCTTTTGGTTTTATACTCATAATACGCCTCGCAAATGTATATAATTTATATTCGGTAGAAATAGTTATGAAATAATATGCATTGTGTACATATGTTCGATTTTTATTATAACAAATTTTAATATGTGAAACAAGAAAAATATGTTAAGAGGTAAACGTATTTACAGCCTTAGCAATTTTTTGTTCCCATAAATGATAGTCCGCCAGTTTTTCGGCAGATAGGGAGAGAGATTCCAAAAAGGAGAGTAGTTCTGTTATAGGCAATTCCTGTTGATAACAATGTTGAATGACTGCTACATACTGCGGAATTGTCAAGGGAACTACTGGAATTTTTTTCCCAAGCCAGCTTTCTCTGTTTAATAAAAAGAATTGCCACATAGTGCGCAAGTGGATGCGGGAAGAAATAAATAATCCTAATACTTGTTTATCAGGTGTTCGTTCCATAAAATGGAGTACATGGTCAATTACACTGGATGCTTCATGTTCCCACTGGCGTACACCTGTCATAAGGGAAACCTCAGGTAATAGAATTGTATTATCAAGGTAGAGTTCCATATCAGGTGTGTTTCCAACTCCAGGGGCAAAGCTACGTGGTGAAAGGTCTTCTTCAATATTGAAATTTCGTTTCATGCGATGTTTCCCTTGCACAGCAATCAAGGATTTCCAAGTATTTACCTCTAGCCAAAGTGCACTCATATCATCATTTGCCAGAATATCATCAAACTTTTCAAGGATAAATTGACGCTCTTTTTCTGTTTTGGATGCAACGCGAATAAAGTAATCCTCATTGTGATTAGTGATTGCTTTATCAATTGTTTTTTCCATGTCCTTTAGAGCTGAAATATTATCTGTCTTTTGCGTTTGTGCAAGTAGTAGATTGAGGTCAGCTTGTGAGACAAAAGTAGTTTGCTCGTAATCCTTTACTGGAGAGGGTGCCTCTTTTTTTGACAGAAGTCCCTGTAAAACAGTTAATTTTTCCTGTATCAATTCTTGCCGTTCGGTGGCATTATCCCACGGAAGCATTATATTGTCGCTGCTACCATACCATTGCATATAGGTATCAATATCCGAAATCTCATCCGGATAAGAAAAAGAAAAGGTTCGTTGGAGAAGTTCTACTTTCTTTTTTGCATGGGTGGCTATTCGAACCTTCGTTGCAAGACTTCTTCCAGATAAACGAAATAAACCAGTATAGACTAAGGAACGTGACAAAGCCTCGGCATAATCGTAGAAGCTATCTACCTTATTTTGTAGTTTTCCATAGTATGTTTCATATATGCTGGAAAAAAGTTGTTTGACTTTTCTGGTGTCTAGTTTGTTTGTTAGTAAGTCATAGTGGCTTTTAAAATTTTCAATTGCTGCAAGCATTTGAGGGATTTGTGCTGGTTCATCACAACCAAATAAAAGTGCAAGCTCACTTCGATTGAGGCTTTCGTACTTTGTAAATGCTGATAAAACAAGTTGCATTGGAAAAATATTTGGATGCTTGCAGGGAGATTTGATTTTTTGAATTGGATTTGGAAGATGAAGCTTTAGCAATTGTTTTAAATATTGCTCCTGGTCAAATTGGTTTTGTATGATTTGATGACCACATTCCGTTATGTTTATGTTTCCTTTTTTGGAAACGTATCCAAAACCTAAAAATTCATAGGTACTTTTATCATTTCTTCCATTACTTTCTGTTTCTTTTCTATCGTAAGAACCAGATAAATAATCCTCATAGGAAATTGTAGAAAGCCAACCATCCTCTTCTCCATGTGCATGATATATATAGGAACGTCTGACTGGATAGATTTTTTTTTGATTAAATGCACTGACTGATGTACTTGTTTCATTCCAGTTTTGTCCTTGCAATTTCCCAAAATAGGGAAACCATTGGATTGTTTTTATAATACTTCTTGGTTTTGTTCTCCAGTACCAGCTCATGGAAGTTCTCCTTTCTTTTTATTGCATATTAGCTACGTGTAATGTAACACCTAAATCATAGTTAAAAAGTCCAAGTGTTATTGTTTTCATTACTGTTTACTATACCACATGAAAATAGGAAAAGAAAGCAAAGAAACTGAGATGTTTTGGCATTGAAAAGGGAGGGGAGGATTGTTATAATGAAAAGAAAAACAGATACTACCATAAGAAAGGGCAGGAAAAGTATGAGAAATATACGTTTGGTTTTAGAATATGATGGTTCCAGATATGATGGATGGCAGAAACAAGCAAGAAAGGGAAGTAATACAATTCAGGATAAATTGGAAAGTGTATTGGAAAAGATGGAAGGAGAAAAAATTGAGGTAATCGGAGCTGCGAGAACAGAAGCAGGAGTGCATGCGTATGCACAGATTGCCAATTTTAAGACAAATACAGATATGAAAATGTATGAGATAAAACATTATCTGAATCGTTTTTTACCGATGGATATTGCAGTGCTGGAGGTAGATGAAGTACCAGAACGGTTTCATAGTAGTTATCTTGCAAAATCTTTTAAGTATGAGTATAAGATTTCTATGGGAGATGTACCATCTGTTTTTCAGAGAAAGTATAATTACTATAGTTTTCATAAGCTGGATAGCTTAAAAATGCGGGATGCAGCAAAGTATTTGATAGGGAAACATGACTTTAAGACATTTTCAGACAATAAAAGAATGAAGAAATCTACCATCAGAGAGATTTATGATATTGATATTTATGCCGGAATCGATGAGATGAGTATTACTATACATGGGGATGATTTTTGGCCAAGAATGGTACGCATTATTGTTGGTACATTGATGCAGGTTGGACGAGGAGAAATAGAACCGAAAACTATGAAGATAATTCTGGAGAGTTGCGATAGGGAAAAAGCAGGGGAGGCTGCAGAAGCAAAGGGGCTATTTTTGCAGGAAGTGTATTATTAAAGAAGAAAAAAGTACAGTTCACTGGATCGTGAAGTGTAACAATATGGCAAAGTTATAGTGCTTTGTGAAAGGCGGAAGGTTGACAGATTGGCTTTATAGAGGTATCATAAAAAGTATGTGTAATGTAGAAATTCCAGTCTGTTACAGATTTGGATAGAATTAGATTGCGATAGAGATGAAAAGAAAACTAGGAGGTTGTAAGATGGCAGCAGTGTACAATCACAAAGAAGTAGAGAAAAAATGGAAAAAGTATTGGGAGCAGCATCCAGTCAATGTAAATGATGGGAAAAAAGAAAAATACTATTGCTTGGATATGTTTCCTTATCCTTCTGGAAATGGTCTGCATGTAGGACATTGGAGAGGTTATGTAATTAGTGATGTTTGGAGTCGTTATAAGATGCTTCAGGGACATTATGTTATTCATCCAATGGGATGGGATGCCTTTGGACTTCCAGCAGAAAATTATGCCATAAAGATGGGAGTACATCCAGAAAAATCTACAGCAGATAATATTGCAAATATTAAAAGACAGATTAAGGAAATCGAAGCTATTTATGATTGGGACATGGAAGTAAATACAACAGATCCTAATTTTTATAAATGGACACAGTGGATTTTCGTAAAGATGTTTAAAGAAGGATTGGCTTATCAGAAAGAAATGCCAATTAACTGGTGTCCATCCTGCAAGACAGGTCTTGCCAATGAAGAGGTTGTCGGTGGTAAGTGTGAACGTTGTGGAGCCGATGTAACAAAGAAAAATTTAAGACAGTGGATGTTAAAAATCACAAAATATGCAGATCGTTTATTAGATGATTTGGATAAATTGGATTGGCCTGAAAAAGTAAAGAAAATGCAGGCTGACTGGATC
>FR899674.1:41376-43528 GCA_000437275.1 Clostridium sp. CAG:411 | reverse complement strand
GTGCAGAAGTGGACTTTAAGATTGATGGAATGGATGAGGCGATTACGGTTTATACAACCAGACCAGATACCTTATATGGAGCAACTTTTATGGTATTAGCACCAGAACATGCGTTAGCAAAGAAGCTGGCAACAGATGAAACAAGAGCAACAGTGGAAGAGTATATTTATCAGTCTTCTTTAAAATCCTCTGTAGACCGTATGCAGGATAAAGAAAAGACAGGTGTATTTACAGGTTCTTATGCAATAAATCCAATCAATGGAGCTAAGGTTCCAATCTGGTTATCAGATTATGTATTGGCTGATTACGGTACAGGTGCAATCATGTGTGTGCCTGCGCATGATGATAGAGACTTTGAATTTGCAACCAAGTTTAATATTCCAATTATTCAGGTTATTTCAAAAGACGGAAAAGAGAATCCAAATTTAACAGAAGCCTATACAGAGTCAGGAATTGTTATTAATTCTGGCGAATGGACAGGAAGAGATTCGGCTGAGTTAAAGAAAGAAGCACCTGAAATCATTGAAAAATTAGGAATTGGAAAGAAGACAACTAATTATAAATTACGTGACTGGGTATTCTCAAGACAGCGTTATTGGGGAGAACCTATTCCAATTGTACATTGTGAAAAGTGTGGTGCAGTACCTGTTCCGGAAGATCAGTTACCATTATTATTACCAGAAGTGGAAAGTTATCAGCCAACTGGTACAGGAGAGTCTCCATTGGCAGATATTACAGAATGGGTAAATACAACTTGTCCATGTTGTGGCGGACCTGCAAAGCGAGAGACAAATACAATGCCTCAATGGGCTGGTTCTTCATGGTATTTCCTTCGTTATGTGGACAATAAGAATAATGAAGAATTGGTTTCAAAAGAAAAAGCAGATAAATATCTTCCAGTAGATATGTATATTGGTGGAGTAGAACATGCCGTATTGCATTTGCTGTATTCTCGTTTCTACACAAAATTCTTGCATGACATTGGTGCAATTGATTTTGATGAACCATTTAAGAAATTGTTCAACCAGGGTATGATTACTGGTAAGAATGGTATTAAGATGAGTAAATCTAAGGGAAATGTAATATCTCCAGATGATTTGGTAAGAGATTATGGTTGTGATGCACTTAGACTTTATGAATTATTCGTAGGACCACCAGAACTTGACTCAGAATGGGATGACAGAGGAATCGATGGCGTTTACCGTTTCATCAACCGTTTCTGGAAGATGGTATTAGATAGCAAAGAAGCAAATGTAGCTGCTACAGATGAAATGATTAAATTACGTCATAAGATGGTTTATGACATTACTACCCGTTTGGAAAGCTTTAGCTTAAATACAGTTATCAGTGGATTTATGGAGTACAATAATAAATTTATTGAAATTACAAAGAAAAACGGTGGAGTAGATTTAGAAACATTAAATACAGCTATTATTCTTATGGCTCCATTTGCACCACATGTGGCAGCAGAGCTTTGGGAGTTATTAGGAAATGAAGGCGGTGTATTTGAGCAGAAATGGCCAGAATACGACGTAGCAGCAATGAAGGAAGATACCATTGAGATTGCAGTACAGATTAACGGTAAGACAAAGGGAACCGTTGAGATTGGTGCAGAAGAGGCAAAGGATTCGGTATTGGAAAAAGCAAAGGAAGCAATCTCTGATAAATTGACTGGAAATATTGTAAAAGAAATTTATGTACCAGGTAGAATTGTTAATATTGTAATGAAATAGTACAGTTGTTTGGAAACCGAGCAGTCTGTAGGTATGAAAAAGAAGGACCACTCGTAAGAGTGGTCTTTTCCTTATGTCAAAAGATAGAATATTGAAAAGTAAAATGGTTTTATCAGAAAAGAGGTTAAAAAGATGCGAGAGATGGAATTTAAAATGGAACGTCAGAATTTAGTAGAGGTTGGACAAAAGGTAGAAGTAGTGGAGCGTTCCTGCCCTGCAAATTACCACTATATTATTAAACCAGCAGTGGCTATGTCTGGATGTGTAGCTGTGGGAGACCGATTAAGTGTATTGGAAGGGGTTGTAAAAGATATTAAACATAATGCACAAGGGTATTATGTGGTTGTAGAATTTGATGAATAAACGTTTAAAGCAACTTTATAAAAGGGCAAGAAAATCCACTGCCATTAGGCGGTGGG
>FR899674.1:29828-41368 GCA_000437275.1 Clostridium sp. CAG:411 | reverse complement strand
CCATTAGGCGGTGGGGACTCTTGCCCTTTTATATGAGCAAGTGGCAACGCGGATTGCGAATAGCCGCTTGACCTGAGAAAAGCTCTTTGCTCTTTGGCAAGGGGCTTTTCTTAGATAATTAAAAGTAATGTACCTACGTGCTATGAAATAGCATAGACTAAAGCATTTGCTTTATGGTTTGATAGGCAAGTTGCTCCTGTGGAGATAATTGCTGTGTGCTGATTGCTTCCATAATTAAAGAAACTTCTTGTTTGGTAAATGTTAAATTTTTCTCCTGCATTTGTTTTTGAAGATCCATGAAAAACGGAAGGGCCTGTATAGGAGTTAGTTGATCTGCCTGTTTCAGAAAATTTGTAATAAATTGTTTTTTGTGTGGATTTATTTGATTCCATACGGGATTGTTTGTCCAATCTGAATTGCTCATAGCACTCAGCTCCTTTCCTTGTTGTTTTGGTATGATTCGAAAAAATGCTCAATCATAGGAAATAATTGATTTCTTGTAAAATTTCCGCTTTCTTTTGGCGGAAGAATATCTTTCATGCTGTTATAAGTTCGATACAATTTCTGTGCTTTAAAATAATTCAGCAGAGTATTGATAATTTCTGCTTCCTTAGGGGTGCTAACTTCCTGAAGACTGAGAAAGAGACCTTCATAATCTGTGGGTGTTTCAGATATATCACAGGCATGAAGATCGGATGATGAACTGGCTGAGAATGAGTCCATTAATTCACCTGCTTTGATAAATACTTCCATGGTTGTCTTGGATTTTTGATTAATAAATGGAAGTGCAGCATTCATTAAATCAACAACATGTTGGTAAGATGAATTTTGATTTTCAGACACAAAAAATCCTCCTTTTTGCTTTTTAAACATTTATAAGTAATGTTATGCAAAAAGAAGGATTGTTAGAACTATTTACGCTTCAGGATAAATTAAGTGTGTATCATCTATGTTGTATAAGATGGTATCCAGAAAATGTTTTGCAAGATATTTAGCCATTGGCAAATTCATATCTAAATAGTTTCCGCAGTTAAAAGCTGCAGCACCTGGTACCTGTCCTTCAAAATCACGGATAAACTCAAATAAGGATGTTATAAGAGGAACAATATCCTTTGATGTATAGTCTCCTGCTAATAAAAGATAAAAACCGGTTCTACAACCCATAGGACCAAAATAAATCGTTTTAGAAGCATAGTCTGGGTGATTGCGAAGGTATGTTGCTGCCAGATGCTCTATGGTGTGCATTTCAGCCGTGTTCATAACAGGCTCAAAGTTTGGTCGGGTCATACGAATGTCAAAGGTAGTGACCATTTCTGAACCAATGGCATCTTTTCTGGAAACATAGATTCCAGGGAGTAATTTTAAATGGTTTATAGTAAAACTTGCAATTTCTTTCATGTGAAAACCTCTCTCTCTTTTCTAGTTGTGTTGTTAGCAAATTTTTATATACGGTTGTATATCAGCCATTATAGCATAAAAGTAAAATAGGAACAATAAGGGGGATGGATGGTATTTTCTCTTTCAACAGTTACCAAAAATAGTAATAGGAGTTGTAAACAAAAAAAGTGATGAAGTTTGTAACTTAAAAACATTACATGTTTTAGAAAGAACATAATTTACTTTACTTTTATAGAAATGTAATATATAATAGCTAAGAAGTGCGTAATTTGTAGAAAAAACAGTGATTGCGAAAAAAGAAATGGACGTTTATCATAATGTCTATTTCCTTTTTGGAAATGTATCAATAGGCTTCTAACTTGTCTTAACATAAAATATTTGTTCAGTTTAATTTCAATCGCAGTAGGTCGGAATTTTTTGATCGTTGTTTTCGACTGACTTCATTATTCTGTAATGTTCCAAACTAAAATAAGCATCTAGCAGGAAATAGATAATTTTAACGAAAGGTGAGTTGTATAATATGGAAGAGTTCTTTAGAGACTATAAGATAGATCGTATGATTGGTAGTGGTGCATATGGACAAGTGTATCGTATTACTCGTGAAGAATTTGGTCATATCTATGAAGCTGCTTTAAAAGTAATTGAATTACCAAAGAATTTATCGGAAGTTGAAATTATGTATCAGGAAGGGTTTTCTGAGCAAAATGTGACAGCATATTATCAAAGTGTAGTAAGAGATATTGTTCATGAAGTAGAATTAATGGCTAAATTAAAAGGAAATTCTTATATTGTTAGCTATGAAGATCATAAAGTAATTGAGAAAACAGATAGTTTCGGCTGGAAAATTTATATTCAAATGGAATTGTTGACCCCCTTATTAGAGCATATAGAAAAAAAGGGTATGACTTATTATGATGCGTTGCACTTGGGAATTAACATATGTAAGGCATTGGAACTATGTCAAAAACACAAGATTATACATAGGGATATAAAACCAGAAAATATTTTTGTTTCTAATAATGAAGAATATAAATTAGGTGACTTTGGAGTTGCCAAGCAGCTAGAACGAATGGATAGTCATTTCTCGCAAAAGGGTACCCAAAATTACATGGCACCAGAAATTTTTAGAGGCGTAGAATATGACGCAACTGTAGATATTTATTCTTTGGGAATTGTATTGTATCGATATTTTAATGACAATCGTATGCCATTTTTACCGCCATTACCTTTACCGATTTGTTTTTCCGACAAGGAAAAGGCTATGAGTAAAAGACTGGCTGGAGAAAGGATGCCAAAACCATCAAAAGCATCTGAAAGACTGGCAGAGATTATATTAAAAGCATGTGCCTTTAACCCGGAGAAAAGATATAAAGAAGCGAAACAATTAAGAATTGAATTAGAAAGAGTTCTTAGTGAAGAAGAAGATCAGGTATTGATTGAGCCATTGCAAAAGCAAAAAAATGAAAATAAGGATGCTTTTCAAAGAGAAGAAGAACCAAAAAAGGAAACAGAGACAGTTGTTTTAATAGGGGCAAGCAAAGAGGAGAATACATCACAGCTAGCCTTAGGAGAATTCGTAGCCACCGAAGGTGATGCGTCACAGAAAACGCAGTTAGATGTTCCGACACAAGAAACAGAAATACTGGATGGAGACGAGACCATTCAAATTTTAGAAGTTCCACAAAGAAAAAATACTACATGGAGATTTGTCATTGGCGGATTAGCAGGAATTGCAGCAGTTCTAATTTGTGTGATATTTTTTGGGTCGAATGGAAAGCGAGGACATACCTCGGTAATAAAAGTAACAAATAGTCCGACTTTTGTAGAAACGGTGAAAGCATCGCCAACTGTAAAAGCATCTCAAAGGCCAAAAGAAACGATGAAGCCAACAAGAAAAACTAAAAAGGTAAAGAAATCAGGAGAAAAGGCAACGAGTAACCACACGGCAGCACCATCGTTACATCCAACAACAGAGGTGTCCGTAGAGCCGACAATAAATCCAACAGCCAATACAAATACAGATGTAGTTACGGAAATTCCTAAACCGACAAAAGATGGAAATTCGCAAGAGACAATTGATATTGAGCCAGATGGAGAACAGGAAATTGTAATGGAGTAAGAAAGGGATGAACAGAAGAATGAATAAAATAGAGAAAATATTGAGAGTGAATAAAAAAACATATCTTTATGCCAAATGAGTAAAAATAAGAGAGAATTTGATAAAGTCAGCGTTTCAGTTGGTTGGTGCTATTTTAACTTATCCGAGAGGGAAAAAGGAGACACTAGCTGAATATAATACATTAAAAAAAGAAGGCTTTATATATCAGCCTAAGAATAAAAAAGTACATTCTAAATTTTATCTTCCATTGCTAAAACTAGAAGAAGATTTAGAAAGTGATGCGATTCAGTATTCTATTTTTATGTTTGATGATTACTATGAATTCGATGAATTAGAAAGGATGAAAAAAAAGAATTATATAGGAAAAGATACGGTTGTACTGGATATTGGGTCTAACATAGGAAATCATATGTTGTTTTTTAGTAATGAATGTAAGTGTAAAAAAGTGTATGCATTTGAACCAGTATTAGATACCTATAAAATTCTTGAAAAAAACATTGAGATAAACCATTTGGAAGAAAAGGTGACTGCCTACAATTATGGAGTAGGAGAAAGTGTGGCTAAAGCAAATTTGTCCTCTTACGATTTACATAACATAGGTGGTGCTACTTTAGAATTGTCAAATGATGGTGCCATTCCTATTTTATCGATTGATTCTTTGGAACTAAAAGATAAAGTTGGATTTGTAAAGATTGATACAGAAGGTTTTGAAGTTGGCGTTATGAAAGGCATGATGAAAACAGTGGAAAGGGATAAACCTGTGTTTTGGATTGAGACAAGTGGAGAAAACTTTGAAACGATTAAGAAAATGTTGAAGCCACTTGGGTATCAGAATATCTATTCATTAGGAATTGGGGATTACATATTTAGTGTAAAGTAAGCTTTGCAATGTAGACTGAAAAATTTATAGCGGAAGGGATAAGTAGGAGAGTAATAGAAAATATTAAAAAGATTGGTAATGGGTTTAGTAAAATATGAAATTGCAAAATAAGGAAGGAAATAAGAAAAATATGAAAAGAAGAATGAGAGCGTTTATATGCGTGATTATTATGCTAATGTCAAGTGTTTTATATAATTATAATGGAAACATACAAGCTAGCACTTTGAAGTATGTCAAATTGAATACAAATTACATTATGAAGGACAAGTATGGTTTTACGAAGCTTACCGTTAACGGTTCTTCTAAGAGCCTTAAAAATGGAGTAAAAAGCCTTAAATTCAAATTAAAGTATGAAGGAAAATATGTAGTAAAAACGGTAAATAAAAAAGGACAAAAGAAGACTACTATTTTTTATGTGGATGGAACAAAGCCACAGATAAAATGCGTAACTGTTGGAAATAAAGTCATTGTTACCGTAAAAGATGATAGAAAATTGAGTCAGGTTTTATTAAATGGGAAAAAAGTAAAGAGTAAATTTACAATAGCAACAGCGGGAAATTATAAGATAGAGGCAAAAGATAAAGCTGGTAATAAAAAATTTCGTGTAGTTAAAGTGAAAGAAGCAAAGGTGCAGGAAACGGAAATACCTGTAGTTACTGAAGTACCAGAAACAAAAGTTCCTGCAGTTACAAGTAATCCATCTATAGTACCAGATGTTAAGGATGAATGTGATCATTTATGGAACGATGGAGTTATTGTAAAAAAAGCAACCTGTACAGAAAAGGGAGAAATAAGGTATGAATGTAAAATCTGTGGGGTAGTTTCGACAAAAGATATTTCGATTATTGAGCATGTATATCAGAAGGATATAGATAGTAGAGTTGTTAAGGAAAAAGCTACATGTCAGCATGGAACGATATATTACACTAGATGTAAATATTGTGGACAGGCAGGAACAGATACATGGACAAATTCTGATATACTTGAGCATGATCATAAATTAAAGAATAATGTTTTAGCTTCTTCGCCAACTTGTCAATCGCCAGCAAATTACTATTACTCTTGTAGTATGTGTGGAAAAGCAGTAAAGGATAGCCAAACATATCAAGGAACCATACTTGATTCTAGCAATCATGTTTCGCAAGAGACACATGTACATGCTGCAACTTGCATAGCAGAAGGATATAGTATACATTATTGTACATACTGCAAAAAAGAATACGGAGAACGGTTTGATTATATTGAAATGCTTGGTCATATTTATGATGAAGAAAAAGGATCCCATAAAACTGTAATTTCAAAACCTACTTGCACGTCTGAAGGAACGTATCAATTAGATTGTGCCAGAGAAAAATGCAATGAGACATCTAATAAGATATATAAAACTCCAGCACTGAATCATGATTATAGTGTAGAAAAGACAATTTCAGAGGCAACGGCAGCAGAAGATAGGACATATACATTAAATTGTTCAGTATGTGGAACTGGAGACGGGCAGACACATACCGATATAGGAACACATACGGATCATAGACCACCAGGAATCGCATTAGCACTTACCTTTAATACAGGTGAGACATCGCCTATTTCAACTTATTATCATGGATTTAATATATTGCCTACAGGTATTCAATATAATAATCCAAATGCTATTCCCGGCGTTTACATCAATATTCAGGTACAGGATGTTGAAGCAGGGATTAAATCTGTTTCATGGCAAGTAGTCGGTTTTTCGGATCCTACCTATATCAATAATTGGAATGAAACAAATGCATTAAAAGCATGGGAGCAAGTTGAAGGTATTGGAATGTATAGTAGGAAATGTTATGGAACTACTGAACCGGTATTTGTTGCATCTGAAGCGTATTTATCACTAGATCCTAAAGTACTTGGAAGTAATGAACAATTTGTTGTTGTACGTGTAGAAGATATGGCAGGTAATATCTCAATTCTTCGAAGTTGGGATTTGTGTGCATATTAAAGAAATTTCTGATAAAAAATAATATCAGAAAGCTTGATAAAACTTTTACATATAATATTGATAAATAAAGAAGGGTAATGAAAGCAGTGGAAAACAAATCGAAAAATACAAAAGAGCAAGTTATTACAGGTGTTTTTTTTGGCACGTTAGCTTTAATTATATTGTGGATTTATTGGATTACACAACACAACGTAATAGGAAGTGGAATTTTAGCAGGTATATTTGCTGTTGCTATTATCATACATATTTTTAATGCTCAAACGGAAGGATATATTAAAAGTTGTTTTGCAAGGAGTGATGTATTCAAAAGCCGTTCAAGATATTATGATATTTTAAGGCTTATTGCTTGCTTAGGAGTGATAGAAACACATGCCATACAATTAGCACTTAGTGAAAAATTGATAGAAAATAAGGTTGCAGTTTTCATATATACATGGTTGTATGTGATTTGTCTAGTTTGTAATCCCATATATGTAGCATTAAGCGGAGGACTTTTGTTAGAGTGGAAAAATGAATCGATAGGGAAATTTTATATAAAAAGATTTATTAAAGTTATAATTCCGTTAGCAGTGTATTTTATTTTTTATCTATGTATGTATAAAAGTCTTCCGGTAAATATATGGGAAGCTTTTAAACTTATATTGATAAAACTGGTAAGTGGGAATACACCTGAAGCACCGCATTTTTGGCTAATTTATGCTATATTATCTATATATGTAGTTGTTCCTTTCTTTAGATATTTATTTAAACATATGCCATATAAAATACTATCAGCATTTGCATTGGTAATATTGTTTTTTATGACTTTGGATGTGTTTTTACCTTTGGTTTATGCCCCTATTGCTATTAATACTTTTATGTCAGGATGGATAGGAGTAGCTGTATTGGGGTATTGGATTACTAGACCTGAAAGTCGGAAATATGATTTTAGAATTATTATTGCTGGTGGAATTTCGGCTGTTTTTATTGCATTTTGTATATATCAGAATTGGGATTTTAAGGAAATATGTTGTAATACTTCGCCAGTGATGGTTCTTCTAACAGGTGGGATTTTTGCAGTTATATTAAGAAATTCACAAAAGGAAATGAAAAAGGCAGGCCCGATTCTTTCTTTGCTAAGTAAATACAGCTATGGAATAATATTGATACATTGGTGGATTTTACGCAACATAAAAAATGGTTTTTGTGGCATTGATATAACTTCTTGGGGATATGTGGGAGGAACTGTTGTAACGCTGATATGTGCATTAGTAATGTCGCTTTTTATGGCATTTATATTGGATAATCTTTGTGTGATAGTTGTAGAAAAAGGAGCAGTTAACGTAATTAACTGTTTGACAAATATAGTTACAAAATGGCAACATAAAATAAGAGGAGTTTCATAAGTATGAAGGAGGAGAATGATCTTCTAGCATAAATAACTATAAAACAGAATTTGACGAATCTTATATAGATGTGTTACACTTAAAGGTATGTAAAATGTAGTATAATGAAAAGGTGAATACAAGGAGGCTTATCAATGATAGGAGATAAGAAGATTTTATATAGTGGAATGCAGGCCACTGGTAATTTAACATTAGGAAATTATCTTGGGGCTTTGAAGAACTGGATTTCATTATCAGATGAATATGAATGCTTTTATGGTGTAATGGATTTACATTCATTGACAGTTAGACAGAATCCAGCAGAGTTTCGTAAAAGAGCCAGAATGTTATATACATTATATGTTGCAGCAGGGTTGGATCCAGAGAAAAATTGCATCTATTTTCAGTCACATGTTTCCAGTCATTCTGAGTTGGCATGGTTGTTAAATTGCTTTACTTATATGGGAGAACTTAGCCGTATGACACAGTTTAAGGATAAGTCAGCAAAACATGCAGATAACATAAATGCAGGACTTTTTACTTATCCAGTATTGATGGCAGCAGATATTTTATTATATCAGGCAGATGTAGTTCCTGTTGGAGCAGATCAGATGCAGCATTTAGAGATCACAAGAGATATTGCTACAAGATTTAACAATATATATGGAGATGTATTTACTATCCCAGAGGGTTATCTTGGTAAGGAAGGTGCAAGAATTATGAGCCTTCAGGACCCGACTAAAAAAATGTCTAAGTCAGATGAAAATGTAAATGCAAGTATCTATTTATTAGATGATCCAGATACGATTATCCGTAAATTTAAAAGAGCAGTTACGGATTCTGGAAGTGAAGTTTGCTATTCAGAAGATAAACCGGGAATTTGCAATCTTATGGATATTTATGGTGCTACAACTGGAAAGACAACAGAAGAGATTCAAAAAGAGTTTGATGGAAAAGGTTATGGTGAATTTAAACTAGCTGTAGGAGAAGCTGTTGTTTCTATGTTAAAGCCATTACAAGAGCGTATGAAAGAATTAGAGGCAGATAAGAGCTATATTGATAGTGTGATTAAGGCTAATGATGAAAAGGCGCAGTATGTGTCTATGAAAACATTGCGTAAAGTACAGAAAAAACTTGGTTTAACAGAAAGAATAAGATAAAAATAAAAGCTATAGGATAAAAAATAGGGAAGTCCTTTACCTGTAATAAGGTGAAGGAACTTCCCTGTTTTGTTGTAAGCGTCAAATAAGATAGTGTATTTAAAATTGCCACCAAAGGGAGTATACTTCCTCTGATGGCAATTATTATTTACATCGTTTTTGTACGATTGATCCCCATGGCAGGTAATCATCCAAATATTCAGGATAGTTTAAATAATCCGTACCAGGAAGATCACCCAGTATAAATGTGATGTATTTCATTGGATCTAATCCATTTGCCTTTGCAGTCTCTACAAGTGTGTAAATACCGGCACTGGCAGTTGCACCTTTCGGACTTCCTGAAAACAGCCAGTTCTTTCTGCCGATTGTAAATGGTCTGATACAATTTTCGGCAAGGTTATTGCTGATGGAACAGTTTCCGTCCAGCAGGTAATTCATGAGTCCTTCTTTTTGATTAAATGCATAGGTAAAAGCAGCACCGAGTTTCGAACGTGGAGCTATTTCTTTTGCTGCCGTTTCTGCCCACGACCAAAAGGCATCTAAAACAGGCTTTTCCTGAATGAGACGCTGTTCTTTTCGACCTTCTGCAGACAGTATTTCCAATCTGTTCTCGATTTCAAACAGTTTGTTGATATACTGGATTGCAGTGGCCGGAATGGTGTTATCTTTTTGTTTCACATCTTTTGGAAGGGCATCCACAAAATATCTTCTCAGATGTGTCCAGCAAAAGCATCTGGTGATCCCTTTTACTGCTTCATAGCCTTTATAGGCATCTGTGTGGATGAAACCGTTGTATCCTTTTAAGAACTCTTTCGGATACTGTCCACTTCGCCCGGGCTGATATTCAAAGTAGCGGATCGGATGACCGCTTTCCTTGATCGTACTATATACCCACATATAAGATTTTGTGGTATTTTTACGATCTTCTTCGTTCATGACCTGAACAGGCGTTTCATCGATGTGCAGGTAACTTTCTTCCAGCAGGTGTTTCTTTAGTAAATCTACCACCGGAGAAAGCCAGTCGCGAAAGCTGACCATGATCCAGTTTGCCATGGTTGCCCGACTCAGTTTTAATCCAAGCATTTCCCATTCCTTTTCCTGACGGTATAAAGGAACCGCCAATTCGAATTTTTGATGGATGACCCAGCTTATTGTAGATGGTGATGCGAGAGAATGCTGCATAACGGCATCTGGCATGGGAGATTTCTCCATATATTCTCTGCCGGCTTTTCTACATTCACGACACTCAAACGTTTCTCGATAATAATCAATGACTCGGATCTGTGCCGGTATATATTCTACTTCTGTTCTGACGAATTCCTCCCCGACAGAATACAAAGGTGCTCCACAAGTCTCGCAAAAACGTTCCTGCTCCGTTAATGTACAAAGTTTCTTATGATGTGGCAGATTTTTCAGTAATTGCTCCTTGTGTCCTTTTGCTTTCTTGCGGCGATATCCTTCAATATCTTTTAGTTTGGGTTCCTCTACAGTCTGGTCTTCACAAACTTCTATTTCATCAAAAAGAGACATCTGTCCTTCAATCTGAAGTGATGATGTCTTCTCTGATCTACTGCCGTATAATTTATGGGTTAGGAAAGCAACCGTCTCATGTAGACGGCTGTTTTCCTTTTCTAATTCTTCTATTCTCTTGAATAATTCTTCTATCTGATCTTCTTTTGTTCCCATAAAATATTTCCTTCGTTTTTTTACTAATACCAGTATACCAGAAAAGTACCAGAAAATCCAGTAAAATCAAGGATTTTAGGCACTTTATAATGCTCTTTTTATGGTTGTCTTTTGTACTGCTTTCGGCTGATCGATCGCTAATCCTTCCATGAGCCACCGAAACTCCCGGTCTGTTATCATGCGGACCTGTTCTTCGTTCATTGGCCATTGAAAACGTCCATTTTCCAAACGCTTATAAAGGAGTACAAAGCCATCACCTTCCCAATACAAGGCTTTCAATCGGTTCCCTTTTCTTCCACAGAACAGAAACAAAGAGTTTGAAAACGGATCCAGCTTAAAATTGTTTTGAACAATTGCAGCCAGTCCATCGATTGCTTTTCTCATATCTGTATATCCACATGCGATATAGATATGTTCTGCCTGGGATATATCCCCTAGCATGTCTGCCCCAGAAGGTCAAGGACCATCTTAACAGTAGTTGGATCTGCATGATTTTTAATATCTATTTGTAAATCATTTTTGAAAACGGAAACGGCCGTATCTGAACTGTTCGATATGCAAACGGGCTTTTTTACTTCCGAAAAAACAGTTCTGGATTTTCGGAAAAGTTTCTCTCTTTGTTCTTCTGGAAGTTTATCAAATTCCTCCTGCTTCAGTTTTCGAAACCAATAATAATAAGTTTTATCTGATATACCTTGACTTCGACACCAATCTTTGACAGACATTCCACTCTCATGGCATTCCTGTATTCTCTCTGCCCAGAGAGCGAGTTTCGCTTCATGAGTAGCTATAGTTAATTGATTCATCCAACTCCTCCTTTGCTAAAAACTCTTAAGAGTCTTAAGACACTTAAGGTTATTTAGAATTATCTCATGAACGAATTGGATTTTCTATCCACCTTCTTATTTGACGCTTACGTTTTGTTTATTAGCGGTGATAAAATTCTGTAAAT
>FR899674.1:27991-29799 GCA_000437275.1 Clostridium sp. CAG:411 | reverse complement strand
ATACGTGTGCTCATATTTAAGAACAGTAAGTCTACCAATGTCATAGCTGCCATAGATTCCACAACAACGACACCACGAGGAACAATAATCGGATCATGTCGTCCTTTGATATTTATATTGATGTTTTCTCCTGTGGTAGAAACCGTTTGTTGGGTTGCAGAAATAGATGGTGTTGGTTTAAATGCAGCTCTTAGAATAATTTCAGAGCCATCACTTAATCCACCTAAAATTCCCCCAGCATTATTGCTATATTTGTGGATTCCTGTGTTATCTACATAAAAGTTGTCATTGTCCTGTGATCCAAGCATAGAAGCTGCATCAAATCCAGCACCAATTTCTACTCCTTTAATTGCGCCGATTGACATGATACCTTTTGCAAGATTTGCATCTAATTTTTCAAATACGGTTTCGCCAATTCCAGCAGGTACACCACTGATAATACATTCAACAATACCACCAGCAGAATCTTTGTTTTCCATTGTAGTGGAAAGAAAATCTTCCGCTTTGGAAGAAGCATCCAAATCAGGCATATAGAGAGGACTTTTAAAGATATTTTCTTTGCTGCAATTATTATAGTTAATTTCGATTGGTCCAATTGACTTGGTATATGCACTTACTTCAATACCGATTGTTTTTAAAATGAGAGAAGCAACGGCACCACCGGCAACACGTGCAATTGTTTCACGCCCAGAGGAGCGTCCGCCACCTCTATAATCTCGAAAACCATATTTCTGGTCAAATGTATAGTCTGCATGACCTGGTCTATAGTAGCTTGCAATTTCACTATAATCTTGTGAACGTTGCGTTTTATTATGAACCATCATTGAAATTGGTGTTCCAGTTGTGCGACCCTCAAAGACACCAGAAAGAATTTCAATTTCATCAGCTTCCTTGCGGGGAGTAGAATATTTAGTGGCTCCCGGCTTTCTTCGATCCATATATGGTTGAATCATACTTTCATTTAAGTAAAGTCCTGCAGGACATCCATCTATTACAACGCCAACACCTTTTCCATGAGATTCGCCCCAAGTGGATACTCTAAAAATTGTACCGTAACTTGAACCTGCCATAATTTCACAACCTTTCTTTTTTAACAAAACAGAATAGAACTGTTATTTTATCTATGTGAGTAACGAGCCAAAGTTTTATGTCTAGTATGGAAAACCATGGCGATTGCCGCGACCACTTGAGAAGTATACACAGCATGTCACATAGTTCTATTATATAAAAAATAAAAAAAGGTTGCAAGAAAAGAAGGACAAAACGGAAAAGACTTCATAAAATATAGTACAGAGAATGAAAAGAGGAATGGATTATGGAGCAGACAAAAGGAGAGCAAGATGTTCTGGTAATTGATGATAATACTATTTATGAAATAGATATGAATTGCATGCGATGCAAAAAGGGAGATTGCATTGAACAAAATAAGAAGTTAAAAAAATATGAGAAAAAACAGTATGATGAATGGATAAATAAAAAAATTTAATATATGTTTTATTTATGAAGTAAGCCAGAAGAAGAGGCTTCCAGCTTACTTCAACCTAAGAACTAGAGAATTTAATCCTATCAGGAAAGTGCCTTACAAAAACAAATGGGCTTTCCTATCTTCAAGGCATACACCTTTAAATACTGTAAAACAGTGATAAGATTATAAGAATGTAGCAAAGGGGTTATGAAAATAACCACTTTGATTTATCTGCAAGCAGGTTTAGCAAAATGAATTTCCATTGCCGCAGCAGCAGAGGATAAGTAAAATCCAGATGATGCAGCTAGAATCATTGTTACCGCAGCCACAGCCAAAGGTGCCA
>FR899674.1:0-27984 GCA_000437275.1 Clostridium sp. CAG:411 | reverse complement strand
GCCAAAGTTGCCAAAGCCATTGTTATTGCCGCAGCAGCTTAGTAAAATTAAAATCCAAATAATCCAAGAGCATCCTCCATCGTTGTTGCATCCGCATCCTGTGTTACAATTTGTTGCTGCTAAATCACTCATATTGAGCCTCCAAAATCTTTTTACAATGACATTCTATGCAGTACTGCTTGGACTCTTTCGTATGGATTTAAAATTTTTTGTTTTTTTATTGGGGACAAGGGCGTTTGCTTGAATACACGGCAGATTATTTGACTGCATATATTATAGAATAGTGGAGTTGGATAGGGAAAAAGGAAGAGGATGTGATTATGTGGAACGGGCTAGAAGATTAATTGGTTTACAAGAAATAGAAGAACAGTCATATACGGGAAAAAAGATTGGAATTGCTCTGTTTGATACTGGAATTGCGGCAGGACATCCAGACTTTCGGGGAGATGGAAAAATTGTAGTATTTAAAGATTTTATTAATGATAAGCAGGGGGCTTATGATGATAATGGACATGGGACACATGTGGCAGGAATTGCTGGGGGGACGGGAATTGCTTCTAGTGGAAAATATCGGGGAATTGCAACTCAGGCACATTTTATTGTAATAAAAATATTGGATTATTTGGGGAATGGAAATATTGATAATGTGTTACAGGGGGTAGATTGGTTAATTAAAAATCAGAAACGATATGGAATAAGAGTAGTAAATATTTCAATTGGTTCGGGAAAAGAAGAGGAAATAGGAGAAGAATCGGAGCTAGTACAGGGCATTAATGCACTTTGGGATGCAGGGATGGTTGTATGTGCAGCAGCGGGGAATAATGGTCCCACACCAGGTAGTATTGGTGCGCCTGGAAATAGTAGGAAACTAATAACGGTGGGGGCATGTGATGATAATGAAGAAATTATTTTAAATGGAAGGACAATGAAAAATTATTCGGGGAGAGGACCGACAAAATGTTGTATTAAAAAGCCAGATTTAGTTGCACCTGGAAGTAATATTATAAGCTGTAGCAGCAATTGGAAATATAAAAGCAATTTTGCATTTTACGGGGGAGGAAATCAATTTTATACAGTAAAAAGTGGTACATCGATGGCAACACCGATCGTGTCAGGAACGGTGGCACTTTTGTTAGAAAAGTATCCTGAAATGAGTAACAGGGAGGTAAAAATCCGATTAAAAAACAGATCAGAAGATATGGGGCTGCCTCATGACAAGCAAGGATGGGGAAGGTTGAATGCAAAGAAACTTCTTTTGGATTGATAGTTAAGAAAGCATTTTTACATTCCTTTACATTCCAATAGGACTAAGGTATAATGGATACATTGTGAACAGCAGTTAGAAGAAATGCATGGATAGAAAAGTGTGCATTTCTACCATTGGATAAGGAGTGCAGATTTACAATGCAAGAAATAGGATTACAGACAAAAGATTATTATTTTGATTTGCCACAGGAACAGATTGCACAGGACCCTTTGGAAGATCGTTCCAGTTCTCGGTTGTTGGTGTTAGATAAAGAAACAGGAGCGCGGGAGCATCATATCTTTAAAGACATCAAAAGTTATTTAAAGCCAGGAGACTGCCTTGTATTGAACAATACGAAGGTAATTCCTGCAAGATTGATAGGAGAAAAAGAGGGAACTGGTGCAAAGGTAGAAATTTTATTACTAAAGCGTAAGGAAAATGATATTTGGGAAACATTGGTAAAACCTGGGAAAAAGGCTCGTCCAGGAGCAAAGATTATATTCGGAGGAGGATTATTGTCCTGCGAAATTTTATCCATTGAAGAAGAAGGAAATCGCTTGATACAATTTTCTTATGATGGAATTTTTGAAGAAATTTTAGATCAACTTGGACAAATGCCATTGCCACCATATATTACACATCAGTTACAGGATAAAAATCGTTATCAGACTGTTTATGCGAAATATGAAGGTTCTGCGGCGGCGCCTACAGCAGGGCTTCATTTTACAAAGGAATTATTGAAAGAAATAGAGGAAATGGGTGTGCGTCTGGCTTATGTGACTTTGCATGTAGGTCTGGGAACGTTTCGACCGGTAAAAGTAGACAATGTGAAGGAACATCATATGCATTCTGAATTTTATCAGGTGGATGCGCAGGCTGCAGAGAAGATTAACCAGACAAAAAAAGAAGGCGGAAGGATTATTTGTGTAGGAACGACCAGTTGCCGTACAATTGAATCTGCGGCAGAGGAAGATGGAACGATGAAGCCTTGTAGCGGGGAGACAGACATTTTTATTTATCCAGGCTATAAATTTAAAGTGTTGGATTGTCTGATTACGAATTTTCATTTGCCAGAGTCTACATTGCTTATGTTAGTTTCTGCCTTGGCTGGACGAGAACATGTATTAGAGGCATATAAAGAAGCCGTTGATATGGGATATAGATTTTTTTCTTTTGGAGATGCTATGTTTATTCATTAATGATTCTTCTAAAAAAAGTAGTGTTTTACATCAAAACTTGTTTACTGGTGTAAGGCACTACTTTTTTTATAGAAAAATTTATTTTATAGAGTTAAAATATTCCATTTTTGGTTTGTTCCTATTACTGTTTATTATGAGAAGAATAGGTAACATAATTATAAGAATGAAGTACATCTTCCGCTTTTAAAAGTGAAGTTTCATCATAAAATTCAATACATAATACGCCGCTGCTATCTTCTCGATTGTGAGAAATTCCAATATTTTTTAAACTAACGTCATGACTGGCAAGAATAGTTGCAATAATAGCAATTTCCCCTTTTTTATCTGTTACATCAATATGTAAATCGTGTGTGCTTGCAATAGCCCCCATTGGTTTTGTAGGAATTGAATCGCGATAAGTTTTGGAATGTTCAAAAAAGGAAGTTATAAAAGCACTATCCTTTTTCTGAATGGCCTCTTTCATATCTGTCATGTATTGAATATAAAGATCAATAAATCGGATAATACTGTCTGGGTTCGTGAGACAAATATTTTCCCACATAACAGGAGAAGAAGAAGCAATTCTTGTAATATCTTTAAAACCACCTGCTGCTAATGCATGCATATGTTCCTTTTCATCATCATGTTCTCGAACCATATTTACCAGTGAGGCCGCTATGATATGTGGAACATGACTGATAGCTGCCACAATATCATCATGAGTATCTGGTTGCAACACAACTGGAATTGCACCAATTCTGGAAACGATGTTTTCCATTGTGTCAATCATGGATTGCGGTGTTTGGCTGGTAGGAGTCAGAATATAAAACGCATTTTCTAACAGTTCGGTTGTAGAATTTTCATATCCGGTTTTTTCAGATCCAGCCATAGGATGTCCACCGACAAAGTTGGCATCCATATGCTGTTCAGCTATAGCCTGGTGAATATTGCCTTTAACGCTTCCAACGTCAGTTAAGATACAGGTCGGTTTCATAATCTGTTTTAACGCAGGAAGGTATGAAATATTACGCAGAACGGGCGCACAGAGAAAGATAATATCACACTCTGGAAATCCATCGGTAAAGGATGTGACAATACGGTTTAGAGTGCCTTCTTCCTGTGCTAAAAGTAAATTTGGATTTGTGTTGTTTGGATTGTAGTTATATGCAAGGAGAGTTGCATTTGGATAGAGTTTTCGCAAGTTTCTGGCGATAGAGCCTCCGATTAGTCCAAATCCAATAAAACCAAATGTCTGTTGTGTCATTTTTATTCTCCTTTCTTTGGTTGTGTGCTTTTTTTCTCTGTGTGTTTCGTATCTGTATTCTTCTTCTTTTTCGTATCTTTCTTTGTACGATCAGGAGAAGTAGTGTCTCCTAGTGATAAATCCGCATTATGTGTGCCTGTGTGGTAACTACAGACGGTTGTAAGTTCCTTTGGTGAAATTACATAAGGGCTGTCAGAAGTAGTAGCTCCTTTTTCATCTTTTTTCAACATAATTTTTGTTACAATGGAACTTGCCGGGCATGAGGAACTGGCAACTTGTCCTGATGTTGTGCAAATATTTACAGACATATGTGTGTCACAGTATTCTGTTGGTATGTGGCCTGCAAAATATTCTTTTTTTACAGTAGAGCCACCGGGTGCACAGTCGCAAACTCCTTTTCTGGCAAGTTTTCCTGATTTTGTACAAATGGTAGCAGTGACAATAGAATCAGGCTTAGAAAATGTTTTGTTCGGTAAATTTGTGTGAAGCCGTTCCATAATCGTGCGCCAAATTATTTTGTGATAGCTTGTATTTGAAAGGCTGGTATTATTGTCATAGCCTGTCCAGATTCCAGCCGTAAAGTATGGTGTATAACCGATAAACCATGCATCAATATTGTCTGAAGTTGTACCTGTCTTTCCTGCTAATGGCATAGATGAATTAGTAAAATGAGCCAGTGTACCGGTTCCAGAATTTACAACATCTTGCATTGCACTGGTGAGCAGATAGGCAGTGGAGTCCTTCATCACTTTTTTTACTTTTGATTTATTCTTTAAGAGAACTTTTCCATCATGGTCCAAAACTTTTGTATACAAAATAGGTTTTTGATAGGTTCCATTGTTTGCAATTGCTGCGTAGGCAGCAGTAGCTTCAAAATTTGTAACACCATAAGTTAATCCACCAAGTGCCGTAGAGAGATTTACATCGTTCGCTGGTAAGGAGGTATCACTTATTAATGTAGTAAAACCTAGTTTATCAAGATAAGCAAGGCTTTTTTCAGGTGTAACATCAGCTAGAGTCTTTACTGTTATAATGTTCATGGAATCCTTTATTGCAGTTCGGATTGTGGTTAAACCACGATATCCACTGCTATACCAGTTTTTGACCGGACGATTCGTTCCAGGATAATTATAAGGTACATCGTCATAAACGGAAGCCAAAGACATATTTTTACTGTCAATAGCTGGCAAATATGCAGATAACACTTTGAAGGTGGAACCAGGCTGGCGAGTAGTAGAAGTGGCACGATTCAGTGTTCGACTGGCAGTTTTTTGACCACGACCACCTACCAATGCTTTTACCTGACCAGTTGATTGATCCATTAAAACAAAGGAAATCTGTGGTTGTAGGGTGAAGGTAAGGGATTCACCCGTAACCTTTGTATGTTTTTTTACCACATAGTTACGATATAGTTTAATATATTTTTTTGCTTCGCTTTTACTAGAAAAAAGCAGAGAAAAAGAAGGATTTCTTGTTCTAAAATAATTTAATAAAGTATTTTCGTCATAGTTATAACAGTTATTATTTTCATCGATTACCGATAAACGATAAGTAAAGGAGTAAGTTGTTCCCGTTGGATAAAGAGAGGCATCGGAAATTACAGAATCACATACTTTTTGCATGCCCTGGTCTTGGGTCGTATAAATACTTAATCCACCGCGATACAAAAGGTTTGTAGCCTGTTTTTCACTATAGCCTAATTCTTTTTGCAAATCGTTCAATACAGAATCAATCACAGCATCTGTAAAATAAGAAGTAACGGTATTACTGATTTTCGTTTTCTTCTTGTTGACTTTTTGGATACGTTTATAAACATTGTCAGCTAGGGCAGTACCATATTCTTTCTGCGTAATCATGGATAGCTCTAACATTTTATCTAATACATTTTTTCGACGCTTTTTGTTATTTTCGGGATAACTAATCGGATTTAAACTGGATGGATTCTTTGTGATTCCTGCAATAACTGCGCACTCGGATAGCGTTAATTCGCTCACATCCTTGTCAAAATAGCGAAGAGAAGCAGATTGAACTCCCAGTGTATTTTGTCCTAAATTGATTGTATTTAAGTAATTCTCTAAAATCACATTTTTGGATGTGGATTTTTCTAGTTTAAGTGCAAGATATTGTTCCTGTACTTTTCTTTGAATCTTTTCTGCCATGGAACGTTCATTACCACCGGAAAATATGACATTTTTCAGTAATTGTTGCGTAATGGTACTGGCACCCTGTCCTAAACTTCCAGAAGAAAATGTTAAAACGCCAGCGCGGGCAATGCCTTTCATATCAATACCATTATGAGTATAAAAACGTTCATCTTCAATTGCAATAAATGCTTGTTGTAATTGGATAGGAATTTGTTCAAGAGAAACAGAAATTCGATTGGCATCAGAACCAACTAATTGATATACTTCATTCCCTTTATTGTCGTATATAGTTGAAACAAAATTTTCAGGTTCAATACTTGTTTCGTCTAAGGAAGGACAGGTGTCGATAATGCCCTGTAACAGACCTTTCATTGTATTGCATGAAATAAAAAATATGCCGATAAGCGAAACTACGCAAAGTCGAAGCAACCAGAATTTAAGTTTTGAATAAAATTTTATGGAAGAAGAGCGTAGTTCCTGTTGCTTTTTTTGGGTATTTCTTTTCGAAAAATTCATTGTAAATCGTCCTTTCCCAATAAACAAATATATTTTATTTTAGTTATGCGCAAATACCGTATTATTATAGCAGACAATTTTGAGATAGTAAAGCAACAATGGATAAAAGTGGCAATCGAGAGAACGTATATTTAAAGGAGAAAAGGTAACTTTTTGAAAGAAAATACCGATATAATGTTAGTAGGGGTAGAAATAGAAAAAAGGGGTGGAAAAATGAATAGGGAATGTAAGGGATTTGAAGTGATTACCCAAGACAATGGTTTAGAGGCGTTAGTCACTTATTTTTTAGAAAGTTTTGATGATGAATATGCAAAATATGGTATCTATGTAGAGAAGGAGATAGATGAACAATTGGTTGAAAAAGAACGTACTGGGGGTTTTGCAGAGGATAGAGAGGTTGCAGAAAGAGTATTGGATATTGTAATACGCAATCAGATTACGCCTTGTGTATTAAATGAAGTTGTGTATGACTTTTTAGATGAAAGAATAGGTGGATAATTACCATAAAGGATGATATAATAATATTTACGAATAAGAATTATGCAGAAGTAGGAAAAGGAAGGGGCTTGATGAAAATAGCCTCTTTTTCTATGTTAAATATAAAGCTAAAGGAGTAAATTATGGAACGATATTCATATAAAATTGTGTACCAGGGAGGAGAGGGAGAAATTGTAGAGAAAAAATCCCGCTTCATTGCGCATGTATTTCCTGTTACAAAAGAGGAGCAGGCATTGGAATACCTTGAAACCTTGAAAAAGCAGTATTGGGATGCCCGACATAACTGTTATGCGTATGTTATTGGGGAAAAACAGCAATTACAGCGTTTCAGTGATGATGGAGAGCCTTCTGGTACCGCTGGAAAACCTATATTAGAGGTTCTTTTAGGGGAGGATATACATAATACGTTGGTTGTTGTTACTAGATATTTTGGCGGAACACTTTTGGGAACTGGAGGATTGGTGCGTGCATATTCAGCAGCAACCAAGACAGGAATTGAAAATTCGGTTGTCACAGACAGATGTAAAGGAAAGAAGATTGAATTAAAAACAGACTACAATGGATTGGGAAAGATTCAATATATTATGGGGGAGATGGATATACCGATTTTGGATACTGTCTATACCGATATGGTTGGAATTATTGCTGTGCTTCCCAATGCATTGTATGATTCTTTCAAAAAGAAATTGACAGAAGCCACAGCAGGAAAAGGTTTGTGGGAGGAAGAGGAGGATGTGGAATATATCCGAATAGAGAAAGAAGTTATATTGGTGCATTAATTAAATGAATTGATTTTGATCTTTTGCATAGATATAATCAATTGTCTGCAAAGAGGAAATGATTTCCTGTTTTTCAAGATTAAGGCTTATGCATAAGTCATCAAGCGTAGAATAATGATCGCGTAATTGTGTGTTGACATAACTTAACAACATAACGGGATCTTTTGGTATTGACATAATAGTATCTCCTTTCTATTTTTTATAGTGTTAGTATAGCATGTATGAAAGAGAATGGCAAAAGGATTTTAAGAAAAATTAATGGGAGAGGTAGAAAATGGATTTATTTGAATATATGAGAACAAATACATTACAAAAGGAAAGTCCACTGGCATCCAGATTAAGACCGAGAACAATTGAGGAAGTGGTTGGACAGGAGCATATTCTGGGAAAAGATAAATTACTGTATCGGGCGATTAAAGCGGATAAATTACAGTCGCTTATTTTTTATGGACCTCCAGGAACAGGAAAGACGACAATAGCCAAGGTGATTGCGAATTCTACAAAGTCAGAATTTTGTCAAATTAATGCAACCTCTGCAGGAAAGAAGGATATGGAGGCAGTGGTGGAAAATGCCAAGCAGACGTTGGGGGCATACGGAAAAAAGACGATCTTGTTTGTTGATGAGATTCATAGATTTAATAAAGGGCAGCAGGATTATTTGTTACCATTTGTAGAGGATGGAACCCTTATTTTAATTGGTGCAACAACGGAAAATCCATATTTTGAGGTAAATGGAGCCTTGATTTCCCGTTCCATTGTATTTGAGTTAAAAACCTTACAAAAAGAACATATTCAACAGTTGATCATGAGAGCTTTGACAGATACAGAAAGAGGCCTTGGAGCTTATCATGCAACGATTACGGATGAGGCACTGGATTTTCTGAGCGAAATGGCAGATGGAGATGGAAGAAAAGTCTTAAATGCCATTGAATTGGGAGTACTTACGACAGAACGTTCGGAAGACGGACAAATTCATATTACGATGGCAGTGGCACAAGAGTGTATACAAAAGCGTGCAGTTCGCTATGATAAAACAGGAGATAACCATTACGATACGATTTCTGCTTTTATAAAAAGTATGAGAGGATCGGACCCAGATGCTGCGGTATATTACTTGGCGAGGATGCTTTATGCAGGTGAAAGCATTACCTTTATAGCAAGACGCATCATGATATGTGCAGCAGAAGATGTATCAAATGCAGATCCGAATGCATTGGTGGTTGCCACAGCGGCAGCACAGGCAGCAGAGCGTTTGGGAATGCCAGAGGCAAGAATTGTGTTAGCACAGGCGGCTACCTATGTTGCCACAGCACCTAAAAGTAATAGTGCTATTGTTGCGATTGACGAGGCAATGGCTGCGGTGAAGGAACAGCAGATAGTGACAATTCCAAATCATTTGCGAGATGCACATTATCCGGGAGCAAAAAAATTAGGACATGGAAATGGTTATTTGTATGCGCATGATTATAAAAATGATTATGTAAAACAGCAATACTTACCAGATGAATTAGTAGGACGAAAATTTTATCATTTGTCAGAAAATGGAAAAGAGGAAGAAACAAAAGAATATATGGATCGTATCCATAGAGAAGCAGAGTAAAACTTACGAAAAGAATGCCCCAAAGAAGTTTTTTGTGTAAAAATTTCTTTGGGGTCATTTTTATGAAAATTATTTTTCAGATTGGTCA
Organism: Clostridium sp. CAG:411; assembly: GCA_000437275.1. Classification (GTDB taxonomy): domain Bacteria; phylum Bacillota; class Clostridia; order Lachnospirales; family Lachnospiraceae; genus CAG-411. The sequence goes on along the minus strand of FR899674.1, from coordinate 18,671 downwards.
GAACCATTTAGTTTCTTTAATAAATTAAGTACGGCTGTAAATGCTGCGATAAAAAGAGCAATAAACAAAGTAGAGTAGATACAGGTTTGTAAGACTGCTACTTTATATGGAAAGTCAAAGATAGCCACAATAAGTGTGAAAGCATAGAGAATGATAAAGAATAATGCACCTAACAGTGCCAAAATACGTTTCATTTTTTTCATTAAATCAGTTCCTTTCAAAAAAGTAATCAATAGATACATTATCGTTTTAAAATAGTATAAAGGCATATTGAGCGAAATACAAGAAAAAGAATGTATATTTTTTTAGGTAGGTGACTATAATAGTAATAATCCGAATATTTCGGAGGAGCGAAAACAAAATTCCCCCTTTGTTTTTGCAACGAAGGATAAAGATGAAATACTTATCCTCCCCTTAAAAAGTCGTGGTATCGAGTGGGTATCACGACTTTTTTTACTTGATATAAAAAGAAATAGAGATTGAAATAATAAAGTGAAATATGGTATAATAACTTGGATAGTGACGAAATATAATTTACAGAAAGAAAGGATAGAAAGATGAGTTTATTAACACAGTGGCGTCAGTTCGCCTACGGACAAGAAGCAAATACAAAAAAAGGACAAATGTTTTGGGCTACATATTTTAACTTGGAAAAGGGGATTTATGAACAGCTTTTAGCCAATCCAGATGAAGTTGTAACAGGAACTGTTGAAGAATTGGCAAATAAATATGGTGTTGATTTAACAATCATGGTTGGTTTCCTTGATGGAATTAACGAAAGTTTGAAAGAGGAAAATCCAATTGAAACTATGGAAGCTGATACACAGGTTAATTTAGGTTTTGATAAAGAAAAGTTATATTACAATATGGTAGCTGCTAGAGCAGATTGGTTATATGAATTGCCAGCTTGGGATACATTACTGACAAAAGAGAGAAGATCAGAATTATATAAAGAGCAAAAGATGTCAGGTACTGTGATTAAAGATAAAAAAGTGGGTAGAAATGAGCCATGTCCATGTGGAAGTGGTAAAAAATATAAATTCTGCTGTGGAAAGGTACAGTAAAAAAACATCCACGACATTGTCGTGGATGGTNNNAAAACCATCCACGACATTGTCGTGGATGTTTCCCTATTTAGAATGATAAGATTATTTTTTATCATCATTATCATCACTTTTTTCTTTTTCTTGTAAATAAAGTAGATAATCAGCATAGGATAATAATTCTTTTGAACGTTTTTCATCCAATTGTTGATATAAATTAAAAAAGTTGATAATATCTTTATCTAATACTTCTCCGCCGATTGGGAGATAAGCATCAGATACACCTAGCAAATAGTCACAAGAAACATCAAAGTGCTTTGAGAGTGCAATCAATTTATCAAATGATGGCTCGTTTCTTTTTGATTCGTAGTTAGAAATAGCGGTTGGTTTTAAACCTAAAATATCTGCTAATTCACTTTGTGTCAGCTTATGCTTTTGTCGTAGTTGTTTTAAACGAACATTGAAATTCATAAAAAACCTCCCTTGATAGTAATGTTACAATACGTGTACTTTTTTTGATTATTTTCATTATATAACAAGAAATATATGTATGTCAATAGCTGATAGGGATAAATAGGAAAATAAATCACGAATTGTGAATAAAAATACGAGGAGGTGTTCAGGGGGATGAATGCAGAATTAGAAAAGAAATGGAAATATTTAATGGATGAAAGTATGGAACTGCTCGTTTTTTTTGATGAAACTGGTTGTGTTGTGCAGGGAAATAAAAAGGCAGAGCAGGAATTAGGATACGGAGAAGCATTAAAGGGGATTTCTGTATGTAAGATTTTTCAAAAAGCATTAACACAAAATGAAGAGGGTATTCATGTTATTGAGGAAGAAGATAAAAAGCTTCTAGCGGAAGGAAAAAGCATTGAGACGGTTGCGTATAGAAAGAATCAGACTTGTTTTGATGTAGATTTGAAGATCGTGATTAAAAATGAGGATGGATTTTTTGGCATGTGTAGTGCAATTAACACCTCAGAACAGGTTGGAGCAATCAAAGATATGGTAAAAGCCAAAGAAAAGGGAGAGGCGGCTACCAAAATAAGAAATGAATTTGTATCCAATGTTACACACGAGTTGCGAACTCCCGTAAATGGGATTATGGGAATTTCAAAAAATTTATTAGAGACAGATTTAGATGCGCAACAAAAGGAGTCAATCAATATTATTCATATGTGTTGTAGCAATATGATTGAGATTATCAATAACCTTTTGGATTTTTCAAAGTTGGAAGCGGGAAAGTTTACATTAGAAGAGAGAGAGTTTTCTTTTCGTGAGGCAATGGACAAAATTATTGCTATGAATATAAATCAGATCAACGAAAAGGGACTTAGACTACTATTAAATATTTCCCCTGAGATTCCTGAACGGATTATAGGGGACGAATTGCGTATTACGCAAATTCTGACAAACTTAATCAATAATGCAGTAAAATTTACTTCCATGGGACAAATTGTGGTGGATGTAGTAAAGACGATGGAATTAAATGATACAGTGGAATTATTCTTTATGGTTATGGATACGGGAATTGGTATTGCACCAGAGGATATGGATAAATTATTTAAAAGTTTTTCACAGGTAGATGCATCTATCACACGACGTTTTGGTGGTAGTGGACTTGGTCTTACTATTGTAAAAGAGTTGGTGGAGTTGATGGATGGAGAAGTACACGTAGAGAGTGAAAAAGGAAAGGGAAGTACATTTTCTTTTTCAATCCGCGTAAAAAAAGTAGAAAATGAGTGGGAGAATAAAAAAGCATATTCTTCTGGCAAATTTGTGTATGATGGAACTTCCAGAAAGGAAATTTCAGATATAGATGAGGAAATGTATGATATAGAAGAAATATATCGTTTGGGATCAGAAGATAATAAAAAAGAAATCAAAAATACAATGGAGAAGTTAATCATTTGTATTGAAATGGAAAACTGGGATAAAGCAGAAATGTTCGCAGAGACGGTAAAGAAACTTGTAGAAAGTGACAAAGAGTTGAAACGAAAAGCATTTCGGGTAGAAATGACAGTTCGAAAAGCAGATGGTGAGAAAGCAATTCTTCAATATAATGAATTAAAAAAATTACTGGATGAAACACTTTTTGCGTAGAGTAGTTGAGGTGGATGATTTTTTAGGATTGCATATGACTAGGAGGAAAAAAGATGGAACGTAAAATGACGGGAAGTCAGACGGCAAATATTTTGATTGTGGATGATACAACTTCGAACTTAGTGATTCTTGCGGAAATGATAAAAAGTATTGGATATATTGCTCGCCCTGTTACCAGCGTAAAACAGGCATTATCTGCGATTGCAGCGAAAAAACCACAACTGATACTTTTAGATATAGCTATGCCTGAGATTGACGGATTTGATTTCTGCGAGATTTTAAAACAAGACCCTATCATGAGAGATGTGCCTATTATTTTTATTTCTGCATTAAATTCCACAGAGGATAAGGTAAAGGGATTTAAGTTAGGCGCTGTAGATTTTATTTCCAAACCCTTTGAGCTGGAAGAGATAACGTTGCGTATCAATACACACTTAAAAATTTTCCAGATGCAGAATGAGCTAAAAGTACATAACCGCCGTTTATTTAAGATGTTTAATAAACAGGTGGAAAAGGTAACAGATGAACAGAAACAATTGATTTATACATTATGTAAAATGGTAGAGGCAAGAGAAGATAAAGAAGGAAAACATTTAGAGCATGTGGTTTCCTATTGCAAATTGCTTGCCATGAGTTTGCAGTTTAGTCCTAAATTTGAAAAGAGGGTAACTGCTTCGTTTTTGGATTCGTTATTGATGGCTGCACCGCTTCATGATATTGGAAAAGTATATATAAGAGATGAGATATTATTAAAACCTGGACCATTGACAGAGGAAGAGATGGAGATTGTAAAAACGCATACGGAGTTGGGTGCGGAAGGCATTCGTGAAATGTATGAAAAAAATCCATCAGATTCGCTTAAAATGGCAATGGATATAGCAAAGTATCATCATGAGAAGTGGGATGGAACAGGGTATCCTTGTGGACTTGCAGGAGATGAAATTCCATTGTCAGCCAGAATTTTAGCAGTGGTGGATGTGTATGATATTTTGACGAGCAACCGTTGTTATCGAGATGCTTATACGCATGAAGAAGCCATTGAGATTATGAAACAGGAAAGCGGAAAAAGCTTTGATCCAGATATTATAGAAATATTTCTTAAAATTCAAAAAAGATTTCAAAAAGATGTGTCGCATTAAGGTGCGGCACTTTTTTGTTACTTTCACCTAATATTCACAAATCACTCACAAATCGCACAAGAGTAGCTTTTAAACTAATATATGTATTTAACCTTATGGTCGATAGACAAATTATTATGGAAAGGAGTAGACCATATGAGAAAAAGGATAGGAAAAATAGTATGTGTGTGCGCAATTGTTACTCTTGCGATTATTGGAATTGTTATAAAAGCACGCACAAAAAAAGATGCATCCACATCGCAAAATCAAACGGCGGGAATGGAAGCACAGAACGAAAGTTATACGGAAGAAAAAACGATGTACTTTGGCACGACTACTGCAGGTACAGATTATGAGTATTTTTCTTCTACGGCCACAACGCCATTACAGGTAGAAGAGGTATATGCAGAAACGGGAACTCAGGTTACTACGCAAAGCGCTATTTTAAAGGTGACGGATGAGAGCTATAAGCAGGCGAAAAAGGAATTAGAACAAAATCTAAAAGAGGCAAAACGAAACCTTGCACAGGCAAAGATTACTTATAAGGAAGATGTATTGTCTTTGCAGACGGAGTATAATACAGAAAGTGTTGTTTCGGATACAGCCTATGAGACATACGAAACAGCAGTAGAAAATTTAGAGACGGAGTTAGAACTTGCGGAAAGTAATTTAAACGATGCGAATAAAATTTTAAAAACCTATCCAGCAAAAATAGAAAACCTATCTACGAATTTGTCTGCTCTGAAAAGTAAAATAAATGCATATAAAGTCGAGATAAAAGCCTTAAATAAGAAATGGAAAAAGGCACAGAAAACATTTGAAGATGCAGAGGAAAAATATCAAAAGTTAAAAGAGAAAAAAGAAGAGAATGAGACTGTTCAAAATTATATAAAACAATATATGAAAAAAAATGGCAGCAAAAAAGAAGGGAATGCTTCGGATGAAGCAAGCGGTACTAGCAGTGCTTCAATGGAAGCCCTTACAAAAAATTTGCAGGAAGAAGGAAAAATAGTTAATAGTAATTATAAAAAAGCAGAACAACAGTATAAAGCAGCCGAACAGAAGTTAGAAAAGATAAAAACAGCGTTAGAAAGTAAAAAACAACAAAAGGAGACGGCAGAGAACAAAATGGAAAGTTGCAATACAAAAAAGGCATCGTATCAAGAAACTCTGTCAAATGCACAAAAAAATAGGAAAAAGTATCAGACTACATATGAGCAGGCAGTACTTGCTAAGAAAACAGGTATTCTTACAGCGGAAAAAGAGTTGCAGCAAAATTTGTTAGCAGAAAATAGTGCCAGTGTTTCCTATAAAACGCAGCTAGAGACATTGACAAGCACTTTAGATGCGGCACAAAAGGAATATGATGAGGCAAAGGAACAATTTGACAATTTTAAGCAGTCCTTTCAGGATGGCATCTGGTATGCACAGAGCAGCGGTTTGTTGCAGTATATAGGATATGAGGCAGGAGAGTATATTTCCAGTAAAACGCCGATTGCAGGTTATTATAATGGAAAGATACTTTCGGTGCAAATTGATGTGGAGCAAGAGGAGATTGCTTCGATTCAAGTGGGGCAGGAAGTAATGGTTTCTATGCAGACAAAAAGAGGCGTGACAGGTACGGTTAGTAAAATTAGCAGTGAGCAAAGTGCATCCAGTGCCTCTAAGGTAAGTTATGCAGTGGATATTTCGATTGAAAATGGAGATGGACAGTTGGAAAGTGGAGAGACAGCAAGTATTCTTTTTCAAACAAAAGAGAAGCAAATGGAGAATAAGAAAGAGGAGGTATCACAATGACAATGAAACGGAAGAAAACGATTGGAGCTATTATTAGCGCTGTTGTGGTAATTATAATTGTGGTGAGCGTTGTTTATCAACGGTGGAAACCAGAAACACAGCAAACGGTTACAAAAGAAACTACCGTAGAATATGGCAATTTGACAGTAGGAGTTACGGAGAGTGGTTCTGCTTCTCTAGGAACCGTAGACCAGACTTTTGATATAGATATTAATACTTCATCAGGCACAAGTGAAAGTACAGCAACCAGTACGTCTACGACTACAGAGGATAGTAGAGGAATGGATATGACGCAGGAGAAAAAGACGGATAGTGCTGCAACGGAATCTTCAACATCTGTCTGCAATTCTTCCTCCACGGTAGCTTTAGAGGTAGAAAAGGTATATGTAGCAGAAGGGCAGGTTGTAGAAAAAGGAGATTCGTTAGTTAAATTGACTTCCGAAAGTGTAAAAGAGGTGAGGACGGCATTAAAGACTAATTTAGCAAGTGCAAATCTAACATTAAAAAGTGCGAAGATTACGAGAAAGGAAACCAGTGTTAATGCAAAGTATGAGTATAAGGAGAATATAACGAAAGGAGAGACTGCAAAAGCTACATACAATGCCACAATAAGTAGTTTACAAAATGCAGTGGAGGAGGCACAGGATGCGGTCAACGAGGCAAAAGAGCGAATGGAGGCGAGGCTATTCCAAAGGAAATAGCGACCTTAAATAAGAAGAAAAAGCAGGTACAGGCATCTGCAACGCAAACGACAAGCAAAGCAGGAAATGTTGTACCTTCTGATAATGGAAGTGAAGAAAAGGGAACGTCTGTTGCTGTGGGAGAAAATAATACGAATACTACAGGAACAACAACCAATAGCGATACTTCTACCGCTAGTGGTATTAATTCTCAGATCGAGTCATTGCAAAATGAGCTTAGCAATGTAAAGAAAAATTATAGTAATTTAGTTAGTAAGGTTTCTCAGGCAAAGAGTGAGCTGGTATCGGGAAAGATTACAGCTAAAAAGACGTATGATGAAGCCATGCTAAATTATAAAAATGCAAAAGAGATTTATGACATTGCAATGGACGGAATAGATGATGAGGTAGATGATGCGAAAGAACAGGTAAAAGAGGTGAAAAAAACATTAACGGACTATGAAAAAATGGTAAAAAATGGAGTGATTACATCGGATTATGCAGGTACTATTCTTTCTCTGGGATATGCCGAAGGAGATACCTTAAATACTTCTACGGCAATTGCCTCTTTTGCAGATGCGGATGCAGTAACGGTTTCGGTTTCTGTATCGCAGGAGGATGTTTCCACAATTGCAATTGGTGATGTTGTAAATATTGTATTTTCTGCTTATGAGGAGGAAACGTATTCTGGTGTAGTGAGCGCGATTGATACCGCAGAAACTAGCGATAATTCATCTACGATCGATTATGATGTAACCGTAAAAGTGACAGGTGATGTGTCAAAAATATATCAGGGAATGACATCAAATGTAACCTTTATTACTAAGGAATTGAAAAATGTAGTATATGTGTCCAATAAAGCAATTCAAACAGAAGGAACAAAAAGTTATGTAAAGGAAAAGGAAGGAAATACCATTGTAAAGAAGGAAGTGGTGACTGGATTTTCTAATGGTTCTTCTGTGGAAATACAAAGTGGGTTAGAAGAGGGTGACGTTGTTCTTATTGAAAGTCAGGTGAGCAGTTCATGAAAAAAAGAGAAATTTTAAGACTGGTTGCATTAAACTTACTTCAAAATAAATTTAAAGTTGTATTGACTTCTGTGGGGATTATTATAGGTGCCGCAACCATTGTTATGGTAATTGCCATTGGGCGTGGAGGGCAGGAAAAAGTAGCAGAGCAATTTAAAAATTTGAATGCAGGTGCAATTGATATTTCTTATGAAGAAGCCACAGAGAACAAAGCTGCGGATGGCAAAATGGAAAATGGAAATTTTGGTGGTAATCAGAATATGCCGGGAGGAAAGCCTGATTCTAGTCAGAAAAATGGAACTGACAACAAGAGTAATCAGAACGGGAAAAGTGCAATGGGAGAAAATGGTTCCGCTCCATTTGGATTTGGAGAATCCGCAATGGGAGGAAATTCAAATGATAAAAATCGTATGAACCAGGATAAGATTGTACTATCAGAGGAAGATGTAGAGGACATCGAAACGTTTGTACCGGATATTTCTTCTGTATCGATTTCCTATACTACCAAAACAACAGTAGATGGAGGAGAATTAGAAGAAGAGACCGGTTATACAGTGGCAGGCGTAAAAAGTATTTATGCAGAAATTTCTAATTTAAATTTACAAGTAGGCGATTTTTTAACAAAAGAGGAAGAAGAAAATAAGGAAAAAGTTTGTATTCTAGGAGCTACGGTGGCAAAAGAAATCTTTGGAGATGCTGTATCTGCTTATGACAGTACACTATATATTGGCGGGAGAGCGTATACTGTAAATGGTGTATTGCAGGAAATCGGAAGCGTATCATCAGGAATTAGTGCGGATGATGCGATTTTTGTACCATACAGTATAGGAGTAAAATATATTACAGGAGAAAATATTAGTCCGACTATCACTGTAATTGCAGAAAATTTGAATGATTTGGAAACAACAATCGAAAATATTGAAGCTGTTTTAGCGGAAAGTTATCCAAACGCAGAATTTACGATTACGGATGCAGGGAGCAAGATGGAGGCAGCTTCGGCATCAAATGACACATTGACAACATTACTATTTGTAATGGCATTTATTGTATTTATAGTAGGTGGAATAGGCATTATGAATGTTTTGTTTGTTTCCATAAAAGAAAGAACCAAAGAAATTGGAATTTTAAAAGCCATTGGGTGTATGAAGCAGGACATTTTGTTGGAATTTTTACTGGAAGCCTGTTTTATTAGCGTGCTAGGAGGCGCGTTAGGCGTCCTTGTTAGTCTTGGCATTACACCAATCGTAAAAATGGCGAATATTCCTGTCTCTCTTAGTATAGCTGGAATGCTGACTGCCATGGTATTTGCTTTTGTGACAGGTGTTACGTTTGGCTTATATCCAGCGTGGAAAGCATCGTGCTTGGTTCCTGTAGACGCGTTGAGTGAAGAGTAGAAGGAGGCATAAAGATGGACAAAACAAATAAAAAAATGAGTAAGAAAACAAAGCGTGTTTGTATTATTTTTATGCTGTTTTTTCTGGTAGGAGTTCTTGTGGTCTTTGGCTTATGTTTCTATTTTCCACGAAATAAGAAGGCAGAGGAAGAAATTAAAGTTAGTAAAAATCAAACTTTATTACAAGTGCAAATTAATGAGATACAAGGAAATGAAATTACATTTCAAGAGGTAGAGGAACAAACGGCAGAAGATAAGAAACCAGTTGGAGATACGACAACAACAGATGATGAACAAAAAAAGGACCAAACCAGTAGTGATACGACAAAACAACAGGAACAATCAGGACAGGCTCCAGACAATAAAGGGGCAGGACAGGAGATGCCAGAAATGCCAGGAAATGGAGAAAATGCTAGAGGACAACCAGAGATGCCTTCTGATGCAGGAAATGGGGAGATGCCACATATGCCTCAGGGTGAAAATAGTGGAGATACAGAAAGAAAAGAAGCTTCCACAGAAAATAAAACCGATACAGAGGAGAATAAAAAGAACGATTCTGATGAAAGAAAATCCTATCAGGTAAAAGGAGAAGAAAAGAGTATGTTTATTCCAGTTGGAACGACAGTGACTACACAACTGGGAAAGCAAACAACTTTTTCGCGTTTGTCTGCTGGTGATATTGTAAAATTATTGATAGAAACGACCAGTGAAGGAGAAGAAGTCATTGTAGGGGTATGGATGGTGTCCTAGAAAGGAGAGTGTGTGCATGGAAAATACGATTATAAAATTGGAAAGAATCAACAAAAGTTATCAGAAAGGAAAAACTGCGTTACATATTTTAAAAGACATTGACTTGCAAGTAGAGCAAGGGGAATTTGTTGCCATTTTAGGACCATCTGGTTCTGGTAAATCAACACTTATGAACATCATAGGATGTATGGATGTGTTTGATACGGGAAAATATTATCTGAACGGAATTGATATTTCAAAACAAAAAGATAAGGAACTTACAGGGATTCGAAATAAAGAAATCGGATTTATATTTCAAAAATACCACTTGATTTCTACCTATACTGTGTTGCAAAATATAGTTATGCCTCTTCTTATGAGAGGAATGAGTTTTGCAGAGGCGACGGAACAATGCATGGATACGATAAAAATGTTAGGATTGGAAGAAAGGCTAGAACATAAGCCCGCAGAGTTATCAGGTGGACAGCAGCAGCGTGTTGCGATTGCCAGAGCGTTAGTGGGTGAACCAGCATTGCTACTTGCAGATGAGCCGACAGGGGCGTTAGATACGTCTAGTGGTGCAGAAGTATTAAAGCTTTTTAATCGTTTGCACAATATGGGGCATACAATCGTAATGATTACCCATGATCTGGGAGTTGCAAAATCGGCAAAACGAATTGTACGCATTATAGATGGGGAATTACATGAGGACGAGAAAGGACAGATCTTATGATTATTGATTTAGTAGAAGATGCGGTAGAAATAAAAATACATTTTGAGAAGTTCACAGGTATATTACAGTCGAACTATGAATTTGCATATGCATTAGGCAGAATGCAGAAAATGATGGGACAGCCTTTGATAGAGGAAAATTCTTTGACAAGTTGGAAAGATGCGGTAGAGAAGCAGTTAAAAGATTATGAACCAAAGGACTATTTAGAGGAAAATTTGAAGAAACTGATATTGGAATATCGAATGCAAGAACAGGATGGAGAAGAAATCCAACAACTATATAAGAGGGGATATAAGAAAGAAGAGTAGTAAAAAAAGTCCTGGAATCCAAAAGTGAGGTATTGCTACCTCACTTTTGGATGAAAGTTAAAAAAATGAATGAAAAAGATTTTAGGAACGATTGCTGTATCTTTGTTCACAATAGATACAACGGTAAATTCCTGTATTCTTGTCGGCTAATTTGAATTTGTGCGGTAATTCCTGCTCAATTGATGTGATACAACGTGGGTTGCGACACTTCAAAATATTTGTTACCGTTTCTGGTAAACTTAAATGTCTTTTTTCAACAATCGTACCATCTTTAATAATATTGATAGTAAGATTAGGAGATAAGGCACCAAGAATATCCAAATCCGCACGTATCGGACCTTCAATTTTTATCATGTCCTTTTTGCCTGTTTTGTTGCTTTTTGCATTTTTGATAATAGCAACGCTACAGTCATCTTCTTTATCTAAATTTAAGTAATTGTAAATTTCAAATGCTCCACCAGCTTGAATGTGGTCAATTACCACACCATTATTTAAACCACTGATATTTAACATAATCCGTCACCATCCAATCCTAAAAGGGTCATGATCAAAGCCATACGAGCGTAAACACCATATTGTGCCTGCTTAAAGTAAACAGCTCTTGGATCATCGTCAATTTCTGTGGAAATTTCATTTACGCGTGGGAGAGGATGAAGAACTAGCATGTCCTCTCGAGCATATTTCATTTTTTTCGCATTCAAGATAAAACTATCTTTCAATCGAATATAGTCTTCTTCATTAAAGAAACGTTCCCGTTGTACACGAGTCATATATAATAAATCTAACTCAGGCATCACAGGTTCCAGCACATTTACTTCCTTGTACGGAATGTTTTGTGCATCTAACACTTCTTTACGAAGGTAATCCGGAATACGAAGCTCGTCAGGGGAAATCATTACAAATTTAACATTCTTATAACGTATCATCGCACGAATAAGAGAGTGGACAGTACGACCAAATTTTAAATCACCGCATAATCCAATTGTCAAATTATCAAGGCTTCCCTTTAACTTTTTAATTGTTAATAAATCTGTCAATGTTTGTGTAGGGTGGTTGTGTCCACCATCCCCTGCATTGATAACAGGAATAGAAGAGTACTGAGATGCGACTAAAGGCGCGCCTTCTTTTGGATGACGCATTGCACAAATATCCGCATAACTGGAAATTACACGAATCGTATCAGCAACACTTTCTCCCTTCGATGCTGAACTGGAATCAGCCGATGAAAAGCCTAAAACACTACCGCCAAGATTTAACATGGCAGCTTCAAAGCTTAATCGGGTACGAGTACTTGGCTCATAAAATAAGGTTGCTAACTTTTTTCCCTGACATACTGTTTTATATTTTTCTGGATTCCCAATAATTCTTTCCGCAAGAGAAAGAACCGCATCCAGTTCGTCAACAGATAAATCAAGGGGTGATATAACGTGCTTCATAAGTACCTCCATATTTGATTACTACTAAATTGACGTAAATTATTATAACAAAGGATTTTTGAAATTACAACAAAAAATTAGAAAAAGATTAAAAAAACTATTGGTGAAATTTGGTTATTATTTTGGCTTTGCTAGGAACCGAATTACATAATAAAAGGAAGAAAAGTACAGGTAACGCAGAGGTGGATAAGGTATTATTGAAAAAAGATTGCAATTTCTTTTGTCACAAACTATAATAAAGAACGTAAACGATTCTTAAGATAGGAGGAACTTTATGATTAAATTATACGAAAATGGTGTATATTTACTCAATGGAACGGAAATTGTTGAAGACAATGGTGAAGCCCAGGCTGTTTTACAGAGCAGATTAGGTGTTGCTCCAAATAAGGAAACAGCAAAACAGGGAACCATGGCTTATAATATTTTAAAAGACCATAATACTTCAGGTAATATGGACAAGCTTAAGATTAAGTTTGATAAGTTGACTTCACATGATATTACATTTGTAGGTATTATTCAAACCGCAAGAGCATCTGGATTGGAAAAGTTTCCTATTCCTTATGTTTTAACAAACTGTCATAATAGTTTATGTGCCGTTGGTGGAACCATCAATGAAGATGACCATATGTTTGGTCTTACTTGTGCAAAGAAATATGGTGGAGTTTATGTACCACCTCATCAGGCAGTTATTCATCAATTTGCCAGAGAAATGCTTGCTGGTGGCGGAAAGATGATCTTAGGTTCAGATAGTCATACTCGTTATGGTGCACTTGGTACTATGGCGATGGGTGAAGGTGGACCAGAGCTTGTAAAACAGTTATTATCACAGACTTACGATATTAACATGCCAGGTGTTGTTGGTGTATATTTAACAGGAGAACCTGTAAAGGGTGTAGGACCACAGGACGTAGCGTTGGCAATTATTGGTGCAGTATTTGCAAATGGATATGTAAATAACAAGGTTATGGAATTTGTGGGACCTGGTGTAGAAAAACTTAGTGCAGATTTCCGTATTGGTGTCGATGTAATGACAACAGAGACTACCTGCCTTTCTTCTATTTGGACAACAGATGCAAAAATTAAAGAATTTTATGAAATTCATGGAAGAGTAGATGAATATAAAGAATTGTCACCTGCGGATGTTACTTACTATGATGGTATGGTTTATGTGGACCTTAGTACAATTAAACCAATGATTGCTATGCCATTCCATCCAAGTAATACGTATACAATCGAGGAAGTAAATGCCAATCTTGAGGATGTTTTGCATGATTGTGAGCAAAAAGCATTGGTAAGTTTGGACGGTCAGGTTGACTTCAAATTAACAGATAAAATTAGAAATGGTAAGTTATATGTAGAACAGGGAATTATTGCCGGATGTGCAGGCGGTGGCTTTGAAAATATTTGTGATGCAGCAGATATTTTAAATGGTGCAAGTATCGGTCATGACGCATTTACACTTAGTGTGTATCCTGCAAGTATGCCAGTTTATATGGAATTGGTTAAGAATGGTGCGGCTGCTAAGCTTATGGAGGCAGGAGCAGTTATGAAAACAGCATTCTGTGGACCATGTTTTGGTGCGGGAGATACACCTGCAAACAATGCATTTAGTATTCGTCATTCTACAAGAAACTTCCCAAATAGAGAGGGTTCTAAGTTACAAAACGGACAGATTTCTTCTGTTGCACTTATGGACGCTCGTTCGATTGCAGCTACTGCAGCAAACAAGGGTTATTTGACACCAGCAACAGATATAGATGTAAACTTTAGCAAACCTAAGTATTTCTTTGATAAGACAATTTATGAAAATCGTGTATTTGACAGCAAGGGTGTTGCAGATCCATCCGTTGAAATTCAGTTTGGACCAAACATCAAAGACTGGCCTGCAATGGTAGCATTGACAGATAATCTTATGATTAAGGTGGTTTCTGAAATTCATGATCCAGTAACAACAACAGATGAGTTGATTCCTTCAGGAGAGACTTCTTCTTATCGTTCTAACCCAATTGGACTTGCTGAATTTGCATTATCAAGAAAAGACCCAGCATATGTAGGTCGTGCAAAAGAGGTACATGCAGCAGAAGTGGCTCGTGAAAATGGACAATGCATGGGAGAAGTTCTTCCAGAATTAAAAGAAATGATGCATACAGTAAAGGCTACATTTACAGATGTAAATAAAACGAATACAGGTGTTGGAAGTACTATTTATGCAGTAAAACCAGGTGATGGTTCAGCAAGAGAACAGGCCGCATCTTGCCAGAAGGTTTTAGGTGGATGGGCTAACATTGCAAAAGAGTATGCAACAAAACGTTATAGATCGAATCTGATCAACTGGGGTATGCTTCCATTTATTTATCCAGAGGAAGAATTACCATTTGCCAATGGAGACTACATCTTTATTCCTGGCGTAGCAGAGGCAGTTCGCAATAAGGCAACTACATTTAAAGCATACGTTGTAAATAAGGGAATGAAAGAATTTGAACTTCAGATGGGCGAATTGACAGATGATGAGAGAGAAATCATTTTGAAGGGTTGCTTAATCAACTTCAATCGTGTTTAATTTTTAGTGAAATATAGATAAGCAGGTCATATGGAAATGATGTGAAATATCTGTATGAATAATCTGTTTGAAGAAAATCGGGAGATTGTGGATGTAAGTTCGCAATCTTCCTTTTTAATTCTACTACTTATTAGTAACGTTAGATGGTTTGTTAAAAAATTGTTAATAAAATGTAAAGAAACCTACATTGCAATTCAAAGGAGTGTGTTATAAACTAGAGAGAAAGGTATGGTATAAGGCATAGAATAAGGGGGATTTTTATGAAAGAAGAGAACAAGGAACAAATATTGCAAAGGCAAGAAAATGCGAGAAACAATAAATTGGTTACACAGATACATACATTAAGTACAGTGGTGATTACCATATTTATTTTGTTGCAATTCGTAAGTGGAAGAACATCTGTCGTACAATTACTCTTAACGTTTTTATTGGGACCATGTGTGTCAATTGCAATGATTATTTTGCAAAAAAAAGAGGTGGATAATCCGTATATCAAGCATATTGCATCATATGGTTTCGCTCTGTTTTTTACATACGAAATGTTGACCGCTTCGGAAAGTTTAGTCTTTATCTTGGTTGTGCCAATGGTGTATGCGGTAACTGTATATGGAGATGTAAAGTATCTGATTAAGATTAATTTGGGTATTTTTATCTTAAATATAATAGCAGTAGCAGGTGGTGCAGCCACAGGTAGATTTGGTTATGCTGGAGCAGACAAGGCAGTTGTACAGATGGTTGGTGTGATGTTAATGGCTATTGCATCGCAATATACGGTAAAAACGCTACAGCATAATAATGCAGTAAAAATGGAAAATATCATACAGAATCGGGATGAAAATTTAGCAGTATTACAACAGGTTTCTTCTTTATCTAAAAAACTGGAAGAGGGCGTGCGAGAGGTACATGAACAATTAGAAAAACTAGCAAGAGTATCTCTAACGACCAAAGAGGCTATGCAACAAGTTACAAATGGAACGATTGATACATCAAACGCTGTTTCAAGCCAATTAGAACAGACAGAATCCATTCAAGGCAAAGTAGAAATTGTAAATGAAGCAGCAGAAATCATCACAAATAATATGAACAAGACCGTAGTCGCATTAGAAAAAGGAAATAAAGATGTTGATGATTTGATAGATAAGGCGAATGAATCTGTACAAAATGGAAAAGTAGTAGTAGAAAAATTAGAAAAGCTAGATGCTTATATGAATGAGATGAATACGATTGTAGAAATCATCAATAACATTACAGAACAAACAAGTCTACTGTCTTTGAATGCAAGTATTGAAGCTGCCAGAGCTGGAGAAGCAGGAAAAGGATTTGCGGTAGTTGCTTCTGAAATTTCAGGAATGGCAACACAGACACAAGAGGCAACTTTGGATATTACGGAGTTGATTAACAATGTCTCATCTGCGATCAATGAGGTGGTAAAGGTCGCTTATAATATGATTGAGGGCATCAATGAAGAAAAGGAAAAGACAGAAGAGACAGCGAAAAGCTTTGTTACTATTTCAGATAATACGCAATCGATTCGTGGAAACATTGCTAGTTTGGCAAATCATGTTGAAAAACTTCAGACAGCAAATCAAGAAATCGTAACGTCTATTCATACAATTTCATCTATATCAGAAGCGTTGACAGAACATGCCAATGAGACAATGAATGCGGAAGAAGAAAATGAAGCAGTACGCAAAGAGATTGAAATCCGGATGAAGGAATTGATGGATATGGTAAAGGAAAACAAATCAGAATAGAAGAAAGCACCGAAGCTAGTTAAGAGGTTATCGAATGGATAGCCTCTTTTTTGTGTGTAGGGGATAAGGAAAAGTATCCTAGCATGTTTTGGAAAGTGGAACCAATCTGTTATTTTGTCATAAACTAATAAAAAATGCATGGGGGTTCATTATGGCAACAAGAGTAGTGGTGGATGCAGGTCACGGAGGTTGGGATAATGGAGCTATGTTCAATGGAAGAAAAGAGAAAGATGATAATCTAAATCTGGCATTGGCAGTTGGAGACATCTTGAAGAATAATGGAATTGATGTAGTTTTTACAAGAACAGATGATGTATATCAATCACCAAATGAAAAGGCAAGAATTGCCAATAGAGCAAATGCGGATTTTTTTGTTTCCTTGCATCGAAACTCAAGCCCAGAGCCAAATCAGTATACAGGTGTGCAGACATTACTTTACAACGATGGAGATATAAAAGAAGTGATGGCTGACAATATCAACCAACAATTGGAGCAGGTTGGATTTAAAAATTTGGGAAGAAGTATTCGTAAGGATTTAGCTGTTCTTCGAGGAACTAGAATGCCTGCTGTGTTAGTGGAGACAGGTTTTATTAATAATGAAGCGGATAATAAATTATTTGACCAGGAATTTGATAACATAGCACAGGGAATCGCACAGGGAATTTTGGAAACTGTAGAACAGAAGGAAACACCAACGTATCGGATTCAGATCGGCTTGTTCCGAAACTATGATAATGCACAGCGATTGGCGAATAGGGTTAGTGAAATGGGATATACCGTAGAAATTCGTGAAATAAATGGGTACTATGCAGTTTTAGTTGGCAGATTCAAGGAGTTAGACAGGGCAGAGAGGATTCAAAACGTATTGCGAGAGGACGGATTTGAAACATTATTGATTGCATTAAATTAAAAAAACATAGAAAAAGACAGATTTTTCTGTCTTTTTTTTCAATAGTATAGTAGTTTCGTGGGAAATAGTTATAAAAGATTCATAAAATTTAAGATTTCACTTTTCAATAGAAAAAATCTGTTATAGAATAGAAAAGATAAAGAAAACGGAATATTTCCGAGGAAGGAAAGAGTATCAATTAGGATATTTGGTGAAAAAATGGCGAAAAGAATTGATGGAAAAAAAATAGCGGCAGAAATTAAGGATGAATTGAAAGAAAAAGTGGCTGCCTATAAAAAAGAAGGTGTAGAAATTACATTGGCAGTTATTCAGGTAGGAAATGACCCGGCCTCTACCGTTTATGTTGGAAATAAAAAAAAGGCGTGTGAATATGTAGGAATTCGTTCTCTTTCATATGAAATGGAAGAAAGTATTACACAGGACGAATTATTAGATAAAATTAGAGAATTGAACGAAAGAAAAGATGTAAATGGAATTTTAGTACAGCTTCCATTGCCAAAACATATTGATGAAGATGCAGTGATACGTGCAATTGATCCGAAAAAGGATGTAGATGGTTTTCATCCACAGAGCGTAGGCTCGTTAAGTATAGGAGAAGCTGGTTTTGTATCTTGTACTCCAGCAGGCATTATTCAGTTGTTAAAGCGCAGTGGCGTAGAAATAGAAGGAAAAGAGTGCGTTGTTGTAGGTAGAAGCAATATTGTAGGAAAACCGATTTCTATGTTGTTATTACGAGAAAATGGAACAGTAACAATATGCCATTCCAGAACAGCGGACTTAAAAGCGGTTACAAAACGAGCAGACATTTTAGTGGTAGCGATTGGAAAGCCTAAGTTTATTACGAAAGAGTATGTAAAAGAGGGCGCAGTAGTAATAGATGTAGGAATTCATAGAAATGAAAATAATAAGCTTTGTGGAGATGTAGATTTTGCGGATGTTGAGCCGATTGTAGATGCAATTACTCCTGTACCTGGTGGAGTAGGACCTATGACCATTGCCATGCTTATGAATAACTGTGTAGAAGCAGTGAAACTACAGGAAGAATAGGAGAAAAAGTTTGAAACAAATAAGTAGAG
>FR899673.1:19216-55189 GCA_000437275.1 Clostridium sp. CAG:411 | reverse complement strand
GAGCGTGTTTTGGAAGGAAGATGCCCCTTCAACTGCATATTTAAAAAGGAAAGAGGGAAGGGGATGTTAGAAAGAAAAATGAGAAAGTGCCAATGATTATTTGACACAATCCCATTAAATAAGGTTTCATTTGTTTTAAAAATCCGTTATACTAAGAGAAAAGGAGTAGTGTAGCGGATTTTTCCACTTTGTTCTATTCGGAAGGAGTGCATTTGCATGGGAGTATATTTTAATCCGCGTAATGAGAGTTTTACGCAGGCAAAGAATAGCAGAATTTATATTGATAAAACAGGGTTGATCCAAGAATTAAATATGAGATTATCTACAGAAGATAAATGTATTGCAGTAAGCCACGCAAGACGGTTTGGAAAATCTCATGCAGCGGGAATGATCGATGCTTATTACAGTCTTGGTTGCGATTCTACCAAACTATTTGAGAATACAGAGATTGCGAAATGTGCGGATTTTAAGAAGTATATGAACCAATACAATGTGATTCATCTGGATATTTCGTCTTTTTGGGATTCGTACAAAGAGAACATTGTGGAGAAGATTACAGAGTATGTCTATAAAGATTTTAGAAAAGAGTTTGGAGAGGAATTGGATTATGGGGAACGTTTTAGCTACGTGTTGATGTCGGTTTATCAAAAAACGGGGATTCCATTTGTTATTATCATTGATGAATGGGACTGTGTCATTCGAAACAGTCATGACAAGAATTTAGTTCATAAGTATTTACAATTCCTGCATTCCCTGTTTAAATCAGAGGAATCGAAGTCATTTTTGGCATTGGCATATATTACTGGAATTTTGCCGATTAAGAAAATCGTGGATGAATCGGCGTTAAATAATTTTGATGAGTTTACAATGTTGAATTCAAGTCCTATTACGGAATATTATGGATTTACGGAAAGTGAAGTGCGAACATTATGCGAGCAGTACAATATGGATTTTGAAACAACAAACGCATGGTACAATGGGTATTTGATAGATGGTATGCATATGTATAATCCAAATTCAGTATCTATGGCGATGAAGAAACGGGGGTTTTCTTCTTACTGGAAGAATACCTCTTCGTTTGCATCCATTAACACGTTTATTACTATGAATTATGCAGGGTTAAAAGAGGATGTTTTGACGATGCTTGCCGGTGGGAAGGTTCGGGTGAATACGCTTACCTTTCAAAATGATTTCTCTACGATTGCCTCAAAAGATGATGCCTTAACGGCGCTGATCCATTTGGGATATTTAGGGTATGATGCGGATAGAAACAGTGCCTATATTCCAAACTATGAGGTTGCGACTGCGTTTGATGCGGCATTGCAGATTGGAGCGTGGGGAGAGATTGCGAGAACCATTTCCCAATGTGATGAGCTATTGCTGGCAACCATAGACGGTGAGGCGGAAAAGGTAGCGGAACTTGTGGAACTGGCACATGAAACGTATACATCGGTGCTTAATTACAATGATGAAAACTCTTTAAGTTGTGTGCTTACCATGGCGTATTTTACCGCACCGGGCTATTATGAAATTATTCGGGAGCAGCCGGCGGGAAAGAGATATGCAGACTTTATCTTTAAGCCAAGAGCCAATGCCGGTTGGAGACCGGCTATGGTCGTGGAGTTAAAGTATAATCAGTCCGCAGATACTGCAATTCGACAGATTAAAGAGAAAAGATATCAGGGGGCGTTGGCAGGCTATCAGGATAAAATTCTTTTGGTTGGCATCAATTATGATGCAGAAGGAAAAGATAAGAAACACCATACTTGTGTGATAGAGGAATATAGAGAGGAAAGCTAAAGGTTGCGGTACAGAAGGCTCTTGATGAAATACAGTTACTATTTGATCGTTTAATATGATTAAGAAAGTCCCCTACTTCTATTGCGTAGAGCAATAAGCGGTGGGTGGGGCTTGCTTGTATCAAGAAGGGGGAAAAAGCCTGTTACTTGCAAGAAAGAATAAATTCCATTATACTAGAACAGATTACATAGCTTATATGTCACGTTAGGTGATGCATGGATAAAGAAACGATGCAAATCCTAAAAGAAGAGTGATAAGTAAAATGGTTTGAGAATGTTTTATACAAAAGGAGAAGATATGGATATTAGAGAATATTTGAAACAACATAAAATATTGGCAGATGGGGCCATGGGGACGTATTATGCCACATTACATAATGGAGAGGTTTCAGAATTTGCAAATCTGGAAAATCCAAAAGCGGTGGAAAATATTCATTTGAATTATTTAAAGGCTGGAGTGAACATGCTGATAACAAATACCTTTGCTGCAAATGAACAGAGCATGGGAACGGTATGGAAACAGGTACAGGCATGTATTAATGCAGGGATTGCAATTGCAAAATCTGCAAAGGAAAAATCTGGTCGAGAAGATGTATTTTTAGCAGGAGATATCGGACCATTACAGGTTGTGGGAGAAAAAACAGAAGAACAATTGCTCGTGGAATACAAACGAATCATTGATTTGTATTTAGAGGCAGAACTTCCAGTAATTCTGTTTGAAACGTTTTCTAGTCTTTACTTTGTAGAACCATTGGTTCGCTATATTCGTGAAAGAAATAAGGATGTTTTTATTATTGTTAGTTTATCGGTTAATAAGAATGGATATACCGCAACAGGATTATCTGCTAGACGTTTATTAGAAGAATTGATTTCTATGGATGAGGTAGATGCGTGCGGATTAAACTGTGGTATTGGTTCTGGACATATGCTTCAGTTGGCACAGGATTTGCAGGATTTATTTGAACAAAAATATTTTATGATTATGCCAAATGCAGGTTATCCAGAACAGTTGCGACATCGTATGGTTTTTATGGACAATGCTAATTATTTTGCGGATAATATGCAGGAGATTGCAAAAATGAATGTTGCAATTCTGGGTGGTTGTTGCGGAACTACTCCAGAATATCTCTTTACCTTGGAAAAAAAGATGGATTTTTCGCCTGCGGTGATTATGAAAACAACTTCTAATTCAGATGAAGTAAAAGATGTGGTGCGTAAACCAAAAAAGAAAAATAAGTTTTACGAAAAATTTTCTTCAGGAAATAAGGTAGTTGCAGTAGAGTTAGACCCTCCATATGATGCAAATTGCGACAAAATTATGGAGTGCGCGATGCATTTAAAAGATTGCAATGTAGATATGATTACTATTGCAGATTCGCCTATGGGAAGAAGTCGTGTAGATTCTATTCTTATGAGTATCAAGTTGGCACAGGAAACGGAATTGCCTGTAATGCCACACCTTTGCTGTCGAGATAAAAATATGATTGCAATGCGTTCTGGCATCTTGGGAGCGTATGTAAATAAAATAAGAAACTTATTACTTGTAACAGGGGATCCTGTTCCGAGTGTCAATCGAAATGTGACAACGGGCGTATTTGATTATCATTCGATACGACTTATGAATTTTGTAAAAGAAATGAACGAAGAACATTTTGCAGATGATCCGATTTATTATGGTGGAGCATTAAATTATGGAAGAGGCAAGATAGAAAATGTTGCAAAGCGGATGCAACAAAAAGTGGATGCGGGTTGCAGTTATTTCTTAACCCAGCCGATTTATTCGGATGAGGATATTGAACGTATTCGTATGTTGAAATCTATGGTGGATACAAAAATTTTATGTGGTATTATGCCGTTAGTAAGTTATCGTAATGCGAACTTTATAAAGAATGAAATGTCCGGCATCAATGTACCGGACGAAATTGTTGAGCGTTATACGCCTGATATGACCAAAGAAGAAGCAGAAGTAGTAGGGGCACAGATTGCCAGTGAAATTATAGAAAAACTGTCGGAATTTGCAGATGGATATTATTTTATGTTGCCATTTAACCGTGTTAGTCTGATGGATAAGATTATTATAAAGTAAAAAGCCAGCGGATTTACGGATGGAATTTTGCATGTTCCTTTTGTAATTCTGTGAATAACTGTCGTGGTGTCCAAGAAATATTATGGATGGTCAAAATGGCTTTTAATGGTGTTGGCGCTATAAGACTTTGTTTATATTTTTCTAAAAATTGATCGAAAAGTGGTTGTGGAATGCCAGAAAAAACAAGCATTTCAGAGGGAAAGGGATTTCCGAAAGGAAGGACCTTTCTTTTTTTGAATCCAGATATATCTGCAAGGTATCCAAGTGATTGTTCGTAATCATGTGGTGCAACCATTTTACATTTGATGTGTAAAGCGGTACAAAGTTGTTGGATTTGTCTTGCTTTCGTTGGTTCTATTTGAAAAAGAAGTATCATACTTTTTGATTCCATATAAAATCTCCTTACCATATTTTTTTTCGTATCGTTCATTTGATGGAGCGATACTTTGCATTTATAGTATAGAAAGAAAAACGGAAAAAAGTCAATAAAAAGGTGTTTTTTTATGCTTGAATATGCTATACTCTAGTAAAAGCGTAGGAAAATAAAATGGATATCTGTGTGAATGATTAGAAAGAAAAACTTGCAGGTATCTATACAAAATAGAAATTGAAAGGAGTTTGTTATGACACAGGAATTAAGAGAAGAATATCGGGAAGAACTAAAGGCATTTAAAGAAAAAACAAAAGCTTTTTACAAGGGTGAGGTGCCAGTAGCAGAGTATAAAGGATTTTCTGGTTATTATGGTAGTTATGCACAAAGAGGAGCCAGTGCAAGTATGCTTCGTTTGCGTATGACAGCAGGAGATTTAGACAAAGATAAGTTAAAATTTATTGCAGATAGTATTGAGAAGTATAAGATAGACAAGGCACATTTTACCACTTGTCAGACCGTACAATTACATAATTTATCTTGTGAAGCGGTCTGTTCTTTGATTGAGGAAGCCATTGACCATGATATTATTACAAGAGGTGGCGGTGGAGATTTTCCAAGAAATACGATGTGTGCACCATTATCTGGTGTGGAACAGGGAGAAGCCTTTGATGTTATGCCTTATGCAAAAGCGGCTGGAGAATATGCACTTGGGTTAATGAAAGGATTAAAACTGCCAAGAAAATTAAAAGTTGCCTTTTCAAATGGGGTACAAAATAAAACACATGCAACTTTTCGTGATTTAGGATTTGTGGCAAAAAAGAATGGCATGTTTGAGGTATACTGTGCAGGTGGCTTAGGAGTTAAGCCTAAATTCGGTGTAAAGGTTGTAGAAGATATTGAACCAAAAAAAGTATTATATTGTTTACAGACGATGGTGGATGTATTTAAGGAACATGGGAATTATAAACAAAGAGGTGCATCCAGAACTCGATTTTTACAGGATACCATGGGCGTAGAAGGATTACAGAAAGCATTTGCAGAAAAACTTGCAGAAAATCTGGACAAGCTTTCCTTAGATGTAGAAGTACAGCCGATTGAAATTACAAAGACTGGAAGTACAGAAGGAAAAGAAGCGTTCTTAGCAGAAAATAAAAGAGTAATCGCGCAAAAACAGGAAGGGCTTTATGCCGTGTCCTATTATCCAATCGGTGGCACACCAGATGTTTCTTTGTTTCATAAATTATATAACACCATCAAGGATATGGATGCAGTTAGCGTAAGAATAGCTCCAGATGAAGGAATTTATATTATCAATTTGACTATGGAAGAGGCAAAGAAGGTTTTGGATATTACAAAAGATTCCGCAACAAATACCTTTGAACATTCCACAGCATGTATTGGAGCAGATGTTTGCCAGGTGGGAATTGGAAAGTCACAGATTATGTTACAGAAATGTATAGAGCGCGTAAGAAAAGAAGATTTTCCAGATGATGCATTGCCGGAAATTCATATTTCAGGATGTCCATCTTCCTGTGCAGCACATCAGACTGCTTTAATTGGGCTTCGTGGGGGAAAGAAGCCATCGGCAGACGGCCCACAGGATGCATTTACCTTGTATCTAAATGGTAGTGATTTACAGGGACAGGAAACAATGGGAGAAGAAATTGGTGCGATGTATACAAAAGATATTCCAGAGTTTTTTGTGAAACTGGGAAAGACTGTTGTAGAGGCTGGAACAGATTATGAAACATTCTATCAAAAGAATCCAGAAAAAGTAAAAGAAATCGCAAAGGAATTTATCTAACACGATTAAGTAGCGGAGCGGATTGCGAATATCCGTTTGACTGAAATAGGATAGTGTTGGACGGGGAGTAAGTGATAAAGTTATGTTACACACGTATATTGGGCTTTAGGCGTTTATGTTTGCATCATGGCATATGTAAAAGGGTTATATTATAGGATAGGTTTTCCTGTAGTATAACCCTTTTCCTGTTCCATCCATAACCTGCTAACTTTTTTTCTTTTTTGAAAAAATTTCCTTGACATTCCTAGTAAAGTGGTATAATATAATTCCTATAAAAAAGGTATGAATAATATGATTTTGAAAATGCGTAGATGGAATCGATTGGATTTAAAGGCATTTCAAAAGCGTATGTGACAGGAAAAGAATAGATAAAAGAGACAAAAGGATGTGACTAACAGGATGAAAAAACATGTAATAGGAGTTAGACTACTTTTGATAGCAGTTATGGCAACGATGCTGGTTGGATGTGGTTCTAAAGCAGGACAAAAGATCGTTAGTATTGTGAATGTTTCCTATGACCCTACAAGAGAATTTTATGAAGAATACAATAAACTGTTTGCAGACTATTGGAAAAAGCAGACGGGGCAAAATGTAGAAGTGATTCAGTCCCATGGAGGTTCTGGAAAACAGGCATTAGAGGTGTCAAATGGACTGGAAGCGGATGTAGTAACTTTGGCATTAGAGTATGATATTGATGCAATTGCCAAGGAAGGTCTTATTCGAAAAGATTGGAAAAAGCAGTTTAAAAAGGATAGCGCACCATATACTTCTACTATTGTATTTGTAGTGCGAAAAGGAAATCCAAAGCAGATTAAGGACTGGGATGATTTAGCAAAAGATGGGGTAGGAGTCATTACACCAAACCCAAAGACTTCTGGAGGTGCCAGATGGAATTACATGGCAGCCTGGGCGTATGCTATGGAGAAGTATGGAGATGAAACAAAAGCAGAAGAGCTTTTGAAAAAGATTTATTCCAATGTTTTAGTGCTTGATTCGGGAGCGAGAGCAGCCACAACTTCTTTTATTGAGAATAAACAGGGAGATGTGTTGATTGCATGGGAAAACGAAGCGTATCTTTCTATTCGAGATTTCCCAGATGAATATGAAATTATCTCACCAAGCATCAGTATGTTGGCACAGCCTTCTGTAGCTGTGGTAGATGATGTGGTAGACTATAGAGATACAAGAGAAGTTGCTACAGCTTATTTAGATTATTTATATACAGAAGATGCACAGGAAATTGCAGCAAAAAATTACTATCGTCCAACCAATGAAAAAGTGTTGGAAAAATATAAAGATGTATTTGATCTTTCGATGCAATTAAAAACCATTGATGATTTTGGTGGATGGGATGCTGTTTATAAAAAGCATTTTTCAGATGGAGCGATATTCGATCAGATATACGAATAAATAAAAGGGAGGAAATCACATTGAAGCAAAAAAGAGTAATACCGGGATTTGGATTATCCATTGGTGTGACATTGACGATGGTAAGTTTTATTGTGTTGATACCATTAGCGTGTCTACTTATGAATGTGACAAAACTTAGCATTGGTGAGTTTATTGAGATTATTACGAGAAAAAGAGTGCTGGCAAGCTTCTATGTGAGTTTGATGACTGCATTTATTGCATCTTTGATCAATGCAGTTATGGGAATGATTATTGCCTGGGTATTAGTAAGATATGAATTTCCAGGAAAAAAGATTATAGATGGTATGATTGAGTTACCATTTGCGCTTCCTACTGCGGTAGCAGGTATGGCACTTACTTATCTGACTGCAGATGAGGGTTGGGTTGGAAGCTTGTTTGCAAGGTTTGGAATACATATTGCATATACAAGAATAGGTATTATTGTGGCTTTGGTTTTCGTGGGAATACCGTTTGTAGTAAGAGCCGTACAGCCAGTTCTTGAAAAACTGGACCCATCCTATGAGGAAGCAGCAGGGGTACTTGGTGCTAGAAGAAGTCGTATCTTTTGGAAAGTCATTTTCCCAGAATTGTTACCAACGCTCTTTACGGGGTTTGGTCTGGCGTTCGGACGATGCTTGGGAGAGTACGGAAGCGTTGTGTTTATTGCAGGAAATAAGCCTTATGAGACAGAAATTGCTCCTTTGGTAGTTATGTCAAAACTACAGGAGTTTGACTATGAAAGTGCTACTGCGATTTCACTAGTTATGTTGGTAGTTGCGTTTGTCGTATTGTTTATAAATAATATGGTACAGGCAAGAAATGCAAAGATACTAAATGGAGGAAATTAGCATGAAAAAAGAAGAACGAAATGCAGCAATTACAAAATGGGTTTTAATTGGCATCACTATCTTATTTTTAGGTATCATGTTACTGCTTCCATTGGTTGTTGTTCTGGTACAGGCATTTCGAGGTGGCATTGCAGCTTATATGTCAGCGGTTGCAGATGAGTATACCATTCGGGCATTACTTCTTACCTTGGAAGCGACCTTGTGTGCAGTAATATTAAATACTATTTTTGGATTATTCGCATCTTTTGCAGTAACGAAGTTTGATTTTAAATGGAAAAAGATATTGACTACATTGATAGATGTTCCCGTAACTGTATCTCCAATTATTGCAGGTTTGATTTTCATTCTGCTGTTTGGACGAAGAAGTATTTTATATGATTGGTTGAAAGCTATCCATATAAAAGTGGTATTTGCAGTACCTGGTATTATTTTAGCTACGATTTTCGTAACATTTCCGTTTATCTCTAGAGAACTGATACCGATTATGGAAGCACAGGGAAAAGATGAAGAAGAAGCAGCCGCTTTGATGGGAGCAAATGGTTGGACAATTTTTCGCAGGATCACTTTTCCACATGTAAAATGGGCATTGCTTTATGGGATTGTATTGTGTACGGCAAGAGCCATGGGTGAGTTTGGTGCGGTATCTGTTTTATCGGGACATTTACGTGGACGAACCAATACATTGCCATTACATATAGAAATTTTGTTTAATGAATTTCAGTATATTCCGGCATTTGCAGTATCCTCCATTTTGGTGGTGTTAGCTATCTTTATTTTGGTTGTTCGAAGTGTGTTAGAGAGCAGAGGAAAAAAGGAATACGAATCGTAGGAAGGAGAAAAAATTATGTATGTAGAATTAAAAGATATCAACAAATCCTACGGGGATTTCAAAGCTTCTAAGTCTATCAATTTTGGTGTGGAAAAAGGGAAGTTGATTGGTTTGTTAGGTCCCAGTGGAAGTGGAAAGACAACAATACTTCGAATGATTGCGGGATTGGAAACACCTGATTTTGGAGAAATTATTATAGATGGACAGGTAGTAAATGAGATACCGGCAAGTCAGCGTGGAATTGGATTTGTGTTTCAGAATTATGCCTTATTTCGTCATATGACAATCTATGAAAATGTGGCATTTGGACTTCGAGTAAAAAAAGAAAATAAAAAATATATTGATGAACGTGTACGAGAGTTGCTAAAATTAGTAGGGTTGGAAGGATTGGAAAAACGTTATCCAAGTCAGCTTTCCGGTGGACAGCGACAGAGAGTAGCTTTTGCCAGAGCATTAGCACCAAATCCACACTTATTATTACTGGATGAACCGTTTGCTGCGATTGATGCAAAGGTAAGATTGGAGCTTAGAAGCTGGTTGAAAGAAATGATAGAAAAACTTGGAATTACAAGTATTTTCGTTACCCATGACCAGGATGAAGCCATTGAAGTGGCAGATGAGATTATCATTACTAATCAGGGACGTATCGAACAAATGGGAACGCCGTTGGAGATTTATCAAAATCCACAGACCCCGTTTGTGGCATCCTTCTTTGGACAGCCATCCTTCTTAAAAGATTATCAGTCTTTTCATTCTTTTGAAGCGATTGATAATTATACAGAGGCAATTGTCAGACCGGAATTTGTAAATGTTACGAAAAAGAATGAAGTACAGAAATATAAAAGTTCCGCCTCAGAGGGTGTTGTCACAGAAGTGTCATTTCGCGGTGATAGCGTAGAAGTACAGGTTTCTGTAAATGGAGAAAAGCTTTCAGCAAAAAGATCCTTAGAGTTACAGCCTGTCACTGTGGGAGAAAAGGTAGATGTATTTGTATATCGTATGTTAGTCACAGAAGGAAAGAGAGTACATTTATTGGAGAATCAATCCTTACATGAAGATTCTGTAATTATATAAATGTAGTTACAAAGAAAGCAGGTGCTATATGGAAACAAAAAAAATACATACCGATGTGTTGATTATTGGTGGTGGAACCGCAGGTTGCTATGCAGCAATTACCTTGGGAAAAGAAAAGGATGTAAAGGTTCTTATTGCGGAAAAAGCGAATATTAAAAGAAGTGGTTGTTTGGCAGCAGGTGTAAATGCCATCAATGCTTATATTACAGAAGGACGTGTTCCGCAGGATTACGTAGATTATTGTAAAAAAGATGGGGCAGGAATTGTAAGAGAAGATTTACTGCTTTCCATGTCAGAACGTCTGAATGAAGTAACAGAAAATATGGAAAAGTTGGGATTGGTTATCTTAAAGGATGAAAATAACAAATATGTGACACGAGGAAATCGAAATATAAAGATTAACGGTGAAAACATTAAACCAATTCTTGCAGATGCAGTAAAGAAACAGGAAAATGTAACTGTTTTAAATCATGTGAATATTACAGATTATATTGTAGAAAAAAATCAGATAAAAGGTGCATATGGTTTTGATGTAAATGAGCAGGTATTTTATGAAATCTATGCAAAAGCAGTGCTATGCAGCACTGGTGGGGCGGCTGGATTGTATCGTCCAAATAATCCTGGATTTTCCAGACATAAGATGTGGTATCCGCCATTTAATACAGGAGCAGGATATGCTATGGGAATCTTAGCAGGAGCGGAGATGACAACGTTTGAGATGCGATTTATTGCACTTCGTTGTAAAGATACGATTGCTCCGACAGGTACGATTGCACAGGGAGTGCCTGCAAAACAGTTAAACGCCAAAGGGGAAGTTTACGAGACCAAGTATGGACTTACAACTTCACAGAGATTATATGGAACGGTTACAGAAAATAGAGAAGGTAGAGGTCCATGTTATCTTGGTACAAAAGGAATTAGTTCCGAACAGGAAAAGGATTTGTTTAAGGCATACTTAAATATGGCACCTAGCCAGACCTTGAAATGGCTGGAAGCAGGGCAGGGACCTTCCCAGCAAAATGTAGAAATAGAAGGAACAGAACCATATATTGTAGGCGGACATACTGCCAGCGGTTATTGGGTGGATAATAATAGAGAGACAACGGTATATGGTCTTTATGCTGCTGGAGATGTGGCAGGTGGATGTCCACAGAAATATGTGACAGGTGCATTGGCAGAAGGGGAGATTGCAGCAGAGGCAATTTTGAACTATTTGCAGACACATAAAGAAGTTCCAGAAGAGGATGCTGTGAAAGCAAAAGAAAAGCAGCAGGAATATGAGAACTATTTAACACAAAAACAATCGTTACTTACCATTGAACAGGCGGAAGAAAGTATGCAGAAAATCATGGATGAGTATGCAGGTGGAATTTCCACGGACTATCAGTATAATGAAAGTCGCTTAAAGTTGGCAGATGAAAAAATCTGTAATTTGATGGAAGATTGTAAGAAATTGTCAGCAGAGGATATGGATGATCTGCTACGAATTTATGAAATTAGAGAGCGTTTGGTAGTCTGTCGGGTAGTCATTGCACACTTGCTTGCCAGAAAAGAAACCAGATGGCATAGTTTTGCAGAAAATATGGATTATCCAGACCAGAGTGAGGAATG
Source organism: Clostridium sp. CAG:411 (assembly GCA_000437275.1). Classification (GTDB taxonomy): domain Bacteria; phylum Bacillota; class Clostridia; order Lachnospirales; family Lachnospiraceae; genus CAG-411. The sequence continues at coordinate 43,355 of FR899673.1, read as the reverse complement.
GTTAAAATATGTAAATTCCCGTATGGAAAATGGTAACATCAATATTTACCTTAGGGAGTTAGTGACAGGAGGAATGGCTTATGAGCATACGGATTCGACCAGATAAATGTGTGGGATGCAAACGTTGTATCGAGGCATGTCCCGGTAATTTAATTAAATTAAATGAGCAGGGAAAAGCATGGATCAAACATGAAAAGGACTGCTGGGGATGTACTTCTTGTCTAAAAGAATGTAAGGTAGATGCGATTGCATTTTTCCTTGGTGCAGATATTGGAGGAAGAGGAAGTACCTTATCTGTGACACAAAAAGGTGATATGAATATTTGGAAGGTGGAAAATCCTGCCGGAGAAATTCAAACCATAGAAGTAAATAAAAAAGATGCAAACAAATATTAGAAGATAAAGGTAAAGGAGGAATTGTGATGAGCAACTTATCTCATCTGGATGCGTTAGAAGCAGAAGCAATTTATATTATTAGGGAAGTAGCAGCAGAATGTGAAAAACCAGTTATGTTATATTCAATAGGAAAGGATAGTTCCGTATTACTTCATTTAGCAATGAAGGCATTTTATCCGGAGAAGCCACCATTTCCGTTTTTACATGTAGATACTACATGGAAGTTTAAAGAAATGATACAGTTCCGTGACAAGATGGCAAAGCAGCTTGGCATTGATATGCTTGTATATACAAACCAGGAAGGTGTTAAGAATGGTATTAATCCATTTGACCATGGTTCTGCTTATACCGATATTATGAAAACACAGGCATTAAAGCAGGCATTAAATAAATACCAGTTTACAGCCGCATTTGGTGGAGCAAGACGTGATGAAGAAAAATCTCGTGCAAAAGAAAGAATTTTCTCTTTCCGTAATGAAGCACAGGCATGGGATCCAAAGAACCAGAGACCAGAAATGTGGAAGCTTTATAATACAAAGATCCACAAGGGCGAGAGTATGCGTGTATTCCCAATTTCAAACTGGACAGAAAAGGATATTTGGCAGTACATTAAGAGAGAAAACATTGAAATTGTACCATTATATTTTGCAAAAGAAAGACCAGTTGTGTATCGTGATGGAAATATCATTATGGTAGACGATGATCGTATGAAGCTAAGAGAAGGCGAGAAAGTGGAAATGAAAAAAGTTCGTTTCCGTACACTTGGATGCTATCCACTTACAGGTGGAATTGAGTCAGATGCAGAGACATTGGACGAAATCATAGATGAAACACTTAGTGCAGTATCGTCTGAAAGAACAACCCGTGTTATTGACCATGAAGAAGCAGGCAGCATGGAAAGAAGAAAAATGGAGGGATATTTCTAATGAAAGGATTACTAAAGTTTATTACATGTGGTAGTGTAGATGATGGAAAATCTACATTGATTGGACATATTTTATACGATTCAAAATTAATTTATGCAGATCAGGAAAAGGCTTTGGAGTTGGATTCCAAGGTAGGAAGTCGTGGTGGAGAAATCGATTATTCTTTATTATTAGATGGTCTGATGGCAGAGCGTGAGCAGGGAATTACCATAGACGTAGCATATCGTTATTTCACAACAGACAACAGAAGTTTTATCGTTGCAGATACACCGGGACATGAAGAGTATACAAGAAACATGGCAGTAGGTGCATCCTTCGCAGATTTAGCAATCATTTTGATTGATGCAAAACAGGGTGTATTAGTACAAACAAAACGTCACGCAAGAATTTGTGCTTTGATGGGTATTCGTTATTTTGTATTTGCTGTAAATAAGATGGATTTGGTAGGATACAAAGAGGAACGTTTCAATGAAATCATGGAACAGATCAATGCACTTACAGAAGAATTGAAGCTTGCTAATGTTACGGTTATTCCTGTTTCTGCTACAGAAGGCGATAACGTTACAGAAAAATCAGAAAATACACCATGGTATACAGGAAAAGCATTGCTTCCATTTTTAGAGCAGATAGATATTTCAGAAGAGACAAAAGAACAGGGATTTTATATGCCTGTACAGAGAGTTTGCCGTCCAAATCATGAATTTAGAGGTTTCCAGGGACAGATTGAGGCTGGTGATATTCATGTGGGTGACGAGATCATTACCTTGCCTAGTAATGAACAGGCACATGTAAAGAGTATTCATGTGACAGATAAAGAAGTACAGGAAGCTGGTAAGGGACAGCCTGTAACGATTCAGCTTGACAGAGAAGTGGATGTATCAAGAGGTTGTGTATTGACCGTTAATTCTGATGTTAAGGTGGCAGCATCCGTTACTGCTACATTATTATGGATGGATGATGCAGAATTAGAAAATGGAAAGAACTTCTTTGTAAAATTAGGAACAAAGTTAATTCCTGGTGTAGTAACAGAAATTTTACATTCTGTTGATGTAAACTCTGGTGAAGAAAAACCAGCGGATCATTTGAACAAAAACGAAATTGCATTGTGCAAAATCTCATTTGCAGACAAAATTGTTGTGGATGAATTTGACAAACATAAAACATTAGGTGAATTGATTTTGATTGACCGTGTCAGCAACATGACATCTGCTTGTGGTGTAGTAACAGAAATTCATGCGGAAGAAGCTGGATTTAATGAAGGTAAAGTGAACAAACAGGTTCGTGCTGCATTAAAGGGACAGACTCCATTAACAGTAGAATTCCAGTTAGATGATACGGTTACACTTGAATATGTTGAGAAAATCGAGAAAGCATTAAGCTTAGAAGGTAGACATACCTATTTATATGCTCCAGAAGATGGTGACGCTATTTCTACGATTGTAAATCATTTGACAGAAGCTGGTATTATTGTACTTCTTGCATTGGATGGTCAGAAAGTGGATACGAGATTACAGGAAAGTATTTCTTATATCAATGATTGGCAGGATAAGGTTGGAACTGATTTAGAGAAGGTAGCAGCATATTTAAAGAAATTATCGGGTGCAAATAGCGAAATTGCAAAGGATAGAGATTATATCTAATTTAGTCGGAAGGACTTTTCTAATTGCTCCGTAAAAGAATAGTAAGAACCCAAAAAGCGATAGAAAAAAGCTTTTTGGGTTCTTTTCTATGTGGTTGTCCTTATTGAAAAAAATAAAAAAATCATTTTCATTTAGAGAAAGAAATGTTAAAATAAAAGGTAGTGTAATTTTTAGAAACACAGAGTTTAACGTTAAGAAGGGATATGGTAACATGGTTAAAGTTGCAGAAAGAAGAAAGATGGAGAATAAAATTAAACATTCTACTACATTTATGACCTATTATCGTTGTGCCCTTATGGAGATAGAAACGAAACTCAAAGTGTTAAATGAGCAATACTCTTATTTGGAAGATTACAATCCAATTGAAACCATCAAAACCAGATTAAAGACGCCGGAGAGTATTGCTGAAAAGATGGAGCGTAGAGGTCTTACTTATTCCTTTGAAAATATTGAAAAAGAAATAAATGATATAGCAGGCATTCGGGTAATCTGTCCATTTATATCTGATATTTATGTGGTATCCGAATGTCTGTTACAACAGGAAGGAATTACGTTACTGGAAAAAAAGGATTATATCAAAGTACCAAAGGACAATGGGTATCGTAGTTTGCATTTGATTGTACAAGTTCCGGTCTTTTTACAGAACCAAAAACGTATGATGAAAGTGGAGATACAACTTAGGACGATAGCTATGGATTTTTGGGCCAGTTTAGACCACCGATTGAGCTATAAAAAAGAAATGGATCCGGCAATTACGCAGCAGCTTCATGCAGAACTGATTGCATGTTCAAATGAAAGTGCAAGGTTAGATGAACGTATGGAGGCGGTTCGTAATGCAATTGATAAGAGAAGAAGCATTCGTGATTGGAAGATGCGTAATAGTTCATCTGCATTAAATAATGATGAACAGAAAAAAGCAAAATAGATGGTTTCATAGAAAGGCAGGTAGTGATGAAGCAATGGAAAAAGAGGATAGCGACAGTTGTGGTTGCAAGCTTGTTGTTGTCCATTCAGGGATGCGGAAGTAAAGACAAAGCTTCCGATACTGGAAAAGAGAATACCAATACGACTACTGCAACAGCAGAAAGTGAAGAGACAAAAGATGTAGAATATCAGGTGCAGGCTCCAAAGAAAGGAGATACGATTGTAACAATCTCTTTTAAAAACTTTGGTGATGTAAAAATAAAAATGTTCCCAAAAGAAGCACCGAAAGCAGTGGAAAATTTTACAACCCACGCAAAAGAAGGATATTATGATGGGTTGACCATGCATCGGGTAATTAACCAGTTTATGATACAAGGTGGAGATCCAAGTGGAAATGGCACTGGTGGAGAAAGCATCTGGGGAAAACCATTTGAAGATGAAATCGTGGATTATTTGCTTCCAATACGTGGTTCTCTTTGCATGGCAAATGCAGGTCCTGACACAAATGGCAGCCAATTTTTTATTACACAGGCGGAAACGGCAGACACAAGTTCTTTGGGTAATTTGACAATCAAGCAGGCAGAAGCTTTTGAAAAATATGGTGGTTGTCCTTGGCTAACAGGCGGATATACCGTATTTGGACAGGTGTATGAAGGCATGGATGTAGTGGATGCGATTGCACAGGTGCAGACGGATACCGACACAGCAAAACCAAAAGAAGATGTGGTGATTTCACACATAGAAGTTAGCGAATATGACAAATGATGAAGGAGAATAGAAACAATGGATCAATTTACAGCACTGGTTGAAAAGATTGATGGTTATGTGTGGGGAGTGCCATTGATTACGATGATTTTGTTAGTGGGAATTTATTTGACAATCCGTTTGAGGGGATTGCAGATTAGAAAACTACCAAAAGCATTAAAATATATGATAAAAAATGAGGAGGAGGCAGAAGGAGAAGTTTCCTCTTTTGCTGCTTTATGTACGGCATTGTCAGCTACGATCGGAACCGGAAATATTGTAGGTGTTGCCACTGCTATTGGTGCAGGTGGACCTGGAGCGTTGTTCTGGATGTGGATTGCTGCCTTGCTTGGAATGGCAACAAAATACGCAGAAGGGGTTTTGGCTGTTAAGTATCGTGTGTTAGATGAAGAGGGACATGCTCTTGGCGGACCATTCTATTACATAGAAAAGGGAATGGGAATAAAGTGGAAATGGCTTGCAAAAATATTTGCATTCTTTGGAGTAGGTGTTGGACTTCTTGGTATTGGTACGATAACACAGGTAAACGGAATTACATCTGCTGTAAATAACTTTTTTGATGCCAATAATCAGTGGACCGTTGCTATTTTTGGACGTAAATATTCCTGGACGGTAGTAATTGCTGCTGTGTTTGTTACATTATGTGTCACATTAGTTTTAATTGGTGGAATAAAGCGTATATCGAAAGTAGCACAGTTTGTAGTGCCATTTATGGCAGGTATTTATGTATTTTTCTGTGTGTTGCTGATTCTTTTAAATCTAAAGGCGATTCCAGGGGCTGTTGTTACAATTGTGGAAAGTGCATTTGGAATGCGTGCAGCCGCAGGAGGAGCGTTAGGAGCTATTATGATTGCAGCACAAAAGGGTATTGCCAGAGGTATTTTTTCCAATGAAGCAGGACTGGGTAGTGCACCGATTGCAGCCGCAGCCGCACAGACAAATGAACCTGTTCGTCAGGGATTGGTATCTATGACAGGTACGTTTGTGGATACGGTTGTTATTTGTACGATGACGGGACTTTCTATTGTATTGACGGGCGCATATCAGGTAAAAGGACTGGAAGGAGTAGCCGTAACTACTTACGCATTTCAAAAAGGACTTCCTTTTGGCGAAAATATATGTAGCTTTATTTTGATGGCATGTCTTGTATTCTTCGCTTTTACAACCATACTTGGTTGGGATTATTATTCTGAAAGATGTTTAGAATACCTGGTTTCAGGAAAACAATCTGTACTAAAGACGTATCGTTGGTTATATATCGTTGCAGTATTTATCGGACCATTTTTGACCGTATCTGCTGTATGGACCATTGCAGATATTTTTAATGCGTTGATGGCATTACCGAACTTGATAGCGATTTTGGCGCTTAGCGGTGTAATTGTGAAAGAAACAAAGAGTTATTTTGCACGTTTAGATCGAGGAGAAGTCGAAGAGTAAATCGAATAAGAAATGAAATAGGATGTTGTAGCAAGATTGCACAGCATCCTTTTATTATTAATTGAAAAAACATTGGATATATGCTAAAATTAAAAAAGAACATTATGCGAAAAAGCTTTGAAAAACTGTGGTCCGATGAAAATGTTTCATTAAACTCACATGTTTTACCCTATAGGAAAAGGTACTTTATAGGGCAAAACGCTTCGCGGGGATGGACTTGTTCACTTTGTTCTAAAAGTTCAAAACAGGAGGATATAAGAAAAATGGAAAGTTATAAGAGAGAATTTATTGAATTTATGGTGGATTGTAATGTGTTACGTTTTGGCGAATTTACGTTGAAGAGTGGAAGAAAGTCTCCATTTTTTATGAATGCAGGTTTATATGTGACAGGTGCACAGTTAGAGAAACTTGGTGAATATTATGCAAAGGCTATTCACGACAATTACGGAACAGATTTTGATGTATTGTTTGGACCAGCATACAAGGGAATCCCACTTAGTGTAGCAACTACAATGGCATTTCATCGTTTGTATGGAAAAGAGATTCGTTATTGTTCCAATAGAAAAGAAATTAAGGATCATGGAGATGCAGGTATTCTTTTAGGTAGCCCAATCAAGGATGGCGATAGAGTCGTAATTATTGAAGATGTAACTACCTCTGGTAAATCAATCGAAGAAACATTCCCAATTATTATGGAGCAGGGAGATGTTACAATTAAAGGACTTATGGTATCTTTAAACCGTATGGAAAAAGGAAAAGGCGAAAAGAGTGCATTAAAAGAGATCAAAGAAAAATATGGTTTTGATGCCAATGCGATTGTAAGTATGGATGATGTAGTAGAAGTATTATATAATAAACCATGCAATGGAAAAATTGTGATTACAGATGAAATAAAGAAAGCAATTGATGCATATTATGAACAGTATGGTGCAAAAGAATAGGATTAAAAATCGAACTATTTCATAGAAAAAGGAGAAATGTAAGATGGAAGAAAATGTATATCGTTCCATGAAGTCCATTGGAGTTGGAAACATTGTAATGGGTATTTTAGTTATTGTGTTTGGAATTGCCGCAGGAGTTGCTACTATCGTAAACGGAGCAAAGCTCATAAAAAGAAGAAATGACCTAACCTTTTAGTTGTTATGCTTAAAAGATAGTAGCGATAGAAGCAGCAGATGCTCTATACAAATGATAATAGTATAGTCACAGTCGGGTGTTAAGCCCGACTGTTTTTGCTTTATAGACTTGTTTACTTTGTTCCATATGCATAAAAATAAAGAAAGGTTCCATAATAAATAGTGCAGGTATCATCTGGTTGATAAGAAAATAGGAGGAGGTTTAAAATGTCAAAGGATACATTGGAACTTTTAAAAGAATGCAATGCAGGCTGTAAATCGGCAACAAACAGCATGGAACAGGTACAGGCATATGTAAAAGACAGCCAGTTAAGAAAAATAATAGAACAGTATAATAAAGAACATATACTGATTGGGGATGAATGTCATAAAATACTGGATAAAGCGGGAGAAACAGAAAAAGACCCAAGTCCTATGGCAAAGACATTTTCTTGGATTAGTACCGAGATAAAAATGATGATAAACGATGATGAGAAGAAAATAGCGGATATCATGGTAGATGGCTGTAATATGGGAATAAAGGCATTAAGTAGATATTTGAATGAATATAAAGAAGCAGATAAAGAAAGTAGAAATCTTACCAAAAAGTTAATTCGTCTAGAACAAGATTTTATGAACGATTTATTGGGATATCTATAAAGTAAGAGACACCGTAATAATACGGTGTCTCTTTGTTATGCAGACTCCATTTCTTCTGTAGAATCTTCCTCATTTTCAGGAACTGGAAGAAGCAGAATATGGACCTTTTCAATTCTATTTTTTTCTACGGAAACTACTTTGTATTCAACATAATGATCGACTACTGTTTCACCTTCTTTTGGAAGATGATCTAATAAACTAATGATATGACCAGCAATGGAATCATAATCATCGGACTCTAAATCAAGACCAATCGTTTCGTTGATTTCATCTAATTTAGCAGTTCCACTGGCAATGTATTCTACATCGCTGATTTTTTGAATGACATCTTCTTCATTTTCATCATACTCATCCCTGATTTCGCCGACAATCTCTTCTAGCAAATCTTCTAGTGTAATCAGACCAGCAGTAGCGCCATATTCATCAAGTACAATAGAAAGTGCGATGGATTCTTTTCGCATTTCAATAAGCAATTCAGAAGTCTTTTTAAATTCATAAGTAAAATAAGGTTTTCTCATAATTTTTTGAATTTGAAAATCTTCTTTTGCTCCTTGATAGAAGAAAACATCCTTTAGATTTACAATTCCAATAACATCATCCTTTGTATCACTGTACACAGGAAGTCTGGAAAATTTATCTTCATCAAAGGCAGTTACCAATTCATCATAAGTAGCATCCTCTTTTACAAAACTCATATCAATACGAGGGATCATAACATCTTTTGCCACAGAATCTCCAAAGTCAACAACGTTGGTAATCATTTTACGTTCTTCACTTTCGATCACACCATCTTCATGGCTGGCATCGACAATAGTCAATAATTCGCTCTCTGTCATAGACTCTGTTTTGCCATCTGGATTGATTCGTAAAAGAATCAAAAAGCAACGAGATAGCTTGTTTACAATACATATGACTGGAGTAAGTATCTGTGTTAAAAAGTAAATGATATTTCCATAAGCCAGAGAAATGGACGAAGAATATCGGGTAGCCAGTGTTTTTGGCGTAATTTCACCAAAAATTAAAATTAAAATTGTAAGCACACCAGTACCAATACCAATCACTAGACTTGTTTGTCCCTCAAACCCAGCATTTTTACATATGCTAGTCATCAATGTAGTCGTGAGGGAAGAAGCCGTTAAGTTTACAATGTTGTTTCCAATTAAAATTGCACTGAGTAACTTAGAAGGATTATCAATCAGCTTTTGCACTGTTTTCGCTTTTCGATTTCCTTCGTCTGCCAGCGATTTTATCTTCAGTTTATTCACTGTTGTTAAAGCAGTTTCTGCAGATGAAAAGAAAGCTGACATTAAAAGTAAACACAGTATAATTATTAGTTGTGGAACATCACTCGGGTCCAAAAAAATCATCTCCTCTGTAAGTGGGAATTGGACAAATCCCTTATTAAAATTATATATACCATTTATCATACAATATAAACAGTATCCTTGTCAATAACAAGTGATAGAACGGTAATCTATTTAGTCTTCGTCATCCTGCACACTTAGAATTTGTCTCTTTCTTGCTAATTCGTCACTATCCAGATATTCATCATAAGTAGTGATTTTATCAATCAGACCACTAGGTGTGATTTCCATGATACGGTTTGCAATTGTCTGAATAAACTGATGATCTTGTGAAGTAAACAGCACAACACCAGGGAACTTCATCAAACCATTATTTAAAGCAGTGATCGATTCCATATCCAAGTGGTTTGTTGGTTCATCCATAATAAGCACATTTGATCCCATAATCATCATTTTAGAAAGCATAACACGTACTTTTTCTCCACCAGAAAGTACATTTACTTTTTTCACACCATCTTCACCAGAGAATAACATACGACCAAGGAAACCACGAACATAAGTGACATCCTTTTCTGGTGAGAATTGCATTAGCCAGTCTACGATGATTTCATTACCAGAAAAGTCTTTGGTATTATCTTTAGGGAAGTAAGAATTACTTGTAGTAACGCCCCATTTATAGCTACCTTCATCTGGTTCCATTTCCCCTGCAAGAATCTTGAAAAGTGTAGTAGCAGCCAAGGTATTGCTTCCTACAAATGCAACCTTATCATCACGATTTATAATAAAGGAAATGTCATCCAATACTTTTACACCATCGATTGTCTTAGAAAGGTGCTCAACAGTAAGTACCTCATTTCCGATTTCACGCTGAGGACGGAAGTCAATGTAAGGGTATTTACGGCTGGATGGTTTAATATCATCCAATTCAATTTTTTCTAAGGCACGTTTTCTAGATGTAGCCTGTTTTGATTTGGAAGCATTTGCACTAAATCGTTGAATAAAGTCCTGTAATTCCTTAATCTTTTCTTCTTTCTTTTTGTTTGCTTCTTTCATTTGCTTGATCATTAACTGGCTTGATTCATACCAGAAATCATAGTTACCTGCATAAAGCTGGATTTTAGCGTAATCAATATCTGCAATATGTGTACAAACTTTATTTAAGAAATAACGGTCATGGGATACAACGATTACGGTGTTTTCAAAGTCAATTAAGAAGTCCTCCAACCAACGAATCGCATCTAAATCTAAGTGGTTTGTAGGCTCATCCAGCAAAAGAATATCTGGATTACCAAATAGTGCTTGCGCCAATAAAACTTTGACTTTTTGACCACCATTTAAGTCTTTCATTAAGGTATAATGAAGTTCTGTTTCAATACCAAGACCATTTAGTAATGTTGCGGCATCGGATTCTGCTTCCCAACCATTTAATGTTGCAAATTCACCTTCCAGTTCGCTGGCAAGAATACCATCTTCCTCGGTGAAATCTTCTTTTGCGTAAATCGCATCTTTTTGTTTCATAATATCATACAGACGCTGATTTCCCATAATAACAGTATCTAATACATTATATTCATCATATTTAAAATGGTCCTGCTTTAAGAAGGAGAGTCGCTGTCCAGGGGTGATAATTACTTCCCCTTTAGAAGGTTCAATTTCTCCAGTTAAAATCTTTAAAAATGTGGATTTTCCGGCACCATTTGCACCGATTAAACCATAACAATTTCCTTCTGTAAATTTAATGTTTACGTCCTCAAATAATGCTTTTTTGCCAAGACGTAAAGTTATGTTACTTGCTTGTATCATAAACTATAGAAACCTCACTTTCCGTTCACTAAAGTCAGTATAGAAAAGAAAACTATACCGCTTAAATAAAAAATTCCAATTTAATTGTATCTAAAATCAAGGATTTTGCAAGCTTTTTATAAAATTTCTTCGGTTTAACTTGTTCCTTATCTTTAAACAAATTAAAAAAATATGAATAGTAAATTTATACTGGTGCTTTGTTTTCCCTTGTAGAAATGATGGTTTCGTTGTATAATGATTTAAGTTATGCATTGTTTTAAAAGGAGCTTTCTATGAATTTATTGACGGCAGAAAAGATTAGCAGGAATTTTACAGATAAGGTAGTGTTAAATCAGGTTTCATTGGGGATTAATAAAAATGATAAGATTGGGGTCATTGGAGTAAATGGAACCGGAAAATCTACGTTATTAAAAATATTAGCAGGAAAAGAAGAACCGGACGAAGGACGTGTAGTAAAGGGAAATGATGTTCGGATTGAATATCTTGCACAGACACCCGAATTTGATGATAAATATACGGTGTTGGAAAATGTTATCAAAAGTCACGAACATGCCAGCGATGGTTGGAATGTGGAGGGCGAAGCAAAAGTGATGCTTGGAAAATTGGGGATTACGGACTGGAATGAAAAACCATCCAACCTTTCAGGCGGACAGAGAAAACGTGCAGCGTTGGTCCGTACACTTCTTACACCAGCGGATATTTTGATTTTGGACGAGCCTACAAACCATTTGGATAATGCGATGGCAGAGTGGCTGGAGGATTATCTAAATCGTTTTAATGGAGCATTTATCATGATTACACATGATCGATACTTTTTAGATAAAGTAACCAATAAGATTGTGGAAATTGATAAAGGAAATTTGTATACTTATGAAACTAATTATAGCGGCTTTTTGGAATTAAAGCTGGAGCGAGAAGAAATGGAGCTTGCAACAGAGCGTAAAAAGAAAGCATTGTATCGTCAGGATCTAGCGTGGATCATGCGAGGTGCCAGAGCGCGTTCTACAAAGCAAAAAGCCCATATTCAGCGTTTTGAGGAATTACGCGATAGAGAAAAAATAGAAGAAGTAAAAAATGTGGAGATCACAGCGTTAGCCTCCAGACTTGGTAAGAAAACGATTGAATTAAAAGATATTTGCAAAGCGTTTGATGAAAAGATACTAATTAAGGATTTTTCTTATATTTTTCTAAAAACAGACCGCATTGGAATTGTAGGTGGAAATGGTGCGGGAAAATCTACTTTATTAAAGATTGTTACTGGGATTGAACAGGCTGATTCGGGAAGTATTGAGATCGGACCAACGGTTAAGATTGGTTATTTTTCACAGGAATGTGAAAAGATGAACGGAAAACAAAAGGTAATTGATTATATAAAAGAAGTGGCAGAATATATTGAAACATCTGAAGGTAGTGCAAGTGCTTCTCAGATGTTGGAGCGTTTTTTATTTACTGGTGCGATGCAGTATTCCTTGATCGAAAAGTTATCAGGAGGAGAAAGAAGACGTTTGTATTTATTAAAGATTCTTATGGAGGCTCCTAATGTCTTGATTTTGGATGAGCCGACGAATGATTTAGATATCCAGACGCTTCGTATTTTAGAAGATTATCTTGATACTTTTCCAGGAATTGTGATTACAGTATCCCATGACCGTTATTTTTTGGATCGTGTCGTTCGACGAATTTTTGCCTTTGAAGGAAATGGTGAAATCAGACAGTATGAAGGTGGATTTACAGATTATTGGCTAAAGACAAGGGAAAAGGAAAAGACAGCAGTGCAGCGGGATACGGAAGTGGTTGCAGAGAAAAAAACAAAGAAGAATTATAATAAGAATCGAGAGAAGAAATTAAAATTTACCTATGCGGAACAAAAAGAATTTGAGACGATTGACGAGGATATTGCCACACTGGAAGAACAACTGGATCAGATAGAAAAGGATATATTAGCCAATGCAAAGGATTTTGTAAAGCTTCAGGAATTAACAGACAAAAAGGATGAGATACAGCAGCAGTTGGATCACAAAATGGAACGATGGGTATATTTGAATGATTTAGCAGAACAAATCCAGGCAGAAAAGGCATAGGAGGAAGCAGGGTGTCAAAGGAAGATATAAAAGTCAAAAGAGGAAATGGTATGCCTTTGGGAGTGCACAGAATGGGAAAAAGGCAATGGCAGTTTTCTGTTGCCATGGAACACGGAAAGGAAACCAGCTTAGAATTATTTCGTACAGGGGATAAGACCTGTAGTTATAGCCTTGTGCTTGGAAAGGAATATCTGGTGGGAGGTGTTTTTTCTGTTATACTGACCTTACCACAGGATATTTCAGAATATTGCTACAAAACAAATGGCGAAAAAATGCTGGACCCATATGCCATACAATTGACAGGAAGAGAGCAATTTGGAGAGAGCAATGCGAACAGGGAAGTACATTGCTTAATTACGGAAAACATTAGACACATCAGTGAACCTCTTTCTGTTCCGTTTCATGAATTGATCTTGTATCGATTACATGTGCGAGGATTTACAAAACATAGTTCATCAAAAGTAAAGAATCCGGGTACGTTTAAGGGAATTGAGGAAAAAATTCCATATATGAAACAATTAGGCATAAATGGAGTTGTTTTACTTCCTTGTTACGAATTTGACGAACGGATGGATGAGGAAGAATTGGGAAAGTACCGTTCTAATTTTTTAGATTATACAAAACCAATTACAGAAAAACAGGACAAGGAACAGGAATGGCCTAAAATCAATTTTTGGGGCTATACAAAACGTGCAAATTATTTTGCACCAAAGGCTTCATATGCAGCCAATCCATTACAACCGATTAGCGAGATGAAGCAAATGGTAAAAAAATTGCATGATAATGGAATTGCCGTTTTCATGGAAATGTTTTTTTCAGAAGGAACGAATCAAACACTGATTTTGGAATGTTTACGATATTGGGTGCGAATGTTTGCTATTGACGGGTTTAAAATAAATACAGAAGTAGTCAACGGTACTTTGATTGCACAGGACCCTTATCTTTCTCGAACGAAATTTCTTGCGACTTATTGGAATACGGGAGAATTTTATCACCAGTATGAAAAGATAAATGAAAAAATACTTGCGGAATATAATGATGGGTTTATGGTAGACTGTCGTAGATTTTTAAAAAGCGATGAGGGACAGGTAAATGGATTTGTCAATCGGATGCGAAAAAATCCAAGTCAGCAGACGGTTATAAATTATATTACCAATACAAATGGTTTTACATTGATGGATTTAGTATCCTATGATATAAAGCACAATGAGGCAAACGGAGAACAGGGAATGGACGGAACAGAATACAATTATAGCTGGAACTGTGGTTGGGAAGGTCCTACTCGCAAAAAACAGATTGCACAGCTTCGTTTACGTCAAATTAAAAATGCCTTATCTTTTTTGCTTTTATCGCAGGGAGTTCCTATGCTTCTGGCAGGGGATGAGTTTGGCAATACACAAAAGGGAAATAATAATGCGTATTGTCAGGACAATGAAATTGGATGGGTTACTTGGAATAAGCGTGTTATGAATCAAAGAATACTGGCATTTTGTAAAAAGTTGATTGCGCTGAGAAAAGCACATCCTGTATTTTCTCCCAAAGAAGAACTACGAGGGATGGACTATATTGCCTGTGGAAGTCCAGATATTTCTTTTCATGGTACAAAGCCATGGTATCCAGACCTATCTAATTATAGCAGGGTAATTGGTATTATGCTTTGTGGGAAGTATGCACCGCTTACGATACGAAAATCGGACAAGAGCTTTTATATGGCATTTAATATGCATTGGGAGGCACATAGATTTGAATTACCTGTTTTGCCAAAAGGAAAGAAATGGAAGGTAATTATAGATACCTATCAGTTGAATTTGGATTTTGAGCAGACAGAAAAGGAGAAGAATAATGTGCCTAATAAAAAAGGAAAAAGCGGGGAAACTGCATTATTAGAGTATATGGTAAATCCAAGAACCGTAGTTGTATTTGAGGAAGAATAAGGAAAAATAGACCGAAAAGTAAATAAATTAGCCGTATTAGCACTCAATTTGATTGAGTGCTAATATTTTTCTTGACTTTTACGAAAACAGGTATTAAGATAAATACTATCAAGATGACAGATTTGAAACATAGTTTTTTAATAGTAGCAAGACATTACAAGTAAAAGGAGAGATTTATAATGAGTAGAGAACAAGGTAATTTATCAATTGATTCAGAAAACATTTTTCCGATTATTAAAAAGTGGTTATACTCCGACCATGATATATTTATTCGTGAGTTGGTTTCCAATGGTTGTGATGCCATTACAAAGTTAAAAAAGTTGGATTTAATCAGTGAAGTTGAAATTCCAGAAGATTATAAGCAGTCAATTAAGGTAATTGCAGACCCTGAAAAAAAGACTTTGACATTTGTGGATACTGGTATCGGTATGACGGCAGAAGAAGTAAAGGAATATATCAATCAGATTGCTTTTTCTGGGGCAACAGATTTCATTAATAAATATAAAGATAAGGCAAATGAAGAGCAGATTATTGGACACTTTGGTCTTGGTTTCTATTCCGCATTTATGGTTGCAGATAAAGTTACAATTGATACATTATCTTATAAAGAAGGTGCAAAGCCGGTATTTTGGGAATCAGAAGGCGGCATGAGCTTTACGATGGATGAAGGTAAGAAGGATACATGGGGAACAGAGATTACATTATACCTAAATGAGGACAGCTACGAATTTGCAAATGAATATCGTGTCAAAGAAATATTAAATAAATATTGTTCCTTCATGCCTGTAGAAATTTTCTTTGAAAAGGCAGGAGCAGAGCAGGAATATGAAACAATAGATGCGACAGACATCAAAGAAGATGATGTAGTTGTAGAACGCTTTACAGAAGAAGCAAAAACAGAAGAACGTGAAAATGAAAAAGGAGAAAAAGAAGTAGTTGAGATTTCGCCTGCAAAAGAGAAAGCAAAGATCAATAAGCGTCCAGTATCGATCAGTAATCCTACACCACTTTGGACAAAGCATCCAAATGAGTGTACAGAAGAAGAATACAAGGCATTTTATCGTGATGTATTCCATGACTATAAGGAGCCTTTGTTCTGGATCCATTTGAATATGGACTATCCATTTAATTTAAAAGGAATTTTGTATTTCCCAAAAGTAAATACAGAGTATGATAATCTGGAGGGAATGATTAAATTATATAATAATCAGGTATTTATTGCGGATAATATTAAAGAAGTCATTCCAGAATTTTTATTATTACTAAAAGGTGTGATTGACTGCCCTGATTTACCATTGAATGTATCTCGTAGTGCTTTACAGAATGACGGATTTGTAAAGAAAATTTCAGAATATATTACAAAGAAGGTTGCAGATAAATTAACTGGTATGTATAAAGTAGACCGTGAAAGCTACGAGAAATATTGGGATGATATTAGTCCATTTATCAAATATGGATGTTTAAAGGATGGAAAATTCCAGGATAAGATGAAGGACTATATTATCTTTAAGAATTTAGAGGACAAATATATTACACTTGTTGATTATGTAAAAGCATCCAAAGGTGAAAGCGATGCGGAAGTTGTTGATGATAATGGCAATACTGTTGAGGCAGAGGTTGTAGAGGAAAAGACAGAAGAAAAAGATGCAGAACAGAAAGAACCAGAAAAGACAACGGTTTATTATGTAACAGATATGCAGCAGCAAAGCCAATACATCAATATGTTTAAAGAGGAAGGAAAAGATGCGTTGATATTGACTCATAATATTGATCAGCCTTTCATTTCTCGTTTAGAGCAATTGGATGAGACATTACGTTTCCAACGTGTGGATGCAGAGTTAAATGAGGATTTGACAGATGATGTAGAAGAAGGAGCCTTGAAGGAAGAAGAGGATACGTTGACTGAGGTATTTAAAAAGGCACTTGGAAAAGAACAATTACAGGTACAGGTTACAAAATTAAAGAATGAAACAGTTTCTTCTATGATTACTTTATCAGAGGATAGCAGAAGAATGCAGGATATGATGAAGCAATATGGAATGGCAGGTATGGACCCAGCTATGTTTGGAGGTCAGGGAGAGACTTTGGTTTTGAATGCCAATAATGCTTTAGTGAAATACATCTTTGAGAATAAAGACAGCGAACATGTTCCAACGTTCTGCCAGCAGTTATATGATTTGGCAGCATTGGCACAGCGTCCATTGCCAGCAGAAGAAATGACGAAATTTGTGGCTAGAAGCAATGAAATTATGATGTTATTGACAAAATAAGCACAATCGTTTAGCTGTGAAAAGGTTAGTTGAATAATTACAAAAATTGCATAATTTACAATAAAAATGGAGATGCTAATGCTATCAAGATATATAACTTATTTTTAGGAGGAGATTTTTATGAAGAAAAAATGGATTGTATTGATGATGGCATTGGCATTAACTTGTATGAGCGT
The DNA here is from genome assembly GCA_000437275.1 of Clostridium sp. CAG:411. Classification (GTDB taxonomy): domain Bacteria; phylum Bacillota; class Clostridia; order Lachnospirales; family Lachnospiraceae; genus CAG-411. The sequence continues at coordinate 25,925 of FR899673.1, read as the reverse complement.
AACTGCATGTAATGGAAACGACAATAATAATAATTCCACAACCGCAGGGGATGCGACAGATGATGCAAATGGAAATGATACAAACAACGCAACGGATGACGCAAATATGAATAACAATGGAGCAAACAATAATAATGGAAATGATGGAAGCTTGATTGATGACGTAGAAGATGGCGTTAATGATGCAGTAGATGATGTAGAAGACGGTATTAATGATCTTACAAATGACGACAACGACAATAATACTAATAATACAGCAGCTCCGAACGGAAATGGAACAAAGAACGGCAATACAGCAGCAACGGACAATGCAAATAATAATACAAATAACAAAAATACAAAGGGAAGTACCATTGAATAAATTCTCTTGTATTTTGTAACGGAAAGGGCATATCAAAGTCAACAGATATGCTCTTTTTTAGTTTGTCGGGGTAGAGTGAAAATACTTATATAGAGTAAAGGAGAAGCGTGTTTTGTTGCTTGCTAGAAGAAATAATTTCTTGAAAGCTCATGCCACATTTTTGGGCTAAGGCAATAGAAGCTTTGTTTTCTGGTGCAATTTGAGCAACAATTCTGTTGAAGGATAATTGCGTTTTTGCATATTGCAGAACGGCAGTAATCATTTCCTTGCCATAGCCATTCTTTTGATACTGTTGTGACAGCAGGTAGCCAAGCTCTATTTCTTCGTTATCGTTTATTATTACAGATTGGATTCCACATTGTCCAATTAATGTATTTGTTTCTTTTAAGAACACTCCCCAAATTCCATAATCGTAAAAGGTGTAAATTCGATTAATATAGGCGTTCCATTTTTCGTGAAAAGAAGAATAGTTTTCCAATACATCGTTCATATAGGTCAATATACCTGGTTGTTGATAAATACGATAGAGGGATGGCAAATCTTTTTCGCATAGTTCCTGTATTTGTAAACGAGGGGTGTCTAAAATGTGAATTGGTTCCTTTTTATAGCGTGATAGGATATTAGAAAGATAAGTATAAGTAATACTGTTGATATCTTCAAAACAATAAGAAACTGGAAGAAATTCTATAGTTGGGCTATATCCTACACAGTAAAAGTCCTGTTGTTTATAAAATAGAAGTCCTTTTGGAGAATCGCAGATAAGTAGACAATCCTGTTTAGAAATGGCTGGAGGAATAGTATCCGGTTTTATCGTATGTATCTGTACATTTCTTTTTGAAAGAGATGAGGATAGCGTAGTTATAAAGTGTTGTTCCTCTTGTTTGTTTTGAAGATCAAGAAATAGAGTAGCCAGCATAGAAACCTCCTAAATACATATCATTGCGAATGAGATTGTCAAATAAGACCTGAAAAGTATAGCATAAAAAAGGAAAATGTGCAAAAGGGTACCGATATGCGGTACCCTGTGTGAAATAAATTAGGAAGGAAATGATAAAGTAGGTATAGTTTCTTAGATACATGCTAATTTTTTTTGTTACCATACACGATTTTGAAAAGTGAGATACGGTGGCTTTCGTTTAATAATTTTTCAAAAAATAATCCGGTTAAAAACCAAACAGGAGCATAGTCAAGTCGTATCAATCCATGAATTTGAAATTTTGCCTGACTGTAATCCCAAGGACATAAATGAAAAAAGGATAATATAGACCCTGTAATAAATTCTACGAGGAAAATTAAAATAGTATAAATCCCCCCTCTTATTAATATAGATTTTCCCTTTAAACGTTTACTAATTGGAACAATCAGCATTGCCGTACCGTAGATTGGAAACATCCAGACAGAGGTTCGACATGGAAGTGTTTTGTCACTGGCAGTTATAATCGAACCAAGACCAGTCCAAAAACATTCCAGACACCAGCCTGCAAAACCGCATAAAATAAAACGTTTTAAATATTTCGATATCATAGAAATAGTATTCCCCTGCAAAAGAAAAAAATTCGATAGTTTACTATATTTATAAGGTTTGTAATAATCAAAAAAAGATTGCTTTATAAAGAAAGAAGTAGTAACATTAAAAGTAATTATGCGGTAAATACCGCTACCATTGTAAAGAGAGGTAAAAGTAGATGAGTTATGCAGATCAGGTATTTATTAATATGTGTCAGGACATTATAGAAAATGGAACAAGTACAGAAGGTGAGAAGGTTCGTCCAAGATGGGAAGATGGAAGTCTTGCCTATACGATTAAAAAGTTTGGAGTGATCAATCGTTACGATTTATCAAAGGAGTTTCCTGCGATTACCTTGAGAAGAACAGGCATCAAAAGTTGTATTGATGAGGTACTTTGGATTTGGCAGAAGAAGTCAAATAATATTCACGACTTAAACAGTCATATCTGGGATAGCTGGGCGGATGAAGATGGCTCCATTGGAAAAGCATATGGTTATCAGATGGGAGTAAAACATATCTATAAAGAAGGCGAAATGGATCAGGTAGATAGAGTTTTATATGATTTGAAGCACAATCCATATAGCAGACGTATTATGACGAATATCTACACGTTTCAAGATTTACATGAGATGAATTTATACCCATGTGCTTATAGTATGACATTTAATGTGACAAAGCGTGCGGGGGAGGATAAGTTAATCTTAAATGGAATATTAAATCAACGTAGTCAGGATATTTTAACAGCAAATAATTGGAATGTGTGTCAGTATGCAGCACTGCTTCATATGTTTGCTCAAGTCAGTGATATGAAGGTAGGGGAATTGGTGCATGTAATCGCAGATGCGCATATATATGACAGACATATTCCTCTTGTAAAAGAGTTGATTACGCGTCCGACTTATGAAGCACCAAGCTTTTGGATCAATCCTGAAATTAAGAATTTTTATGACTTTACACCAGATGATTTCCGCTTGGATAATTATCAGACGGGACCACAGATTAAGAATATCCCAGTGGCAATTTAACATTGCGAATAAATCATCTTGTCTTATCATATAGTTTGTATTATAGGATGATAAGAGGATGGATGAGATGCAAAAATATAAAAAAATTTTAGCTGGTTTGATGGGAGTTTTCCTGTTGTTTGTGTGTTTTCGTGTGGAATATTACACGTACAAATTGCAAAGTGAGGAAACTGCTCTAATAGAAGAAAGTCAGCCAGTGGCTTCCTGTGTGACGGAAGAAAATCAAAAAGAAAAAGAGAAGAAAGAACAAAAGGTGGCATATTTAACATTTGACGATGGACCATCCTGCAATACGAAACGAGTGCTGGATGTTCTGAATGCGTATCAGATCAATGCCACCTTTTTTCTGATTGGCAGTAACATTACGCCTGATACCAAACCAATTGTTGAGAGGATGGTAAAAGAAGGAAATGCAGTAGGGATTCATACATATAGTCACGAGGCAAACAAGATGTATGCTTCTGCAGAGGCATTTGAAAAGGATTTTTTACAGGCGGAAGATATTATTAATGCAACTACAGGGCAGAAGGCAAGGCTTTGTCGTTTTCCTTGGGGAAGCGCAAACAATTATTTGAAAAAAATTGATTCCCAAGTGCTTCCCTGGTTGGAAGAAAAGGGATACTATTACTGTGACTGGAACGTTAGTGCAGAAGATTCCATTGGAACCCCTACAGCATATTCTATTATACGAAATATAAAAAAAGATTATGGTAGATATGAACATCCTATTTTGCTTATGCACGATTCGAATACAAATTGTCTGACGGCAGAAATGTTACCAGATATTATTGTAATGTTGAAGCAGGATGGTTATAACTTTGATACACTGGACCATATGGAAAAACCATATCAGTATGCAAGAAATTAAACCAATTCTGCTATTCGGCTGACACCAACAAAAATTTCTGAAATTTTATACCAGGTAGAAAAATCAACCACTCCAGTTTGAGGAAGATTAAATATTTGTTGGAATACACGTACAGCATCGGCGGTGTGTTCGCCATAGATGCCATCTTCAGCAACCTTCGGAATTAGAGGGTAACCCTTGGAAATTACATTGAGCTGTCTTTGCAGTTGAGCAACTTTACTTCCTGTAGAACCTACCGACAGATCGGCACCAGGCCAGGAAGCTGGAATACCTGCTATTTCTTCCGCAGTGGAAATGTACATACTATCTCCATAGTAATATTTTATGATTTCACTTGCAGAGTAGCCTCTATCACCTAAATCCTTTGATCCCCATTGAGAGAGCCAGTTTGGGCATGTAACACGCCTTCCATCACAATATTGTGTTAGAATTGGTTGGGTGATATTTGGTCGTGCCAGATATTGGTCAAAAATACCATCTACAATTTCAGAAATGGTATCAAAAATATTCCGATTGTGTACCCACTTCTGGTCGTAGGCAGTAGATGTGGTGATGTTAAAATTATAGCCTTTGTTTCTATACCATTCGGTATAAATTCTATTTAAAGTAAAAGATTGAATGGCAAGTACGTTAGCAATAATCGTAGCCTCTGGCCAGGTCGCATAGATTTCGCTGGAAGCTACATTTTTAATGTAATCTTTGTATTTGACATAATAATCTGTTGCAGAACGGTCAGCAGGAGGACCATCATGTACAATGATGTACTCTGGTACCACGACGCGACTTAAAACAATCTCGCCTGTTTCATTGGTTGGCTTTGTTTCTGTTTCTGCAATTTTTGGTGGAAAATCACCGTATAATGTATTGGGAGGAATAATATAAACAGATGCCGTAGGAGAAATTTCCTGCTGAATTGGCACCATTACAATATTTTGAATGGATAAAGTATTCGCCAAAACATTAACACCGACAATTTCGATTGTTTCAAAACTTGGTGCACTGATTTGCAGGTTATACTCTGCGTAGGGCATTTCAGCAGAAGGTTCTTGGCTAAGTTCTTCACTTGGTGTTGGCAAAACAATATCTTCTGTCTGACCTACCATATTTGTCTGCGTTTCATAAAATTCATCTTCAGGGGCACCAGTGATACTGATTCGTATTGTGGCATCAACAATTGGTCTTGCATTTAGAATAGAAGTGACTTGCACTTTTAAAGTTCCGCTGGAGTATTGAGGGGTATTATCAATTAAAGTTTCCATTTAGAAAACAGCTCCTACATAGGATTTCTTTAGTAAGTATATGATAAAAAGAAAAAAGTGTGCAACATAATCACTGTTTCCTAAGAAAATTGATTATGTTGCACACGAAAAAGTAGATACTAATTTTGTGCTAGCAAGGAAGTTGCATAATCTAAAGCATCATCAATGTTTTTGCGGAAATTTGTTTCTCCAAGTTGTTGTATAAATCCGGCTTTATCCATTGTATGGTAAGGCTGATCTTGTACATGGGAGAATAATAATTTAATTCCTTTCTTTTTGCAAGTATCATAAAGTCCTTCTAAACTATGAAGGGCAGTTACATCCATAGCAGGAACTCCACGTATACGAATAATAACGATCTTTATCTGTCCGTGTTCTGCGGTTGTTACATCTAGAAATTTATCCGTAGCTGCAAAGAACATTGGTCCAATGATTTCATAGACAGCAACACCTCTTGGAACTTTTTTGTAGGAGAGGTTATCCATATCATTTTCGTCATCTTCTCCATCATCTAAATAATTCCAACCTTGCATAGTAGTAACATCCGACATTCGCTTCATAAAGAGAATAGCTGCTAAAACAATACCAACTTCAATGGCAACTACCAAATCAAAAATTACGGTTAAGAAGAAGGTTGCCAAAAGTACAAGAATATCACTTTTAGGAGAGGATTTTAATAATCGTACAAATTCTCTCCAACCACACATATTATAGGCTACCATGATTAGAACGGCTGCCAATGCAGGCATTGGTATTAATTTTGCCAGTGGCATTAACAATACTAAAACCAGAACAAGAGTAATAGAATGAACGATACCAGCAATTGGAGTACGACCACCATTTTTTACATTTGCTGCAGTTCTGGCAATGGCACCGGTTGCAGGAATACCACCAAATAATGCGGAAAAAATATTGCCAGTACCCTGAGCAATCAATTCCATATTAGAACGATGCTTGCTTCCAATCATACCATCAGATACGACGCAGGATAACAAAGATTCGATACCTGCTAAGATTGCAATTGTAAATGCTGGAGAGATTAAACTTCGAATCATGGCCAGATTTACAGTTGGAACGGATAATTTTGGTAATGCGTTAGAAACATTTTGATAAGAAGAACCAATAGTTGCAACGACAACTTGGTCTCCATTTAAGAATAAAGTTACAACTGTAGTAATAATAATAGCCAGTAAGGAGGCTGGAAGCTTATCTGCAATGGAAGATACAGGTGCAGGCAGCTTGGAAACCAGCCATGGCCAAATAATATGAATAGCAAGTGCCAACAATCCAATGGCGAGTGCATATGTATTGATCGTATGGATATGAGATGCATAGGATTGAATTTTGTCTAAAAATTCAGATGGAACCGATGCAATGCGTAATCCCATAAAATCTTTTAGCTGTCCAACGGCAAGTGTGACAGCAATTCCTGCGGTAAATCCAGTGGTAATGGTATAAGGAATGTATTTAATCAGACTTCCAAAACGACATAAGCCCATGATAATTAAAATAACACCAGCCATAATGGTAGCAACAATCAAACCATCAAAGCCATAGTCTGGATTTTTTACAATACCATAGATAATTGTAACGAAAGCAGCAGTAGGACCGCCAATCTGTACGCGGCTACCACCTAAGAATGAAATGAAGAATCCGGCGATAATTGCTGTATATAGTCCTTGCACCG
>FR899673.1:0-19185 GCA_000437275.1 Clostridium sp. CAG:411 | reverse complement strand
CAGATGCGATCGCCAGAGCAATTGACAGGGGAAGTGCAATGATTGCAACAATGATACCGGAAATAATATCCTTTATAAATTGTTCCCTTGAGTAGTGTTTCATGACGGAAAATAATTTTGGTTTTAATTTTTCCATTTGAATAGACCTCCTAGAATTGTGAAATAATATTGTAACCATTTGGATTTAGAAATAAAAAGAATGATAGAATCAAAATAGTTACGTGATTGTTGACAGACCAAAGCAAGAAATATAGTCTGTAACACGCGACCTCTTATTTTAAACCTTGGTGCCAGATTTCACAAGTAGATATTTTTTTGGTTTTCGACAAAAATATTGTGAAAAAGACATAACATTCAAAAAAGGGCTTGTAATTCGTGTATTTTTATGATAGAATCATAACAATTTGAGAAGAAATAAATCTCACAGATTATTCAGTTTGGTACGGGGTATTTTTGAGAGAAAAGAGAAAAATGAGGCATGGAAAGAAAAAAGAAGGTCAATGGTGATTGTTATTTTTTTTTGCCTTTTTCTATATTCAGTTCAAACTGTTGTCAACAAAATAAAGAAGAAAGGAATATGGTGTATTATATGAAAGCTTTTCTTATACTGGAGGATGGAACTGTATTTACAGGTACAAGTATTGGAGCCAAAAAAGAGGTAATCAGTGAAATTGTATTTAATACTTCAATGACAGGTTATTTGGAGGTATTAACGGATCCAAGTTATGCTGGACAAGCAGTTACAATGACATATCCATTGATCGGTAATTATGGTGTGTGTTATGAGGATATGGAGTCTAAGAAGGCTTGGCCAGATGGTTATATTGTAAGAGAGATTTCCAGACTCGCAAGCAACTTTAGAAACGAAGCTGGAATTGAAGAGTTTTTAATTAAGAACGATATTCCGGGAATTGCTGGGATTGATACAAGAGCCCTTACAAAAATATTGCGTGAAAAGGGTACTATGAACGGAATGATAACCACAAATGAAGCGTATGACTTAGAAGCTGTGAAGGCACAGATTAAAGAATACAAGGTCAGAAGAGTTGTAGAAAAGGTTACTTGCAAAGCTGTGTCAGAATTTCAGCCTGGAGATTTAGGAACAGAGGTTGTTCCTGTGAAAAAGAAAGTTGCTGTATTGGACTTGGGAACAAAGAATAATATTATTCGCTGCCTCCTAAAGAGAGGATGTTCTGTAAAAGTATTTCCTGCCATGTCAAATGCAGAAGATATTATTGCAATGAATCCAGACGGTATTATGTTGACAAATGGACCTGGAGATCCAGCAGAGTGCGTGACAATTATAGAACAGATTAAGAAATTATATGCATCAGGTATTCCAATTTTTGCAATTTGTCTTGGACATCAGCTTATGGCATTAGCCAATGGAGCTAAGACTTATAAGATGAAATATGGACATCGTGGAGTGAATCATCCAGTGAAGGATTTAGAGAGTGGTCGTGTATATATTTCTTCACAGAATCACGGATATGTTGTAGATGATACTACGATAGATCCAGAGATTGCAAAAGTTAGATTTATCAATGTAAACGATAAAACAGTAGAAGGATTAAGTTATTTAAAACAAAACGTATTTACAGTACAGTTCCATCCAGAAGCATGTGGTGGACCAAAAGATTCTGAATTGTTGTTCGAAGAGTTTATGAAAATGATGGAGGTGTCAAAGTAATATGCCAAAGATAGCAGATATTAAAAAGGTTTTAGTAATAGGTTCTGGTCCGATTGTAATTGGACAGGCAGCAGAGTTTGACTATGCTGGTACACAGGCATGTCGTTCTTTGAAGGAAGAAGGCGTAGAGGTAGTATTATTAAATTCAAATCCCGCTACGATCATGACAGATAAAGATATTGCTGATATGGTTTATATTGAACCTTTGACAACTGATGTTGTAAAGAAGATTATCGAAAAGGAAAAGCCTGATAGTGTTCTTCCAACTCTTGGTGGACAGGCAGCATTGAATCTTGCAATGGAATTAGAAGAATGTGGATACCTAAAAGAAAACAATGTTCGTTTGATTGGTACAACATCTCTTACTATTAAAAAGGCAGAGGACCGTTTGGAATTTAAGAACACCATGGAAAAGATTAATGAGCCATGTGCTGCCAGTGAAGTAGTAACTACAGTAGAAGATGCGATCCGTTTTACGAATACAATTGGTTATCCGGTTGTAATTCGTCCTGCTTATACATTAGGTGGTAGCGGCGGTGGTATCGCACATGACGAGGAGCAGTTAGTTGAAATTTGTTCCAACGGACTTCGTCTGAGCCGTGTAGGACAGTGCTTGATTGAGCGTTGTATCGCAGGATGGAAAGAAGTAGAGTATGAGGTAATGCGTGATAGTGCTGGAAACTGCATTACAGTATGTAACATGGAAAACTTAGACCCTGTAGGTGTTCATACAGGTGACAGTATCGTAGTTGCACCTTCTCAGACATTAGGTGACAAAGAGTATCAGATGCTTCGTACTTCTGCATTAAATATTATTACAGAATTAAATATTACAGGTGGTTGTAACGTGCAGTTCGCTTTACATCCAACTACATTTGAATATTGTGTTATTGAGGTAAATCCTCGTGTTAGTCGTTCTTCAGCATTGGCATCTAAAGCAACTGGATATCCAATTGCAAAGGTTGCAGCAAAGATTGCATTGGGATATACATTGGATGAAATCCCAAATGCAATTACAGGAAAGACTTATGCAAGTTTTGAGCCAACATTGGATTACTGTGTTGTTAAAATTCCAAGACTTCCATTTGATAAATTTATTTCAGCAAAAAGAACACTTACTACACAGATGAAAGCAACTGGAGAGGTTATGAGTATCTGCAATAACTTTGAAGGTGCACTTATGAAGGCAATTCGTTCTTTGGAACAGCATTTAGATAGCCTTGATACAGGAGAGTTTACCGATTATTCTGTAGAAGATTTGTTAGAACAGTTACATGTAGTAGACGATCGTCGTATTTATGTAATTGCAGAGGCTGTTCGTAAAGGTATTCCTTACGAAAAGATTCATGAAATTACTAAGATTGACAATTGGTTCATTGATAAAATTGCAATTTTAGTAGAGATGGAGCAGAAGCTAAAGAGTGAAGAACTTACTGTAGAGACATTGAAGGAAGCCAAAAGAATTGAGTTCCCTGACAATGTTATTGCCAGAATGACAGGCAAGACAGAAGATGAAATCAAAAAGATGCGTAAGGAAAATGGAATTGTAGCTGCCTATAAGATGGTAGATACTTGTGCGGCTGAATTTGAAGCAGCAACTCCATATTATTACAGTTGTTTTGGTAGTGAGAATGAAGTAAAAGACGAAAAGACCAAGAAGAGAATTATGGTACTTGGTTCAGGACCAATTCGTATCGGTCAGGGTATTGAGTTTGATTATTGTTCTGTACACAGTGTATGGGCATTAAAAGAAAAAGGATACGAAACGATTATTGTCAATAACAATCCTGAGACAGTTAGTACGGACTTTGACATCGCAGATAAGCTTTACTTTGAACCTTTGACAGCAGAAGATGTTGAAAGTATTGTTGATATGGAAAAGCCAGATGGAGCAGTAGTACAGTTTGGTGGTCAGACAGCTATTAAATTGACAGAAGCACTTATGAAGATGGGAGTTCCTATTCTTGGAACCAGTGCAGAAAACGTAGATGCGGCGGAAGATAGAGAATTATTTGATCAGATTTTACAAGAATGCAAGATTCCAAGAGCTGCAGGTGGAACTGTATTTACAACAGAAGAAGCATTAAAGGTTGCAAATGAATTGGGATATCCTGTATTAGTACGTCCTTCTTATGTACTTGGTGGACAGGGTATGCAGATTGCTATTTCAGACGATGATATTATTAAATTTATGGAGATTATCAATCGTTATGAACAAGAACATCCAATTTTGGTTGACAAGTATTTACAGGGTAAGGAAATTGAAGTAGATGCCGTTTGTGATGGAGACGATATTTTAATTCCTGGTATTATGGAGCATATTGAGAGAGCTGGTATTCACTCAGGAGACAGTATTTCTGTATATCCAGCACAGTCTTTATCAGATGAGATTATTGATACAATTGTGGATTATACAAGAAAACTTGCAAAATCACTTCATGTAATCGGATTGATTAACATTCAGTTTATTGTAACAGAAGATGGTGTATATGTAATTGAGGTAAATCCTCGTTCTAGCCGTACGGTACCATATATTAGTAAGGTAACAAGTATTCCAATTGTAGATTTGGCTACACATGTAATTTTAGGTGCTAAGATTACAGATTTAGGCTATGGATATGGTTTGCAGAAGAAATCTAACTATATTGCAATTAAGATGCCTGTATTCTCATTTGAAAAGCTTAGAGGAGCAGATATTAGCCTTGGACCAGAGATGAAATCTACTGGTGAGTGTCTTGGAATTGCTTCTAACTTTAATGATGCATTATATAAGGCATTTCAGGGAGCTGGCGTAGAGTTGCCAAAACACAAAAAGATGATTATTAGTGTAAAGGATAACGATAAAGAAGAAATCGTAGAAATCGCTAGAAGATATTTGAATTTTGGATACCAGATTTATGCGACTCGTGGAACTGCAAAAGTATTAAATGAAAATGGTGTAACAGCAACTCCTGTTAATCGTATTGACCAGGAATCTCCAACTTTGATGGACTTACTTTTAGGACATCAAATTGATTTAGTTATTGATACACCAACAAGAGATGATAAAAATAGAGACGGATTTATTATCCGTAGAACCGCAATAGAGACAGGAGTAAATTGTCTTACTGCATTGGATACAGCAAGAGCTTTGATTACAAGCTTAGAGACACAGAAACATGGTGTTGCAGAAGTAATTGATATTGCTAAGATTTAATTTACGTTCTGGTAAGTAGAATATAAGGATCGTTGCACAAAGTTTGTGGGCGGTCCTTTTTTATTTAGGCAGGGAAAGCAACAAAACTCTATACTTACGCGAAAAGATGTGTGACAGTTGTATTGACTTTTTTACTGTGGTAATATAAATAAAAAGGGTTTTGTATATGTAAAATATAGAAGAAAATAAAAGAGATACGATAGAAAAAGTAGCTAATATTGGGATAAGGGTGATATAGGATATGGAAGAGATATTGAGATTGCAAGGGTACGAACCAATTTGGGATGAATGGCATGTGGATCAATTAATATGCGAGGGTAATTTATCTAGTGTGTATCAGGTTAATAATGGAACAAAAACAGCGGTAATTAAAGTGATATCGGTTCCAAAGCTTCAGGCGGATGGAAAAAATGTCAGTCAGTTTTCTATGGAAAACCAAGAAGCAATGAGTGGATTTTTTTCAGAAGTAGTAGATGTGTTAGAAGCCGAGATTGAGCGAGTCAGTATTCTCAACAACATACCTAATATATTGAATTATCAGAAATATGAGGCATTTCAGCGAAAAGAAGATGTGGGATATGATTTGATACTGCTTATGGAAAAAAAGCAGAATCTAAAGGATTATATGAAAGAACAGGAACATATCACAAATGAGCAGATTGTGTCCATTGTAAAAGAGGTTGCTGTTATTTTGGAATATGCTCACCAAGAAGGAATTATACATAAGGACTTAAAAATCGAAAATATATTTATAGATGAAAAAGGGCATAGTATGTTGGCTGACTTTACTTTGGCAAGAAAGATTGAGGGCTTTCAGTCCAGAAGTCATAGAAAATTAGATGGAACCTATATGGCACCGGAAATTTTATCAGAGTATGACTATACGGTAGAAACAGATATTTATGCATTGGGAGTTATTTTATATTTGTTATTAAACGATATGCAAACACCGAAGGAGCTTTCTAATAGAACCTTCAAAACAGAACTTGCAAGACCTGTCCGTGCAGGGGAACGGTTAGTGGAAGTGGTTTTTCAAGCAATTGCGTATCGTCCGAAAGAACGTTTTACCTCGGTAGATGATTTTTTTCAAGCCTTAAATCATTTGACAGAAAAAGATTTTGAGCTGCCATCTGAATATGTAGCAGAAAAAGATGCACAAAAGCAGAGACAAGAAGAATTCAAAAGACTAGAGGATAATAAGAAACAAGAGGAGGCACGGTTAAAACAGGAGGAAGAGGAACGTGCTAGAAAAGAGGAAATAGAAAAAGCAGAAAGAAGGAGGCAGGAGCAAGAAGCACAGCAAAAAGAAATAGAAAGACAGGAACAGGAAAAAAGGGAGTTAGAAGAAAAAGAAGAAAGAGAACGGTTAAAACAAGAGGAAGAAAGAAATCGTAAACTAGAACAAGAGAGAAAAGAAGCTGAGGAAAAGGAACGAGAGAGGCAAAAAAGACAGCAGGAAGAAATGGAACGCCAAATCCAACAGAAAAAGCAAGAAGAGGATATAAAACAGAAAGAGATAGAAGAAGAAAAGAAGCAGCAAGCAAAGGTAAAGTTAGAGGAGCAAAAGGAGCTTCTACGCAAGAAGGCAGAAGAAGAACGAAGAAGAATTGCGGAAGAAAAGGCAAATGAGGAAAAAATAGATGCAGATCCTATTCCGCAAAAAGAAGAACTATCACTTTTAGAGGAAGAAACCTTGTCTGGTTCTGCAAAGGAACTTCAGACCGCTATTACAAGATTAGAAGAGGCAGAGAAAGAAGCGAAAAAAGAGGTGAAAGAAAAGCTAGTAGATGCAGATGGAAAACCTATATACGATAGAGAACAGGAACCTGTGAAAAATTTTACAGATTACTCTGGTGATTTTAATGCGGAAAAGTTGGATGAGGTATTTGAAGATATTCTAAAAATGAAAAATGAGGAAAAACAGAAAGAAGCCCCATCAGAGGAAATGGCACAAAACGTTTTGTTAAAAAGTATGTTAGGTGAGGTGGATGGGGAACCAGAAATAAAAATTAGAGCATCTAAAAATGAATATAGTGGATTTTTTGACTTTGATAGTGAGATGTATAAGCCAAAGACGGAGAATAAAACAGTAGAGTATGATAAAAGTATTGACGAAGAGCCATATGAACAAAAAATGGCATTTTTCCCAGAGGAGAGAAAAAGAAAGAAGGGGATTTTTGTTATAATAATTCTGTTTCTCATAGTTGGAACAGCTATCACTTGCTTTCAAAATAAGAATGTGAAGAAGATGTTCAACAATGCATATGAACAAATACTTTCATTCTATGACAAGCAAATTACATCAATGGAATTAAAAGAAATGGACAAATAATTAGCAGAAGGATGTATTTGAAAAGAATACAAATGATATAAGTCCGAGACAGAGGGGGCTATTGTATGAAAAAATATATTAGGGCAATGTTTAAAGGGAGTACAAAGACAAAAGCCTATTTGTGGACCATTGTTCTTGTGACACTGGCATCCATAGGATGTTTGGCTGGATGTATAGTAGGCGCAGGTCTGGCATTTGGTTATGTAGCATTTGGTGGTTTTATATTTTCCACTGCATATTCTCAATTAGGCGTATTTAAGGATGTAAATGCGCAAATCAATGAACAGGATGCATTGGCAAAATCAATTATCAAACAGGGAGAACGTTCTAAATCGATAGCTAATGCAGAAAAAAGAAAAATGCAGGAACTGGAAGAGGGAGAAGAGAATGAACTGAATCGTTATACGGAGGAAAATATTAAAAAATATTTGGTATCCTATAAAGCAAAAAAAGAAAATTATCGTGTATTAATTGATTCCTCAGAAAAATATAAGATTAGCAAATGTCCTGCCTACGTTTGGAGTGACAAGAATTATATGTTTTTACTTTTGATGGAAAAAAAGACTAGAATAGTTACTGTTCCACGAAAGAAAACTGGCGTATTACGTTATGAAAAAGGTGTTATTATTACGGACATGGAAGAATATAAAAAGGTGAAAGATTCTATGTTCTTGGGTAGTCTGTTTCGAGAATTGTATCCAAAATACTATAAAAAGACGGTAAACGGATTAACGACATTCATGAAAAATCTTTTTATTATTGGGGAAGATATTCGTATTACAACCTGTTCGGCAAGAGGTATTATAAAGGCAACAGGGTGTCGGTTAGAGCTGACAGACAAACAGATTGACAGAAAACGATTTGGTGGTTATTTCGAAGATATATACAAAGAAAACCTGCTTTTAAAAGAAGGCGCATATACACAGGATGAATATAATGCAAGAATACGGGAGTTGCTTTCTGCGCTGGCGGAACATGAAGAAAAACAGGAGGTCTTTCAAAAAATTATATATCAGCTTGTACAGTATAATATGATTTCTAGAGAGTATGCGGAATTTTATATGGAATATAGAGGTAAAAATACAGAAAAGAGGAAGGGATAAAAGGATGTTATTGAGAAGTGGACAATTATATAAGCAAAAGGGTGGAGAATTATGCCAGATTATTGCATTGGCAAAGGATTATGAAACGAAAGAAAACCGAGTTGTGTTTCAAGAACTATATGGAACATTTGAAGTGCAGGTATGTTCAGAAAATTTGTTTGATACTTCTAAAGAAGAGTGTATGTTTACGTTGGTAGATCGGGAAAATTTGGAAGAACCAAAAGTAATGGTAGAGGCACAAATTGAAGAAGATGGAGAAGAAAAAATCGAAAATTCGCAAAAAGAAGAAAGCAGGGCGGAAACGATATTTTTTCAATTTCTTGATGCGGAGAGTAGTAGTGAAAAAATAGAATTGCTTGAGAAATTAAAGCCATATTTAGACGTTCGTATGGTGAATAACATTGCTGCTTCAATGGACTTACCATCGGATGAAGATGATGTAGAGGCACAATATACTTTTATTATGCAAAATTTAAAACAAAGAAGTAAATTTGAATGTAGTCGTTTTCGGTAAAACAAAACCAGAGAGAAGCTTGTTGATAAGATAAGTTCTCTCTGGTTTTTATTATAATTGTTGAGAAAGGTCCTCCCATTTTTTCATAAGCTGTTCTAAACGTTCCTGAATGGAATCCTTTTCCTCGTTGTATTTTAAAAGTTCGTTGACATCCGTATAGATTTCTTCTTTTGCAAGTAGTTCATCTACCTCCTCGTTTCTAGTTTCTAAAGCGGAGATTTCATCTTCTATTTTTTTGATTTCATTTTCCAATTTGCGTTGTTGTGCCTGCTGTTCTTTCTGTTGCTGCCAGTTTAGTTTATTATTGGATGGAGCAGTCTCTGTGTTATTTCTTTGTTGTTCTGTATAAGTGTCCGATGCAGCATGGATGGAATCTTTTTTATCAAGATAATAATCATAGTTTCCAATAAATTGAAAAATCTCTTTATTTGTTAATTCAAGAATACGTGTTGCCGTCTGGTTAATAAAATAACGGTCATGTGATACATAAAGAACAGTACCTTTATAATTATTGAGAGCCTGCTCTAATAATTCTTTTGAGACCATATCCAAGTGGTTGGTAGGCTCATCGAGAATTAGGAAATTAGCTTCAGATAACATCAATTTTGCCAGTGAGACTCGTCCACGTTCTCCACCACTGATATCTCGAATTAACTTAAATACATCATCATTGGTAAATAAAAAAGCAGCTAAAGTTGTTCTGACTTTTGTTTCTGTTAAATTTGGGTACGTATCATGTATTTCATCAAAGATTGTTTTATTTAAGTCCAATACTTGATGTTCCTGATCGTAATAACTGATTTTCACATTACTACCAAGTTTAATTGTGCCTGTATCCTGTGCGAGTTGTTGGGTAATCATTTTCAAAATAGTTGTTTTACCGGTCCCGTTTTGCCCGATAATGGAAACGCGTTCTCCGCGTCGAATATCGAAATTAATGTCATGAAATAGCTGTATGCCATCAAAGCTTTTTGAAAGATCTCTTACGGTAAGCACATCATTTCCACTTGTAATAGAAGGTTCAAAGCTAAGATTCATCATGTTCGTTTCGGTGATTGGTTTGTCAATGCGTTCCATTTTTTGTAACATTTTTTCGCGGCTTTCTGCTCGTTTAATCGATTTTTCACGATTAAAGGATTTTAGTTTGGAGATGACTTCTTCCTGGTGTTTGATTTCTCGTTGCTGATTATAGTATTGTTTTAAAGCGGCATCCCGAAGGCTCGCTTTTTTAGTGGCATAGTCACTATAATTCCCCTGAAAAACAGTGGCTTTACCAGATTCTATTTCCACAATTTTAGAAACCACACGGTCTAAAAAATATCTATCATGCGCAACAATTACAACAGTACCGTCATAATTTAATAAATAGGTCTCTAACCATGCAATCGAATCTAAATCTAAATGGTTTGTTGGTTCATCCAGCAATATAATATCTGGTTTGGAGAGGAGAAGCTTACCAAGAGAAACTCTGGTTTTTTGTCCTCCCGACAACGAGTTTGTCTGTTTTGAAAAATCTTCTTCCGAAAAACCGAGTCCTTTTAGAACTCCTGTAATTTCACTTCGATAGGCATAGCCATTTTTTTGCTCAAATTCGTGTGTCATAGCGGCATAGCTTTCTAAAAGCTTTTCTAACTTTTCTCCACTTAGATGTGTCATATCCTGTTCTGTTTGTCTGATTTTGTGGTCCAGTTCAATAATGTCCTGCTTCATAGACAGTAATTCATCATAAATTGTATGCTCCGAAGAAAGCGATTGGTGCTGAGCCAAATATCCGACAGAAGTTCCTTTGGCAAAAACAACTTCACCAGAATCAGGAGCAAGTTCGTTCATAATTATCTTAAATAAAGTGGATTTTCCTGCTCCATTTGGTCCGACAATCGCAACCTTTTCCCGCTCATTTATATGAAAAGAAACATCGGAAAGAATTACATCTGTTCCAAATGCTTTTGAAATATTTGCACAAGATAAAATCATAAATATATTCAACCTTTCTGTTTTCTTTATCCGTCATAATTCGTTTCTCATTCTCTAGTATAGTGAAACATATTTGATTATAAGTGGAATGAAAATGAATGTCAAATTTTGTGTAGACCAGGCAAAACAGGTATTTGAAAGATTTTGACAAAAAGTGCAGTCATTGACAAGGATTTCACAATTTTATATAATATTCTTAATCATAAGAAAGCGTTTTCTTTACAGCAGAGAAAATAGTTATAGTTAAAATCTGGAGGTGAAAATGTGGCAGAAAAAGAAATATCAATGGCTGTTATTAAACGATTGCCCAAATATTACAGAAATTTAGGAGAACTATTGGAAAAGCAGGTAGAGCGCATTTCGTCAAAGGAACTAAGTGAGCGGATGCAGGTCACCGCATCACAAATTAGACAGGACTTAAATAATTTTGGTGGTTTCGGACAACAGGGATATGGATATAATGTGGAATATTTGTATACAGAAATCGGAAAAATCTTAGGTCTTACTAGAAAATATCATATGATTGTAATTGGTGCAGGAAATTTAGGACAGGCAATTGCAAATTATACAGATTTTGAAAAATTGGGTTTTGTTTTAGAGCGGATGTTTGATAAGAAAGAATCTTTGATAGGAACAGAAATCAGGGGAATAAAGATTTCAGATGTTTCAGAGTTAGAGTCATATATGAAAAAAAATACGGTGGATATTGCAGCAATTACAATTCCGAAGGAACACGCACCAGAACTTGCAGCATCGCTGGTAAAATGGGGAGCACGTACCATATGGAATTTTGCACCGACTGATTTACATTTACCAGAAGAAGTGAAAGTAGAAAATGTACATCTGGCAGATAGTTTGATGCGGTTATCATACAGTATAAAAGAGGAATAAGGTGGGGACAGAAGAGAAGAAAAGAGGGTGGTAGGATGTTTAAGGGAAAGAAAAAAAACGAAGTAGAGGATATAGAAGAAGAACGCTTTTTGGAACGCTTTCGGGGAGAAGATACACCTATCTTGATTTTAGACGAACGTTGGCTTCGGATTTTTCCGGATAATTATAAAACATCACAGATAAAAAAGTTAGAAAAAGAATTGAGGGAGGCGTTTGTGCATCAGGCAAAACTCAATTCTGACATTGAGAATGCGGAAAAGACAAAAAAACAATTGATGGATCGCATTATTAGGTTTATGAATGCGGCACAAGTAAGTGCAAAAGAAGCAAAAAAGCAGGAAAAAAGTCAGGAATTCATAAAAGACATCAATGTGCAGCTTACGGATTTAGGGGCAGAATACGAAAAGATGCCAGAGACAATAAAAGAATTAAATGAAGAACTTTTGATTGAAAGTCTCCGTGTTTGTTACCGAAGAATGAAGCAGAATAAAGAACAGATGGTAGAGCAAAAAGAATTGATTGCAGAAGCAAAGGCATTGTTAGAGGAAAGAACAAAAGAGAAGGAAAGAATTCAAAAGGAAACAGAGCATATTTTTACATTTATGCATCGTATCTATGGATCAAGAATTATTGAATTGTTTGATGAATTTGACGAAATGGAAGAGGAAGAATAAGATGATTATTGGGATTGGAACCGATATGATAGAAATACAGCGCGTAGTAAAAGCTTGTGAAAAAGAAGCTTTTTTGCTACGCGTTTTTTCTGAAGCAGAGCAAAGATTGATTGAACAGGATAAAAAAAAGGCGGCGGACAATTTTGCGGTAAAAGAAGCGGTTGTAAAAATGTTTGGAACGGGGTTTCGAAAAGTAAAACCAATTGAAATTGAAGTGCTTAGAGATGCATTAGGAAAGCCATATGTACAATTATATGGAAATGCAGAGTGTCTGGCAAAAGAGCAGAAGATTACGCATGTACATGTGAGTATTACGAATACAAAGGAATTTTCTAGTGCATTTGTGATAGGAGAGTGTAGAGATGAAGTATGTAATAAATAGTGAACAGGCAAAAGCAGTAGATACCTATACAATTAATGAAATTGGAATCCCATCACTTGTATTGATGGAGCGAGCTGCGGTTAGTGTTGTGCAGGAAATCGAAAAGAAAATTACGGATACGGATAAAGTGTTGTGTGTTTGTGATGTTGGAAATAATGGTGGAGATGGAATTGCTGTTGCAAGGATATTGCATCAAAAGGGTTATACAGTCTGCTGTCAAATGGTTGGAAATTTAGAAAAAAGCTCAACGGACAATATAAAACAAAGACAGATTGCTGAAAAAATGGGTGTTTCTTTTGTGAACAATCGGAATTTACAAGAATATACTATA
This sequence comes from Clostridium sp. CAG:411, assembly GCA_000437275.1. GTDB lineage: Bacteria > Bacillota > Clostridia > Lachnospirales > Lachnospiraceae > CAG-411. The sequence continues at coordinate 6,098 of FR899673.1, read as the reverse complement.
ATAGTAGATGCAATATTTGGAATTGGTCTTTCAAGAGAGGTTTCTGGCGTATTTGCAGAATGGATTAAGCAGATAAATCAATTACATGCATATGTCTATGCCATAGATTTACCATCAGGAATTCATACAGACACAGGACAGATTATGGGATGTGCAGTGCGTGCAGATACTACAGTAACATTTGGATATAGAAAACTGGGAAGTGTATATTATCCTGGTGCAGAACATGCAGGAATGGTTGTGGTAACAGATATTGGTTTTGCTAAAGAATATGAAAAGTACTTTACGCATTATACTTATGAGAAAGAAGATATTAAAAAATATATGCCTAAAAGAGCAGCATATTCCAACAAAGGAACATTTGGTAAAGTTTTGGTGATTGCAGGAAGCAATAATATGGCTGGAGCCTGTTATTTATCTGCATATGCAGCCTATGAAATGGGAGCAGGATTGGTAAAAGTAATTACGCCAAAGGAGAATAGAACCATTATTCAGCAGCTACTTCCAGAGGCTGTTTTACATACATACGATATAGAGCATATAGAGCGACAAAAGAATGAGTTAATTCAGGATATAAAAGATGCAAGGGCAATTGTAGTAGGACCTGGAATGGGAATCAATGTAGCCTCAGAAAATTTATTAGATTGGGTATTTCATGAAACGGATGTGCCAACGGTGATTGATGCGGATGCGATCCAAATTTTAGCAGGAAGGCAAAAAGAAATACCAAAATTTGATGGAAAGAAATTAAAATGGATGTTGCGGGAAAATATGATAATAACCCCACATTTGAAGGAAATGGCAGATTTGTTGGGAGATAAAAAGCATTTATTGAGTATGCAAAACCAGCAATTAGATATCAGAGAGATTGCCAGTGAAAACGAAAATATTTTAGTGCTAAAAGACGCACGTACTCTTGTGGTACAGAAGGAAAAGTGCTATATTAATTTATCAGGAAACAGTGGAATGGCAACGGCGGGAGCTGGCGATGTATTAACCGGTATTGTGTTAGGCTTACTGGCACAAAAGGTTGAACCATATATGGCGGCTACGCTGGGTGTATATATTCATGGAATCGCAGGTGAAGAGGCAGCGAAAAAAAAGGGAACATATAGTGTAACAGCAAGAGATTTGATTGCCATGTTGCCAAAGGTACTTATGCAACAGGAAGAAATGTAAGCAAAGTGAAACAAAAATTAAAAAGAAAGGAAAAGGCAAACAGGATGTACGGTTTGCACCTTAACAAGTAAGGATAGGGAAAGTGACAATGAAAGAATACTTTAGAGTTCATGCAAATATTTATTTAGATCGGATATGCAATAACATAAAACGTACAAAAGAGATTATTAAAGATGGAACAAAAATTATGGCAATTGTAAAGGCAGATGCGTATGGCCATGGTGCAGTAGCAGTAGCCAAGGCATTGTATCCAATGGTGGAGGCGTATGGTGTTGCTGTTATTGAAGAAGCAATAGAACTTAGAAAAGCGGGAATTGATAAGGATATTTTAATTCTGGGCTATACACCGGAACCTTATGTTGAAGAGTTGTTAGAGTGGGATATTACTGCAACTGTTTACTCCTTGGAAATGGCAAATTGGATTTCTCAAAAAGCAGATGAAAAAGGGAAAAAGGCCAAAATTCATATCAAATTAGATACGGGAATGAGCAGAATTGGTTTTGCGTTGACGAAAGAAAATATACAAATTATAAAGAAAATAGCAGAAATGAAAGGAATAGAAATTACAGGCTGCTTTACACATTTTGCCAGAGCGGATGAGAAGGATTTAAGTTTTACAAAACTACAACTGCAGCGATTTAATGAATATGTAAAACAGATCGAAGAGGCAGGTGTTAAAATCCCATTGAAGCATATTTCTAATAGCGCGGGAATTATGGAAATGCCAGAAGCAAATTTAGATATGGTACGAAGTGGAATTTCAACATATGGTTTATATCCTTCTGCTGATGTGGAAAAAGAACGGTTATATTTGGAACCAGCTATGGAAATTATGGCTTATGTATCGCATGTGAAAGAGTTAGAGGCAGGCGTTGGTATCAGTTATAATAGCACTTTTGTAACAGAAAAAAAGACAAAGGTAGCAACCATTCCTGTAGGATATGGTGATGGGTATCCAAGAGCATTATCTTCTCAAGGATATGTACTTCTTCATGGAAAACGTGCCAAAATTTTAGGTAGAGTCTGTATGGATCAGTTTATGGTGGATGTAACAGAAATACCAGATGTAAAAGTAGGAGATTGTGCAGTTTTAGTTGGAAAAGATGGGGATGCTTCCATTACAGTAGAGGAATTAAGTGCAATGGCATATTCCTTTAATTACGAATTTATTTGTGATGTAGGAAAAAGAATACCTAGAGTCTATATAGCAAATGGGAAAAAGGTAGGAACTTCAGAATGCAGAAATGTTGTATCTATGCAGGAAGGCTAAATTTATACAAAATAGATAGAAGTTGGACTAAGAAGTTATAAATTTTGTAAAAGTTCTAGTGAAAGGAAGAATACCAGAATACTTCAAAAAAAATTGGAAATACTGATTTACAAGAAACAGAGTAATTCAATTTTTAATCTTTTAAATGTGTATAAAAACAAAAGGAAGATAGATGGGAGTAAGTATGGTTATTCGGCGTGGAGATATATTTTATGCGGACTTAAGACCCGTTGTGGGGTCAGAGCAGGGAGGAATACGCCCTGTCTTGATTGTACAAAATAATACAGGAAATAAACACAGTCCTACAGTAATCTGTGCGGCAATCACATCACGCATGAACAAGGCAAAACTGCCAACGCATGTGGAAATTTCTGCAAAGGAAAATGGGATTGCCAGAGATTCTGTTATTTTATTAGAACAGGTAAGAACGATTGACAAAACCAGATTAAAAGAACGGATTTGTCATTTGGACGGTGAAGTATTAAAGGAGATTGACAAAGCATTATTGATTAGTTTATCTTTGCATATAGGTGCGTAAGTTACATAGAGGAAATTCGGGGAAACAAAAGAAGGAGACAGAATTGTGTTTGAGATAAAAAAGTATGCTATCAGTATTATTGCTACAATTATTTTAATTGTAGTGGAATCTATGGTATCTTGTGGTATGGCTGCGTTTTCAAATTTGAGTGTATTGGATATAAAAAAAAGGGCAGAGAATGGAGAGAAAAAGGCCGCTAGGTTATTGTCTGTTATGGTACAAATAGAGCAGTATAAAAGCTTTGTTTCATTACTGATGACAACACTAAATTTGGCAATAGGTTTCATCTATTCAAGAAGGCTTTTATATTGGTCTGCAATAGCGACACGATTTTCTACAGATACGACAAAGGTCATAATTTTAAATAGACTATTCCAATTTGTAGGAATGTTTCTTCTGGTATACTTAGTTTTCTTAGTGGGAAATGCGATTCCAGGCAGGGCAGCCTTAAAAAAATCAGAAGACAAAGCATATCGTTTTTCAGGATTACTTCTTGCTATGATGAAAGTCTTTCGTGTGTTTGTTCTTTTTATAGAAAAAACAGTATATATATTATTTTATATTACTGGGCGAAAGTGGTCAGAATATCAGGATAGCGTAACGGAGGAGGAAATCCGTTTTATTGTAAATGAAGGACTAGAACAAGGGGTACTGGAGAATACAGAAGTTGAAATGATTTCCAATATTATGGAAATGGACGAAAAAGAAGTTCGCGATGTGATGACGCGAAGAACCCAAATCCAAGCTTTAGATGGAAATATTACAATAGAAGAGACAATACAGTTTATGCTTGAAGAGTCGTATTCTCGTTTCCCAGTATATGAAGGTGATATAGATAACATAATAGGAATTGTATTCTGGAAGGATATTACAAAATACTATATTCAAAAAAAGGATATCCATGCACCTATAAAAAAATTAGCGAAGAAAGCATATCTGGTTCCAGACACACAGAAGGTCAATGTACTATTTCAGGAAATGCAGATAAAAAAGATTAGTATGGCGATTGCGATTGATGAATATGGTCAGACTGTCGGTATTGTTGCAATGGAAGATATATTGGAAGAAATTGTGGGAAATATTTATGATGAGTTTGATGCGGATGAAAGAATGATTATCAAACAAAGAGAAGGCCGATATTTCATGCGAGGATTAGCTAGTTTGGAAGATGTTGCGAAAGAGTTGAACTTACATATGGACAAGGAATTAGAGGATTATGATACACTAAATGGTTTTCTGATTTCTCAGATAGGACATATCCCAAACGAAAAGGAAAAAGTAAATATTATTTATCAGGGATACGAATTTCGTGTGGTAGATATAAAAGACCGAATGATACGGTTTGTTCGTGTTCATAAAGAAGAAAAGGAAAAGGTCATGCCTTAAGGCATGACCTTTTCCTGGAAATTTAATTTCCAAAGCGTATAATAGGGTGGGAGTAGAAAGTGTATAAAACACTATCTATGTTTATTACTATAGTACAAAAATGTGGTCAAAGTGTGTTCTTTCTGTGAAAAGAAAATTCATAAAGATAGATAAATAAGTTTAGAACTGTATATAGCAAAAAAGCAGAACTGCATAAATATGCAATCTGCTTTTCTACATCATTTATAAACTTGGAAGGAGAAGAATGAAAAAACATTTTAAACCCACTAAGAGTTTAGCAAGTTTTCATTACTTATGTATTTATTATAGGCAAGAAATGTGTGCCTGATATGTCGGAAATGAAAAAAAATTGTGAACACTCGTTCATAATTGGAAAAAATATGCAAACTTCTATAATAAAGAAGCATTCGAAATGTTTCAAACAAGGGGATTTATTAAATTTCCGATAGTTTTTTACAATTTACTATAAAAAAGTTTAAATGCAGATGGGAAAGTGAATATGAAAATAACAATTTTGTGTGTAGGAAAAATAAAAGAAAAATATTTTAGAGATGGAATTGAGGAGTACAAAAAAAGATTATCAAAATACTGTAAGTTAGAAATTATTGAGGTGGCAGATGAAAAGACACCGGATAATGCCAGTGAAGTAGAAGAAAACTTGATAAAAGAAAAAGAAGCTGCACGAATGGAGAAATATATAAAAAAGGATGCATATACAATAGCATTAGCAATTGATGGAAAAATGCTCGATTCGGTTGAATTGTCAAAGAAAATAGACGTACTGGGAGTAAGAGGAAAAAGTCAGATTATTTTTATCATAGGAGGTTCATTAGGAATTTCAGATAAAATTTTAAAAGAGGTTGACTATAAACTTAGTTTTTCCAAAATGACTTTTCCACATCAGCTTATGCGATTAATATTATTGGAGCAGATATATCGTTCCTATAGAATAAGTAAAAATGAACCATATCACAAATAGTATAAAAGAAGGAGAAATATGAAAGAAATTGCACATATAGAGACAGATTTTGTAGAAAAATTTGGAGTTCCAAGGCAGAGTGGATTAATTGAAGAAGTAAAGGGAAAAATAATATTTGAGCCAGAATTTCGTACTTATGATGCATTTAAAGGATTAGAAGAATATTCACATATATGGTTATTGTGGAAGTTTTCAAAGGTAAAAAAGAAAAACTGGTCAGCAACTGTAAAACCACCGAGATTAGGAGGAAATCAAAGAATGGGTGTTTTTGCAACCCGTTCGCCATTTCGCCCCAATCCTATAGGCTTATCCTGTGTAAAATTAGATAAAGTAGAAAGAAATGATCGATTAGGAACTATATTACATGTAAGTGGAGCTGATTTAGTATCAGGGACTCCTATTTATGACATAAAACCATATTTAGCATATACAGATAGTCACCCTGAGGCAAAATGTGGATTTTCGGATGCGGTAAAGGATCATAAACTGGAAGTAGAAGTGGTAGGTGATATAGGGAAACAAGTCTCAGAAGAAGAGCTGCTTTGTATAAAGAAAATTATAGAGCAGGATCCACGGCCTTCCTATATTGAAGACGAGAATAGAGTTTATGGAATATCCTATGCAAATTATAATATCAAATTTAAAGTAAGGCAGAATACAGCGAGTATTATAGAAATAGAACAGCTTAAAAAGTGAAAATTTTAGGAAAGCAGGGAAAGAAAAGATAGGAAGAAAAGGGGAAAATA
>FR899672.1 GCA_000437275.1 Clostridium sp. CAG:411 | reverse complement strand
TCCTCTACTTATTTGTTTCAAACTTTAACCTCCTTACAATCTGGTTCCATCTATCGAACCAATCATCTACTATCCCTAATCTTTCATGTTCTAGTCTACCGTTTTGAGTACCTTTATTCTATCATACTCCTGATGCTTTGTCATGCTATTCTTCCAAGATAACAACCCTATTTAATTCCTGCCTATACTGTGCATAAGCGGGGCAATGCTTTTCTACCAGATGCCAAAATTCACTCCCATGATTCATATAGACCAAGTGTGCCAGTTCATGTACAACTACATAGTCCATCCATTCTTCTGGCAAAAAATACAGCTTATAATTAAAATTCAGATTTTTCTTACTGCTACAACTGCCCCAACGAGTTTTTTGATTCCGAATCGTAATTTTGCAAAACTCTACCTGCATCCGCTTTGCATAAAACTCCGCCTTTTTTTGAAAGGCATCTTTTATCTTTTTTCTCTCTGCTGCCGCTATGTTAGAAAAGACTGGAATCTTATAATCTGGTTCCCGTGTACTTTCTCTTGTCTTTATCACTTTTTGTTTTATCCACGATTGGTATCGAATCAAAAATTCCTTTATCTGCATATCTGTTGCAAAAAAGGGAACTTTTGCCAATACCTTTCCCTGGGTTATTTCAATCGCCATAGACTTACGTTTGCTGCGTTTGATTTCTATTACAATTTCTTCCTTTCCCATATGCAAAGTAAATTGTTGCAACTGCAATTTCTTTTCCTCTTTTCTGAAGCTGTTTCATCCTACAAATACTTATCACCTTGTCAAATACTCAATGTTTCTTTAATCGGTTGATAATACTGCCTGCAATGGCACAGACTGCCAACGCAAACATATTTACCAACACAACGCTGGCACCCGATGGTAACTCGTAACAATAAGATGCCACCATTCCTGCGAAAAAGCATATAACAGAACAAACCGCAGCTCCTATTACTACAAAATGAAAGTGTTTAAACACACGCATAGCAGATAAAGATGGAAAAATAATCAAACTGGATATCAACAGAGTTCCCATCAATCGCATACCTAATACAATGGTAATTGCTGTAAGAGCCGCAATTACCACATTATATGCCTGCGTATGCAGCCCCGTTGCCTTTGCAAAATTTTCATCAAAAGTAATGGCAAAGATACGATGATAAAATAATATATAAATCAGTACCACTACAATGGATACTGCAATACAAATTATTTCATCTTTTTTGCTAACCGATAAAATACTTCCAAATAAGTAATTAGACAAATCTGTATTGGTTCCGTTTACAGATGCCACAATAACTCCGATTGCAAGCGAACCGCTGGATATCAGCGCTATAGCAGAATCCCCTTTAATTGCACTATTTTCACTGATACGCAATAAAAAGAATGCTGCGATTACTACAACAGGTATCGTTACATATAAAGGCTGCATATTCAATGCACTGGCTACTGCCAATGCTCCAAAGCCCACATGAGATAATCCATCTCCAATCATAGCATATTTTTTTAACACCAATGTCACCCCTAAAAGAGCAGCACATAGAGATACAAGAGAACCAACTACTAACGCTCTCGTTAAAAAAGAATAGGAAACCATTTCCTGTAATATCTGAAACATCTTATGCACCCTCCTTTAAAAATTTCTTGCCAATTTCACTGTTTTCATATTGCTCACAGGTTCCGAAAAACAACTGCTCTTTTCCTAAGTGCAATATATGTGTTGCCTGCTCCATAGAAGCCTTTGTATCATGCGAAACCATAATAATTGTTATATTCTGTTCTCGATTAATGCCAAGAATCAAGTCATACATTTCCTTTGTTACAATAGGATCCAATCCCGTAACCGGTTCATCCAGTACCAACAGTTTTGATGTAGCACATAAGGCTCTTGCCAACATTACCCGTTGCTGCTGTCCACCAGACAAAACAGAAAAGCTTTCTTTTTTCAAATGCCAAATTCCCATCCATTCCATACGTTCTCTTACGATTCTTTTATCCTCTTTTGTATAAAAGGGACGCCAGCCCAATTGATTTAATCTGCCTGATAATACAATTTCATACACACTGGCAGGAAAATTTTTCTGGGAAGGAAGTCTCTGTGGTAAATACCCAATTTCCTTTTGTAACAAACCATCTCCTAAAATGATTTCTCCTCCTGCCAACGACTTTAACCGTAACAAGCCTTTCAATAATGTACTTTTTCCGGAACCATTTTCTCCAACAATGCACAAATAGTCTCCTTCGTTTACCTGAAAATTTATATTTTGAAGCATCGTCTTTCCTTCGTATCCCATGCTTACATCTTTACATTGTAGCAAACTCATTTATTGCCTCACTTTCTCTGCCCTGCTATTCTTACAAAGCAATCTGAACTTTTAAATTACTGTTTCACTTCCAGTGCTTCCTTTAATGCCTCCACATTGTTCTGCATTAAATCTAAATATGTGACACCTGCCTGAAAATCATCTTTTGTTATATTATGACAAGAATGGAACAACATTTTTTTTGCTCCTGTGCTTTCACATATCGTATCTGCAATTTTTTCATTGGACAATTCCAGATAAAATACAACGGGGATTTTCTTTTCTCTTACTGTATCAATTAAAAATGCAGTTGTAGAAGCACTAGGTTCTGTCTGCTCTGAACAACCTGGAAATGCTGCATAATATTTCAATCCATATTCCTCTACAAAATACCGTAACGGAAAACGATCTCCAAATACGATCGTATCCAATTTCCCATTTTTTACTGTTTCGCGAAATTCCGCGTCAAGTTTTTCTAATTTTTTAATATACGATGCCCCATTTGCTTCGTATTCTTTTGCATGCTTTTTATCGGTCTGTGCAAAAACTTTTTGCAATCCCTCTACAATTTTTATCGCATTCTTAGGGGAGGTCCAAATATGTTCATCATATTCCTGTTCTTCTTCCGTTTCCTCCTCTTTTTCCCCCTTGATTGTATCCCATTCATTCCCAGTTTCCGTTTCTTCCTCCATACCTTCCACAAGTTCTTCCTCGTAAAGAGACACAAAATCCATACAAGAAATGACTGTTACCTTAGAGGTGTCAATATCCTGTAATAAATCCTGTACCCAACTTTCGGATTCCCCACCAATATAAATAAACACATCACAATTTTGAATATTGATAATATCCTGTGGGGTAGGTTCAAAGGAATGACTCTCACTGGCAGGTGGCTCTAACATACTCACCGTTCCATATTCTCCTGCAATCTGCCTTGCAAAATCATATGGTGCAAAAATAGTCGCAATTACCTTTAATCCTTCTTTTTTTTCCGCTTTGTGATTCGCTTCTGTAGTCTGTGCTATTTGCTCATTTTTGTTTTCTCCTTTCCCGCATCCTGCAAAAAGGAACATTCCAACTACTATCACCAAACTGAAATATAACCATCTGTTCTTCATTTTCTTACCTCGTCTCAGTCTTCCTTTATAAGCTATAAGCATCATTGCCATTGGCTACTTACAATTTCTAACACACCTTGTCTCTAATGGCATTGTTTACATCTTCCATACAACATACTTTTTCCTACATCCAAATCAAAGTCCTCCATTTGTTCCAAAAAATGTTGTATCTTTTTTGTTTCCTGTTCTTCTAAATGAATCAATTTCCCACAATTCTCGCATTGCATATGAAAATGATGGTTGCAACATTCTCCATCCAGCAATTGATAAGTAAATTGTCTGGAATTTCCTTTATTGCAACGCTTTACCAGTCCATCTTCGACCAATTGCTTCATCAAGCGATAAACAGTACTTTTTCCAGGTACTTTTTCCCCTGTCAATTTAGATACAATTTCATCAATCGAATATTGTTCCGTTTTGTGTTCCTGCAAAAATTGTAATAATAGTTTCCTTTGCTCCGTTTGATAGATTTTTTTCGCTTTTTCCATCAAACACACCTCCACTTTTTATAAATCTCAAAATATAACATATGAATGAATGCACAGGTTCTCAAATATGAGAGTTAATCTCAAATTCACTTTTTATATCATAACACATAAAAAAATATTGTCAAGCTAGATAAACGACAAAAAATACCGACCTCCAATGGCTAGATTTTGAATCTAACCTTTGGAGGTCGGTATCATTGTTGTTCTATCTTTCTTTTTCATTAAGGATTGCATACACTACAAGCATCATAACCTTGTGCAATTGCATCCTTCTTATCAATCGCAATCTGACTTCGGCTTAAATATCTACAACCATTTCTATGATATTTTGAACCTGTTCTTGTTATATACACTGTGTAACTATTGTTTGTTGTTTCACTTGATGACTTTGCTTTTCTACTTGAGACTTTATACTCATTTACCTTTTTCTGCAATGAAGCTATTTTTACATTTTTACTCTTTACAGTATTTTTCAGCGAACCGTTTTTCTTTTTTAATGATGCTATTTTCTTTTTTTGCTGGTCTATCGTTTTTTGTTGATTTTTAAATTTAGATAGCTTCGTTACTTCCTTTTTCGTATCACTTAATGTAGCATTTAATTGTTCTATCTCCTTTTTATAGTCAGAACAATCTTTCTCTAAATCTTTATTGGTTGCTTTTAACTCCTCTACTTGTGCAGAAAGTTCTTCGATTTTTTTGTTATCCTCTCCAGCTGTTTGCTCATTCGAACAACCGCTCATTCCACTAAAACAAATTAGGATAGCTAAAAAAATACCTAACAACACTTTGGGATTCCTTTTTTTCATCTCTTCATTTAATTTCATAATACCCCCACCTTTTCTTTTCATTTTACCTATTATAAACGTTACTATAACTTATATCGTAACAATATAATATTCAAATTTATCAAATCCATCTATCGTTACATTTTTTTGTATTTGCAAGACTAGCTTTCGTTCCTTTCCATAGGATAATTGCTGTATCTTTTTATAAAAAGGTACGGAAAGCATTGGATCATCACTTCCCCCTCTGCCAATCTCTCCATATATCTTTTTGAATTGTATCTGATGCTCTTTTTCAATTTTCTGCATCTCTCCCAGCAGATATATCATCATCTGTTTTCCAATTCCTTTTTTTCGATAACCGCGTTTTACATAAATCTGCTCCAGATGAACAGTATTTTTTTCTCCATCCACCGCCACGTAATCCTCCAGACAATAACTGGCTAATAACTCACCAATTGGTTTTTCATCCATTTGAAGGCAACTAATATTAATCTGGTTATGTTTTGTACGTGACACACGTATCCGCACCTGAAAAGTTCGCTTTCTCTGCTTCTTCTCTATGTTTAAATCCGATGTGCCATTCTTCTTTCTTTTTTTCATCAGGCAAAACACTGGCAGTAAAAGCAGCAGAAACAGGAAAATGATAGCGCCATACACCCTGATTGCCGTTTCGTTCGGTAACATATCTGCTTCCTTCCTTTCAAGTTCTGTCCCATAAATTATATTGATATATCATATTCATTCATCAATTGTAATAAAGCATCCTTTAATTCTGGCTTTTCCGCAATCACTTGGTGCATATGTTCAAAGCACTGGTCTTTTTGTTTGGCATTATCGTTCATTCTATCTACAAGTCTCTGCTTACGTGCCTCTAGGGAACCTTTCATCTCTGCAAATTCTTCTTTATTTACAAGAACCGTCAACTGATGTAACCAGATTTCTGCATCTTCCACCTCATGAAACGTAAGAATGTCAAGAATTTTATCCCGATAATGCGTAAGGCGGTCTTTATTACTTTCATAGGTTCGCTCCGCTTCTTTTGCCTTACTATATTCCTTAATTAAATATTCCAATTCCATTGAATTTTTTACGTTGTATTTGGAATAACTATACTCCAACGTGCTTGTGTTATTGATATATTTAATTTTCACTTTATTTAATAACTGTATTGCCCGATTTAGTTTTTTCTCCAAAGCGGTGCGTTCATATCGATTGCGATATGCCTCGTAAAAGACATACGTTACAATGCCTGCTGCCATCACTACGGTCATAATAAATGGAAGTTTCATGTCCTGCTGTAATCCTTGTTCCATCGCAAAAAACAAAACAAATAAACTCAACACAATAACCGCCATCACTATCGTTATTTTTTTCAGCTCTCTTTGTTTTGCAGGCAAGCTATCATACTCATATCGCAATGCTGCCTTCTCTGCCTCTAATTGCCTCATATCATTTTGTATCAATTTTCGATAATCTTCATTTTCACGCATATGCTTTAATTCATCCATCATTTGACCATCATGTAAACGAATTGTGCGAAAACAAGGATTCGATGTTGTAATCTCTCTTTTCTGATAATTCTCTCGTTCCTTACTCAATTGAAGCATTTTATTTGCGGCATTATCCAGCAGTTTCCTTTCTTTTGGCTCCATACGTTCTACTTTCTGTACATCTGCTAAATATTCAGAAACAGCCTGATACTCTATCTTCGCATTTTCATTGAACCGTTTCGTTTCAACGATTTGCTCGCAATTTTCTTTTAATATTTCAAGACAGTCTTCCGTAGAACGCTCCACATCATAAGATGGTTGTTCAATCTCTTGTTCCATACTTTCTGATGTTATAACAGGCGTGAAATCTTCTAACACAATTTCTTTTTTATTTCCATCTGCATCTTGTTCGATCTGTTTTTTTCTTACTGCCTCGTCAACTCCTGTATGGATGACTTCTGTAACATCTGTTTTTTGTTCTTCTCTTTTGTCTTTCTCCCTCTTTTTTCTTTTCCGAAATCCAAAAATACTCATCCCTGCTCCATTCCATGCTTGTACTGCTGTTTCCAATTAAAAATCATCGTGTCAATCGTATAATAATAATCGCCTACTTTTCCACTTTCCTTTAATGCAGGTAAGCCTTTGATTTTACGGTATTCCCTTGTCTTTTCTGCATCTGCCAACATTTGTTCAAATGCCCCATTGTACTCTTGTACCTTTTCTTCTGAAATATCATATTCCAACACAGCCTGCATAAACTCTTTTTCTTTATTTTGTAATCGCAGTAAAAGTAAGTATTCCCTCAAACTTTCCTCTTCCTGGTTTAAAGAATATGCTCTGACAAATTCCCTCTGTGCACGTTCAAAAGATCGCATTTGTGCGTGAATCACACCAATATTGTGTAAAATATTCCCATATTCTTTTGCAGACAACACAGACGCATCATCCGAAACCAGAATATCTTTATACACCTGTAATGCTTTGTCAAAATCCCCGTATCTTAGACAATTATCGCCTTCCATTTTTCTACGTTGCACAGGCAATAACCCATTAATTTGATCGATTACTTTAATCAAACTCTCTATCTCTAGTTTTGTAAAATAATCTGTTGCCCCCAGAATACTGATTATCAATTCTTTTAAATCTTGATTTTCCTGTAAAATATTAAACCATTTTTCTGACAGATCCGGTCTTTTTAATTCAAGTTCTACCCATCGAAAAAAGGTTTCATCAAACGTATCCATCGTAATCGTATAAATATTATGATATAAGTAATATCCTAACTCCTCCAAAGAGTACACACACGTATCTGTCAACACAAAATGAAGGGGTTCCTTTGCTAATGAGCCTGCACATAATATAAGCTTTCCCATAGTTATAATCCGCCTTTCTGCG
>FR899671.1 GCA_000437275.1 Clostridium sp. CAG:411 | reverse complement strand
ATACAACAGCAACTCCTGAAGTAGTAACAGGTGGAACAATTACAGTAACAGGTGTTGCTGTTAGTGGTGCAACAATTATTGTAACAAATGCTAGTGGTGCAGCTGTTGATACAGCTAAGAGATTACCAGCTGGAACATATACAGTATCTGTAACAAAAGACGGATACATTGCTCAGGCAAAAGAAGTTAAATTAGAAGATAAAGAAGCTAAGGTTGTTGAAATCAACTTAGAGAAAATGTTAGAGGTTGCTTCTGTTAAAGCATTAAACAGAGCTGAAATTCAAGTAACATTTACCAAAGCATTAACAGCGACTCAGGAAAAAGCTGCTAAAACAGCTACAAACTATACTGTTACTAAAGAAGGTGCTACAACATCTACAACAGTTAAAACTATAACTGTAGCTGATGATGCTAAGTCTGTAATTCTTTTATTAGACTCTACATTAGATAATGGTAAGACTGCAAATACTGTAAAGCTTGCTAAGGCAATTGGTATGTTTGCAGATTACACAGATAATAAGGTGGCAAGTGAAGATGTTAATGTCCCTCAGGTTGCCTCTGTTAAAGCCGTTGGTAATAAAGTAGTTGAAATCGAATTTTCAGAAGCTGTTAAATTAGCAACTGCTGGTGACTTGGATACAGATAATATGATTACAGGTGCGCTTAAGGCTTATTTTAAAGTTGCAACTTCTGCATCACAGGATGTTACTAACAAGATTGATAGTGCTAAGTTGTCTGCTAATGGAAGAACTGTTACATTAACATTTAAAAGTGCTTTGCCAGTAGATACATATAAAGTTTCTGTTTTAGCTAATAAATTTACAGATTATGCTTCTTATGCAGTATCAGAAGTTACAAAGACTGTTTCAATTGATTCTTCTGTTACAGTAGCAAAAGTTACATCTGTAGTAGCTAAGAGTCGTGAAAAAGTTGCTGTAACATTTGATAGCGCTGTAACAGCAGGTGGAACATTATCTTGGAAGACAGCTGCAGGACAGGGTACATCTACAAGTGCTGAGTTACAAGCAGATAATAAAACTATTGTATATACTTTCACTGGTGCGAATATTATGAAGGCAGGAACAACAGAATTTACACTTAAGGGTGTTGTTGATGCTTATGGATATACTGTAGCGGATACAACAAAAACTGTTGATGTTCCAGAAGAAACAGCAGCTACTGCTACTGTTAAATCAACAGCTGATAATAAATTTGTTGTTACATTTGATAAAGTAATGCAAAACAAAGATGGAAATACTGTAGGGGATTCAACAAATAAGGCTTCTTATTCCATCGTTGATCCAAACGGAAAAGCAGTTTCATTAACAAATGCAACTATCAGTGTTGATACAACAAAGAAGATTGTAACAATTACAACTGCAGATAATTTAGCATCTGGTAATTATACTGTTACAGTAAGTGGTGTTAAAGATACAATGGGTGTTGAAATGACAAAGGCAGTTGCAACAGTTGCTGTTAAGGATACAACAAGACCTACTGTTGTTGGTAATGCTATATATAGTGGAAAGAAGATTGCTATAACATTTAGTGAAGCAATGGCTACAACAGGTGCAAGATCTGTCCTTTTAGCAAGCAATTATACATATGGTGGAGAAGCACTTCCAGAAAAAGCAACTATTCAGGTTTCTTCTGACGGAAAAACTATTATTATTACTTTACCAGATGATGTAGATCAAAGTAAAAAGATAACAATTGGTGGAGTAAAAGGTGACATTTATACTGTTTCTGACGTTGCAGGAAATATTCTAAACGATGGTTCTAATGGATATACAAAGGAACTTAGTTATGCAGCAGATGAAGCAGCAGAAATTGCAAATTCTGAAGTAAGTGCTGTTGATACTAATACATTGAGAGTTGAAGTTAAAAATGCGACTCTTGAAACAGTATATGCATCTGATTTTGAATATACTGTTGATGGTAAAACATTTAACGATGTTACGGCAGCTAAATTGGTTACAGTTAATAATAAGCAATATATTGATTTTACAATTGGTTCAAAATTAAGTTCTGCTGTATTAGCTTCGAAGGTAAAAGTAAGAGCAAAAGCAGTAGCTGCTAATGTTGAATATAAATCTGTTACAGCACTTGGAACAACATTACATCGTTTGAATAATAGTACTGCTGTTGCAAATTCAGAAGCAGTTACAACACCACAAACTTCTGCTGGAATTAAGGCTTCCGCTACAACATGGCCATTCAGAACAGCTTTAAGTGCTGCAGAAGTCATGAATAGTGAAACTATCAAATTAACATTTGACGGATTAGTTAAAACAGATAATTTAGAGAATATTTTTGTTGTTTCTAATGGAACTAAAAAAACTACTACATTTACTTCAACACTATTATCTGATGGTAAATCAGTTCTATTAACAGGATTTAATGATACTGCGGCATTCACTTTAGATACAGCAAAGGCTGTTACGGTGTCAACAAAACAATATGCTGATGTTCCAGCCGCTAATTGGTCTTATGATGGAAATGGTATGAAATATACAGAAAATACGACAGGTATTACAGCATCAGTGGAAACTGGTTTAACAGTTATGGATGCTAATGCGTATACAACTGTTGATGGAAACGTTCTATTTAATGCTATTGTTGTAGATATAGCTACTGCATTCGAAATTAAATTCAACCAGACTGTTGAAAAGAGCAGCATTTATACTGATACTACTAAAACTAAATGGGAAGCGGTATCTGGCGATACTTACGGAAATGATTACAATGGTGGTTATGCATTGGCTGCAACAGCAGAAATTGCTACAAATGGTGATTTAACATTTAAGGATGTAAATCTTGGAAAATTGTCTGGATTTACAAAAGATGGAGATGCAAAAGCTGATACAGCTAAAATCGTAATTAGTAAAGATTTAACAAAGATTAAAGTTATTGTTGGTGAAGCTGGTAAACTTTCTGCTTATGGAAAAGTAACATATACACCTTCTACTGCCATTACAAGTGCTTCTACGGATAAGAAGATTACTGTAAATACAACAAAGGTATATGAACCAGAAGCTACAACAGTTGCTGACGCATTAATTGCTAAGGATGTTGCATTATTAACCGCAGCAGCTACAAAAACTGATGCAGTAAATGGTAGTGCAGTAACTACAATTGATTTAAGTGCTGTAGCAAAGAATGGCACTACTGTTACAGTAACTGAAACTACAGATGCAAATGAACTAATTACAGTTTCTGATAACAAGGTAACTGTAAAGGCTTTAACAGAAGCTGAACAAAGCAAAACTGCAACTTTCACAATCAAAGTTGAAAAGGCAAATGGTACTGCTGTGACAAAGACAGCTACATTAACAGTTGCTGCAAGCGAAAATACATATACAGTATCAGTTGCATAATCATAAATTGCAGTACAAAACACTAGATGTGCGAAAAGTATATTTTCCCATACCTCTTTGGAGGTATGGGATTTTTCTAGTTAATAGATATATGTGAGGTGATAACGCAATGGTAAATGTAGATGAATTAAACAAATTTGAGTCTCCTATTATTATCCAATACGATAAAGATTATCAAAATACACTTAGGAATAAATTAAATACATATAAGGAAGTTGTAGAAAAATTTGCTGTAAGTGATGAGTGCAAATATAAAGTGATTAGTGTATGTGACTCGATTAACTGTGCCTTAGATAACTATTATAATGGTTATACTGTAACAGCGACCGAAAAATTAATATCCATTATAAGCGGATGTGAGGACAATCCCTTTCTGGTATCAACTCTTACAAATAATTACGCATTTCGTGGGTTGGCCCCAAAGGAATTACGACTATCTGATGATCCAGCATATGATAAGATGATGCAAGAAGAATTATATTTTTTTAAAGCAAGAATTTCAGAAAACAGTTTAACAAGAGAAGATATGCTTCACATTCCTTATGATAAAAGGTCAATTATTTCAACCCAAAGATTTAGTATACCAGGCGTTCCATGTATGTACTTTTCCACCACAAGTTTTGGTTGTTGGTTAGAATTGTCTATGCCAGAAAAAGAATACTTTTACTGTTCAGCATACAAATTACCATCAAAATGGAAAATATTGAATCTGTGTATTCATCATTCGGTATTACAAAATGATATGAATACATTAATGGGTCAACCATTCAATGAGGAAGAGGCACTTATTGTATTCCCATTTGTAATTGCAACCTCTTTTCGTATATTGGAACGAAATCGCACTTTCAGATCAGAATATATTATTTCTCAATTACTTATGCAAGCAGCTAAGATTATAGGATTGGATGGTATTGCCTATTCTTCAAAAAGAATTACTGCTTTAGAAGCATATCCACAATGTGTCAATCTTGCAGTAATCTGTGACAAGAGTACTGAAAATAAAATTGGTGAGTATAGTCATAAATGCAAGGAAATTCAATTAACAGAGCCTGAATTATTTAGTGATTTTAATTCATATAAATTCAACAATGGTAAAATCCAAGACAAAACATTAGTGATAAAACACTATAAAAATAATAAAGGACACCAAAATATATACATTATGGATAATGCAATCAAATATCATGAATCAAAATTTGCATTATATGATGAATATTTAGTATCACAGGAGTTTAAAACTCCCGCTCTCAAAGAAAAATAGCTATAAACATATCTAATTACTAAGATAGTTCAAAACAAAAACTATTTAAACACTACATTTTATATACAATAGATTTTTAAGAATGTTTAAACTAAAAGTATTTGACAATTAGGGGTTATCTGGAAATTTGATTTAGAAAGAAAGGACAAAAAAATGAAAAAGAAATACCTAGCAACCGCTTTTATTTTAACCGCAGCCCTATCTCTAACGGCTTGCAACACAAACTCAACTACTTCTGAAACCAAAATAGCCGAAGTGACCACAGTACCAACCGAAAAACCAACCCCTACTCCCCCAGACGATCCTTACCCATTCATTGACTATGGTTTATCTCTTAAGGAGTTAAAGAAAGAACTAGGTGGCAAGCCAGATAAGAAGGTAAAAAACGGTGCTATGATTGACTACATCTACAATAATACAGATTATTATGGTTATAAGGGAAAATCCATTTATCATTTTTCTTCCGATGGAAGTACATTGATGTATTCTGAATTTCAGACTACAGCTTCTGATCAAAAGAAAGGAAAAGAAGTGTATGATACCATTTCCAAAAATATCACAAAGCTTTACGGTAAGGGTGCTGTAGCAGATAGTGACAAAACAGGTATGACTACATGGGAATATTATGGCAATACGACTACTATGAGCTATGACTTTACAAAAAAGAAAAAGTGTAAGATTACGGTAACTAACGTAAAAAGTGGGGAAGATGCAGCGGTATAGAGGGAATTATAGGGCTTGACTACACCTACAAAAAATATTTGAATTCATATAGATTATATGGTATACTTATTTTGTATATTTATACAGTTTTGATTATAAATTAGTGTATTACTACTATTGAGAAAGAGTGAAAAATGAACGAAATTGGATATCATGGGACCTGCTCAAAATACCGATATAACATAGAAGAAATCGGATTAGACCCAGACGAATGCGAGTATCGTACTGATCATTGGCTTGGACAAGGAGTATACTTTTTCGATGATTATGAAAAAGCAATGTGGTGGGCAAAGACAACATCTTGTCATAATGATAATTGTGGAGCAATTATTTTTAAATCAATTATAGAAGCCGAAAGTGAAGAAGTACTTGATTTGGATGACAATAAACAACTAGATAAGTTTATGACCGAAGTATTAAAAATTATGGAAGATGTCAAAACTAATTGTCCTGGTAGGATGCCAATATTTGAGGATTACAAACTCAGAGCTGTTCTATTCGATTATTATAAACAGCAAAATAAGTTATCCGTTATTATTGGTACTTTTCAGAAGGAATTTGCAGGTTACACAACTAAAAGAAGTGAAACTGATAAAATGATACAACGTAAAATAATGAATAATATAGGCATTAAGTTTAAGGAAAGACAAATATGTGTTTCAAAAAAGGAATGTATTAAATCGACTAAGTTAGTGTATAATGAGGAGGAGGAAGTGATATGATGTTTGATAAAGATTTATTTCTTTCATTATGCGAGAAATATGATGTTGAATTAAGCGAAACAGCCATTAGCCCTATGATTAAGGAAGGAATGGAACTACATCCAATTACGGATGATGATCTAAATCGTATTTTTTCATCATATCAGACATATGTTGGATATTCATGCAGTAAAACCAATACAAAAGCAGTAGCTCCAGAATTCTATTTAAACGATGATTATGCTATAGCGTGTTAGGAGAAGAATATGGAAGTAAAATCTAAATATGAAAGTCCTCTTGTATTAGAGAAAATAGAAATTGTTGAAAGTTCTTTTAGAAAAAAAGATGAGCCATTGGATGGATTAGAATTAGGCGTTCAAGTTGAACGTAGCCTCAACAAACTTAGTGATGGTCTTTTTGAAGTTATACTAATTACGACTGTATCTGATGAAGATGAAAAAATCTATGTCAATGTAAAGGGTAGAGCTATTTTCAATACAAAGCAGGAAAATATGGACATTCTAGAGAAGAATACAATAGCTATTATGTTTCCGTACATAAGAAGTTATATTTCTATTATCACAACTCAACCAGGGATGAATCCTATTGTACTACCTGCCATGAATATTATGGCAATGGTAAATGATCAAAAAAAATAATGGTTATATCGCAATAAGAGAATTTGAGATCAAACAGGCAGAAAGCGCAGGAAAATTTTCCACATCTTTCTGCTTGTTTCATATTATTCTATTTTCTTTGCTGTTTCATAAAACCCCTTTTGGATACCATTTCTGCCTTGTGGCAAAGTTTATTTCCCTGTTTAATAAAGGTAAGAATTGAGAAAAATAGAATTTAGGCAGTGTTCTAATTGTTAAGATGGATTATTGGCTTTTTTGAAAATTTATGATACTATATAAGTAAGAAAATCTTACAATGAAAGAGGTGTTATTTATGAATGCACAAGTTGTGACAGTTTCTACAAAAGGTCAGATTGCAATCCCTGTTAGTATGCGCAGAGATTTAGATATTGATGCTGGTGATAAATTAGTAGCCTATACATCAGGTGATGTTATCATGTTAAAAGTTTTAAAAATACCAAAGTTAGATGAATTCGAACAGGCATTGAATGAGGCACAGGAATGGGCTAAGGATGTCGGTTATGTTGAAAGTGATGTAAATGATATTATTAAAGAGACAAGAAAGAGTAAACGCCTATGAAAATTGTTGTAGATACAAATGTTATGATTTCAGGAATCTTTTTTGGTGGCTTTCCTCAAAAAGTGTTGAGAGCCATTGTTGCAAATGAAATTACGGCATGTGCAACTACAGAAATCATTGATGAATATGAAGAAATTGTGGAAAGAATGCTCCAGAAAAAGCAGGGACATTTGAATGCAACGATTCTAACTCCCGTCCTTCAAAATTTGGAATTGATTGAAACAAAATCCATTGTAGACATTTGTCGAGATCCTGATGATAATAAATTTTTAGGATGTGCCAAAGATGCAAAGGCATTGTACGTTGTCAGCGGTGATGCAGATTTACTTGTTCTAAAAAATTATGAGGATATTGATATTATCACTGCAAAGGAATTTTGTCAGCGATACAATTTATAGATAAACAAAGCAAACTACTCCCTAACCTACTACACAGCCTCTAGTGTGGTAGGTCTTTTTTTTAATGTGTAAATTTTCTCTCATACAACAAATTAATAGAATTTTTTCCTATAAAGTATTATAATAGAAGTAAGTTTTGGGGCTACCTAAGATAACAGAAGGGGGAATATTTATGAAGTTAAAATTAAAGGGAAAATTTTGGGCTATGTCAATGCTACCATTACTTTTAGCAACTATTATTATTGCTATTATAATGGACTATCGCATTAGCGGGCATTTGGAAACATTGGTGAAAAACAATCTCTATGATGTAGCGGTTATGGAACGAGATAATATATCTCTATCAGAGGGTAACAGTTATCGACTGGATCAGGACGGAAACTTGTGGAATGGGGATCATTATAATATTTCAGAAGATACTGAATTGATTGATACCATTAAAAAGAATAATAAAATAGAAACTTCTATTTTTTACGGAAACACCAGATGCATTACTACATTGCAGGGTTCTTCAAACGATACAACAGGCAATAAAGCAGATCCGAAGGTAACAGATGTAGTTTTGAAAAAGGGAGAAGAAGGCTTTTTTAAAAACATTTCTATTTTAGGTCAAAAATGCTACGGTATTTATATCCCTTATTATGATGACAATTCGGATGAACCAGTAGGTATGGTATTTGCGGGTATGCAAAGTGCTACCATCCGTAAAATGGTTACAGATATTATGGCAGTTATTGTATTGATTATGCTCATATTAGTAATTCTTTCAGCCATTTGTATTTGGATACTCTCTGGACAAATTACAGGGCGTATTGCATACGGTGTAAAAAAATTGGGAGAGATTGCAGATGGCAATTTGACTAATCCGATTGATACCAAATATACCAAGTCTACAGATGAAACTGGGGAACTTGTACGAAGCGTTGTAAATTTACAGCAAAAGTTATCTGAGATTGTCGGTAATATCTCGTCAGAAAGTGACGTGGTACAAAAATCCGCACAGATTATGGATAACGAACTGATGCGGACAAAAGATACGCTGGAACAAATCGAACAGGCAGTAGCAGAAATTGCAGATGGAGCGACTTCTCAGGCAGCGGATGCACAGCTTATGAACAACGATGTTATTTTCATGGGTGAGAGAATCCAGGAAACCAATGAAAATATTGAAAAAATACATACGGTGGCAAATCATATGGAAAAGAACAGCCTTCGTGCCAAAAATACTTTGCAGGAATTAGAGGACATCAATACAGAGGTAAAACAGTCAATTCAGGTAATTTCACAGCAGACAGATACCACAAACGAGTCTGCACAGCGCATTGAAGAGGCAATTAACCTTATTACTACCATAGCCGAAGAAACGAACCTCCTATCCTTAAATGCCAGCATTGAGGCTGCCAGAGCAGGAGAACAGGGAAGAGGATTTGCAGTCGTTGCATCCCAGATTCAGAAATTGGCTGAACAGTCTAACGAATCCGCACAGCAGATTGGAGAATCCATTACTGTATTACTGAAAGATTCTGAAAATGCAGTAATTACAATGGAACATGTGAAAGAAGTCATGAATAAACAGAATCAGATGTTGCAAGATACCAAAAATGTATTTGATATAGTGGCGGAAGATATCAATGCCTCCCGTAAAGAAATTGGACGTATTGCGCAAAACAGTGAGGAACTGGATAAAGCAAGAGAACAAGTCGTTGACCGAGTACGAAATATCTCAGATGTTTCAGAACGCTATGCGGCAAGCACAGAAGAAACCAGTGCTTCTACCACAGAAATGAATACAAAGATACAAAAGGTTTCAGAAAATGCAAATCAATTAAAAACTGTATCCGACAACTTAAAGGAAAATGTACATATATTTAAGTTATAAATAGAACCAATGAGTATGAGGTTTTAAGTAGTTTCGGTAAGAGAAAAGCCATTATCCAAGCTGGTATTTACGCTTGGGATAATGGCTTTTGTTTTATACTACAACTTCTAAAATATCCTTTGTTGTTTCGGTTATATCCAATTTCCTACATATATATTCCTTATTTTTTAAGAAAGAAAAACTAAGCAAATAGCCCTTCGAGACATTTCGACTATCTAAATATTCTTCTAACTGTGCAATCCCCTTTTTTCGATATTCCTCTCCATGCCATATTTTAAGTTCTATAATATGTTCTTCATAGCCATAAGTAATGACTAAATCCATACGTTCATTATTTCTAGTTTCAGGTTCGACATAATAAAAACCTGTACCATTAATGATTGGTTTTATAAAGCATAAAAAAAGTAATCTGCCCTGTTTCTCTAAAAATGTTTCGTTTTCTTGGCGGTATTCTGCTTTCATAAGCTCCTGAAACTTCTGCAATATACGAACAACATTTAGTTTGCCATTGTCAATAAACTGGTCACGCATGATTGGAGGATTCTCCTTTTGCAGTTGCATCACGCTTATACTGTAATTGTACAGATAGATTTCAAATATTTTATTTGAAATCGCCACATAATCATTTCGGTTAGCAAATATCCCAAACATTTCACCTAATTCTATTATAGGATTAGCGTGGTTATACATAAATTCTTCGCCATCATAAAGGATTCGGAATACTAAATCCTTCAATTGTGCATTGTTTTCAATATTATTGCGCAAGCTATCAAAAAGTGTATTGTTTCTACTATTTAAAATACCTTTAATTGCAAGTTGAACGGAATGCCTGCCCCATTCAGTTGGTGTATTTTGATCCATCCATTTACATAACCAACTAACCAAATAGGGATAACCGTTTGTATATTTATAGATTTCTTCAGACATTGCTACAATATCCATGCCTGTGTGATGATCCTGTTCATATTCCTGCAACATGGTGGAAATTTCCTGTGGGGAAAAGCTCATATCTACCTCAAAATCCACTGCAATATTCCAAGGACTGTTATACTTTTTTTCCTCATCTGGACGGAGTTTCAGTTTCATATTTTTTATATCATATACACCTGCTAAAATGACACTTTTAAATGTCGCATCTCCATCCGCTCTATAATCCAGATATTTATTGCGTAACATTCCCAAAAAATGAAGAAAAACCTGATTATCAGAGCTTTTGTCCACTTCATCAATGATTAACACAATTTCTTTATCTGCTATTTCGCATAGAGTTGTAATCTTATCTCCAAGATATGCAATAGCATCCTCCTCTTTAGAAAAATCTTCTATGTTTTCCCAAGTTTCTATTAGCTCCTGAGTGGCATTTGCTTTTTTTAAGCTTTTTCCCATTTTTTTGATAAAATTCCACACAAATAAATAATCACTTTTAAAAAAGGTATCACCAACCCCTTCAAAACTCATGCGAACCATTAAATATTGATGCTGCAATTTGCGAAATAATGTAGAAATCGTAGTAGTCTTGCCATATTGCCTAGCGCGGTTAATCGTAAAATAGTCGCCATGTGCAATTAATTTCTCAATCTGTCTTATTTTTTCCGTTGTATCAACCATATAGTGCAACTCTGGTATACAGATAGCTGTAGTATTAAATTCTTTCATGTTTTCGCCTCCCCGTTTCCGTTATTTTAGTCCTGTCTTTCGTATTATGTCCATTATAGCATGATTCTAAGGGCTTGTGAAATAACAACGGTTGTTCAAAAACATATTTCCCTCCTATTTCATCATTTCCGTAATACACACCGCATATTTCTGATCCTGCAATGCGTAAGCGGCAATGATATATTTATTCTCCTCCTCAAAGGTAGTAGTATGGTTTGTTTTATCCTCGCTTCCATTTCCATATTGCTTTTTTAAGGCAGTGCAGATATTTTCATATACCTTTTCTGCTTTTTTCTCTTTCTTTTCTATATGCGTCCATTTTGAGTAATAAAGCATATCGTCGTAATATTGATAACTCATAGACCCCGTATAACGGTCATATACGCTTTTTTTATATGTATAGGTAATTCCACCGTCCTCTGTTTTTTTGGTTTCATTTGGCTCGCTGCCGATGGTCTGTGCCATATCTTTTTGGCTGGTTGTCCGTTCAAAGGATGTATAGTCAACCTTTTTGACACCGCAAGCCACAAATAAGAGACACAAACTGGTTAATAATATGGTTAAATATAGTTTTCTTTTCAT
>FR899670.1:13277-14164 GCA_000437275.1 Clostridium sp. CAG:411 | reverse complement strand
GTGTCTTAAATTATGATACCATTATACTTTGGTATTTTTGAAAATAATATATGTATACTTTCCTGTAATATTAAACACATATTCTTTCCCGCTTTTATATGCTGGAGTATATACAATAGGGTCCTGTGTTGTATTCCATACATAAGCATATACATTAGACCAATTTGTCACTGCATTATTATAAGATACCGTCACATAAGATTGTTCTACTGGTGTTGCTGTTGGCACTATAGTTGGTGTTATTGTTGGTGCGGTAGTTGGACTTGCTGTTGGCACTGTAGTTGGTATCACAGTTGGTGTTGGTACTACTTCATCAAGTTTATTAATCTTTCCGTTTTTCACACCATATGTTCCAACGCCCAATGAATAATTACTGCCATTATTGCTATCCCAGCTTCCATTTCCATTGTTAAAGCAAAGAGTTACTCCCGTCTGCTCTTCCAAATCAATCGTATACATCCATTTATAATCTGAGCGGTCACTGCTTTTCATTTCCACTCCAGGTACATTTGTCCAGCTTCCATTATTTACACGATAATGAATATAAGCATTGTTCCATGAACCATTATAGTACACTGTTGCATAATTACTCTTATTATCCTTTACAGTATACTCAATTGTCTTTGTTGCAGTCTCTGGTGCTGCATCTGTCAACGTATATGTTACATAATAGGTACCTGGAAATTCAGGTGTAAACTCAAAACTATTGCTAACAATATTTCCCTTGGCATCCTTAATAGACCAAGTTCCTGTATTTGGAAATTTATAGAAAAATTCATTTTCATAAGTTGCATGGAAAGAAACCTTTTGTCCTACAATTCCTGGTGTCACATCTGGGGTAATAGCTGTGATACATAAAGGATCAATTTGTATAGAGGCCGTTGCAG
>FR899670.1:0-13256 GCA_000437275.1 Clostridium sp. CAG:411 | reverse complement strand
GCCACTTTACCTTCTGCATCTGTGACAGTCACTGTTGTTCCATAATGACCCCCAAAATATGCAGACAAGGTATGATAATAATAATCATAAGGGGTATCTCCCTTAATAGGAGTACGTACCTCTCCGTCCTTGCTATCCACAAAGGAGAATGTATATGGTGCAGTACCATTAGACACTACTGCTTTCGCACTAACATTTCCCTTTTTCCCATAAAGAACTACATCAACAGAAAATTCATTTTGCTCCCGATATGCATACCAATTTCCTGATGACTTATTGGAACTTCCATTTGGCTTCCAACAATTGTTAGAATCAGTTGGTATTAAAAGATCAATTGTCTGCTTATCCCATCCACTACTTGTATTCTTAAAAATAATCTTTTTATACTTACTTGGTACTGACACCTTATAAATATCATCTGCAACCTTTGTTGTGTCAAGTACATCAGCCGAAGCACCATCTGTCCACACATAAGCATACACATTATTCCATTTTGCATTTGTATTGTCAAAATATACATTTGTTTCCTGCGTTGGTGCTATCGTTGGTGTTACTGTCGGTGTCGTAGTCGGTGTTACCGTTGGTGTTATAGTTGGTGTCGTAGTCGGCGTTACCGTTGGTGTCACTGTCGGTGTTGTAATTGGTGTCGCTGTCACCTGTGGTAACTCATACACCTGCTCATTAGAAATTCCATATTTTCCAGCTTTGACTGTGTAATTTGTTCCATTTTTACTATCCCAATTGCCACTTCCATTATTAAAACATACTGTTGCCGTATCATTCGTTCCCAAATCAATCGTATACATCCAAGTATGATCCGAACGGTCACTTGTGGACATCTTTATACCTGGAACATTTGTCCATCCACCATTTCCCACTTTATAGTGAATATACGCATTAGAAAAATTATTATTTTTATAGTATACCGTTGCTGTATTCCCTGTTGGTGTCGCTGTCGGTATTGTTGCTCTTTTAATCCGAACCGTTTTTCTTGCCATTTTAAAAGAACCAATCAAACCGCTTACAACAGCACTAAACTTATATGTTCCAGCTTTTGTCGGTGTCCACTCAACAGACATTTCTGTATCTGAAATCGAACTCGCATGTACCTGTTCTATAACTACATCATTTAATGCTATATCAAAATAGCAACTGCAATTTTCAATTTTCCCATGATCCTTTAATTTAACAGACAATGTAAGTGGTTTTCCAGCTTCAAAAGAATTATCCTTTGATTTTACCTGAATACCAGCAATCTTTCCTCCAGTAACAACATAATTTTTAATCTTCTTTCGAACAATCTCATTCGTCTTATTGTCCTTTACATCAACAAATAAAATAAGACCATCATCCGAAAAAACTGTTTTATCAATTAATTCCTTTAACGTAATATGATTAACGGAGTTAAACTGTTCATTTACGTAGTATTCTTCTGCAGAACGAATCACTCCAAAACGATAAGAATAAGAACCGCTTCCAAATCTTGCATTTGCAGTTAATGTAACATCACCAGTTTTAACATAAGCAACGGGCGAGGCGACAGAAGAGGTAAATTCCAACTTATCCAATCTTGTATCTTCTACAACCACCGTTTTCTCTCGTTTTGACACATTGCCTTTTGAATCAGTGGCTACCACCTTTACCCTATATGTTCCATATTTTTCAGGTATAAAAGTAAAATTTCCATTAGAACTTACGGCAATCGTACCAGTATCTTTCTGATCTTCACAGGTATAAGAGGCCTTATAAGTAATCTTTCCTGCCGTATCTATAGCTGTTACTTTTCCTTTTACCATTGCCTGACTACTGTCATTCTGCAAAGAAAATTCAGAAAAGTACGGCGCAATCGGATATGTTTTATCATGATATTGTAACTTCAATTCACTATTTTCAGAATTCAATACAACTGTACTATCTAACAAATCGTAAGTCACCTTTTTAACTGTATCTACGACCTGTACATCCTTTACTGTAATGTCGCCGTCTTGCGATTCATTCATAATGGTAATATAATCTAAATTTTCAAGAGAAGCTACTGCAGCAGTCTGGCCAAACTCAACAACCCCAGATGATTCCCCTGCATAGTTTTTTTGATGATGACTACCTCTTGAAGTACGACAAAACTTTCCATTTAAATCATCTACTCGAATGACTAGCCCAGATTTATCACTTTCTGCAGTAACAGTCACATAATACCTTGGTGTATCCTTCTTTTCCTGTGTCTCCATTCTAAATACACAGGAACCCGAAATTGCTCTTTTTCGTCTATATCCGTTTGGAGTAGAAATATAATTTGATGAACCGTTTAGAGCATCGTATGCAATCCACATATAACCATCATTTCCCCACGATGTTCCCCATGAATTGGCAATTTTAAAAGCACCCTTTTCCCCTTCTTCAATAATGCCATCTCCATTTAGATCCAATTCAATATCATCATCATATCCTACTACAGTAATAGCGTGGTATCCTGAATCCGAACCCTCCATACCCATATCAGCAACCACTGCTTGTTCTCCATCAAACTTTTTGTTTTCACTACATAAATCCCCATCAATATTTATATAATTGTACCAGTATGGAAATGTAACAACGCTGAACACATTTCCTTCTGTTAAATATTCCTTCCATTGGTCAATCAGGTACTTGCCAACATAATAACATTCTTCACCAGTAGCAGAGATAGACTGTGCTTTTAACCAGTCACTCTCACAATCTGCCGGAAATTCACTTCCATTCAATTTACTAAATGTATCAATAGGACAACGATCAATCGTCATTCCAAAGTGAATCTGGTCATCCGAAGCAAATTCTCCATTGATATAATACCATCTTGGCGAAAATGTAGTGCTTTCTGATGCTGCAGTCCCCATAAATTTATTATATTGATAAGTTCCAGCATAATAATAGTCCGCCCAATATGCACATGAACCAATAAGTCCCTGATCTCCAATTGGTGGAAAATATTTTGCATTCTCATTCGTACTGTTATCCACTGCAGCCGGAAATGACTGTTCATTATCGAAATCATCTGTTTTTATATCCGAAGTTATCTGTTTTTCTAACTTTTGTTGCCTTTCTTCCAATTCCTTCGAATCTCCAGTTGCATGTTCCTTGTCTGTCGGATCAGTATACATACCATTTGATGCTACAACAGATTCCTGCTTAGAAGAATCTGAAGCTTCTGCTTCTTTTGCTTTACTTGTTGTCTTGGCATATCCAACAAGACTGCTACCATCAAAAGATGTTCCAATCATAGCAGTGGCAAGAAGTAACGCAAGTACTTTTCCTTTTTTCTTCATAAACTCCGTCTCCTTATAAATTTATTTTGTATATGTCCGGCGATAGTTTAGCATAGCACTACATATTTTTCAATAATTTATTCCTATTTTTGTAATATTTATTAAATTTTCGTAATATTTTGACATTTTTTCAACATTTTTTATCAACCTTATTGCTTTAAAGCGTCTTGCCTATTCATCCAAAATACCTATAAAAAAAGGAACTATTCTCCAACAATACAATTCCATCTCCCAAACAAATGAATTACCTTTCATTTATTCCTGCCTAAGATAGTATTGTATTTATGCCAAGAAAATAATTCCTCTATACAAACACTATATCTAATTTTACTTCAATCCAACATGCTATTTATAATAGATAATAGACTAGCTCTGTATTAAACAATTACTTATAAATAATCGATTCCTTAATCTCATCTGCTGTCTTTTCATCCAGTAAAGTTTTAATAATCTCTGCCGCAAAAGAAATCGCTGTTCCCATGCCTCGACTTGTAATTACATTATCCTGCTTTGATACTGGATTATAAGAAACCAATGCACCGCGTAAATCTTTTTCAAATCCTGGATAGCAGCTTGCTTTCTTTCCTTCCAACAAATGATTTACACCTAATACTAATGGTGCTGCACAAATCGCACATAGAAGTTTTCCTTTTTCATTTGCTTGATTTAATACGTCAATCAACGGTGCACATGCCTCCAAATTTCTTGTTCCTGGCATTCCTCCCGGTAAAATATATGCATCCGACTCTGTAACATCCGCTTCCGCAAACAATACATCTGCCTCAACAGCAATTCCATGAGAACCTGTTACTTTTTTATCACCAGTAATGGATACCATTTTTGTTTCAATCTCTGCTCTACGAAGCAAATCCACAACCGTTAAAGCTTCTACCTCTTCAAATCCCTCTGCCAAAAAAATCAATGCCTGCTTTTTCATGTAAAACCATCCCTTCTTTTTCTAATATCATCTGTAAGACCTTCCTTCACCTTTCTATCTATAGGCAAAATAGAAGGAAACTATACCTTTTTAATACAGTTTTCTCTGTATGCTCATTATAATTTTTTTTATTTTTTATAGCAAGTATATTTTCCAAAAAACAGGCAAGACTATGTCTAGAATGAAAGGTATCAGCAACCAAGTCAATCACTAAATGTTACAATAACTCACACAGTAATTCTTTAGCTGATGACTAAGCATTTACCACTATGATATAGAAATGGAGGATTTGTATATGAATTATCAGAACCACAACAAAAAATTTTATACACAAAAGGGATTTTATATTGCATGTTTCCTATGCCTGTTCGCTATTTTATCCGTTGTAGGTGTGCAAAAAAGTATTAAAAATCAAGAAAAAGAAGTAGACAAATATGCTACAGTAACATCAACCACTGCACCAGAAACAACAGAGGCAACCGAGCATAACTATGCAGCACTACAGGAAGAAGACCGTGCTGTTGATGTAGCACAAATTCAAAATGACTCAAGCACTACCAGCGACATTAAAAAGCCACAATCAGACGCTTCCATCACTGCCGAAGCTTCAGAGGCACCAATAAAGAAAAAAAGCACTACAAATAAAAAGGCAGAAAAAAACGAGAAAGATACTACTGTTTCTGTTATCAATACAGAAGATCAAAACCAAGGACTTACCTGGCCAATTAACGGAGATATTTTATTGACTTACAGCATGGACAAACCCATTTATTTTACAACACTTGGTCAGTACAAATGTAACCCTTCCCTCGTCATCGCAGGAAAAGTTGGGGATGAAGTTAAAAGTGCCTGTGATTGCCAGATTACCAAAGTAAAACGAAACAGTGAAACTGGTCTTACGATAACCGCCGTATCTGGAGATTATACTTATATTTACGGTCAATTGGATAATCCTAAAGTAGCAGAAGGCGATACGATAAAGGAAGGCACCGTCATTGCCACCTTAGCGAAACCAACAAAATACTACAAAAAAGAAGGCTGTAATCTTTATTTCCAGATTAAGGAAGAAAAGGACAGTGTAAATCCTCTTTTGATGCTAAAGTAAATCGCAAGAACCACTTTACTATTTTTCAAGCATTAGAAGTTCTTTTGAAATCCAAAGAACTTTTAATGCTTATTTTTATCGCCAGGCATTTTATTTAATAATAATATAGAAGAAATATTTTCATAGGAACCTTCATTACAACTATTTTTTCTTTTCTTATCTACTATATCCCGCTTTTTCTTCCCGAAAAAAACAAATGTAAAATAAAATTTTACATATATAGATTTCATCCTTTTGAAAAATATGTAGTTTTTTTACACAAAAATTTTTATAATGGTATTGTTACTACTTAGAGGGTGCAACTCTCTATATATTCTTTTTGGCTGGACACTTCACTCTGTGCGCTTTCTCACTAGGCTCAAAAATACTTCGCCAAGTGTTCAATGTGTATTCATGTCAGGCGTTAGCCCGATAGAAATGATTGTGGAAATTACACTTAGCCTGCCAGCAGTCATGTGCAATTTCCACAATCATTTCTGCCCGGCTGAACTGTTACACCACAATAACTTTTGAAAGGCAGGTACCATGCTATATGCAGATATTATGGAAAATCAAAGAACAATATGCTTCTCTTCGCAAATCAGAAAAAGCCGTTGCCGATTATATGTTGGCCCATGATGATAAAATAGAAAAAATGACAATTGCAGAACTGGCAGAGCAATCCGGGGTAAGCCAACCTACCGTCATGCGTTTTCTGAAAGCAATCGGCTACGATAGCTTTCGTGAAGTAAAACTGGCATTTGCTACGCAACGCGCAGAGAAAAATGTATTACCTCAACAAAATAGTCCCCTTGGAATTTCAATCAGCCCGAACGATACCATTGAGGATGTTCCGTCAAAAATCATACATAACACCATCGCACTACTGGAAGATTCCTTAAAACGGATTTCCAAAACAGAACTGAAAAAGGCAGTGGAAGCCATAAAAAATGCAGAGCAGCTTGTTATTTACTCAGTAGAAAATTCCAATACAACCGCAATTGATCTAATGACTAAACTACTGTATTTGGGTATTCCCTGCAGGATTTACGAAGATGCCTACTTACAAAAAATCAGTGCTGGAAATCTGCATGAGGGCGATGTTGCCATTGGTATTTCTTACAGTGGTTATTCTAAAAATACAGTAGATGTTATGAAACTGGCAAAGAAACGAAAAGCAACCACTCTTGTCATCACCAATTTCACAAATACTCCGCTAACACAACAGGCGGATATTTTAATCGAAACCTCCAATCAGCAATTTCTCTATGGAAATACAATCTTTTCCAGAACCACTCATTTAGCTGTTGTGGATATGCTTTACATGGGAATCTTAGTTAGTGATTATGATACCTACACCAAAAGGATGCAAAAAAACAGCGAAATCATAACCAATGAGGCCTATGAAACCCATTCCAACGATTGATTTTCTTCCCCTCCTACAACTATTTCTAAAATCGACGTAAAGAACGCCCAAATTTATGTAGTTTTACTACATGGATTTGGGCGTTTTCTGTAAAAAAAATATTACAAAACTTTTACTCCAACTTGGTAGTTGCATGTTTTTTTGTCCAGTAAGATTAGGGTGTCAAGCAAATAGAACGCCAAAGCAAAGGAGAATAGATATGAAAAGTAATACTTTAGAGTTAAAAAATATTACAAAAAAATATGATGGAGTTACGATTTTAGATGATATTTCCCTTAGCATAAATCAAGGAGAGATTATTTCTATTTTAGGTCCCTCTGGAAGCGGAAAAACAACATTATTAAATCTAATCTTAGGACTTACAACTGTAGATTCAGGAAAAATTCTTTTTCATGGGAAGGATATCACACAGACTTCTATGGAAAAAAGAGGCTTCAATATCGTATTTCAAGATTACGCACTTTTTCCCAATCTAAACGCACTACAAAATATCACATACGGATTGAAAAATAAACCAGATATTTCAACCAAGCAAGAGGTAGATGATCTCATCGAATTACTTGGTTTACAAGAACATCTAAATAAACGGATTGACCAATTATCTGGAGGACAAAAGCAACGTGTCGCACTGGCACGCACAATGGTCATGAAACCAAAAATTCTTTTATTAGATGAACCACTAAGTGCCTTAGATGGTGTCATAAAAGAATCGATTAAAGAACGTATCAAAACGATTGCAAAGGAATACCACCTTACAACCATTATCGTAACACATGACCCGGAAGAGGCACTTACTTTATCCGACAGAGTGTTGATTATAAATGAAGGAAAAATTTCTCAGTATGGAAAACCACAGGATATTATTATTCGCCCTGATAACCAGTTTGTAAAAGATTTCATATTAAATCAATTGGAAATCAAAAAAAATAATATTTATTCCCTCTTTAATCAGGAATTATTGATGGCACAAGGTTTTTAGCAGGAAAGGATAAGATAAAATGAAAAAAATTAAAAATGTGGAAATCCGTTCTGTCTTTGTTCTGCTGTGTATACTATTTTTAACCTTTTTAGTCGTACCAATTATCATATTATTTATACAATCTTTAGTAGGAAATGAGGGCTTTACTTTCACCTATTTTCAAACTATTTTACAGCAAAAACAGATCCGAACTGTTTTCCTTAATAGTATCGGAATTGCACTGCTTGGTGCCTGTATTACCACTGTTCTTGCATTTATAATGGCATATACCATTCATTTTACCAATGTAAGACCAATCTTAAAAAAAGGAATTTCTACACTGGCATTGCTCCCTATGCTTCTTCCTACGATTACATATGGATTTGCTATTATATATTCTTTTGGAAAACAGGGACTTTTAACTCGATTATTCGGAAGGCAACTATTTGATATTTATGGTATCAATGGATTGCTAATCGGCTATGTCATTTATACCTTACCCGTAGCCTTTATGCTACTGCATAACAGCATGAGTTATATTGATAAAAAGTTTTCGATTGTTTCTAGGTTAATGGGTGACAATGGCATAAAAACCTTTTTTCAAACGGTCTTTCAACCATTGCTTGGAACATTTGCGATCTCTATTATACAATGTTTCTTTTTAAGTTTTACAGACTTTGGTATTCCGGCCTCCGTAGGTGGCAAAGTGGATGTCATTGCAGGTGTATTATACAATGAAATGCTTGGTAGCGTTCCCAATTTCCATCGGGGTGCTGTTGTTGCTTTTCTAATGTTATTGCCTTCTATCGTGTCCATCTGTGTTTTAACCTATCTGGAACGCTATAACATCCGCTACCAAAAAGTTTCACAAGTTGAACTAAAAAAGAATACCTTCCGTGACATTGTGTTTGGTTGTATTTCTTATGCAATTTTACTATTGGTATTGTCCATTTTTGCAGTCGTTATCATTGTACCATTTGTAGAGGAATGGCCATACCGTATGCATTTTACTGTCAAACATGTTTCGGATGTATTTTCCGATGTTGCACTTGTTACAGTTGTAAAAAATTCACTGCTTGCAGCAATCTTAACCGCGATAGCAGGAACGCTTGTATCCTACGGAGCCGCATTGATTACTGCACGAAGCACGATGAATACATTCGCCAAAAAGGTACTTGATAGCATTGCACAAGTAACCAACACAATCCCAGGAATGGTACTTGGTATTGCCTTTTTGCTCACCTTTACAGGTACCTCTTTGCAAAATACCATGGCAATCCTTGTCCTATGTAATATCATTCACTTTTTCTCTACTCCTTATTTAATGTTAAAAGGTGCATTAGAAAAAATGAATGCCTCTTGGGAAACTACCGCACGCCTCATGGGTGATAATTGGATCAAAACCATTCTTAGAATTGTTACACCAAATGCATTTTCCACTTTATTGGAAGTGTTTGGATACTATTTTGTCAATGCCATGGTAACGGTTAGTGCCATTATCTTTTTGGCAGGTGCTAGAACTATGGTAATTACAACAAAAATCAAAGAATTACAGCATTACGCAAAATTTAATGAAATCTTTGTGCTTTCATTGCTTATCTTATGCATCAATATTACTGCAAAAGCACTTATCAAGCTGCTTGCAGCAATAAAATATAAAGAAAAAAGGAGTCTAAAAATGAAACGTAAAACATGGAAAAAGGCCGCAGCAATGCTTGTGGCAGGAGTGATTGCCTGTACAGGAATTGTAACAGGCTGTGGTAAACAAAACAAACAAGTCGTAATTTATTCCAATGCAGATGACGAGGCAGTCGATGCCATGAAGAAAGCATTAGATGAAAATGGCTACAGCGGAAAATACATTTTGCAGACGTTCGGCACTTCCGAGCTAGGTGGAAAATTACTGGCTGAAGGAAAAAATATAGAAGCAGACCTAGTTACAATGAGTTCCTTCTATTTAGATAGTGCCCAGGATGAGAAACAGATGTTTTGCGACCTGACTTTTGATACACAGTCCTTAGATACTTACCCAGATTACTATACTCCAATTACTTCTCAGGAAGGTGCTATCATTCTCAATACGGAAGTTATGAAGGAAAATAATCTGCCAACCCCAACCAGTTTAAAGGATTTGGCAAATAAGGAATACGCAGGCTTTATTTCAGTTCCTGATATTTCTGGTTCATCTACTGCATGGTTGATGCTACAGGCACTAATAAATCAGTATGGTGAAACAGAAGCCAAGACTATTTTGAAAGCAATTTATGACAATGCAGGCGCACATTTAGAAGAATCTGGCTCTGGTCCTTTGAAAAAAGTACGAGCAGGTGAAGTAGCAATCGGCTTTGGTCTGCGTCATCAGGCTGTTGCAGATAAAGCAGATGGACTTCCTATTGATTTTGTAGATCCTACGGAAGGAAACTTCTCTTTAACAGAATCCGTAGCTGTGGTAGATAAAAAAGGAGAAAATAAAGACCTTGCCATGAAAATGGCGGAATGCATCATCAAAGAGGGACGAAAAGAATTGATTAAAACTTATCCAAATCCAATCTACAAAGGCGAAAAAGCGGATAAGGCAAATCAGTCTACCTATCCAAAAACATTTCCAGAAAAATTAACGGTAGACTTGTTAGAAAAACATAAAAACTTGTCAGAAGCATGTAAATAAATTTATGTTATAGATAAAATAGGAGGAATCATTTATGAATACTTATAAATTATTAACACCCGGACCTTTAACTACAACTGACACCGTAAAACAGGAAATGATGGTAGACCATTGTACTTGGGATGAGGACTATAAAAATCTTACCCAAAAAATCAGAAAGAACTTATTAAAACTGGCACAAGTAAAAGAAGAAACGTATACTGCTGTTCTCATTCAGGGAAGCGGTACATTTGGTGTTGAGTCCGTATTAGGCAGTTCTGTAGGAAGTGATGGAAAACTACTGATTTGTGCCAATGGTGCTTATGGAAAACGTATGGCACAAATTGCAGAAAAAAATCAATTATCCTACCTTTTATATGAAGAAAACTACGATAAAATTCCAGATGCTAAGAAAATAAGTAATCTGTTGGACGCAAATCCAGACATTACTCACGTATCTATGGTACACAGCGAAACCACTTCCGGTATTTTAAATGATATTGCTGCTGTAGCAAACATCGTAAAAGCGAAAGGAAAAACAATGATTGTAGATGCCATGTCCAGTTTTGGCGGTATCCCAATCGCAATAGAACAACTGGGCATTGATTTCTTAATCAGCAGTGCCAATAAATGCATTCAAGGTGTTCCTGGATTTTCCTTTATTATCTGTAAACGTGCTGCTTTACTGGAATGTAAAGGCAAAAGCCACAGCCTGTCGCTCGATTTATATGACCAGTGGGAAACCATGGAAAAAGACGGAAAATGGAGATTTACTTCTCCTACTCATACGGTACTTGCCTTTGCAAAGGCGATGGAAGAATTGGAGGAAGAGGGCGGTATTTTGCAGCGTGAAGCACGTTATCGCAAAAACAACGAACTTTTGATTGCACGTATGGAGGAATTGGGTATTCATCCTTACATTGACCGCACACATCAGGGACCAATCATTACTACTTTCTTCTATCCAGAAAATCACAACTTTTCTTTTGAGGAGATGTATCAATACATTAAGGAACGTGGCTATGCCATCTATCCCGGAAAAGTAACCGATGCAGACACTTTCCGCATTGGAAACATTGGAGAAATTTATCCAGAAGACATTAACAAAGTCTGCGACTTGATTGAAGCCTTTTTAGCCACAAAACAGGAAGCAATTGCAATTTAATTAGAAGCTTCCTTTCGCATCCATGCACATCCCACAGAGCATTTTCCTATAAAGGAACAAAATTGCACATTCAAAGAATGTCTATCTTTCATGTAACAAAACAATTGCAAAATACTCGTAACCATTCAGCGAGCTATTCATAAAGTGCAGTAATATACAAATAATTAACTATTAGGAGGACAAAAAAATGATTGAAGCAGTAATATTTGACTGGGCAGGTACAACTATAGATTACGGATGTTTCGCACCCGTACAAGCATTTATCTATGCTTTTGAACAGTTTGGAATCACTCCAACCGTAGAAGAAGTCAGAAAACCAATGGGAATGTTAAAACGAGACCATATTAAAACCATGTTGGAAATGCCACGAATCCGTCAGGCATGGGAGGAAAAATACGGACGTACCGCAACAGAAGAAGACATCGATAAAGTATACGCCGTAAGCGAAACTGGTATTCTTAACATTCTGACAAACTTTTGTGACGTAAAACCCCATGTATTAGAAACCATAGATACCTTACGAAAAAACAACATAAAAATTGGCTCCACCACTGGTTATACCGATGAAATGATGGACATTGTTGTTCCTGAGGCAAAGAAAAACGGATATGCACCAGATGCCTGGTTCAGTCCCAATAGTGTAAACAATATGGGCCGCCCTTATCCCTATATGATTTTTGAAAATCTGAAACAATTACACGTTTCTGCTGTACAAAACGTAATAAAAGTTGGCGATACCATATCCGACATTAAAGAGGGAACGGCCGCTGGTGTCATTACACTGGGGGTAATCGAAGGTAGCTCTCTTATGGCACTGTCACAAAAAGAGTATGAAGCACTTTCCAAACCAGAACAAGAACAGTTGTGCCAAAAAGTAAAAGATACCTTTGTAGAAGCGGGTGCAGATGGTGTATTGTACCATTTAGGAGAACTTCCTGGGTTTATTGAACAATTAGAAGAAAAATAACAATGCAACGTTACTTTAAAAAGTGAGACATATATCTAAAGCAAACAAAAAGGAATAAGTCTTTAGCAACAATGACTTATTCCTCTTTGTTTTTTGATTAACTGTATTTCAAAGCAATACTTTTTTTAGAATATTTTGGAAGCGTTTTATAGGCTTTTCTTTTGTTGTACTTGAAAATAGTAGGTAAAACGGCTGTACATTTACCTGATTTCTTCGGTGTCCGAATTGTTGTTAGATATCCACACCCCACAAACATCTTCTTCATGTTGGTTACTTTTCTTGTATCAAAACTGCTCAAATTCAAACTATTTAGATAATAACAATATTCAAACATACCTTCCATATTGGTTACCTTGGCTGTATTAAAGCTAGTAAGATTTAACCCACGTATACCTTCAAAGTCTAAATGTATACATTCATAAAACATATATTTCATATTCGTTACATTTGCTGTATTAAATCTATCTGTCCTTAACACCCTTAAATCTCCACATTTTGCAAACATATATGCCATATTCCTTACATTTGCTGTATTAAATTCATTAAGATTCAGTGCATATAATTTACTACATCCATAGAACATTTTTCCCATGGAGGTTACACTAGATGTATCGAAATTGCTGACATCTACTACATCTAAACCACTACAATTTTCAAACATACCATTCATATTGGTTACTTTTGAGGTATTAAAATTCTTAAAATCAATCACGTTTAAACTTTTACACCCCGAAAACATTCTTTCGTTAGTGTATAATTTTTATTGGCAA
>FR899669.1:18969-29620 GCA_000437275.1 Clostridium sp. CAG:411 | reverse complement strand
CCGCCCACTTAACTATAAAATATAATGCAAGTAAGACGATTAGTGCTGTGCCAAAACTAATTCCTAATTCTTCAAACATTTCATTACCTCTGTCAATTCCGATTTATCAGACTCTTTTTAGTTCTTCTGAATCATCTTAAAATGCTTCAATGCCTCCACAATTGCGCTCTCTTTATCTTCTGGACACTGTGGCTGCCTACTGTCTTCATTTTTAGGTAAATTAGGACTTGGAACAAGTTCCAAGTCTGTCGCGGCAGTCGTCGAATTGCCCTGCAAGCAGTCCATTCTCCTCGTTGCAACGCGCAAATTCTTTCCAACCTCAATTCCGCATTTTCTCTTTACCTGTGAGATATACAAATTGGAGACCTTCATGCCGGCTTTTGTTTCAGTTGGGACAAAAGAACAACCGTCTCCACATGTCCAGTCCAAGGGAATAAGTCAAATGGACAGATTTCTTTTACTGCATACCCTTTGGTTTTAAAATATTTTAAATCTCTTGCCTGTGTTTCAGGATTGCAGGAAATATAAACCACTCGACTTGGATTTAGTGTAGCTACGGAGTCTATAAATTCTTCGGTGCTTCCTGCTCTTGGTGGATCCATTAGCACCACATCTGCCTTTTCTCCCTGTTGCGCCATTTCTACCATAAATTTTCCTGCATCATTTTGATAAAAGCGGATGTTTTTCACCTGATTTCGCTTTGCGTTATAGATTGCATCTTTTACTGCATCTTTATTTAGTTCTACTCCTATGACTTCTTTTGCATGAGCGCTGGCAATCATGCCAATTGTTCCAATGCCACAGTAGGCATCAATTACCCGTTCTTTTCCAGTAAGTGCCGCCAATGCAATGGCTTTTTTATATAAACGTTCCGTCTGCTCCACATTAATTTGATAAAAAGATTTAGAAGATATGCGGAAAATCGAATCACAAAGAGTATCTTCTATATATCCCTTTCCGTAAAGTACGGTTTCTTTTTCTCCCAGCACCATACTGGTTTTCTGATTATTGACATTTAAAACAATAGTTGTAATCTCTGGATGTAGTTTTCGCAATGCTTTTACAAAATTGTTTTTTGATGGTAAGATTGGCGAACCTAATACCAATACTACCATAATCTCACCACTATGTTTTCCGACTCGAACTAAAACATGACGTAACAAGCCATAACCCGTATCCTCATCGTATGTTTTGATTTTGAATGATTTTAATAAATTTCGAATGGATACAATAATTTCATCTGCCTTCTGATCTTCAATTTCACAGGAATCGACCCGAACTACCTTATGACTCTCTGCTTGATAGATTCCCGAAATAATTGCACCGTTTCGTTCACGGTCAAATACAGCATGTACTTTATTTCGATAATGATATGGCTCTTTCATACCTACAATCGGTTGTACCTTTCCAAATTTGCCAAGAAGTTTTTCCACCTGTTTTTGTTTTTCCTTCAACTGCTTTTCATAATGCATTCCCTGATAAGTACAAGCACCACACTTTTTCGCAAGTTTGCACCCTGCCACATTTTTTTCTTTTCCCTGTTCTTTTTCTCTCCCATGGAACATTTTTTGATTTTTTGCAAAAGTATTTTTTGCATTATTTTTTCTTGTATTTGATTTTCCTTTGAAATCTCCCTGTTTCGAGTTTTTCACTACTGTTTTATTTTTCTTATCTTGCGACTTAACATACTTCTTTTTTTTATTTTGTACTTCTCTTTTCCGTGATTCCATTTTTTCTCCTTTTTATCTAATCTTAATAAAATTTTCCACATAATTTTTCTTAATTTAACGGAACACATGCAATGTCACTTACTTAATCCCATAATCTTGCTTCACGAGTTGTAATGCCAATAATCATTCAAGAACAGCAACTAACATACAAAAGGAAGTCCTCCCGTTTTTCAACACAGTTTGCTTTTTACAAACTCCATTTCTTCACGAGCTGACCTCCTACTATTATTAGATAATCGCCAAAGTTTTAAAGGTAATTTTTTTTCTAGTCCTTTTATAAATTACTTTTCGCTATCACCTATTATATTATTGTTACCATAAACAGTAACATATGACTTTCTATAATGCTGGGTCCTCTACTCCATTCAAAGCAAAGGCTTTGGCTCTATCCTGACAAGTTCCACATTTACCACAAGGCTTTTCTCCACCTTCATAACAACTCCAAGTAAGCTCATATGGGACTTTCAATTCCAATCCTTTTTTTACAATTTCTGCTTTTGTCCAACCAATAAATGGAGCCTCCAAATGCAACTGTTTTCCACTTCCCTGATAAATGGCTTCATTCATTGCATCTTCAAATTCCTTGCTACAGTCTGGATATGCATTTCCTGCCGCATCATCTCTATGGGCGCCATAATAAATCACACTACATCCTTTCGAAAGTGCGATACTTGCCGCTGTTGATAAGAATAAACCGTTTCGGAACGGAACATAAGTATCTACCGGGTTTCCATCTGTATGCTTCAATTGTTCCTCATAACTTTCTTTTACGATTTCTTTATCGGAATGTTTTAGCAAAGAACAATCACTATAGGTAAAAATCTTCTCCAAATCCATATGAATATGTTCTACTTTATAATATTTTGCAACCTTATCAGAAGCAAGAATTTCTTTGTCGTGCTTTTGTCCATATGCAATTGATAATGACAATACATTTTCAGCTCCATACTTTTCCACTGCCATTCCAAGACAAGTGGTACTGTCAACGCCTCCACTGGATAATACTAATGCTTTCATCCGCCGTTCCTCCTATCGGTTGTTAATCATCTCTGGTGATAAATCATGCTTGGATAACCGTTCCCAAGCTACCTGTTCCCATTTGGTACCAGGACGTCCATAATTACAATATGGGTCAATAGAAATACCACCTCTAGGTAAAAACTTTCCCCAAACTTCAATATATTTCGGATTCATCAATTTAATCAAATCTTTCATAATAATATTGACACAATCTTCATGAAAATCCCCATGATTACGGAAACTAAATAAATAAAGTTTAAGGGACTTGCTCTCTACCATTTTTACATCTGGAACATAAGAAATATAAATAGTCGCAAAATCCGGTTGTCCCGTAATCGGACATAAACTGGTAAATTCCGGACAGTTAAATTTCACAAAATAATCATTATCCTGATGTTTATTTTCAAATGTCTCTAATACTTCAGGTGCATAATCCTGTGCATAAGCTACATTTTGATTTCCTAAAAGTGTTAAATCCTTTGTCTGTTGACTCATATCCTACAATTCCTTTCCCTGAAAATGTAAAAGTAATTTTTTAGTAACCATTCAGCCAAACATAAGCTTCCCAAACATACAAAACAGGTTGCAATACCGTATTGGCTAATCTGTCACAATTCTATCCATGTGATTCTAACACTATTCTTTCTTTCCGTCAACAAAGTTCTTCTCTATGACTTAGATAGTAGAAAATACTGAACCAATAAAAAACAGTTGCATAACAATACTATAATCTTACTGTTTCTGCAACTGTCTCATTCATATACTCGTTATCACGATTGAAGATATACTGTAATCGTTGTTCCCACTCCCGGCTCACTATCCATTTCCAATTTTGCTTTATGTTGTACGATAATGTGCTTTACAATGGCAAGCCCCAATCCAGTTCCTCCCGTTTCACGAGAATGACTTTTATCTACTCGAAAGAAACGCTCAAAGATACGTTCCTGATTTTCCTTTGTAATTCCAATTCCCGTATCTTTTACTGTGATACTGGCACCTTTCTCCTCTTTCTTTATGGTTACAAACACTTCCCCATTTGGCTTGTTGTATCGAATGGCATTATCCGTAAGGTTATAGATTAGTTCTTCCATCATTGTTCGATTTACTTCAAGGACAACTGGCTCCCCCTGATAATGTACTGTTATATTATTCTTCTCTGCACTAAATTGAAGCATATCAACCATGCACTGTCCAACCTGAGATAAATCTACAGATTCTTTTTCCAATTCGTTTTCCACCACATCCAATTGTGACAATCGAATAATATCATTAATTAATGTTAATAATCGATTGGAGTTTCGATGTATCTC
The DNA here is from genome assembly GCA_000437275.1 of Clostridium sp. CAG:411. Classification (GTDB taxonomy): domain Bacteria; phylum Bacillota; class Clostridia; order Lachnospirales; family Lachnospiraceae; genus CAG-411. The sequence continues at coordinate 25,560 of FR899669.1, read as the reverse complement.
TTTTGCAAATCGAACCGTATCCGCCTCAGTTGCCATTCCATTTTCAATCAATTCTGCGTATCCTGATATGGCAGTTAAAGGGGTTTTTAATTCATGCGATACATTTGCAGTAAATTCCTGCCTAACCTGCACATTTTGTACAATATCTCTATGCTGTGCCTGTATCATTTCAATAAATGGCTCAATCTCTTCATAGGTCTGTATTCTCTCTAAATGCTCCAAATCCTGTGCTGCCTGCTCAATCGGTTTCACAATACTCTTTGTTAAATAGTGGGAAATTACAACGGTTAAAATTAAAATCGCAACTGACATTCCCATAATAAAAGGCATCGCATAAAAAACAATATTCCAGACATTTCCCGCCTCTTTCGAAATACGAAGAACATTCCCATCCTTCAACAATACCGCATAATAAAAGGTGCTTTTATTCAAAGTTTCCGAGGTACGAATATCCTGCCCTTCCCCTTTCTTTAATGCCTCTTTTATCTCTGGTCGTTCACTATGATTGGACAGTTCCGATGCATCCATAAAATTATCAAATTTTACAGTTCCATCTGGCTTTACAATGGTAATGCGAAGCCCTTCTGTTGAAGTTTTCTTTATGTTCTGATACTCTTCTCCTACACCTAAACTTTTTAATTGTAACGCACATACCCTTAAATCATCCATTACTTCTTTTTGAAACAACTGATAAAATAAAAGGGTAAATAATAACAATATTCCAATAATGCATAAAACGGCAATCCGCACAAACTGACTATTTATTTTCTTTTTCATACTTTTCCCTATCATAGTATCCTACCTTTTTATCTTATTTTTATGGATATGTAGCGCTACTTATTACTCCATTCTATAGCCTACATTTCTTACGGTTTTTATACATTTCCCGTCCTCACCAAGTTTTCTTCGCAATGTTTTTATATGCATATCCAAGGTTCTAGATTCCCCTTCATAATCCGTTCCCCAAACTCGATTCATTATGGTTAATCTTGGAAGCACCACGCCTACATTCTGTAAAAACAACTTACATAACTCATATTCTTTATAGGTAAGTTCAACATCCACACCATCTACATACAACATATGCTGCTCTGTATTCATAGCAATTCGCCCATGCTCCAATATTTTATCGGACTGTATTCGATTGCTGCGTCTAAGCAATGCTTTTACTCTGGATATAAGTTCCATGACACCAAAAGGTTTGGTAAGGTAATCATCTGCGCCCATATCAAGACCTTTCACTTTATCAATTTCCGATGTTTTAGCTGTCACTAAAATAATTGGAATTTCTCTTGTTTCCACTTTTTCTCTTAGCTTTTTTACAATACTTAACCCATCTTCATCAGGTAACATAATATCCAACAAAATCAAATCTGGTTTCTTTACCTGCATACGTTTATAAAAATCGGCTGCATTTGAAAATTCCTGCACCTGATATCCACTATTTTTTAACGCATACGATTCAATCTCACAAATATTTGTATCATCCTCTACTACATAAATCAAAAGTTCCATCTTATGCTCCTCTTTCCCATACAATTCTACCTGTTATTCGCAAGGTAAAACAAAATCCTATTACAGTTACATCTTTGTAATAGGATTTTTATTTTAATGTGCCATATATTTCTGCTTATACTCTTCAAACATTTCTCTAAAACCACTATCTTCATTTCTCTTGATCGATTCTAGATATTCATGAGTCTCAAAGCCATCATCCTTTATCTGAATTAAGCTTACTGCAATATTTGAACAATGATCCGCTGTTCTTTCATAATTTGTAATCAAATCTTCTAAGTCCAAACCAACATCAATCGTACATTTCCCTTTTTGTAATCTACGAATATGATTGCTCTTTACTTCTGAATGCAAGCAGTCAATCACTTCCTCTAACGGCTCTACTTTCGTAGCAATCTCATAACTTCCCGTCTTGTAAGAAGCAATCGCAAGCGTCATAATCTCCTTTAATGCATTTCCATAATTTTGTAATTCTGCCATAGCACTCTTAGAAAAGCTTTCTTTCTGTACATGCATCTTCTGAGCAACTTCCATAATATTAATGGAATGGTCAGATATTCGTTCAAAATCACCAATACAATGTAAAATAGAACAAATTGTCTGGTTATCTTCATGAGATAACGGACTGCTGCTTAATTTAACTAAATAACTGCCTAATTCATCATCATAAAGGTCAACTTCCTCTTCAATCTCAATTACCTTTTTCGCCCGTTCGTCATCGTATTCCTCAAACAAATCAATAGACATAAACAAGGCTTCCTTAGATAAATCAGCCATCTTCTTAGATGCTTCTACACACTGTGCAACAGCAAAAGAAGGCTTCTCTAAAAAACGAGGGTCCAAAATACGAATTGGTGCAGCCTGTCCCTTTCCTTCTGTATCTTTGATCGTAAGCACTGCTAATTTTTCTAATAAACCAGCCAATGGCAACAAGCAAAGGGTTGCTACTATATTAAATACACTGTGAATAACAGCTATCCCTGCTTTACTGGCATCTGCCTGTAAAAACGGAAAATGAACAAACATGTTCAAACTATAAAATACAACCATAAATAGTACAGTACCAATTACATTAAAATACAAATGCACACAAGCTGCTCTCTTTGCATTTTTCTTTGCACCCATAGATGAAATAATTGCCGTAACACAAGTACCAATATTTTGTCCCATAATAATTGGCAATGCTGCACTATAGGTAAGACCTGTACCACAAAGGGACTGTAAAATTCCTACAGAAGCAGATGAACTCTGAATAATTGCGGTAAGAACAGTTCCCGCAATCATACCAAGGATCGGATTGGAAAACATAGTCAAAATATGAGTAAATGCAGGAACATCTGCCAGTCCGCTAACAGAATCACTCATAGTCTCCATACCAAACATCAAAACAGTAAATCCTAATAGAATATTACCAATGTCATGCTTTCTCTCATTTTTGGTGTACATAATCATGGCTATACCAATGACCGCCAAAATAGGAGAAAAGGAAGATGGTTTTAGCATTTGTGTAAAAAAGTTTCCGCCTTCAATTCCTGACAAACTTAAAATCCAGGATGTAATCGTCGTACCAATATTGGCACCCATGATAATTCCTACTGCTTGTGACAGTTTCATAATACCAGAGTTTACAAAGCCTACTACCATAACAGTGGTGGCGGAAGACGACTGAATCACTGCCGTTACCGCAGCTCCTAATAAAACACCTTTTATAGGTGTGGAGGTAAGTTTTTCTAAAATACGTTCCAATTTACTTCCTGCGGTTTTTGCCAAACTGTCTCCCATAACATTCATACCATACAGGAACATAGCTAGTCCGCCTAATAATGATAACACATTAAAAATATCCATATTTCCACTCCTGACTATCATATTTCGATTTTCTCTAAAAAATCCGTACATTTCTCATTATATATCATGAAGTGAAAATACACAAAACTTTTTTACAAAAACTTAAAAATCCCCAAAATCCAATATTTGTAAATCGTGTAACTTTTTATGTATTTCTTTAATTTTCCTTATTTCTTATTCTTCTATTTCCTCATTTAATTCTTTGTGGATACCTGTAATAGAAAATACTACCCACTCTGATATATTGGTAGCATGATCTCCTATTCGTTCAAAATATTTTGCTACCATCAATAAGTCTGCTGCCTGTTCTCCATTTTCCGGATTCTCATGTATCAGTCCGATCAATTCTTTTTTTACGGTATCAAACAAGTCATCTACCACATCATCCTGCTGCATAACAGCGATTGCCTTCTCCTTATCTTTTTCCACAAATGCATCTACCGCTTTCACAATCATTTGCATCGTTTCTTTTGCCATTTCCTGAATATGCTCTAATTTCTTCACATAAGGCTGTGATGCCAATGCAATCGTAATTTCTGAAATATCTGCCGCATGGTCTCCTATTCGTTCCATATCGGTAACCATTTTTAATGCAGCTGAAATCTGACGCAAATCTCTTGCCACCGGCTGTTGTTGTAACAAAAGTTTCAAACATAAATTTTCAATGTTCTTTTCCTGATGATTGATTACATCATCTCCCTTAACAGCCTCTTTTGCCTTTTCTACATCCTGATTTACTAAAGCGGATACTGCTTTTTCAATAGCGGCTTCAATCATTGCCCCCATCTCTATCATTTCATTATTCAATTCTTTTAATTGTCTATCAAATCGGTTTCTCACTACCTTGCACCTCCATTATCAACCAAAACGACCAGTAATATAATCTTCAGTACGCTTGTCTGATGGCATAGAAAACAATTTATCGGTTCTATCATATTCCACAACCTGTCCCAATAAGAAAAATGCTGTGTTATCTGAAATTCTTGTTGCCTGCTGCATATTATGCGTTACCATTATAATTGTAAAATCTTTTTTTAGTTCCAAAGTCAGATCCTCAATTTTTGAAGTCGAAATTGGGTCCAATGCAGAAGTCGGCTCATCCATCAAAATGACTTCTGGTTCCACAGCAAGGGCTCTGGCAATACATAAACGCTGCTGTTGTCCACCAGATAAACCTAATGCAGACTTTTTTAATCGGTCTTTTAATTCATCCCAAATAGCTGCCTGCTTCAATGACTTTTCCACAATCGCATCTAACTGCTCTCTTTTTTTGATTCCATGTGTTCTTGGACCATATGCAATATTGTCATACACACTCATTGGAAATGGATTCGGATTTTGAAATACCATTCCAACTCTCTTTCTCAAAGTATTTACATCCATTTTTCCGTAAATATCTTCTCCATCTAATCGAACATTTCCTGTTATTTTACAGCCTTCCACCAAATCATTCATGCGATTTAAAGATTTTAAAAATGTTGATTTTCCACATCCAGATGGTCCAATAAATGCTGTAATCTGGCGTTCTGGTATATTCATATTAATATCTTTTAATGCATGAAACTGATCATAAAATAATTGCAGATTTTCAACCGTTATCTTGTCTGCCATAGTCTTGCTCCTTTATCTGGTTACTGTTTAAATTCCATCGCTTTTCATCAAATCCACCTGTTATTTACAAAGGAATTAACTGGAAAATAGCGATCCTTTAAACCATAACTTTTTCAATACAATAAGTAGTTACAACTAAAGTATACCGTTTCTATGTAAAGTATATTATCATGCAAATGTAAAATTTATGAAAAGTTTTCGTATGGTTCAATCCCTTATCTCTTTACATGCCCCCTTCATAGTATGACAAACAGTTGTACACAGCCCTATGGAATACGAATGTACGCTTTACGCTATGTAAAAATAATGCTATACTAGATAGGAAACACAAATACAGCATTGAAAACAATGCCGATAAGAGGAGAATAGCATTGGAACGTTACCAACAGATTTTAGAACATGCTTTGTATCGAGAAGCACTGCAAAAAATAAATATATATGAAAAAGATCGTAAATTTTGTTGCCATACATTGGAACATTTTTGTGATGTAGCCAGAATTATGTATATTCTTGCCTTGGAAGAACAAAGCGATTTAGAGCAGGATGTAATCTATGCCACCGCATTACTTCACGATATTGGCAGAGTAATAGAATATAAGGATGGTACTCCACATGATAAAGCAAGCCAGGATATGGCAAAAATCATTTTAACAGATATTGGATACAACGCAGATGAAATACAACTTATTATAGATGCAATTGGTTCCCACCGAAAGAAAGAAGAACCAGAACATACACTGGCATCCCACTTGTATCGGGCAGATGATTTATCAAGAAATTGCTTTGCCTGTGCAATGACTAAAGAATGCTATTGGGATGAAACAAGGAAAAATCACACGCTTACACTTTAAAACAGGAGGACTTATAAATGAAAATCGGAAATACAGAATTTGACTGGAATAACGGCACATCCTATGTAATGGGAATTTTAAATGTAACACCTGATTCTTTTTCAGATGGAAGTAAATTCAACACCTTAGATAAGGCGATCGACCATGCGGCTGAAATGATTGCAGACGGTGCTTCTATTATTGATGTTGGCGGTGAATCCACAAGACCAGGATATACCCAAATCTCAGACGAAGAAGAAATCGCTCGTGTAGTTCCCGTAATTGAGGCACTGAAAAAACGTTTTGATATTCCTTTATCTGTTGATACTTACAAAAGTGCAGTAGCAGATGCCGCACTTTCTGCTGGTGCTGATTTATTAAATGATATTTGGGGATTAAAATACGATGATAACATTGCTGGTATTGTTGCAAAACATAACAAACCTGTTTGCCTTATGCATAATCGAAAAGAGATTCCTCTCCTTCCTGGAGATAAACCATATCCATTAGAAGAATACCTTTCCCTATTAGAGATGGAATTGCAGGAGTCCATTGATATTGCATTACAGGCTGGTATCAAAAGAGAGCAATTAATCCTTGACCCAGGTATTGGATTTGCGAAAGATTTAGATATGAATATCAACGGTGTTGCTTATATTGAACGTTTAAAGAAATTTAATCTGCCAATCCTTCTTGGTATTTCTCGTAAATCAATTATCGGAAAATCTCTTTCTTTAGATATGAATGAACGGGAAGAAGCAACAATTGCACTAAATGTAATCGGGCG
>FR899669.1:0-18954 GCA_000437275.1 Clostridium sp. CAG:411 | reverse complement strand
GGTCGTATGTATGGCTGCCATATCTTCCGTGTACACAATGTACGCGGCAATGTACGCGCCTTAAAAATGACGGATATTATTTTAAATGCAAAAAAATAACTATATGAAGAAATAGACTTTTTAGAAAGGAGTCATACATGCCTAGTTTCTATGACGTTTACATAGGCATGCTATAAATTATGCAAGATAAAATTACAATACAAGACTTAGAGTGCTTTTCCTACCACGGTGTCTTAGAACAGGAACAACAACTGGGACAAAAATTTCTAATCTCCCTTGAGCTTTCTGTAGACACTCGTTCTGCTGGAAAGAAGGATGATCTAAACCAGTCCGTTAATTATGCAGATGTTTGCAATACCGTATTTCAATTTATGAGAAAACATACCTTTCAATTAATTGAGGCCGTAGCCGAGCGTCTGGCAGAAGAGATTTTACTAACGTATTCTCTTGTAAATCAGGTACGGGTTATTATTAAAAAACCTTGGGCTCCTATTATGTTGTCCCTAGAGACGGTTGCCGTGGATATTACTCGTAGCTGGCATACGGTTTATTTAGGAATTGGTTCTAACTTAGGAGATAAAAAAGAAAATATTTCTCGTGCAATCACCTGCTTTTCCGAACATCCACTCTGTAAAGTAGCACAAGTTTCTTCCCTTTATACCACAAAACCCTATGGTGTAAAAGAGCAGGATGATTTCTTAAATGGTACTTTCCTCGTGAAAACATTACTGTCACCAGATGAAGTCCTAGAATTAATTGGAACCATTGAGAAAGAACTAAAAAGAGTACGTGAAATTCATTGGGGACCAAGAACGATTGACATTGATATTTTATTCTACGATACCATTTTACTTAGTGAAAAACATTTAACAATCCCACATCCTGAAATCTGGAAACGTGATTTTGTATTAGTTCCTCTTTGTGAACTTAACCCTTATCTGTTACATCCAGTTTTCCAAAAACCAATCTGTCTATTATTAGACGAATTGAAAGCCAAAACAGATAGTGAATTAACATTACTAGAGGAAGATAACTAACAAAAAAGTCGCTACTCCTTTTTGGAGTTTGCGACTTTTTTTGAATTTGTGACCTCCGAATCAATGTCATTTACTTAAGCCTTACATTACTTCATTCGATTTGCTATGAATTTGCGAATTAAATCCACTGGTATCATTGTAAATGCTAAAAGAATTACAACAATCCATCCAGTGATTCCAAATGGTTCACAACTAAACATTTCTCCAATCCACTTAAATGGAGCCAATGGAACCAATGCTGCATTTACGATTAATGCCTGAATAGCAATAATACCAAAGAATACTTTTAAGAAACCTGTATTCTCACCTAATCCTTTAAAGATTGCAGCGCCTTCATCACGCACATTAAATCCATTGAATAATGCCGCTACAATAAACAAAACAAAATATCCTGTTAAATGTTCTGCTTTCATGTACTTTCCATCTACGGTAAAAATATTCTTAAATACTGGCAATTTCAAATATAAGAAACTGACAATCGTAAGCCATGCACCCATAATTCCAATCTGAGCCATCATCTTTTTACTAATAATGCTCTCGTCTCTTCTTCTTGGTTTTTCATGCATATATTCTTTCAATGCAGGCTCATTACCAAGCATAATAGCACCCAGACCATCCATAACCAAATTTACAAATAGCAAATGTGTTACTTTCAACGGCTCATCCACACCAAAGAATGGTGCAACGGCACTTACAATTACTGCTGTTACGTTAATCACAAGCTGGAACTTACAGAACTTCAAAATATTATGGTAAATCGTTCTTCCATACCAAATTGCATCTTTAATCGATTTAAAGTTATCGTCCAAAATAACAATCTTACCTGCTTCTTTTGCAGCTTCCGTTCCACTACCCATAGCAAAACCTACATCTGCTCTCTTTAGTGCAGGAGAATCATTTACACCATCACCTGTCATACCAACAACTAAGTTCATTTCCTGACACAGACGAACCATTCTGGATTTATCTGTTGGCAATGCACGAGCAATCACTCGAATATGTGGAATAATCTTCTTTACTTCCTCATCTGACATTTCATTTAACTGCTTTGAAGTAAGTGCCTTGTCTTCCTCTGTCTTTAACAATCCCGCGTCTCTTGCAATGGCAACTGCTGTTTCTAATCGGTCACCTGTAATCATAACAACCTGAATACCAGCATCCTGTACTTCCTTAATCGCATCCTTTGCTTCTGCACGAACATCATCACGAATACCAACCAGACCTGTAATTACAATATCATCATTTACTTGGTCCATCACAAGACCTTTTTCTGAATATCCAAAGGCTAACACACGCATTGCCTTTGCAGCCAATCCGTCAATCTTCTTATCCAATACTGCCTTATCTAATGGCTGTTCATTTCCCTGTGCATCTATAAATTTCTTTGCGTTTGCAAGCAATACTTCAGGTGCACCCTTATAAAATGTTTTTCCCAGATTTTCAATTCTTGCCTGACTGAACTTATTAGCAGAATTAAATCCCTGTTGTTCGGTTACAATGCATTCAGTATCATTGATTAATGTATTATAGGTATTTTCCCCTAAAAACTTCATAAGTGCCTGATCAGTAGCATTTCCTCCAATTACAGCATGAGTATCATCAAACATAGAACGTGTATTTTTACCAATGGATAAATCTACGAAACCTTTTACTTTGCTATGCTTGCTAAGTTCATCAATGGCAATGGATTGTCCGTCCGCAGTAAAGAAATCTACAACTTCTAACATACCCTTTGTAATCGTACCTGTCTTATCACTAAATAAAATGTTAAGAGAACCTGCCGTTTCAATACCTTCTGCTTTACGAACTAATACATTATGGTCAAGCATCTTGCTGGTATTTTGCATGAGTACAAGCGAAATCATCAATGGTAATCCCTCTGGTACAGCACAAACAATAATAACAACTGCCAAAGAAACCGCTTCTACAATACTTTTTATAATCACTTCAATCGGCTGTCCGAAGAAACCTCCAAAACCACCTTCCAAAATAATGGAATGTGCAAGATAAAGTACTGCAATAATAATAGCTCCAATATAACCAAAGGTCGAAATCTGTTTTGCAAGTTTCGCAAGTTTTACTTTTAATGGAGAGTCCGGCTCATCTTCCTGCATTTCTTCTGCCATCTTGCCCATCATCGTTTTCGTACCGACTTTTCGGACATCCAAAATACCTTCTCCGTCAAAAATTACGGCCCCCTTAAAAAGAGAGGATTGATCTACGAACGTATCTCCAGTAACATCTTCTGGGAATGGAGTAGTTATATCTACTGCATTTTTCGGACATTCCTCTGCCTCACCATTTAATGCAGAGTTGTCAATTTTTAAAGAACCATCCACTAATACACCATCCGCTGGTACTTTGTCTCCAGACTGCAATAGCACCTTATCTCCTACTACTACATCATCTACATCAATTACTGTTACCAAGCCATTACGATGTACCTTGCACTGATCCTTTTTCGTGCTATCCTTTAATTCTCTATACTTTGTATCACTTGCCACACCTGTTTTTGCAGATACGAAAGCTACAATAAGCACTGCCACAATGGTTCCCAATGGTTCATAAATTTCTGCATATCCTAAAAAGAACATGACAATCATAAGTGCTGCAATTGCCAAAAGAACTTTAATCATCGGATCTCCAAATGTTTCTTTAAACTCCTGCCAGAACGTAGTTGGTTCTGATTCAGGAATTATATTAGAGCCGTATTTTTTTCTTGACTCTTCCACTTCCCTATCATTTAGACCATTAAATTTCATTCTTTCCCTCCTGTTTTTTTCAGCTTCACTAAAAACATGTTACCTGATTTTATTTTTTTAGTCTATAATTAACATAATAACAAAATTACCTATATCTTTCCACTGTTTTCGCAACAGAAGTATCTGTTGTCCCCTGTCCAATGGCTTTGAATTTCCATTCGCTTCCTTCTCGATATAATTCTCCAAAAATCATAGCTGTCATCCCTGCATAATTTTCAGAAAGATCATATCGACACATTTCCCGATTTGTCCTTCCGTCTACAATACGGATAAACGCATTTTTAATCATGTCAAAATGTTGTTTTCTTTGAACAGCATCGTAAATATTTACCACAATTACGATACGATCATAGTCAGCAGGCACCTGTGTCAGATTGATAAGAATCTGTTCATCATCACCATCGCCTGCGCCTGTCAGATTATCTCCCATATGTGTAACGGAATCGGATAAATGACTTAAATTTCCAAAATATACAAGATCACTTTTCATAACAAATTTTCCATCTTTTAATAGGATTGCAGAAGCATCGCAATCGATTGCCTCTGCCTTTTTCAAGAAAAACAACTTAGATTGTTTTACCTCATCCCAACCAAGACCTACCAAAATAGTGGATAATCCTGGATTTTCCTTTGTAAGACTTACCTTCTGTCCTTTTTGTAATCTAACTGCCATAGAATCTCTCCTTATTCTGCATCAATTCCATAATGCCCACAAAGTGCTGCAAGTCCTCCCTGAAAGCCACTTCCAATTGCATTAAACTTCCAATCTCCATTGTGACGATATAACTCACCCACCACAACAGCCGTTTCAATCGAAAAGTCTTCACCTAAATCATAGCGAATGATTTCTGTTCCTGTTGTTTCGTCTACAATACGAATATAGGCATTGGAAACCTGTCCAAAATTCTGTTTTCGAACATCTGAATCATAAATCGTTACTGTAAAGGCAATCTTATCAATGTTAGAAGGGATTTTTGTGAGATCCACCTTAATCTGTTCATCATCTCCATCCCCTTCTCCAGTAAGATTATCTCCCATATGCTGTACGGCTTCACTGTCATGCGTCAGATTTCCGTAAAATATAAATTCTTTCTCTGTCGGACATTTTCCATTTGCCCCAACCATAAAAACGGTCGCATCCAAATCAAAATCTGCACCTGAATCAAATGCATTTACATCCCAACCCAGGCCTACCATAATATTTTTCAAACTTGGATTTCCCTTTGTTAAATCTACTTTCTGTCCTTTTGTTAAATTAATTGGCATATTAACAACCTCCTCTTATTTTTTGTCTGGCATATGATACATTTTGCTAAACTCTTGTTTTATTGTTTCTAATCTTTTTTGGTCCTCTACACGTTGTTTTCTGGCATTTTCCTGAATTTGTTTCGTTTCATCAATACCATTTACAATTGTTTTCCATGTAGTCTCTAATGTTTCTATCTTAATAGAACTTCCAGAAGCCATTCGAGCTGTTGCTTTTGACTGCTCTACCGTATTTCTGGCGTTCTTAATAAGCATCTCATTTGTTTTTTCATCTAAGGCTGACATGGCATCAGCCTGAACTTTTTGTCTCTTTAACATAAGTGCCTGTGCCAATGCCTGCTTAAATACTGGTAATGTAATAATAAAGGCTGAATTAATCTTACGAACCAGATTCATATTGGTGAACTCCATCGTCTTAATCATAGGAATAGACTGCATTGCCACACTTTCTGCTGTACGAAGGTCCTGTGTTCTTTGCTCCAGCATCATTAGTGCCTGATTTAATGAAGTAATTTCGAATTGAATGGAGCTGTCACCAGTGGTTTCCATATTCTGCTGTCTCTGTGCGATATACGCCTCTAATTCTCTACAGCCCTGTTCCCCTGCTAAAATGTATTTTACCAATTCATGATAATAATTTACATTTGCCTCAAACATTTGCTCTAATTTTCGATTCGACTGCTTTATTTCCGATTCGTACTGTTTTAACTGTACATAAATCTTGTCAACCTCATCTCCCATAGTATGGTATTTTGCAAGGATTTTATCAAGCTGTTTCCTCAAGTTGCCAAAAAGCTTTCCAAATAATCCCGGATTTTCCTTTAATTCTTCCACATCAAATTTGTCCATAATCTTTGCTAACGTATTCAACATCTCACTAGAATCATCCAATTGCGACATGTTCATACTATTTAACACAATATCCGATGCCTTGGAAATCTCCTCTGCAACTTCTGCACCAAAGGTTACGATTGTTTCCAGATTATTGACCTCAATCGTACTTACAATGGCATCTACCTCTGGTGAATTCACTAAGGTACTATTCATCTGTTCTCTGTCTGCAACAATGTCATAGCTTTCTACTACTTCAATTTCATTCTTTGGCTCTGGTGTTCCTCCCGCCATCGTCGGATTACCCGTAGCAGTCTTTGTAAAATCTAATCCCATTTTTTAAACTCCTCTCTTAAAAATTCTATCTCTCCATTTTGTCTTTCCAGATAGGGAAATCATAGCCATATTCGGTACACGCAAATCATACATATACTCCCCGATCTGATGTTCCTCTATTGATTTGCCATTAAAATATCTTTCAACGGTTTGATAACCGGTTGGTACAAAAAACACAACATCAAATCCAATTAAATTAAGAAATGTCACTAATATGGTATCCTCAAGAGAAATCATTTCTTCTTTTGTATTGACGTATACAAGCTTTGGATTTTCTTTTGTAAAGTCAAACTTTTGAAGCATCCTTACAATGTCTTTTGGCAAATTCAGAACAGTAGCAATAATGGTATATTCTGTTCCATTTTCAAAGGTTCCCTTGATAAACCTTTGCTCTATTAAAAGCTCCAACTTATCCAAAATATAGTCCTGTATCTCTTCTCTTAAAAATCCATAAGGATACGAGGGATGTTCTTTTATTTTGGTTCGATTTAATCTTCCATTTTTATAAAATCCCACCACATACGCCTTGATTGGATTTGGATCCGTTGATTGAAGATATGGTGCTTCCGTTATAAAAAAAGTGTCCTCCGTCAACAATGTCTTTATGTCTCTCCAATATTGCTTGACGTCACCCTGTTTCACTCCCGATACTTTAGAAAAAATAACCGGCATATTTACGGTATCACCCACCGTACTAAAATTTGGTCGATACGACAACGGCTCTCTCCAAAGCAAATTGATTTCTTCGTACATCGTTTTTAATGTAATTGCATTCGCTTTACTATACTGTTGATTCCGATACATTCCTGTGTCCTCATACAGTAGCGTATCTAAATCCCGTTCCGCATGATATGCAACTGTGCCAATATGTAAATCAGCATTTTCCTGCGGATATGCCTGTATAGACAATGTTTCCATATCATTGATTTCGTATAACAATTCGTCCTCTAAACAACAAGTTTCATTCAAATTTGGTTTTAAGATCAATACATCCACAGGAAGCCTTGCTAACATTTTTAAAAATAAGGCTTCATTTTCGTTCTTACATCCTCCAAAATGAATAAAACATCCAATGTCGGGTTGTTTCCAATCAGTAAATAATAGGGTTTGATAACGTTTTAACCAGCAAAGTAGATATACAGCTTTATTCATCAGCTTGTTTACATTTTCATCCGATTTTTTTCCCTCTGCCAACATAACATCCAAAAAAGCTTTTCGCATTAAACATTGCAACTCTGTGTCCAAACCAGATTGGATATTATTGGCTAAATCCAGTAACATCTGATTTTGCTTTGTATATTGCCTGCGTTTGATTTCCGCGATTTCTTCTACCGAAGGCAATGCTATTTCACCATCCACAATCACAACTTTTCTACCGCTATTTTTTAGCTCTAATTGAAACTGAAACAACGTATTGGCATAAGTCAATTTATCCTCTACTCCATTGATACGGCAAAAACAATTATAAAATAACTTCTCATCCTCTCCACGAAGGACTGGCGGTTTCTGAATATCATCCAATCCTTTTCCTTCTATCCATGCATTTGTACAATTTATCAATTGTGGCATCGTTCCATAAAGTCTTTGCCTCTCGATCTCCTCTTGCATATCCCTTACAATCGTTTTAATCCCATAGGAAGCAGAAAAGGCTCCCATATCTGGCACTTGCAACAAATCTGAAAATTCAGAAGTTTGATCCAATTGCTGGTATGCAGAATCTCCTGTTATCTCCAGAAGTACCACATCACAACCTGCACTGCATAGCAGAGACAAAAACAGTAATTCATACTTGCTAACCTCTCCCTCGTATAAAATCTTAGGGATTTGCTCTGCTCCCAGTTGATTGGCAATTCGCTCAAATTTGTAATATAGCCAGCACATAAATTTTACATATGCATTCTTTAACATATTTTCATTTTTCCCTTTTTCTTGCAACCTGCAAAGGGTATCGTACATAGCCGTTGCCACCGTATCTACTGCAAAGTCACTCATTCTTGGCATCCATTTTTTCAAATGCGTCATTATAAATTCCATACTGTTCTGAAATTCCATACCCATTATTTCATAATAATAGGATAAATTATTTTCATCTGGATTTGCAATTCTTCCTTCTATAATTACTCCCTGCTGTCTAGCAGTTTCATAATACTGTTTCAAGAATTTTCCAATTGTATCATTATAACCTGCTATCCTATAAAAATAGATGCCCTTTTCTTCCCTCTGACTCAACGGGACAAAAAAATCATCCAACTCCTTTATTGTTTTTCGCTTAAACACTTCTGTTCACCTTCAAATCTGCAATCAAACGAACACCAATTGTTTCTCTGTAGCTATATCATACCTACAATTTCAACAAATGTCACCTGTTTCGCTTCATTTTTAATCTTCTTTTAATCTTTTCCCCAATGCCTTTTTTTATACTACTTTCCAATATTTTCATTTACCTTTCGCTTCAGCTTTCGTGTTTTAATTGTTGAATATACACGTTTCCTATACAGTATAATATAAACAGACATTTTTAGCTACCAAGTATTCACTTTTTATCCGCCATTTTTTTACAAAAACAGCTTCTTTATACTATTTCCTTTTTTTCACTAGTATTCCACTTAAAATACTTTTTCTCCACTATCTGGAACTGTAACTACTCCTCCATAATAGAAAAGTGCAGACGAAAAAAAATTTTCGCTGCACTTATTATTTTTCTTATGCACTAAGAATAAAAGCTGTTTATTTTTCACCACCACTTTTTTTCGCAAGTTTATTTGCCAACAAATCAGAAAGGAAATTCATGCACATTACTACAATCATCAATACTACGGCTGTGGCGTATGCCTGGTTTGTATGTAGTCCTTCCTTGGACAAATTATACATATGTACGGACAAGGTACGTGTGGAGTCAAACAAAAATTTTGCTCCATTTGAGAATTGTGGTATTTTTGCAACACTACCTGCTGTATAAATCAATGCTGCTGTTTCTCCTACAATTCTACCAATCGCTAATACAACACCTGATAATATACCCGGAATGGCACTTGGAAGAACAACTCGAAATACTGTACGAAGTTTTCCTGCTCCCAGTCCTAAACTTCCCTGTCTGTATGAATCTGGAACAGACATTAAGGCTTCTTCTGTCGTTCGCATAATAACAGGAAGTACCATAATTGCTAAGGTAAATGCTCCTGATAATAAAGATAAGCGCCATTTACATGCTGTCACGAAAAACAACATTCCGAATAAACCATATACAATAGATGGAATACCTGTCAATGTTTCCGCTGTCACTCTCACAATACCCACAATCTTGTTTCCTTTTTTAGCATACTCTGCCAGATAAATGGCAGAAAAGATACCTATTGGTACTGCAATCAGTAACGATAATAAGGTCATTAAAACGGTATTGATCAACGATGGTAACATAGATACGTTGTCTGAAGTATATTCCCATGCAAACAAAGATGGAGTTAAATAAGGTACACCTTTTATAACGATATACAATATTAAATATCCAAGAGATGCAATGGTAAGTAACATAGCAAGGCACACACATAGTAGCAACACAAAAGAACCTGGATGCTTTTTGTAAGAAGCAATTCTCTCTTTAAAACTAACTTGATTAATTCCCACTATGTCTTCCACCTCTGGTGCTTTTTTCTTCACTAAAACCTGCTCCATTTTACTCCACCGTCCTTCTCTTTAATACAGAAAACAACAAGTTAATCAATAGGATAAATACAAACAACACTACACCAGTGGCAATCAATGCTTCTCGATGAATACCTGTTGCATAACCCATTTCCATTACAATATTCGCTGTCATCGTTCGTACTCCATCCGTTACAGACGAAGGAATTCTTGCCTGATTACCTGCAACCATAATAACTGCCATTGTTTCACCAATTGCTCTACCTACGCCAAGGATCACTCCTGCCAATATTCCTGATTTTGCCGCAGGCAATACCGTTAAAAATACACTACGCTCATGAGTTGCTCCCAACGCCAATGCACCTTTATAATAATAATCGGGTACTGCACGAATTGCTGATTCTGATACCCCGATAATCGTTGGTAAAATCATCATTCCTAACAATGCTGATGCTGTAAGAATACTGTTTCCAGTACCTCCAAACAGCGATCTACATAATGGTACTAATACGCACATTCCAAAGAAACCATATACAACGGAGGGAATTCCCGCCATAAGATTTACCCCCGCTTTTAATGGTTTATACAACCAAGATGGACAAAACTTTGCCAGAAAAGTTGCGGATAAAATTCCAATCGGTACACCTATCAATAATGCTCCCGCAGTTACATAAAGACTTCCTACAATCATAGATAAGATACCAAAGATGCCATTTGTAGGTTTCCAGTCCGTACCTGTCAGAAATTTTGCAACTCCAATTTTTCCAATAGCTGGTAATCCCTTTGCAAACAAAAAGATACAAATTAGTGCTACCGCCAAAATAGAAACACATGCTGCCAATAAGAATACCATTTCCATTCCTTTTTCTTTTACCTTAGCCATAAGAGTTCTCCCTTTATTTTACATCATCCCATGTAGTAACATTTCCACGGAATATATCATTTACCTGTGCTGTTGTTAAATCTGTAATATCGTTTTCAGTGTTTACGATTACAACAATACCGTCCATTGCAATCGATGTTGTCTTTAATCCTTTATTACTCTCTTCATCCGACAATGCTCTGGATGCCATACCAATATCACAAGTTCCATCTGCTGCTGCATTTACTCCTGTTGTAGAATCACTTTCCTGTAATTCAATTTCTGCATTTCCATTGATTTTCTTGTAAGCTTCCTGTAATTTTTCCATAACTGGTGTTACAGAAGAAGAACCTGCTATAACAATCTTTCCTTTTGCATTATTACTCTTAAATGCACCTGTATTGTCTACTTCTACATATCCATTCTCGGAAATGATTTTTTGTCCATCTTCACTCATAATAAATGAAATAAAGTCCTGTGCTACATCACTCAAACCATCTTTTGTTACAATATTAAATGGTCTTGATAAACTATACTTTCCATTTACAATATTGTCAGCCGTTGGCTCTACTCCATCAATGTTTACTCCTTTTACTGTATCATTTAAGGAACCTAATGAAATGTATCCTACTGCGTTCTTATTTCCTGCAACTGTTGTCATTACAATTTCTGTACTGTTAGAAATAATTGCCTCGTCTGTCGTGTTATCTATTTTATTTCCATCTTTATCTTTTTCTTCTACACCAGTCAATTCTACAAATGCGCTTCGTGTTCCAGAACCATCTTCTCTTGAAACAACGGAAATTGCTGTATCGCCATTCTTACTTCCGCCATTTGCACTATTTGCACTATTTCCGCATCCAACCATTCCAACTACTAACAGGGCACTGAGTGCCAATCCAACTGCTTTTCTTACTTTCTTACTTGTCTTAACCATAATTTTCCTCCTGTTTTAGAAAAAATATACATAGATACTGCCATGACATTTACATTTCAACCTTCCAGACAGTTCTAACCTCTGAACAATTCTAAGTTTAACACTCCTATGTAAAATCCAGAACCACCCTAAAGTAAAATAAATGTAAACTTAAAGATAAGAAAAGGATAAACCTTGTATGGTCTATCCTCTTCTATGTTCATCGTCTATACACTTCTCAAGACTCTTCTTTATTTTTTCGTACTCTTCTAACATAACGGGTGTATATCGTTCTATCTCCAGTACGTTATCACGTTTTGCACATTGTTCCATGTATTCTGCCATTTTAGAAAGTTCCATAGCTCCGATTAGTCTTGCAGAACTTTTCAGTGCATGTACCTCAATCATATAGTTTTTTAAATCTACACGTTCAAACAATTCCTTAATAGAAAGAATTTTTTTATCTGCTGTACTGTAGAAAATATGCCAAAGTTTTTTTACAATATCCATATTTCCCGATACTTGTAACGCTTTTTCTATGTCAATACCAGAAATTTCATCAACCGCCTGAGACTGATTCACTTCTGTTCTTTCTTTTGCCTCCGTAAGCTTTTCTTTTGGCAGCCATTTTCGTAACACCGAAATCATTTCCTTCATATCAATCGGTTTGCCTATAAAATCCTGCATTCCATTTTCTAGAAACAGTTCTTCCACTCCACTTATGGCATTGGCAGTAAGTGCAATGATAGGAATCTCTTTATAATATGTTCCTTCTAAAGATCGAATATGCTTTGTTGCCTCAATTCCATCCATCTCTGGCATCATATGATCCATAAAAATTAAATCAAATTTTTCTCCTGTCTCTAACTGGGTAATGGCATCCTTTCCGCTGGTTACCATTATCAATTTCATCTTCATCGGTTCCAATAATCCCTCTAAGACTTTAAGATTTACAAGATTATCATCCACGACCAATATTCTTGCTTCTGGTGCCAAAAACAGTCCTGCATTTCTACCTTTCGGTGTCTTTTCCAATGCCTTTAAATTGTGACTAATTTTTTGCGGTACCTGAAAATAAAATTCACTTCCCTTTCCATATTCACTCGCAACAGAAATACTTCCTCCCATAAGCTGCACAAAGGCTTTACAGATTGATAGGCCCAGCCCAGTTCCTTCCAACTTACGATTTCTCTTTCCATCTACTTGTTGAAAAGCGGAAAATAGTTTTTTCTGATCCTCTGATCGGATACCGATTCCTGTATCTTTTACAGACACATGTAGTACAATATCCTCCCCTTTCGGTTCATAATCAACCAGAATTGTCACAGAACCTGATTCTGTAAATTTAATTGCATTATTTCCTAAATTAATAATAATCTGGCGAAGTCGCATATCATCTCCGTACAAACAAGCTGGAATATCCTCATTCACCATAATCTTTAATCTGAGATTCTTTTCTCCAATTCTTGCAGATAAAATATTTTTTATATCCGTTATTACTTCCTTTATCTCATAATCCGCTTCTCGTATCTCCATCTTTCCTGACTCAATCTTAGAAAAATCTAAAATATCATTAATAATAGAAAGAAGACTCTTTCCCGCAGACCAGATCTGCTCTAAATACTCTCGTTGCTTTCGGTCCGTCTCATCCCGAAGGGCAATCTCTGTCATACCTATAATCGCATTCATCGGTGTGCGAATCTCATGACTCATATTAGCTAAAAAGCTGGATTTTGCAACATTTGCAGACTCTGCTTCCTCTTTTAAAACAATTAATTGTTCCATTTGCTGTTTTAATTGTTGATTTGCCCCTACCAATTTCTTTTTCACCGCAACACGTTCCAGTGCATCATATACTTCTCTAAAAATGTAAGAAAATAACTCCAAGTCCTCCTCATCCAATATAGATTTTCTTTTTAGACCGCTCCAGCTATCCATCATTTGAATATAAACGATAAAAAATCCTACAATATCATGTTGAGAAAAGATAGGGACTGCCACAAAAGAGGATACCCGATCCTTTGAAAATGCCTGAAATACCCGATTATATTCCTCGTACTCTTGTCCATTTTTCGAGTATACAATCCCTTTTGGATTCTCCTGTAAAAACATTTTAATTTCTTCTATATCCTGTTTGGATACTTCAAATCCTAAATCAGAGTATAAAATTCTATTTTCCACTCCATCACAGGTAACCGCATATGCCTTGTCAATGGAAAAACTATTTTTAAAAACTTGCACCAATTCTGCCAATTTTTCACTGGTATCTTCTTTTAAATTGCAAGTAAACTGCTGTAACACTCTTAAAAAATGGATGCTGTTTCCAAGCTCCTGATTTGTTTTTTCTACAGAGATTCGCTCCACCCAATCTCCAATCTGTTCGATGGTAATCCCTTCTAACTCTAGCTTTTCCGTTTGGTAACTTTTCTCTGCCTTTTCCTTTCCATCCAGATAGCTTTGCAATTTTTGTTGAATATGTGTATACCCTTGTTCTTTGCAATACGCAATACCTTGCTTTACGGTTTCTTCCCCTTCTTGCTTTCTTCCGCTCTCCTTACATATTAAATAAAACTCCTGCACATATAAGGGATAATTAAAAAATCGGGATCCTGTGGAACGTCTCATATAGAACTCTGATTTTTTTATCTGCTTATACGCACACTCTATATCTCCCTCTTTTCGCAATACCATTCCACTAACAAGGTAATACAAAAATACACTATCATCCACAAACAAATTGTCGTCCTTCTCATTTTGCAGGTCGATGATATGAGCCAAAAATTGTTTTGTTTTATTTAGATACAGATATGCCTCATGATAAATCTCCTGTTTAAAACACGCAACGGCTGTCAGACCAAATAATTTTGCGATGTTACAGGTCCGAAGCGTACCAATTTTCAATTGGTTTAATGTATTCGCTGCTGTCAATAAATATTTGCTAGAATTTTCATAATCATCTGCTAAAAAAGCATTGATTCCCAAATTATATAAGGTCTCTATTAATTCATCTACCATTTCTTCTTGGTAGTAAATATTTAATGCCTGATTATAGTATTTGTGCGCGGAAATATAATGGCCTACCCCGCAATTACTATATCCAAGACCATTATAAATTCCAGCCTCAATAATTCTATTTTCATCTTCCTGAATTACTTTAAGTGATTCTTGATAAAAACAGATGGCAACTGAATAATAGCCATGAATAGAAGCCAGCATAATATTCTTTCGATATGCCTCAATTAAAAACTGCTGATTTCCCAATTGCCTTCCCAATTGAATACCAGCCATAAATTCTGGTATCCTTTTCTCAATGCCTTCTACCTTTTGAAACTTTTTATAATCACTGTTAAAGCTATACACTAAAATATGTGCTAAATGATTATACTTTTCATACATCTCACATTGCTGTAAAAATTGTTCCGTAACTGGATAATCTTTTTCTGATACCCATAAATCGTCCCAGCCTAAATAATATGCCATATTGGAAAGCAACTTTACTTCAAATATTCGTTTTTCATCTCCCAGTTTCCTTGCCAATCGATTACACTCCGCTAAATTTTCCTGTAGCTCAACCTCTGTTCTGGAATAGATGTAAACTAATGCTTTAAAATAAGCAACATCATACGCTCTTGCTAATCTATGATTTTCTTCCACTGGGAGCTGATTTAACAGGTTACACACTAACAATGCATCTGCATAAGCCTTTACCCCTAAGCTACTCCAGAAAAAGCACTTTAATATGTGTTCCTTTTGTTCCATCGGTATCTGTGGATGCCCTAATCTATGTTCTGTAACAAAACTGCGTAAATATTCGTTGACGGTTTCGTATTCCAAGAAATAAGATAAATCAAACATAGTCTCCAAATATACCGAAATTTCTTTTATCTGGTATTTAAACATAGTATCTGGAAGTATTTTCCTATTTTGGGTTTCTAACAGCCATTCAAAAACGAGTTCCTCATCCTCGCATTCTTTTATAAACTTATGCTGATATTTTCTGGCACTTTCCAGTCCAGTAGCCAATTCGTTATACACAATAAATATCTTTATCTGACTGCTTATCCCCAATTTTTTCAGACACTTTGCTACCCGCCACATAGAAATTCCTGCATAATTCGCATCATTTAAAAGGAACACCATCGGTTGCTCCTGTGCAATTTCCAATAACATAGATACCACGGCATCGCAAATCCTTTTTCTTTCAAAGGCATACTCTCCAATCAGTAAGTCTTCCTTTCTGGTTGGCACTCTTCCACCGAAATAAGCACGAAAGATGTCCCGATGCAAAGAATATACCTGATTTCTATCTAAAAAACCCTCTAAAAAGTTCTTATCTTTCTTTTGTTGTTGCTCTATATATTCCGAAATAATGGCTAAATATGGCTCATATGCTGTTCGCAAGGTATCTTGATAAAACTGGTGATACACTACTTTAAAGCCTCGTTGCTCCAATTCCATATCTTCCACATCATCTTGTGTCACTTTAAGGCTTCCATTATGCTTCAATATCAATAAATTTTTATCTGTATGCCCCTCTAGCAACACATTCAAATTATCCAATAAATATGCCCGTTCTTTACTCTCCATATTTACGCCCCCAAATCATAATCCCTCTTATCTTTACATATCGGTTAAACCGCCTATTCTCATTAGTTTTAGCACCTTCCTAGCAAAAAAAGGTTCTATTGCATCTGCAATACAACCTTTTTTAATTTAAACTATTTTATAATCGCCTCGATCTACAGCAATCTCGTATCCAACAGAAGCTATCCTATTTTCCAAACAATACCTGCATTCTGCCGCCTCTTCCCCTGTACAGACTTTTCCATCGTACAAGGCATATTTTTCTCGCACTGCCCTTGGTGAAAGATTCGGCATAACCACATTTGCCCCTGCCAGTATTCCTTTTTCTCTTCCCCGTGGATCTATCGTTGCCAATGCCGTAGTAGCTGGTAACAGGACATTCTTTTCCATAATGCGTATCAAACTCAACAAAAATAACGTCTGCTTCAAGGTCCCCTGTTCCTTATCTGCAAATAGTGTATCCTTATGCGGAATAAAAGGGCCAATTCCCACCATTTCAGGATGCAGTTCATGAATAAAGCTCAAATCCTTGGCAAGCTCTTTATTTGTCTGGTATGGACTTCCTACCATAAATCCACAACCCGTCTGATACCCAATTTCCTTTAACTGTCTCAAACAATTTTTGCGGTTTTCCAATGACATTTCTGTCGGATGCAATTTTCTATAATGGTTCGTATCTGCAGTCTCATGACGCAACAAATAACGCTCTGCCCCTGCCTCATAAAATGCCCGATAACTCTCATACGACTTTTCTCCAATGGAAAGCGTAATCGCACAATCTGGAAAAGAAGTTTTGATTTTCTTTACTATTTGTACAATCTTTTCATCTGTATAATAAGGGTCCTCTCCTCCCTGTAATACAAAAGTACGAAAGCCCAATGCATACCCTTCTTTACAACAGGCAAGTATATCTTCCTCACTTAATCGATAACGCTGTGCATTGCGATTTTCCCTCTGAATGCCACAATAATAGCAATTATTTTTACAATAGTTTGTAAATTCAATCAAACCACGAATATATATCTTCTTTCCATAAATCGCATCTGCAATCTTTCTTGCCCGTTCTGCGGCATATCTTTCATCTTCATCGGTTCGATTCGACAACAATTCTACAAATGCTTCTTCTGGCAGCACGCTATCCTGTTCCAGTTGCTCCAACAATGGTCGCATCTCCATGGCATGTCCTCCTCTTTCATAAACCGAAGCAAAGCAAACAAATATACTCTCACTCTTACTTTTCCTTTTCGGTATGTATTACAAAACAAGCACCTCAAAAACTATGTCCAATCTCCCACAAAACATTATTTTACACTATTTTGCCAACTCTAACATACGCACTAACGGTGCATTTGCCTTGATACGCATCTCCTCATCCATGGTGACTTCTGGAGATAAACTCTCTAGTGCAGCTTTCACCTTTTCTACACTGATTTTTTTCATATTTGGACAAAATTGTCTATGACCTACAGAGAAAAATTTCTTTTCTGGATTCTTCTGCTCTAATTCATAGAATACACCCATCTCTGTACATATAATAAATTTCTTTGCATCACTCTTGGTTGCAAAATCAATAATCTCCGATGTACTTCCTACAAAATCAGAAGCAACAACTACATCCTCTGTACATTCTGGATGCGTCAAAATAAGTGCATCTGGATGTAACTCTTTTGCCTTCTTAACATCTTCTATATGAATACTTTTGTGCACATGACAGAAACCATCATTAAAAATAAACTCTTTTTCCGGCATCTGTTGTGCCACATAACGTGCCAGATTATTATCAGGAATAAAGAAAATATGCTTATTAGGAAGTTTTTCAACTACACGAATCGCATTTGATGATGTTACACAAACATCAGACTCTGCCTTAATCTCCGCAGTTGAATTTACATAACAGACAACTGCCACATCCGGATATTCTTCACGCACTTGATGAATACGGTCAATGTCTACCATATGAGCCATCGGACAGTCTGCATATTCGTCTGCCATAATAACACGTTTTTCAGGATTTAAAATTTTGGCACTTTCCCCCATAAAAGAAACACCACAAAATAAAATATTCTTCTGAGTTACTTCTGTTGCCTTCTTTGCAAGGAAGTAGGAATCTCCAACAAAATCTGCCAATTCCTGTACAGCTCCATCCACATAATAATGTGCCATAATTACCACGTCTTTTTCTTCCTTCAAACGCTTGATTTCTTCTATCATCTCTTAATTCTCCTTTTCCTTCGGTACGCAGATGCATATTGTATTTGTATACTATTGTATAAATCCCTCGCCTATTTGTCAATGCTTAACACAGCCTAACAAACCGCCTGTCCGCTTCCTCCACTCTTTTATAACAACTCTCTCTTCTATTTATAAATAGATTACCTTACATCAGAAAAATCCTCGCTGCTCCCTTCTCTTATTTATATTATAACTTTATCCGATATATATTTTATATCAACTAGAAAGGAGTCGATTACTTATGGATATTAGTTCACTTTCTACTTCTATGTCTTTGACTAATCTACAAATGGATGTAGGATATTCTATGCTTGCCAAAAGTATGGAAGTTGCTGAAAATGCAGGAGATGCCATTACAAAAATAATGGAACAATCCGTAAATCCTAATATAGGAAGTAATATTGACGTTTCTGTTTAATTTTCAAAATGAAATAAATAGGAATGTTACTCCTATGGATGATAACCAAAATGAAAAATGACAGACTG
>FR899668.1 GCA_000437275.1 Clostridium sp. CAG:411 | reverse complement strand
ATCGCTTCTAGTAAAAACAAATGTACGTCTGATAAGCCAATGATATTATCTGCTCATTCTTTTTTTCGCTTATCTTTTTTGAAAATATATCAGTTTAATCATATTCTATCTCCTCTATAGTGGTGCCTTTGAAGACTTTCCTCCACCTCTTGGCTTTATCCATTCTCCCCCTGTATAAACCAAAACTGACATAATAATACGCAACCACCTTCACATCCCAAGGCAGTAACACAGCATGGCAATGCTACCGCAGAATAAATCAACAAAACTCTTACACCCTAACTGTTCAAATCCATTCACTACTTCTCTTCCAATTCTTGGTGGTTTCTTGCCTATGTACGGAACAATGCCATAACTTTTTCTATGTAAGATGTCAAAAAGGCTGACTTTAGGCACGATATTCGAAGAAGATAGCCTCATATGAACCAATTAGAAAAAAATTTGAAGATTTTAAAAAAGCAATTTTAAAGCAAACAAAACACTGGAAAAGTGCATTACGGACATGACAGAAATCAAAACTTTAGAAGGTAAGCTACATATATATCATCCATAAGGGTACGTTATATCAGCATATTGAATTCACAATGTTCGCTCGTATACAGAGTTTGGTAAAATTTCGCTAACTTCTACTAATTAACATGATATCCCTAATCTCCTATAGAAATTAATCCTAAATCTTTTAATAATGCTTTTTGTGCAAGCTCCACTAAATCTTTCAGCATCTGATTTCCTTCATCTGGTTCATCATAATCGCAAAGTAATTTGTTATCCAAAATGCACTTACATATTTGGATTATCTGCTTTAAATCATTTTTAGATATTTCCACATCATCATAAGGGTTAATCTCACACAATTGGTGCATATCAAATGATACTTCCGCCTTTAATTTATAGATAAAATCAATTAACTCGTCACTAAATTGTACATTATAATCCTGTTCCTTAATTTCATCTATTGAGTTGCCTATATAAAAATTCATAATAAAGACCTCCTATTTTTTAGGAAACGCAGTAATCACATTTCCAAACTCATCAATAACTACTTTTATTGTATATAATGGCTTTCCCTTACTATTTGTTCCTATCGGATTAGCAAATTCTTCTGTCAACACCAGGTTCCCTGGCTATCTGGCTTTTATTG
>FR899667.1 GCA_000437275.1 Clostridium sp. CAG:411 | reverse complement strand
AATATCTTCACGTAATCTTCTAAGATGGGGATTTTGTCCATCGCATAATCAAAATTTATCCGATCAATCCTGTCTACGTTTTCCCTTAATATGTTTTCTGCAAGTCTTTTGGCTCATCTCAACTTATCTCAACGCTACAGTGCTGGAAAATAAATTAAACAATCACTATGAAAAATTTGGTTTATCTGACGAGCAGAAAAATATCATACTGCAATTAACCAACTTATAGAGATAGACAAAAATCAGCGGTATTTCAAAATCTTTTGGGTCTGAGAATGCCGCTGATACTGCGTTTTTTATTTAGTAATTTTTTTATTTAAAATTTGACCAGAGTCTGCTTCAACCAATAAGCTCAATCCCGTAAATGTAATGATACTTATATACTGGCAATCTTTTTTTTCAATGGACACAATAGTCTGAGGTGCCAATGGCTTAATGATATCATCAACTTCCCATATTTTATTCCCACTAAAATCATATGCAACTAAATTATTTGTCGGATGTTTAGTTGAATACTTATTTCTTATTACCACACATTTCTCGAATTCTATTACCTGTGCTATCTTTTCACTAAATATAATTTGTTTTTCATCAAACCATATTACATTTTCTTTATATGAATACTCTTTTTTCATTTTATTCTACCTATTAACCTTTCATTTACAAAAGCATCCTCATCAATAAATTTACCCATTGTATCAAATTGCTGACCACCTCCATTTCCCCATCCTTCAACAGAATTAGCAATACCTGTTTGCAACTTAAAATCTGGACTCACATTAACATCACAAATATGTGTTGGTTCTTTAGGCAATGCATATTTATCCGCAATCTTTGCTGGTGTCAAACCGTCAACGTCGCTTTTTTTCATTAACCAGCCTCCTAGCTTATTTGATGTACCATCTGCATTATATGAAAATACCCTTACATATTTTTCATTACCAGCCTCAACTACCTTCACTTCATAATTTGGATGATATGGTGGCTTATCATATCCATTTATCAGCCATTCCTCATTAGCTAACTCTGATGTTTTTGTTTCTATAACTTTCAAATCACCCGTATCAACAGTTTTTAAACCACTCTTGCCTCTACTCCACCGTACATCCTTACCAACCAGCTTCTCTGCTTCCTCCAAAGATACTTTTCCCACTCCTGCAATCTCTACTTGTGGTCCTGCCCCTGTTTTTCTTATTTAGGTGGTTGGTATCCTCATGTGAAAATATAAATAATTCAAACTTCGCACTTGAATAAGTGCCTATGCACCTTGAAAATTCAATAATAACTGGCATAAAAATAGCATGAAACCATCTGGTTTTGGTATAATTGAGTTATTCAGAAACAATCATACTTCCGGCGGCTCATGCTATAAATAAAAGTATAACACAAGTAACTCAAGATGATAAGCAGATTTCGAAATCTATCAAAAGATTTTTTACAAGATTTCATCTTTCCTCAGCTTTGAAAGTATCCAACGCCTACAAAAAGAAAGGAATTCCGGTAACGGAAATCTTCCAGTATCTGTTTCTGCTGATTTTTTCTAACAGAAGCATGTACATGAATCTGATTACAGGCCGGAACACTCCTGGTTTTGCAAAGGATACGGTGTATCGTTTCATGAAGATGATCCAGATTAACTGGATTCGTTTCACAACGATTCTTTCTTCCCGGATCATCAAAGAAGCCATCATTCCACTGGATTCAAAAGACCGTACCAACGTCCTTATCATTGATGATTCCATGTTTGAGCGTAACCGTTCCAAGAAGGTAGAGCTTCTTGCAAAAGTCTATGACCACGCAAAGCATACGTATCGCTTTGGATTTCGAATGCTTACTCTTGGATGGTCAGATGGAAGTACGTTCCTGCCTGTAAACAGCATCCTTCTTTCTACAGAAAACGAGAAAAATCGAATCAATGAGGCTGTAAAAGTAGACAAAAGAACCAATGGTTACAAACGCAGAAAACTTTCCATGGAAAAAGGAACATCTGCCATGCTTTCACTTTTGAAGACTGCTAAAAAGGCTGCAATCCCTGCGAAATATGTTCTTTTTGACAGCTGGTTTTCCTCTCCAAGCACGCTTCATGCTGTAAAAGAGATTGGATATGATGTAATCGGCATGGTTAAGAAAAC
>FR899666.1 GCA_000437275.1 Clostridium sp. CAG:411 | reverse complement strand
CATATCATTATAGTCATAGGTAAGCGGCTTCTTTTTTGGTATTGCAATGGGACCCAGCCCTCCTGCCTTCCGTTCCGTTCCGTTTGAATTGGCTCCATCGGTATTAAATCCCTAATTCCATTCATCAATTCATTTACAGAATCTATGGTTTCATCCATGTCCAAATATTTGTACTTGACCTGATCCCGCATCCCCAACAAGTCAGATACCGGAATTCTTGCGTAAGGCGACGAATCCACATTGCACAAAATATCCATGGTATATTGATTTAACATAGATTCAAATTCTGTAAGTGCTTCTGCTATCGCTTCTAGTAAAAACAAATGTACTTCTGAAAAATAAGTTTTGATACTTTCTGCGGCTTTACCTTCAAATCCATCCAACATTTGTAATTGCTGCATTTTTGTTGCCATTTTTTTCATAGCATTTGTACATAAATGGATCTCTCTTTCCACACATTCTCGAAATTCTAGAATCGCCTTATTGTCTATAATGACACTTTCATAATTATACTTTCCACTCATTTTTTCTCCTGTTTATCTTTTTCGAAAATATATCAGCTTAATCACAGTTTAATCTGGTATATAGCAGAATGTCAAGAACCAAATTTCAAAAATGCTATATAACATATAGTCAATCTATTTCTTTCAAACAATGTGGTAGATAAGACTTATATTTTTTTCTTTCAACAAGCTACATTTTATAAATAACACTATAATAACAAACAGGGAAGGTTTCCATTTGTTTTAATGAAAACCTTCCCTGTTTTATTCTATGTATTCGCTTTTTATATTTAATGTGTCGATGACTTTCTTTCTGCATAAATTCTTGCAAATATCTCTTCTTCTGATTCTTCCTCTAGAACCTTACCTTCATCCGCTCTCTTTAAGTCTAACGCCCCGTTGATTTTCAATGCCTTTGTATTTGCCAGATATTCCACTCGATCATCCTTTAACTCATGATCGTAAACAGTTTTATCTGTAACCGCCACACTTAATTCATTAATTAAATTAAATTTTTCATCCCGTTTCATTGTATGCACCCCCTATAATTATGAATGAACTCTTAGCATTACTATATTCTATCCCTTCAAAAAAGTCAACCTGAAAAACAACCGTAATTGCTTATGCCTCTTTTTTAGTTTTTATAAACGATACGCAATCTCTGTCCCATACGGCTTAACAGCTCATTGGTAATACTTTCAGAATTTTCAGCCACCATCGGTGCAGTAATTTCTTCGTCCCCATCTTTTCCAATCAATGTTGCTATATTTCCAATTTTAACGTTCCGAACATCCGTTACATCCACCACAAGTTGATCCATACATATTCTTCCAATAATAGGTGCTTTTTGTCCACAAATCAAAGCATAATGCTTTCCACAGGATAAATTTCTTGGGAAACCATCTGCATAACCAATTGGTAAAATAGCAATCAAACTATCCCTGTTTGCGGTAAATGTTCTATTATAACCAACGGTTTCCCCTTTTCGGATTTTTCGTAGCAATACCACTCTTGCTTTAAGGGCAAGTACGGGTCTTAAATCAGGTTTTAGCTTTGTTTCATCATTAAGAGAAGTCAACACACCATACATTGCAATCCCCACTCTGACATAATCACAAGAAAGCTCTGGATAATTTAATAGTCCATAGCTGCTTTGAATATGTACGTTCGGTATTTGCACTGCCCTATTCCTTAATTCATCCAGCAGGTTATAAAAGCTGATGATTTGAGCATGTGTAAATTCAATATCCTTTTCTTCTCTACTGTCAGCCGCACATAGATGCGTGAAAATGCCCGTAATTTTAATATGTTCCATAGAAAAAGCAGCAATGATTTCTTTTATATTCGCTGTCGCAAATCCCAATCGGTGCATCCCTGTATCTATTTTAATATGTGCCTTAATCTCATAGCCCTGTTTATTTAGTAGCAGAGAATATTGGTAATCCAATAATGTCTGTGTCAATTCATATTTGTAAAGTTCTTTTGCCCTCAAAGGCGATGTATAACCTAAAATTAGAATTTCTCCAGAAACACCGTATTTTCGCAATTGAATCCCCTCATCAATTGTTGCTACCGCAAATGCAGAAACACCAATCTGATTTAAGTACGTGGTTATTCCATACATACCATGTCCATAACTTTCCGCCTTTACAACCGCCATCAATTTACAGCGTGGCGGCATTGCCCTTTGTAAAACCTTTACATTATGCTCTAAATTCTTTAAATTGATTTCTAAATACGCTCGCTCCGTATCTACATTATGTTTTGGTTTTCTCGGTTTGAATTTGTCCCATACTGTAGTCAGCACTATTCCCAACCCTACTGAGACAATACAGACTAACAAATAAAACATAAGGCTGTTTTCCACAAGCAAGTTTTGAAGATGTATAACTTTAGCAAATAAACGTATCCCCACAATTACAAGTGGATGCATAATATAAGTAAGCAAAGATATGGTGCGTAATTGCACTTTTCGCTTTCCTTTAAAGCGCATAAGAAGATAACATAAAAAGCAAACACTTGGAACTAAAAACACATACATACTATCGTGCCGTTGCAAGCCAAAATGATGTAATGTAAGTGCTTCTCCAAACATCAGTACAAAACAAACAACCAAACCTTCTATACTTTCTTTACATGTAAACTTATTTTTGTTGTCTGCTATGTAGCCGCCTAACACAAAAAAGATAGGAGCAAAAAATATTCCATTTCTTGTGTAATCTGTCACTTGGAATAACATGCGATAAAAATTATGTAAACAAGGTATGTCTTGTGCAATGCCATAATAGCTATCTCCAAACAATCCAACAAGGTAAAGTACGGTTGTTATGACAAATGCCTTTCGATAGGATACTCGTTTCACCAGATACCAAGCAATTGCCGCCCCAATAATTGATGCTGGAAGATACCACAAGTGATACAACGTACCATCAAATATAATGTCTTTTATAAGATTAGGCAAAAGATTCTCCATCCTAAAATAGCCGTTATAAATGTTAATAGGTATATATATAACGATTGCAATTCCATAGATACAGGCTGTCCTTTTTATAAATGTTTTTAATTTATCCGCATTATATGAATATCTGGAAATCAAAAAAAATCCAGATGTCACAAAAAAGAAGGGAACAGCTACACGCGCTATAATGCGTGTAACTATAAAGTCGCCTGTTGCACTAAAAGAAGCAAGTGGAGAGGTATGAATAGCAACAATCAATAAGGCTGCTGCCATTCTAAAATAATCAATACCAGAGTAGCTTTCGTGTTTCGTCATCATTTTCCTCCATAAAGTCACAACAAATTTGTCCTCTTTTTCATTTCACCTGTTTCATCCTTACGCATATAAACCTATCAATTTGTCGAGCATCTCTGCAAAAGACAAACCAATACCTTTCATCATGTTTGGATAACGGCTATGAGAGGTAAAACCTGGAATAGTATTTACTTCATTAAACACAATTTCCCCAGAGGTAGTATAAAACATATCCACTCTTGCAAAGCCCGAACACCCTAAAGCCCTGTAAATAGCAACTCCTGTTTCCTGTATTCTTTTTTCTGTTTCCGCATCTATTCTTGCAGGCATATATATTTTGGAGGACTTCAGCGTGTATTTTTCGCTGTAATCAAAAAATCCACTTGATAATTCGATTTCATCAACCCTACCTACAAGAAGTTCGTCTATACCGAGTACGGCACATCCAACCTCAAAGCCATCAATGTTTTCTTCCACAATAACTTCCGTATCGTGTTCAAATGCTAACTGAATAGCCGCTTCAAGCTCCTGCTTTTCGGTTACCTTTGTTATTCCAAAGGAGGAACCTGCACGAACAGGTTTTACAAATAGTGGATAGCTTAATTCTCCTTCTATTTTTTTCAACGCTGCTTCCTTGTCAAAGCTTTTAAAGGTAACCGATTTGGGTACGGAAACACCTGCAAGACTGGCAAGTTTATGCGCCCTGTTTTTATCCATGCAAAGTGCTGACGAAAGTGTGTCACAACCAACGACAGGTATTCCTGCTAATTCAAATAATCCTTGTAACGTACCGTCCTCGCCATTTTTTCCATGTAGCACAGGAAATACTAAATCCACTGGGATAATACGAAATTTGTTCTTTTCAAATTCTATAAACCCCTTAATGGAACAATCTTGTGATACGGCAACAGAATACAAATTTTTTTCATCCGTAAACCAAGTATTCTCTGCAATCTTTTCTATATCACCCCTATAGTGATACCATTCTCCATTTCTTGTAATTCCAATAGGAATAATCTCAAATTTTTCCTTGTTTACGTTTTCAAAAACAGAAGATGCCGATTGCAACGACACTTCATATTCTGTTGAGTTTCCACCAAAAATAACTGCGATTCTTTTCTTTTTCATTTCATATCCTTCTTTCTTCAATGTTTTTATTATCCGTTAGCTTAAAGTAGTTTCTTTCTAAAACAAAACACTCTTGCTTCGGTACTATCATTGTACCAATAACAAGAGTGTCGTTTATTTGTTCCATCAAAAGATATTCTATTGATTTTCTATGGAATTTCTTAAAAAATTCTTACGATACCGTTTCATTTAATTTTTTCCATATTTTTTTCTCTTTGAACAGCTTTGAAAAAAGATAGAAAATAAAATACCCCAATGCACCGCCTAAGGTATTCAACATGAGGTCATCAATATCTGCTGACCGTCCAATAAAAAACTGCACAAATTCTATGAAAAACGAAAAACACATCATACAAACAAAAGTTTTCCTAAAAGATCGTGCTTTCTTAAATGTAACAGGAAAGATAAATCCTAATGGCAGAAACATTATAATATTGGCAATGGTCTGCGTAATCTGCTCTCTCGCCTCCATTTTCCAAGTTGTAAAAATAAATTGAAAGGGTATCAGATTAAGAGAATGTTCCTCCACAAGTATTGCTCTGCCATCCAACAAACTCATAACGATCCATTCTAAAAACGTTGCGCTACAAATAACAAAAACGCAAGCACCAAATAGAAAATAAGTAATCTGACGTGCTAAGGGTATCTTTTTTCTCAAAATAAAATAAAAAGGCAGATAACATACTGCTAAAATTAACATTATTATGATTCCTATTAAAAAATATCCTAGTATTTCTTCTATAATAAGCATATTCTTATTCCTCCTATAATAAATCGGACAAGTGCATATCCAATGTCGTCAACTTAGACCTGACAAATTAAACTATGGTTTCATAAAAGAACAAGCAAAAAAGCACTCATGATCTTTGATTATTATATCAAAACCATGAATGCTTTTTCTCTGTTTTATCTACGAAAAATCTTACGATTTTCCTACGAAAGAGGAATACTTACCTCAAATTCAATTCTTTCGTTTTCGCTCTTTGCTGTTATACTGCCACCATGAAGTTCCACAATTTCTTTCGCAATTGCAAGTCCCAATCCTGCCCCGCCACTTCTGGAACTTCTTGCTGTATCCAGTCTGTAAAACTGCTCAAAAATGCGTTCTAATTTTTCTTGCGGGATTGTGTTACCATTATTGATAAATTTAATGTGCAAGGTATTTTCTTCCTGCGTAGCAACAATACGAATCGTACCGCCATCAAAACTGTAATTAACCGCATTTCGTAACAAATTATCAAGAACACGCTGCATCTTATTTACATCGCACCTGACCATTGTATCTGGCTGCATTTCAAGCTCACATTGTAAATCCTTTTCTAAAAACATCGGCTTAAATTCAAATGTAAGCTGTTCAAGTAAACGGGTTAGATTCACCTTACTGTATGCAAGCGTAATATTAGAAAGATTGAAACGGGTAATTTCAAAAAATTCATTGATTAACTCTTCCAGACGCTCCGCTTTTTCCAGAGATATTGACAGATATTTTTCTCTGAGCTCTTCTGATATTTGATTTTCATCTCGAAGCAATGTTAAATACCCGATTACAGAAGTAAGCGGTGTTTTCAAATCGTGTGCAAGATAAACAACAAGGTCGTTCTTACGTTTTTCTTCAATTTCCGTTGCCAATTTTCTTTGTTCAAGAGTATGTTTGATGGAATTTATTTTCTTTTCTGTTGCAATCAATTCAGGGGATAGCACAACATCCCCTGAATTTTCATCAATCAACGCATCAATACCTGAATTAATTTCATTAAAGTATTTTGTAAATCCCCTCAAATACATACGCAAGATAATTAAAAATATAATTAAAACAGCAACCAGAACAAAAAAGTCCATATTTTCTCGGATAACCTGCGAATATATATTCAATGCAACATTATAGTCTCCCACAAACAATGTTAGAAAGGCAACTACACCATTGGCAAAATGCCCCGCTAATACAAAACTATATAAGCCAAATGTCAATATTACTGCGGTAAATAAAATTATCGCCGTCCTGAGAAATATTTGATTTTGAAGCTGTTTAAATTCTCTGCTTATTTTATGTTTATTCAATGGTATATCCAACTCCCCATACTGTTTTTATAAACTTTGGATTTTTTGCTGGCTCGCCAAGTTTTTCTCTCAGCCTTCCGATATGCGCCATTACCGTATTGTTGTTGTCAAGAAATTTTTCTTTCCAGACATTTTCAAACAATTCTTCTGACGGAATAACCTTCCCTTTGTTCTCACATAAATACCAAAGGATAGAAAATTCAATTGGTGTTAAAACAATTTCCTTTCCATACAAACTGCATTTGTGCGTATCTTGGTTTATCACAAGCCCCCTTATATCATATTCTGCAACAGATACTTCTTTTTTCTCACACGCTGCATTATTATAACGGACATATCGCCGAAGCTGTGTTTTTACCCTTGCAACAACTTCCAACGGATTAAATGGTTTGGTAATATAATCATCTGCACCAATCGTAAGCCCCATAATCTTGTCCGTATCTTCCACTTTTGCCGTCAGCATAATAACAGGGTAAAAATATTGTTCCCTGATTTTTTGACAAATACGAAATCCATCAATATCGGGCAGCATCACATCTAAAATTGCCAAATCAATTTTTTCAGTTTCAATGCAGTTCAACGCATCACGACCATTGTAAAACTTATGTATTTTGTAGCCATCGTTCGTTAGATAAAGTTCAATTAAATCGGCTATTTCTTTTTCATCATCAACAATTAAAATGTGTTCATTCATAATTAACTTTCATTCTCCTTATCAGCAATATCATATCTGGTAATTAAGCTCTTTTTATTGTAGCATCAAAAGTATAGTAATACAATATTAGGTCTGTAGATTCGGGCCCTCGCCCTATGCACATAAAGAAAGGCAACCTCTTTTCCAAGCGAGCTTTTCCTCTTCTCACGCCGTGCAGAGTCTGTGCTTGCACACATCCTCATCGGGCTCTCGCCCTATACACATAAAGAAAAGCAGCCTCCTTTCCAAGCGAGCTTGGACGGAGACTGCTTTTCTTTATGTGTGCACGGCTTCGTGCTTACGGATTATTCTGAAATTGCTCCTACTGGACAGACACCAGCGCATGTACCACATGAAATGCATGATGCTTCATCAATTTCGAATTTTCCATCTCCCTCTGCGATTGCACTTACTGGACATTCTCCAGCACAGCTTCCGCATGAAATACATGAATCAGAAATTACAAATGCCATAACTTTATCCTCCTTTTTTTACTTATACCCGAATTATAATACAATTTTTTTGTTAATACAAGTCTTTTTCCAGATACATAAGCCTTGAAAACGAACCTTTGTTTTTGCTTCAATTGCAGTGCTCATTTCTAATCGTATTCTTCCTCTACTCTTACAAGTTAAGGATACTCGCAATCCGCTTTTCTACTTGCACTTTTATAAATAATTTATTCCCGTATCCTATTTTGCTTAGTAACAGCCAGATAACAGGATTTTCTTAAAGTTCCTACTCTTTCCTTCCATGGGTTTTCTATGGATTCTCCCTTGTGAATCCTTAGTATTACTGCTATAATTAGAACGATATTCTACTATAATATTGTTTTTTTAAATAGAACAAACAACAGTAAGGGATGTACAAATTTTATGTCTAAAAGTGTATACATTGCAGAAAAACCTAGTGTAGCGCAAGAGTTTGCCAAAGCACTGAAAATAAACGGAAAAAGAAAAGACGGGTATTTGGAATCTGAGGACTCCATCGTTACCTGGTGTGTTGGTCATCTAGTAACCATGAGTTATCCCGAAGTCTATGATGCTTCTCTGAAAAAATGGTCCTACGATACCATTCCCTTTCTTCCTGATACTTATTTATATGAAGTAATCCCCGCCGTTCAAAAACAATTTGAGATTGTAAAGGGACTTTTAAATCGTGAGGATGTTTCTACCATTTATGTCTGTACGGACTCAGGACGAGAAGGAGAATATATTTATCGTCTGGTGGACCAGCTCGCTGCAGTTCCTGCCACAAAAGATAAAAGGCGTGTATGGATTGATTCACAAACAGAAGAAGAAATTCTTCGAGGTATTCGTGAGGCAAAACCTTTATCTTCCTATGACAATCTTTCTGCCTCTGCTTATCTTAGAGCAAAAGAAGATTATTTAATGGGAATCAACTTTTCCAGAGTATTAACTTTAAAATACGGATATCAGGTACGGGATTATTTAAACGGTACGCAAAAAGGAGCCATCTCTGTAGGACGAGTTATGACTTGTGTTCTTGGCATGGTTGTCCGACGGGAACGGGAAATCCGTGCCTTTGTAAAAACACCTTTTTATCGTGTTTTAGCTGGGCTTAATGCCTCTGGTAAAACATTTCAGGGGGAATGGAGAAGTGTAGAAAGTTCTCTCTATTTCAATTCTCCTGCTCTTTACAAAGAAAATGGCTTTAAAAAGAAAGAGGATGCACAAAAATTAATCGATGATTTATCGAAAACGCAACCTTTAGAAGCTACCATTACAAAAATTGAAAAGAAAAAAGAGAAGAAGAATCCACCTCTATTATTCAATTTGGCAGAGTTACAAAATGTATGCTCCAAATTGTTTAAAATCAGCCCAGATGAAACATTAAAAATTACCCAGTCGTTATATGAAAAAAAACTGGTTACTTATCCAAGAACGGATGCCCGTGTACTATCTACTGCCGTTAGTAAAGAAATCACAAAAAATATCAGCGGATTAAAGAATTATTCCATGATTCGCCCCTTTGCAGAGGAAATTTTAAACGGCAAGTATTATCAGGGACTTGAAAAAACAAGGTATGTAAATGACAAACAAATTACAGACCATTATGCTATCATTCCAACTGGACAGGGATTTGGTGCTTTAAACGCCTTACCTCCTACCGCAGCAAAGGTCTATGAAGTCATTGTCCGTCGTTTTTTAAGTATTTTCTTTCCTGCGGCAGAATACCAAAAAATCAGTATTACCGCTACGATGGACTACTTAGAAATTGCGGATAAAAAAGAAGCTTTTTTTGCTTCCTCCAAAATTCTGGTGAAGGAAGGGTATTTAAAAGTAACCCCATTTTCTTTCTTTGATAAAAAGAAGAAAACTGACAAAGAGGGTGAGGATGAGGAAAGTTTTGATGCTTCGCTGGTGGATGCAATTTCTGCCTTAAAAAAGGGAACTACCATCCCAGTAGAAGAATTACAGATAAAGGAAGGCGAAACTTCCCCTCCAAAACGTTACAATTCCGGTTCCATGATTTTAGCGATGGAAAATGCTGGGCAACTGATTGAAGATGAAGATTTGCGTGCACAAATTAAAGGTAGTGGTATCGGAACCAGTGCGACCAGAGCCGAAATTTTAAATAAACTTTTTAAGATTGGCTATATAAATTTGAACAAAAAAACGCAGATTATCACACCAACACAACTTGGAGAAATGATTTTTGATGTAGTGAATTCTTCGATTCGTGCTTTACTGAATCCAGAATTGACTGCAAGCTGGGAAAAAGGACTCACTTATGTAGCGGATGGCGATATAACCCCAGACGAATATATGGTGAAATTAAATCATTTTGTCACAAAAAATGTAAACTGGGTAAAAGGGGCAAGAAATCAATATATGCTAAAAGCTCTTTTTGATCAGTCCGCACAATATTATACGAGCAAAAATAAAAAATCGAAATAATCAACATAAACTATAAAAAAGAAAGGATTGATTCACATGAAACAATTAGAAAACAAAGAATTATTCACATTTTCCGAAACCATCGCCTCCTCTATTTTTGAAGGTACCACTTACCCATGGGAAGTTTTACCAAAAATCAGTGATTTTATTCTTAGTCTTGGTGCTACTCTTCCTGCAGAAGAATACGAAAAACGTGGTGAAAATGTATGGATTGCAAAATCTGCCACCGTTGCGCCAACTGCATTTATCAACGGTCCTGCTATCATCGGAAAAAATGCAGAAATTCGCCATTGTGCCTTTATCCGTGGCAATGCCATTGTAGGAGAAGGTGCTGTTGTAGGAAATTCCACGGAATTGAAGAACGTACTTCTATTTAATAAAGTACAGGTACCACATTATAATTATGTAGGTGACTCTATTTTAGGTTATAAATCACATATGGGTGCTGGCTCCATTACTTCTAATGTAAAATCTGATAAAACATTGGTTACTATTCTTACAAAAGAAGGCAAGATAGAAA
Organism: Clostridium sp. CAG:411; assembly: GCA_000437275.1. Lineage (GTDB taxonomy): Bacteria > Bacillota > Clostridia > Lachnospirales > Lachnospiraceae > CAG-411. The sequence continues at coordinate 37,284 of FR899666.1, read as the reverse complement.
CAAAGTTAAAGAAAATGGGGGCTATCTTAGGAGACAACGTAGAAGTAGGCTGCAATAGCGTACTAAATCCTGGTACGATTATCGGAAAAGAATCCAATGTTTATCCACTTTCTATGGTTCGAGGCTATGTAAATGCACATTCTATTTATAAAAATAAGAATGAAGTGGTGGAAAAACAATAAGAACGATAAAAAACAGCTTAATACAACAAAAGCCTAGAAGTAGCTTAATATCTAATTCTAGGCTTTATCTATATCCATTTTAACAATATTACCTTTTCTTACCATAAATTTCACAATATGGCTAGTCATATGTTACACTTTTAATTTGCTTTACCGTTCAAACATTTACAATTTAATTTGTGGTCCAATATTAATGGTCATTTTCCCACTAACACTATTCCCCTCATACATTTTTTGATGGGCTATTGCAAGTTCTTCCCAATCATAAACTTTTCCAATATAAGGTTTTATTCCACTATTTTCAACTACTCTAATAAATCCAGAATAATCTGCTGGTGTAGCAGAATGACTACCTTGAATACGTTTTTGATACAACCATAAATATCTCAAATCAAAATCAGCACGATAAGAAGTTGTTGCACCTACTGTAACAACCATCCCTTTTGTATCACACACAAATACAGAAGTCGGAAAAGTATCAGAACCTGGATGTTCTATTACAATTGCTGGAGATTTTTTTATACCAGCAGCTTTCCAAATTGCTTTTTTAAATTTCATAGCTTCTATGGTCCACTTTTTTTGCTGTTGCATATCTAAATAATCATCTAATCTTCCCCAATGTGAAAACTCCTTACGATTTATAAAACCTTTAGCACCCAATTTTAAACATAATTTGCCCCGTTCTTCACTTGAAACAACCGCTACAGGAATTGCACCAAAGTATGAAGCCAACTGAATAGCAAATGTTCCCACTGCCCCAGTTCCTCCATAAACTAAAACCACATCCCCCTCTTTTACAGTATTTCCTTCCCAATGTGTTAACATTTTGTATACAGGAACACCTGCTGCCGTCAATGCAGATGCTTCAGCCCAGTTCAATCCCTTTGGCATTTTTCGACACTGATATGAATATACTCTACTAAATTGTGCAAATGCTCCCCAATTTCCCTCATATCCCCATACACGAAAAGATGGACTGCAGACGGGATCCTCTCCCGCCTTTACTATCTGGCAATTATCATCATATTGGGATGCCCCAACAACCACATAATCTCCTACTTTAAAATCCACTACTCCTTCACCAACTTCATAAACTATTCCTGAAGATTCAGAACCACAAATATGAAAATCTTCTTTTTCATCCTGATAATTTCCATTTCCTGCAATTACATTCTTTGGTTTGCCAAGGGCAGCCCATACACCATTATAATTCATTCCAGCAGAAATGTTAGCAACAATTACCTGACCTTTTCCAGCTCTCGGAACTGGCACTATTTCTTCTTTAAAAGCATGAATAGGCTCCCCCATACGTTCCTCTCTAATTGTCCATGCATGCATCATTCTAGGTAATGTTCCTAATTCAGGTAATGTCCCAATATCATAAAGTTCATCTGTAATTATCATTCAGAACTACTCTCCTCTCCTCTATTCATTTGCCTTCATGCATTCCACCATATCGAGATTCTTGATACGTTTTGAAAATAAAAAGCTTACAAATATTGAAACAATGAATACAAATAATGCGGAAAGTATAAAATCAATTGGCTTTATAAAAATTTGATAATCAAATTCTCCACCATTAGAATCCATCATCCATTGTAACAATACCGGACCAAACGGTGCACCTATAACCACGCCTATAATTGTTACTCCTATATTCTGTATTGTCATCAATCCTCTTATTTTTTTTGTACTCATACCAAGAACCTTCAATGTACCAAATTCACGTCGTCTTTCTTCAAATGAAATAGAACCTGCATTATAAAGTACCATAATTACAAACGCTACAGAAAAGGCAATTAACATATACACTACCATGCCAATCGCCGACATAGACGAATCAAAAGCCACTTTCATTTCCTTTAAGGTATTTACATTATAAAAAGCTTTATCATTTGTAATATTTTTGTCATTTGTCAACAATTGCTGAGCAGAAAAATCTAATCCAAGATTTTCAAAATAATTTCTTTCTATTGTAACTCCTGTAACTGTAGGATTTCTATTTATTATTCCTACCTTAGTCTCATACCATGTATTTTTATCATATACATGCCAATATACTGTATCTCCTACTTTTACACCTAATTCCTCTGCAGTATTTTTTGTAAGTGCAATGGTTCCTTTTGGAATTTTGGAAAGTTTAATTTTTTCATTTGTAATCCTATAGAGACCCTTTCCTTCTGTAATTACAATTGTCTCAGTTTTTTTATCATTTGCAAAAGCATTTTTCTCCTTAGCAATTTCAATTTCAGAAGTCATGATAAGCTCTCCATTATATTTTTTTGCAAGCTCCTCTTTCTTTTCTTCTGTCGTGCTACCCTCAAACATTCCTTGATAATCATAATTGCACAGTTTATTAAAATTCCACTCTTTGGTATCTACAAGCATTGTATTGCATTCCAATGCCATAACCATCATCATCATACCTGCAATTACACCAACTATACTCATAAATGTCCTTAATTTATAACGAGATATATCTCTAAAATTATACTGAATATTGAAATTTAATTTATTCCAAAATGGTAAATACTCAAAGATGCATTTCTTTGCGGATTTTGGTGCCGCAGGACGCAACGCCTCAGCAGGATGCACCCGCATAATCCTTTTACATGATAGCCATGCCGAAAGCATTGACAATAAAACCAATAAAACTGCAACTATAATAACAGACATATCATATCCACTCTTCCAATTTGGTAATATGTAGTACAATGTAAAAAAGCTAATTAATGCCTGTCCTAATCCAAATAAACCTAGTAATGCACCAATAAGTGTACCAATAAATGTAGAAATAAAACTATAAGAAATATAATGTAATACAATACGACTCTGAGATACCCCCAAAGCATTCATTGTTCCTATCTGCGTTCTTTGTTTTTCCACAATCCTACGCATCGTAGTCATAATTAATAGGATGGATAAAATAACAAATACTAATGGATACACATATGCAAACATACTGTGTTGCTCTAATTCTTCATAAAAGCGCTGAATTCCAGGAATTTTTTTCTGATCAACAAGCACAGCATAATTTTTATCTATTGCATTACTAATCTCTTGTTCCAAATCAAATACATTACAGTTTGATGTAAATATCAACTCATTCTTTGGTAATGTAATACTATTCAATTTTTCATCTTCTGATAAATCGTCAGACAAAAATACATATGCCATATTTTTAAAATTAACATCCATATCAGTGTCAGCAAAATAATATAAATACTCCGAAGATTCAACAAAACCTGCAATCTTACGTGTAAAGTCTAAGCCCTGATATCGAAATGTAAAGTTATCTCCTATTTTCAACTTCCAAGCATCTGCAAATTGCTGATCAATCCAAATACTATTATGATCTGAAAAATCAATATCTGCGCCTTTCACAACCATAGGCTTGCTTATAATATTTTCATTTTCAAAGTAAGCATCTACTTGAGCACCATCTTGTCCCCTTGCTTCTCCAACTACTTTTGTTCTAAGCTGTGCATCCTTTATATCTTCCAATTTACGAACTGCCTCCAGATTTTCTTCAGAAAATCCCTCTCCGTATACCCAGCCATTTGCACGATTTGTTTCTTTATTATATTTTTTTAAGGCCTGATATCCTCCAAGACTCTCCCCCTTAATCACAACAAAAACCAGCATCGCAAGCATTGAAAATAGAAATATCGTAATAAACTGTCCCTTATTCTTCCATAAATCTCTTAACATTTTCTTTTTTAACATTTTTACCACTCTACCTCCTGTATTGCCATTGGTTTCTCATTAACCTTTACTTCCTGTATTTTTCCATTTTTCATTCGAATCACCTTATCTGCACATAAAGCAATATCTGCATTATGAGTAACTAAAATAGTAGTAGTATTTCTCGTCTTACACATTTTATGTATCAGTTCCAAAACCATTACACCTGTATCTGAATCCAATGCGCCTGTAGGCTCGTCTCCCAAAATTAATTTAGGATTTTTTGCTATTGCCCTTGCAATGGATACTCTCTGTTGCTCTCCTCCAGACATTTGTGAAGGGAACTTATCTGCATGCATTTCAAGACCTACTGCATTTAACATTTCCACTGGATCTGCAGCATCCTTAACAATATTTTTTGTAAGTGCAACATTTTCCTTCGCTGTCAAACTAGGGAGAAGGTTATAAAATTGAAAAATGAAACCAACTTTATCAGCCCTATATTGAGACAACTGTTTATCATTCATTTTTGAAATATCCTCTCCATCTACTATAATACTTCCTTCTGTTGGAGTATCCATTCCTCCAAGCATATTTAAAACAGTTGATTTTCCTGCTCCCGATTGTCCTAAAATAACAACAAATTCGCCTTCATTAATCGCAAAATTTAAATGATTAGCTGCAATCTGTTCACTCTCACCCTTTCCATATCTCTTAACAACATCATTAAACTTAATAAACTCTTGCATCTTTCTATCTCCTTTCAATTTTAAATTATCTAAAACTATTATAATAAATTATTTTACTTCCGCCTGGTAATCCAATTTCTGTTCTATTGTTTTTAAACAAATTTTTGGATTCTCTGTTACAATAGAAACAATATCGACAAAGATATTACACAACTCTTCTATATCTGCTTTGTCAAATATGCTCTTTCGATACATTATGCGTAATGACTCTGCACCATCTATATATTCTTCTGTAATCACTAATTCTGCCGGAAGAACATATTTTGAAAAACGAAATTCAGAAAACATATCTTTTGTTTTGTCAACTTCTGTATCAAGAAAATCTATAAGCACATGTGTCGGCAAAGATGCCTTACTCAAACTTAATTCTCCCTTTTCCAAATACGAATGAAACGGAAGTGTAGAATGACTAATTACCTCTTTCAAATCCTTATCTACTCGACTCAAAATTGTTTCAAAGTTATCCCGTTGTTCCATACAAGTCTCTAATAAACTAATAAGAGCAAAGCTACCAATTGTATTTGCAAATTCTGCTCTATCTCTTCCTGACACTCCAATCCCCATAACTACTTTTTCTGTACCAAAGTAATAATGCATCAAAATTCCAACTAAACATGAAACTCCACTATGAAGCGTACAACCATTTCTCCGACAAATTTCTTTTAATTTTTCAAAGCTATTTTCCTTAAAGACAATACTTTTTTCTTCTCCTGCAAAATCTCCCCACTTGGATTCTTTATCAGCAAAACTCATAGCAGAAACCTTAGATAATTTGTGTTTCCAATATGCAATGTCATCTTTGTAGAAGCCATTTTTTAATGCTTTATTCTGCCAAACTACATAATCGTAGTAGCAATAATCTTCCATATTTTTTATATTTTTTCCCCAATACAGTGCCTTTAATTGTTTGCACAATAAGTTAATAGAATATGCATCTGATATGATATGATGGATTCCAATTGCAATAACAACCATTCCATCTGAAGTCTCCCCTGTTTCAATTGCAAACAGCGGGAATTTATCTAAATTAAATGCGGCTTCTATTACATTCTTTTCTAAAATTGCCCGAACATGCTCTGTCTTTTCTTTATACTTTTTATGAACTATCTGATAATACAAGTTTTCCTTATACCTTTGATATGGTACATAACCCTCCTCATATATTTCTGTTCTCAATTCTGGATGCATTTCAATTAACTGATTTACTACTGCTTCAAACTTCTCTAGTTCAAATAAATTAGCTGGTAACGTAAAGCTTCCAGACAAAGTAAATATATGTGACATATTCTTCTGTTGTGCGCTTTTTGCTTGAAACCATATTCCTCTTTGTGCTTCCGAAAGCATCATATACTCAGTTATTTTTCCATGGCAAACCTCATTCTCTTTATTGCGTTTTTCTTCTATTACAGTAGCAATCCCTTCTATAGTCGGATTACGGAAAATATCTGTAAGCTGGATAGAAACTTTTAACTTTTCTTTAATTTTGTATAATAATTGTACCGCCTTTAAAGAATCTCCCCCACTTCGAAAGAAATCACTATTTCTTGATAATTCTGTAATTCCAATTACTGTCTGGAATAGTTCTCTTACATATTTTTCAGTTCCTTGTAAATCTTCTTTCTCATAATCAAATATGTTCTCATCTTTTATTTCTGGAAGTTTAGAACGATCCACCTTTCCATTTAAATTTATTGGAACTTTCTCTATTTCTAAATAAGCTCCTGGTAACATATAAGATGGTACTTTTTCTTGTAAATACCCTCTGATTTGCTCTGTAGATATATGTTGCTTTGATTTATAAAACAGTTCTATTCTATTCTTTTCTTTCCGATAGACCGCAATTGCAATCATAATTGTAGGATATTTTAATGCTGCGCTCTCAATTTCACCCAATTCCACACGAAATCCATTGATTTTTACTTGAGAATCTAAGCGTCCCATAAATTCTATACTACCATCCTCGTGATACATCCCTTGATCACCAGTCAAATAAATCCGTTGTTGTAACCATGAATGATAATAAAACCTTTCCTCAGTAAGCTTTTTATCTCCCAAATATTCACGTGCCAATCCAACTCCACCAATACAAATATCTCCCACAACACCTACTGGACAAATCTGTCCCGATTTATCAAGTACATACATTTGTTGATTATCCATCGGATATCCATATGGTATGCTTTTCCATTTTTCATTTACTTTTTTGATTGAATAATAATTTGACCAAATAGAGGCTTCTGTTGCTCCTCCCATACTAACTATATTAATATCATTACCGAACATTCTTCTTACACGTTCTGGTAAATTCAGCGGAATCCAATCTCCACTAAGAAATACATTTTTCAATTTAGTGTGCTCTTGTTCCTTGGCACCTGTTATATCTACCAACATTTGCATAAGCGCTGGAACCGTATTCCAAATTGTTATTTCATTATTGCGCAAAACACTACTCCAACACTCTGGATTTCTTTTTTCTTCTTCTGAAGGTACATATACAGCCCCTCCACACCAAAAGGCTCCAAAAATATCATACACAGAAAGATCAAAGTAAATTTCTGATAGCATAAATGTTCGGTCTGTATGATTAATATGATTTCGTGCGTTTACCGTAAATATAGTGTTTATTACCGCCTGATGTTCTATAACAACCCCCTTAGGTTCCCCTGTAGAGCCTGATGTATATATAATATATGCCGCTGACTCCGGATTTCTTTTTTGTAAAGAATTCACACTTGATTGCTGTATTGGTACCTGCTCTTGTATTTTACTATATACAACACCTTCTATCTTTTCCTTTTCATCTATATCATCTATTAAAATGGTTTGTATATGTGCACATTCTACAATTTTTTCATTTCGACTTTTAGGCCATTCCTTACTCATTGGCACATACGTTCCTCCTGCCAATAATATTGCCAAAATTGCGACTACTTGCTTCCAACCTTTTAACATCAAAATTCCAACTCGGTTTTCTCCTGCCCCAAAATTGCCCTGAATTCGTTCTGCAACAACCACAGCCATTTGATATAATTCCTGATAACTAAAACTTCTTTCTCTCGTAATACATGCTACTGCCTCTGGAGTTTCCTTCAAATATTTTAAAAATCCATCCTGTAACAAAGAGTGTTCAATTCCATAGGGAACTACTTTATTATTTAATTGCAGAATTTTTTTCTGATTTTTTCCATTCACAAAACCATATACACTTTCCTCACGAAACTTTTGTGACATAAAAAATTGTTCATAACAAGATATATACGCTGTAAACATATCATCTAATATATTATTGTTACAAATTCCAGGATAACAATCCCATGCAATTTCAATTCCTCCATCTTTATCAAATACAATTGAATCAATCCATACTTGCGAAGATTGCGAATTCCACCGCTGAAGCTTTAGTTTTTGATTATAAATACTCTCATCTCCATTTGGTGTGGTTAAACTAGTCAATACAATTGGAAACTCAAGATTTCTTCCTTTTGCAGAAAATTCTCTCAAAATTCTTGCCCCATTTACCATTCGATAGTCCATATCCTTTTCAAACTGTTCCTGTATCCTTCTACAGTTTTCAATAAAACTATCTTGCATTTGCAAATGAACTTCAAGGAAAATCAAAGAACCAAACTCACCAATCATATCCATGACACTATCATCTAATAACGTTCGATTAAAAATTGGAACATTTAATGTAAAATCTGTTTTTCCAGACCATCTAGCAATTACCAATGCATACGCTGTTGCCTGTATTGCAAATAGAGAAAGTTGTTCCCTCCTCGCAATATTTTTTATTTGACTCCATTGCTGTGCTGAAACCAAGTGTTCCTTTCGTACACTTGGTTTTCCTTTTGCACTTTCATATTCCTGATTAATTGGTAAAATTGCAGTTTCTGGCAATGTATTAATCCTCGAACTCCAGTATTGCATACATTCCTTATATTCTTCTGATTGCTCTATTCGTTCTATATGAGTACAATAATCTTTAAAACTGATTGGTAATCTCTTAAGTTCTCTTCCTTCATATAAATCATATAAATCGCGAAGCAATATACTAATACTTGCTCCATCAATGAATGTACTATCACATCCTAAATAAATCCAATATTTTTCCTTGTATCGAATGGTTCGAAATAAAAATGTCGGAAATGCAGACAAATCTATCATAGTGGATGATACTTCTTCAAAAATTTCATCCACTTTTTCTTTAATCCGTTGCTCAGATAAGCTACTATAATCTTCCACTATAAGTGTTAATTTAGGTGGATACTCTAATATCTTTTGCTTATTGCTTTCGCATATAATACATCGAAGCATTTCATGACGCATAATTAATTCATTCAAAGCTATTTCCATTTTCTTTACATCCAAATGTTCCATTAACAACTCTAAATACATACAAGTTGGAACATCTCCTAAAACATTACTACTGCGTCCAAAGTAATAAGAACTTTGTATATTGTTTAGTTCAAAGGCCTCAAAACGCCTTTCCGGATAAGCCTTAAATGTTATCTGTTCTAAGTCACTTTTACCCAAGCTCTGAATCAAGCTTTCTAACTCTCGTATACTTGAATGTTTCATAAATTCTGATAAATGTATATTTACTTGCAATTCCCTTTTTACTTTATTTAAAAGCTGCATTGCTAGCAATGAGTGCCCTCCTGCTTGAAAGAAAGAAATGGTATCATCCACTTCTACATGAAGCATTTGTTTATAAAGTGCTCTTAAATATTCTCCTATATCATTCTTTGAGATTGGTACTTCAACATCTATCTGTTTCCGATTTTCATCTGCCAATTTTTTCAATAATAGACGATCTATTTTTCCATTTTTCAATTGTGGTAATTTTTCCACAATGTGAATATGATTTGGTACCATATACTCTGGCAAATACTTCTTAGCATAATTCATAATTTCATCGGCAATAAACTCATATGTTAATTCCTTATATGGAACATTTGTATATTCTTTGGAATGTACATCGATTATTTTCGCATTGCTACAGTCTGATTCCACATCTTTACCAATTCTGACACACATCAAACCATCTTCTTGCGTTTCTACACAGCAATCATAACCATACCTTTTAGCAAACATATAATAATCATACGGAATACTTTCATTATTAAGATGCTTTTTTAATTTTTTCGAAGAAACTCCCTTTACCGCACACAACTGCTCATATTCCCTCACTACATATTTATGTTCAACATTTGTAATCTTTACATTATTTCCCTTCTCTATAGCCTCAATAATTTTCTGTTCGGAAGGTGTTCCTTCAAACAATATTTCTTTTCTCTTTTCATTTTTACAATTTTTATGCAATACAACATCATAACGAAATTTAGTAAGTTCATTATCAAACTGTGCCTCTTTTGAATGAATTACCACACGATTAAATTCAGGAATAGTCTTTGTTACATCTCTAAAAAAGCTTGGTGCAACAAGTAGTTCTTTTTCTCTCTCCATACGCTTCTTAATACGTTCCAGTAATTTTTCATTATTATCTTCTCCTCGATTGTAAAGTATAACAGAAGCATTAAATAGCTCCAGCATTGCATAATTTCTGACGTCGCCTATAAATAAGCATCCTCCATCCACTAACATTTCTTTACACTGCTGAATTACATTTAATAAATATTCCGTATTGTCAAAAAACAAAATAACTGAATTAATAATAATGGTATCATAACGTTCATTTTTATACGCATCTAAATCATCCGCTGCACCACAATATACTTCTGTATTTTTTAACCCTGCTTCTTTAATTTCCTTTCGAAGATTTTCTATTGCCACATCTGAAATATCAATACCAGTAAACTTTTCTGCATCTTTTGCTAATTTGTGCAATAAAAGCCCCGTACCACATCCAATTTCAAAAATACGTTTTCCTTTTATTCTATTAATGCGATCAATTGTATTCTCTCTCCATTCCTGCATTTGTTCCAGAGGAATCGGTGTATGATCATAGCTATTAAACCATCCACTAAAATCTTCTTGATCATTCTGATTCTCTTCTCGAAACTCGTCATAAGTCTCATTGAAAATTTGACTCCAATTATCAACCACTTGTGCCTTCACATAATCATCTTTTAAACAACAAAATGCATAGATGTTTTTATCAACAACGCATGTTGCTGCATGCGAAACCTTGTCACACAAATTCAAACGATTTTCAATTTCTTCCAGTTCAATTCTTTTTCCATTGATTTTCACCTGTGTATCTGCTCGTCCATAAATTTCAATATAACCATCTTTGTTATATCTGCCCAAATCTCCAGTATTATACATTCTAAAATTCCATTTTGGATGTATAATATACTTTTCTTTTGTAATAGAAGAATCTGTATACCCTTTTGTTACACTTTTTCCGCTATTATAAATAACTCCAATTTCTCCTGGTTCCACCAATTCTAACTTCTCGTTTAAAATATAAAATTGATTGTTCCAAATCGGACGTCCATATGGAATTACTGATTTTTTTAAATCTTCCTCCACCACTCTATGGTTGATATTCCAAACTGTAGTCTCCGTTGGTCCTCCAATTGTATCTATCACTGCATTAGGGCAGAATAATTTCAATGCCTTTACAACGTCTACTGGGACAAATTCTCCTCCAAGAATTATATTTTTAATAGATGGCATTATCAAATTTTCATTTTCAGCAGCTAAAACAAGCATATTAGCCAGAGTTGGAACACTGTTCCAAAAATTAACCTCATGAGCAATAATCAAATTTGCCCAATGAGAAGGATCCCTTTCTTTATCTATCTCTGGCACAACAACTGTTCCACCTTCACTCATTACACAAAATACATCAAAAACACTTAAATCATGGCAAAAATTAGTAACCGATATAACAATTGTTTGTTCTGTTACATTATAATATTGCTTTGTATGTGCAAAACAATTCTTAATATTTTCATAAGTTACCATTACTCCCTTTGGCTTTCCTGTAGAACCAGAAGTAAATATAATAGCAAACACATCATCTGCTTCTGGAACCTTTACATCAACTCTTTTCTGCTTTCTTCCAATTTCATATGCCTCTGCGAAGGTATATATCTCTACATTCTTTGCTATTTCACCTTCCAATAATCGTGTTTTACTTTCAGCATCTGTTATTATTAGCACTGCATTTGCCATTTCTATACAATCTTGTACACGATGTATAGGAAAATCATACTCAATTGGCGTATATGTTTTTGCCTGATACACAACTCCCCATGCAGCAGTAATCTGCTCAAAACTTTTATGTAACATAATTGCCACTGATTCATTTTTAGCAATTTTTTTACTATCTACAAAAGCCGCAATTGCTTTTACAGCCTCTCCAAACTCTTCATACGAATACTCTCTATCTGGAGCAATTACTGCAGACCTCTGTTTTTGTTTATCCATCACTTGATCTATTTCTTGTGAAATAAATGCCTCTGGCAATTCATGTTCTGTATTATTTAACTCTTGGATTAATTGTATATACTGTGCTGGTAAACTCTCATTAAATTTCATTTCAAGACCTCTCATTCAAACAAACTATCCTCCGGATTCTCAGATGTCTGAAGTTCTTTTTGAACAGACATTTTTATATAGCTAATTTTTTCTTCCTCTTCTTTTACAATACAGTCAAGAATACACTTATAATCCTTTATGATTTGCAAAATCAATTTTTTTGAAAATAATTCTTGATCATATTCGACCATTCCCTTTAATTGTTCATGATCTTCGTACATAGTAACGACCATATTAAATTTTGAGGCATTAACCATACTTTCTTGTTCTTCAATAAATACATCTTTTAGTTGCATTTCTGTTCTCATATAATTTTGAAATGCAAAGGCATACTGCACCAATGGTTCATTTTGAGAATCACGCTCAAATTTTATATTACTAATTACATCTTCAAACGAACATCTTGCATTAGCAAATGCATTTAAAACATTTTTTTTATTTATTTCTAAAAAAGAACCTATGCTTTCTTCCTCTTCACACTGACACCTTAACACTAATGTATTTGCAAAAAATCCAATTACATTCTGTAACTCTTCCTCTTCTCTATTTGCAAAAGGTACTCCAATACAAAAATCCTTTTCACCAGAATAACGATGTAATAAAATTGCATAGGCTCCCTGTAACAACATAAACATTGATAAATTATGTTTTCTTGCAAACTGTCGAAGCTGTTCTGAAAATTCGATACTAAATTCAAATTTTTCTTCTACTCCAATATGTTTTCTATTTTTAGGTATTTCTTTATCAACTGGAAAATGTAAAATTCCATTAACTCCATTTAAATTCTCAATCCAATACTCTTTTTCTTTTTTTGCTGTTTCACTATTTCTATATTCATTTTCATATTCAGCAAAATCTGCATATTGAACAGGCAATTCAGGAATACTTGCCCCCTCACCTTTAATCAATGCGTTATATTCTTTATTTAATTCATTACAAAAAATCCCCATAGACCATCCGTCTGCAGCAATATGATGCGTATTCAACAACCAATACCAATTCTCTGTATTTTCTCTTACTAATACACTTCTAACAGGTATTTCTTTGAAAAGATCAAAGCTTCTCTCCGCTTCTTTCTTTAAAAAAGTCTTAATTTCTTCCTTGCTTTTTCCCTGCATATCAATTAATCTTATTTCTAAGTCATAATTTTCTAGAATTGTTTGATAATAATCCGCTTTGTTTTTTCCGTAAATAGTATGTAAAATTTCATGTCGTTTCACAATATGTCGTAAACATTCAATAAAATTTTCTTCGTCAAGTTGATTTGATATTTTATATAAAATTGGCATATTATATATAGCCTTATTTTGCGTATTTTCCCATATGAATAACATTCTTCTCTGTGTACTAGAAACCTCCATTTTCTGCTTACGTGGAACTTTTATTATTCTTTTTGCTTCTTGCTTTTTTTCTTCTTTTGATGCAATTTTTGTTGTTAAAAATTCAGCCAAACTCTCTACCGTATAATAGTCATATAAATCATCAAATTCCAACTCTACACCTGTTTTTTCCTGAATCACTTTGCTAACAGCCATTGATACTAATGAATTTGCACCAAAATCAAATAAATCATCCTCGGCAGTCAATTCTTCTGTTTCCAATAATTCCTGCCAAGTTCTTAATAGAAATTTTTTTAAATCTTCTTCTTGCTCTGCTACCTCCTCAACTGCACTTATTTCACACTCATACTGAGGAATAATTTTTGAAGGCCATGCAGATGTCTTTGCAAAAGGATATGTAGCCAAAAATAGTTTGTTATGCTTTGTATCTTTATAAAAGTTTTTCCAATCTACATTTACACCACAACAATATAAATCAGCCAATACAAATAATAACGATTTTCTATTATTTGCAGCTAACACTATAAGCTGTTCATCAGCAAATTGCTCTTTTAACTCTAAAAACATCTTTCCTTGATTTCCAGAAATATCTAAACACAAAATTGATTTTTCTTCTGCTTCCAACATAGATCGAATATAATTGCAAAATCCAACTTTTTGAAACTGTTCATTCGCTCTCTTAGCTATTTCATCTGCAATCTGAGCTGCCCCGATTTTTCCATTATATAGATCAATGGCAATACTACCTCTTTCAGTTCCAATCAACATATCTGCAGTTATCCCCCAATCATTCCATTGAGTAAGAATTGCTGCCTCAATTGCTATAGACTTTTCTTCCTGTGAATTACATTCTTTTTTGTATATTTCATATACGTTTTTTATAATGGGATAATGTTTACACAGCGCCGAGATTTCTTCATCTACATAAATTTTCGTTCCAGAACAAAGTAAAATCTTTTTAAATTCTTGTTTTTTTCTTATGATTGAAGGTTTTGATAAAAAGGTAAACAATTCCTCTTTACTCTTTACAACAGTACTCGTTCGGTATTCATAATCATCCCTTGCTGCATTTAAGTTCCAACATATATCCCCAAGTTCATATTCTCCTTTAATACTCTCAAGGATTTTCTCCTTATAAATATCCACACGTTCTTTCTCTTTTGCACTAATTGTTATAAGAAACTCATCAGATAGGTCTTCATATTTTGGTTGCAATGGAGCATTTTCCATTACTATATGAACATTTGTACCACTTGAACCAAATCCATTAATTGCAAACACACGATGTTCATCTAACCATTCTTCCTGTTCTGCTATTGGATATACAGGCGCATTCTCAAAATCAATCATATGATTTTTTTTATTAAGCGTTCTCAATGGATACTTCTTTTTTTCATTAATGGACAAAATTCCTTTTAAAATACTTGCAACTCCTGCTGCCGCCCCTGCATGTGCAAAATTTGTCTTTAAACTTCCAACTGGACAAATTTGTTTTTTATCTGTAAATTTTCGGTACGCCTCCGTAATTGATGCAATTTCGATTGGATCTCCAATTTTTGTTCCTGTACCATGTGCCTCATAGTACCCAATATTTTCTGGGTTGATAGAGAAATTTCGCCAAACTTTTTCAAAAAGTTCTGCCTGTGCAGTCACACTCGGAGCTGTAAAACTATTTGAACGTTGACCATCATGATTAGAACCAAAGCCAGATATCACTGAAAGAATATTATCATGATCCCTAACGGCATCCTCATACCTCTTTAAAAAGACCACTCCCGCACCTTCACACATATTAATTCCATCCGCACAATCATCAAAGGTATGGCAACGCCCATCAGAAGCCGCAAGCCCAATTGTACTTACATCTCTTTTCCCTGCATCTGCCTTCAATACATTAAAATATAACAATACCCCGCCAACAATTGCCGCATCACACATTCCTGCTGCTAATTTCACACATGCATCGTAAGTCGCGTACATAGAAGATGAACATGCTGTTGATACTACAGTTGCTTCTCCGTGTAAATCTAACGAGTAACTAATCCTTCCAGCTATTGCATCTGCCATTGTTCCAGTAGCAGCAAATCCTGTTTCATCTTTAAATAATTGATCATATGATGATTTTCCTGTTCCTATGATTACTGCTGTGTTTGTTCCTCTAAGAGAGCTTAAAGAATATCCCGCACTTTCAATAGCACCACAGGCAAGTTCCAGCGTAATTCTTGATTGTGGATCCATACAAATCGCTTCACTCTTTGAAAGATTAAAAAATTTGTAATCAAACTCATCCAATTCTTCCAAATAGCCAAACTGAGTGTATTCCTCATTTGGATCCAACCCATTTAATTTTCTTCTCTTTTCAGAAATATCATGAATACAATCAAATCTTGTTTCATATATTCTATCTAAATCTTTGAAATTGTCTGCATAGGGATATTTCAAAGCGGCACCAATAATTGCAATTTTTTGTTTTTCTTTCATATTAACTTAACTCCTCCTTAAAAATGCATACACTCTACTTCAGCTTCCGGTGTTTCTCCCTGATCCAAATATCTTCCCTGTTCACTCACAGTATTATATACAAACAAATCTGTAATTTTTAATTTTACTTCAAAACTTTGATTGATTGCTTTTTGCAACTGTAATACTTTAACAGAATTCCCTCCAACTTCATAAAAGTGATCATAAATTCCAAACATATCATGTCCTAAAATTGATTTCCATATATTAATTAATTTTTGTTCTGTTAAGCTTTTCTTTCTTTGAGGATAACAATACTCTTGTGTTCTATTTTCCAGAACAGACAATTCATCTTGTTCAATCCTTCCTCTATGATATACAAAAATAATATCATCATCACAAATTGTATTTTTCAATTTCTCAATTTCATCATTTTTTGCAGCAGTTTCTCCACACAATACAATCGTAAATATTTCTGTTTCATCATTTTGCAATGCATATACCTGGTACCCTTGCTCTCTAAGATAGTCCATACTTCTATAAATATTATCTTGATGTCGTAGCACAGTATTTTGTTTATAATCTTGTGTTTTGTAAATAATTGTCGGTAAAATGCCAGTAATCTTCTTAACCTTCTCTAACTTAAGTTGTTGTTGACAATTATAATAATTCATAATCAAATGCTGATTGTCTATATATCGATACTCAACTTCAATTTCTGGCATTTCCTGCTTTAAAATTTTAGTAATTTCTCGAAAATCAATTTCTTTTCCTTGGTACTCCACCTTATAAGACTTGCTTTCATCAATTTTTACCGTTCCATCAAAAGCAATTTTTCCAACTTTTCCAGTTTCGACCCATAATTCATTTTCAAGCTTTTGTATATTTCCTATAAAATTTGTCGGTAAGCATACATTATATTCATTTACTACTCTTATATCCCTTAAGTCTACTTTTTTTCCACCAGTGAGAACAATATCCCTTAATTTTACATTTTTAAGATTTTCAATATTTTCCATCAATTCCTGAAAAATATGGATTACATTTTCTATACTTTCGCGTTCAAAAATCTTATTACAATAATGTACTCGGAATTGACACTTATCTCCATAATCAATTACCTCAAAGCATATATCCAATGTATAATGGACTTGTCTTTTTTCATCATTTAAATCTCTCATATCAAATTGTATTCCATTCACCTCAAAATGGTTTCCACCCAACATATTTAAACTATTATATACACATGTAATCTGATAAAGTGGAAATATATCTTCCTTACGGTCCATTGGAAATTTTTCCTGTATTTTTGTGATAGGAACTTCCCCATGTTCAATAGCAATTTTTAATTCCTGCATATTGTGTGCTATATATTCTTCTACTGTCATCTCTGATTGATAAGAAAATACAAATGGAACAACTGTTGCAAAATTTCCAACCAGAGAACTATACTTTTCCTTCTCACGATTAAAAAATGTAGTTCCGAATATAATATTTTTCTTTCGTGTATACTCCTGCATAACAATACTAAACAAAGAGGATATTACATTATACATATTTCCCTTTGTTTGCTTTGCCATTTGTTTCATACTTTTATATGCTTTTCCAGATAATTCAACAATTACATCTTCCGCATTATCCTGGCGATCGCAATTTCTAGCATAATCCGTTGGAATATCCATAAACTTATCCACATTCTTAATTTTCTCTGTCCAATAGCATATATTTTTCTCTTCTATTTGTTTTGCTTTTTCTGTATTCTGCTCTAATGCATAAAAACCAAACTGATACTTTTGTTTTTCTGCCGTATGTTCTAATATTTTGCGAATATCTTTTGTCAACACACCAATAGAAAATGCATCTCCTATAATATGGTGTAAACATATAATCCATGCAAATTCAGACTCTGATTTTTTAATAATTTCCATCATAACAGGATTTTCATTATATAAATCAAATGGCTTTCCATAAAACTCAGCACAGCAATCATTCACTTTTTCGTCAAGATATTCTTCTGGTACATCTGACAAATCCTTTTCAATAATTGTAGGTTTTGAATCATTATCAATATACTGAAATACCTTTCCATCTATTTCAATATATTTAAAACGAAGTGCATCGTGCATACGACACAACTGTTCTATTATTTCATCCAGTTTTTCTCTAGTAATATTTTTAATATTCATAATGACACCTGGATTCGAAAAATGTGTCTTATTTATCTCCGCACGATATCCACACCAAAGCAAATACTGTCCTGACGTTAACGGATAAATTCCATACTGATCTCCTTCTACTTCGATTTTTTTTAGTAGTTTTTCTCTTTGTTCTAAATTTAATTTTAATATTTTATTTATTAAATCCATATTATCTCCCTCTTATCGAGCCTTCAATTTTCTTTTCCTTGCTATTACCTTTTTTTCCTTCGTTTTTTTCTGATTTTCATCCATGGACAACTCCCGAATAAGTAAGGAAAAGCTTCTGATTGTAGAATGCGTCATGATATCTATTGGATTCAATTGCAATGCAAATATTTGATTTACTGCTTCTGTAATCTGAAAAACAGTTAATGAATTACCGCCAATATCAAACAAATTATCATCAAAACTTTTAATGTCCTTTGCTAAATACTCTTCCCATATATGTTTAATTTCCTGCTCAATTCCTTCTGTGTTGTCTCTCTGCCGTACTTGCCTTAATGGATCAATGCGTACTGTAATTTTTTTCTGGCATAATGAATATTTACTTTTAATATATTTTTTCACCAGCTCCATCTGTTCCTCACTTGTAACTACAAGTTGCAGATTTTCTTCAAACGGATCTGTAATGCAATACTGCAATCCCTTAAATTCATGATTTATACCAGCAAAACAACTTCCAACACCTGATGTTAAAATATTATCTAACATCCTAATTCCAGTTTCAGCTGTAAAACCTTCTAGAAAACCACTCTTTGAAGTGTCAAAATGATTTAAAAACTCTTTCATATCCTCTGAATTCTTTTTTAAATTCATTCCAATATTATTCCATCCACTAGAACCTATGAATACAACCTGCTCTTGTGGTAAATGAGAACAATATTCCTCTGCAAGTAAATTAGAAACTGCATAGGCAGACATATTTACCATGCCAAAATCCGCGGTTACAGACCCTAGTACATACATTTTACAATTATTTTTCATACGGACACATTCTATATTTTTTAATCCCAATAATTTTACTACTGCACTTTCCGTATAAAGGTCTTCCCTTTTCTTCTCAATGGCATGAGTGATTGTCATTTCATCTTGCTTTGTAATTCCTCTAGCTGTAAGATTAAAAATACAACCAATTTCCCGCCCTACTTCTTGTTTCGCTTGCTCAATCACTTCATCTAATTGCTCATACCTAGTAACATCAGCAGTCCCATATAATACCTGTTCTTTAGGATAAAGTGCAAGTAACTCTTTTACGTCCTCTTTCTTTTTTCTTCCTAATATTAACAAACGAATATTCCGATAATTTTCTAGCAAATACTTAGATAGTAATCTTCCAATTCCTCCAAATCCGCCAACTAATACCACAAGTTTATTATCCATAAATGCAGCAGCATTCTCTCTTTTACATACGGCATTATAAGTTTCATAAGTTTCAATGTATCGCTTTCCGTTGCTATAATATACAACATCATAACCGTCTAAAGAATTGCACTCTCGCTCTATGAGGTCATTCTCATTCTCCTCTAAAAACAATAGCTTAAAATGAAAATTTGTATTTTCCATTGCCAAGGTTCTAAATAAAGCTGGCAATATGCCACGATACCAAGAAAACTGCTCTTTTTGATACAGTACGGGAAACACAACCTTTTGTTCCGTCTGTAAATATTTCCTTACATTTTGAAATATATAATCATACACTTCTGCTATCTGTTTACTTTCAATAGTTGTTGTAAAAAATGGTTTGTCTAAAAACGAAGTATCCACAATACAATTATTAACTTTCGTATCCTGTAAAGAATTCTTAATCTCTGTCATTGTTTTTCTTAACACATATTGTTTTTGTGTTTCCTCTGTAATTTGTAGGATTTCGTCAAACATTCCCATTTCATATTGCTTTTTTAAGGTTGCCCGTTGTTTCTTACCAATTCCTTCTCGTGGAAATTTCTTTCTACTGACAGGTATAACATGATTCATTGGTATAAAACATTTTTTTAACATATTTTTCCTTATTTTTCTTAGTAAAAAGCGTAATTGATTACTACATTCTAAATTTAATAATGTTTCATCTTCAGGAGAAAAAACTAATATAACTGATTCCTGCTCTTGCTCCTGAACAGAAAAAATTGCTGTATATCCGTTCTCTATTCCATCTAAATCATCTGCAATTTCTTCCATATCCTCAATACAATAATTGAAACCATTTACAATTATAATATTCTTTTCCCTACCTGTAATTACAACATCCTTTCCCTCTATATATGCCATATCACCAGTAATAAGAAAACCATCCTCTGTAAATGCCTTTTCTGTCGCCTCAGGATTTTGATAATATTCTTTAAGAACAGTATCTCCTTTAATCTGAAGATACCCAACCTCACCCTCACATAAAATATGATTTTCTGAATCTGCAATGCGGAGTTCAATACCATGTTGCGGAGTTCCCATAGGTACATACAAGTCCTTATCCGAACTCTTTTCATAAGAAAATCCATTATAATAAGCCATTACCGATGAAGTTTCTGTCATTCCAAAGCATGGAATCAATCCATTTTTAGGAAAACCATACTTTTCAACCTTTTTTAAAAACATTCTAAGACTCTTACTAACATTAGTCTCTGCTGTACTATAAAGGTTTGTTACACTAGACAAATCCCACTGATAATCTTTGTTTTCTTCTATACATTTCCCTAATAATGCATACGCAAAATTTGGAGCCCACGAAGTGGTAATTTTATAATCATGCATTAACTGTATCCATCTCAGTGGATCTTTTAAAATATATTCTGTTGCGACCTGCATCTGAAACGCGTCCAAATAAATATCTCGAAACATAGTCCATACAGCACCTGCTGCATGTGTTAATGTCATCCAGTTCAAATCTCGTAAATTTTCATTTAACCCATACATTTCTATTTCACCTAAAGTTCGTGCAAACACATTCTTCTGCGTTAATCCTACTCCCTTAGGCATTCCGGTACTCCCCGATGTAAAGAAAAACATACAAGGTTCTTCTTCTAAAAATTTATTTTGAATATTTTCTAGTTCTTTCTCTCCCTTTCTTAATTCCTCCATCGTAATTACCGGATACTCACTTTGATACAAACGCATAAACTGCCTTACATCATGTGCTCTCTCTGTAGTTGATACAATTACTGGATTATTAAAAGAATTACAAATGTAATTTAACTTATCTGCATTAATATTCTTATTTTCGTAATCTTCTAATACAGCAACGGAAACAATTACTGCACCTATAATTACTGCACTCCAAAACAATTCTACAAAATCTTTTTTTTCATCAAATTGAATAATTAACTTAGTTCCTTTTTTTATACCCATTTTTTTCATTTCTGCCGCAATTCTCATACAATTATGATAGAGTTCGCTGTAAGTCTGAATACTTTCCCCCCTACTACTCAAGTAATGAATACTTTGCTGACTTTCTTTTCGTGCTTGAATTACTTCGCAAAAATTAGAATATTTCAATCTTTCCCATGGCAATTCTCCATAATAAATTGATGCAGGTTTTTCAGATATTTTTTTTACTTGTTTTTGCATTCTATGTAAATTTAACATTCTACGATTAAAACCAGTGGCCTGATTTTTATAAAGGATCTGTAACTTTGCATCCTTCACTCCCATGTCTTTCAAATCTTTTTGAATAGATTTGCATTCCTTAGAAGAAAATATATATTTTTTTAAATTATTTTTATCAAGCAAATTAGGTACTTGCATATAATCATTTTGCATTCCTATTTCCTGTTCTAACTCTTGATACGAAATGTTAGCATTGGTTACGAAATAAAACCGATTATCGTCCCTATATATATCCTGCATCTTTTTATAATTCATTTAATAAATCCTCCAGATTCTTTTCTGGTTCTGCAATTTTCTTTATTTCCTCTACCTCTTCTACTTGCTCTGCATGGCTTAAAAAATCAGAAATTTCTTTCACACTTGTCAAATTATACATATCACTCAATTGTATTTTTAATCGCAGTTTATTTTGTATTTTTGAAGAAATCATCATTGCCATTAATGAATCCATACCAAGATTATATAAGTCTTCATCCAATGACACATCATAACCTATAACTTCTTTCACAATATGCTTTACATCAACATCTAATTGATTTCTAACATCTGATTGATCAATTTTTATATCTTCCTCTGTATTACTAACTAAAACCAGCTGTGCTCCATGCTTTTTTGCAATCTCTTCTAATTTATTTTTGTCTTCTGTATTAACAAATACTACTTCAATTTCATCATGCTGCTTCATCAGCTTTTTATAATTGTTATCTTTCTCAATTGAATTTACTACATTTTCTTTGTTATAAGTTCGATTTGATTGCATAATAAATAAGTATGCATTAGAATTATTTCCATTTGGCAAACTGTAAGTATTTGTAAATCCACAATCTTGCAAGACCTGTTTCCACTGTTGTGCAGGCATAGTAATTCGATTTCTCTTTGGATCACGATCATAATTCCACCATCCTGGTGCAAATCCATAAATCATATTCATCCATTCACTACCATCACAAGTCTGCACAAACGCAAACATTCCATCATCAGCAAGGAGACTTCGAATATTTTTTACCGTCTTTGTCATATCCGTAGTAGCCTGAATAACATCATATAGTAACACGATATCATAACTTCTAGGTATATACCCCTGTTTCTCCGGATTATGTGATATATCTAGAACCCCATAATGCATAAAATCACGATTTTCTTCCGGTTCATTATTTTTTCTTTCCATTACTAATGATTGCTTAATATCCGTAAACCAATATTCCAGTTGTTCCCCTTTTAACCTATCTAATAACATATCTGTCATTTCACCAGAACCTGCACCAATTTCCAATATTCTAAGTTTACGCTCAGAATGCTTCACTGCCGTTTCAACAGCTTCCGCTAATGCTTTTATGCAATTTGGTATATAACTGTATTTTGACATCTTTGCTTCATATTTATTAATTAAAGTAAATTTTCCTTCCGGATAAATGACTGTACTTCCCTCTTCTTTTCCAGCAAATACATCCACATAATGCTCTGATACATACACACAAAATTCCATATAGGCACAACATCCTGGATACTTTTGTCTGCATTGTTCTAATATTTCATATTTAGATGAGATTTTTTTCGCTTTTTCCGAAAACCTTAGTATTCCATAATTATCTATTAAATATCCATAATCTTTTAGAAATTGGACAAAATATTTTATAAATGGAATATACTTTTCAACAACTCTATACAACTGTAAAAATTTATCAATGGTATACACTTCATCTACTTCAAATTTCTCAGAAGTCCTAAAATAATCTAAAATACATGCGGCAACCAGAGTATTACTCATTTCAACATATCCATCAATTTCTCTTAACAATGTAATCTCTGTATTTTGAAAATACTTTTCTTCCATACACTCTAAAAATTTATCGATAGATGAGAACATATAAGAAATTCCCTTATTATTTTGATATTGCTCCTGTAATGGCTCCATTAAAATAAGGCTTCCCTCAGTCCTTTCTGCAATATACCTTGTCTTTTCATACTCTAAATCTGTTAATCCTTGATAGATTGCAACGCTTTCTTCTAGATTAGAATTTTTTCCCATGTTTAATTGGGATCTGTATTTCCAGTATTTCTTATGTTCAAATGGATAATGTGTCAACGGAATACGATATGGCTTAGTTTGATACAATTTCTCCCACTGAATTTCTATGCCATTACTCCACATATCTCCAAGAAATTGTAGAAAACCATTTTTTGCATTCGTTGCAGTTGGCGAATCAAAGCATGAAAATGTAGAAATTGATTCACTTCCAAATCTCAT
Source organism: Clostridium sp. CAG:411 (assembly GCA_000437275.1). GTDB lineage: Bacteria > Bacillota > Clostridia > Lachnospirales > Lachnospiraceae > CAG-411. The sequence goes on along the minus strand of FR899666.1, from coordinate 13,317 downwards.
ATTTCTAATGGATGTTGCTAATGCATCACTCGTTCCAATCTCAACAAATAGACTCTCCTCATTATCCTGAATACTTGTTACAGCATCATAGAACATTACTTTCTCTCTCATCTGCTTTAACCAATACTCTATCTGTTGCATTTCTTTAGCTGCATCGCATTCAGGTATACAACTAGATACAATTGGTATATTCGGCTCATGAAATGTAATCTGGCTAAGAATCTCTCTATATTCTTCTAGGATTTCTTCAACCAAGCAACAGTGCCCTGCTCGATTCACTTTCATTTTTCTGTATACAATATCTGTTGTTTTTAATTTTTTTTCAAATTTCTCTATCTCTTGTTTTTCCCCTGTAACCATAATACGATTTGGTGCATTAATTGCTCCAATTTCCACACCATCTACCAGCATCTTTTTCACATTTTCTAAATTTGTTGCAATATTAATCATTCCACCTTCTGGAATTTTCTCTATCAGTTCAGAACGTCTTTTTAACAAATATAATGCATCTTTAACCTGCAAGATGCCACTGATTGCAGCTGCAATATATTCTCCATTGCTATGACCAATTACTTTTTGAGGGCGTATACCAAACTCCATTAAAGTTTTTGCCATAGAATAACCAACACAAAATAGAAGTTGCATTCCTTTTACATTATCATTTTCAATTTTGGTGTCTTTTTTCTTCTGAAAGTTCAAATAATACTCTTTCATACCTGACACACCAATTTCTTCACAATATAAAAAGCACTGATCCATCTGCTGGCGAAATATAAAATTGCTTTTGTATAATTCTTGTCCAACTGTTCTTTCAAAACTACCAACCCCAGAAAATGCAAATACTATTTGTTTTTGCATTTCTTTATCATAGTGAAACACTCTTCTTCTAGATAATTTTCTTTTTTCTCCATCAATAATACCAAATGAACGATATGCAAAATAATTTCGACCAGTTTGCAAGGTATATGCTGCATCATCTAAACGTATTTTAGGATCTACTAATTTCTGCGATAACTCCTCTCTCATTTGCTTTACAGCTTCTTCTGTCTTTCCGCTAAAAATAATCAACTGTGCTTCCTTAGGATTCTCTTGATTTCGTTCTTCCTGCTCACAATGTTCTCCCATCACTGCCATAGCATTTGCTCCACCAAGCCCAATAGAGCTGGCTACCGCTAACATAGGCTCTTTTCCTGTCCATTTTCTGGTTTCTACACTTACCTGTAATGGATTCTCATCTCCATTAAGCTCCGCACATGGATTTTTATAATGAATACTTGGCACTAATGTACGTTCCTTTAAAATCAATGCAGTTTTTATAACATTACAAATGCCAGCGGCCATATCTGTGTGACCAATGTTTGCTTTTACAGAACCTATAAATACTTTATTATCTGTTTCACGTAGTCCAATCACATTTTTAATAGCTCTTAGCTCTATACTATCTCCTAACTCTGTAGCCGTTCCATGTGCTTCATAATAATTAATCTCTTCTGGTTCCACTTCAGATATTTCCAAAACAGACCTTAAACACTCCTCCTGACCATACACGCTTGGAGCAGCAAAACCAGCCTTTCTCTTTCCATCATTATTTAAAAACGTACCCTTAATTATAGCAATGATATGATCATGATCCTCAACAGCTTCCTCATATCTTTTTAATACTACTACACCTCCTGCTGATCCTGGTACCAATCCATCAGCATCTCGGTCAAATGGACATATGATTCCTTTACTTGATTCTGTAGTAAGTGTAGGATCATATCCATTTTGTTCAGTTGCAAGACTAATCCCACCTGCTAATGCAATATCACACTCAAAATTTAACAATGACTGACATGCTTCATGCACTGTGTTCATAGAAGATGCGCAAGAATATTGCGACATGATCGCAGGTCCTGTAAATCCTAATTTATAGGCAATTTTTTCGCACCTAGTAGCAATATATGACTTGTAAATTTCATATCTTTTATACCAATCATCTGGATCCTGCATAATAATATTCCATATATATGCACCATAATCGTAACTAATAAATGTGCCAACCTTTCCATCATACTTTTCATTACTATACCCTGCATTTTCCATTGCATGATATGCAATTTCAAGCATAACTCTTTGTTCTGGATCTGAATCCAATGCCTCCGTTTTTGTTACCTGAAAAAAGTCTGCATCAAATTCATCTATATTTTCTACCTTTCCATATGCACCAATAAAATCTGTCCGATCTAGACTTTCATCTCTATCAATACAATCTCTTGCATTTTTTAAATTTTCCCAAAAATTTTCAACATTATTCGCTTTTGGAAATCGCCCTTCCATACCAATAATTGCAATACTATATTCTGATTCTGCCATAATTTTTTCCTCCATTACTCAAAATACTTTTGTGTATTTAAATATTCATAAGTAACATTAAGCATATGTGTTATATCATTAAAAATTGGAACTCCATGTTTCTTTAAAATTTCAATCGTATGGTCTGAATTTATACATGTAAATTCATGTTTCATAGTATTCTCATCCATAACAATTCCAATAATTGAATCAATTGTCTCATCATGATTAAGTACAGCATATTCCTTCACATCATGAATCCACTCCTCATAATCCGTAATTTCTATATCAGGAAATCGTGAAAGAATCCATTTACTAGCAAGTGAAAAATCAACACGTAATCCATCTACATGAAACTTATAATCATCAGGATTATAAGGGAGTTTAGCTAAAGCAAGTACCTGCAATGCCATATAATCTACAGGCATAAAGTCATGTACATAATGAGCAATATTTGGAATTTTTTTTGTCTTAAGAATGGATTTTACAAGTGACCAAAAGAAATCCTGTGGTTGAATTGCACCATTAACAGAATCTCCCATTGCAGTTCCCATTCTAAAAATTCTACAATTTAATCCGGCTTTTTTACCTAAATCAATAATTGCCTCTGCAACAAGTTTTGATTCTAGATAACTCATATCTTCCGAACTTGTAAGTAACAGTTCTGTGTTTTCATATACTATCGGTGTATCTTCTCCATTTACATTTCCGAAAACGGCTCCAGAAGAAATATAATTTAATTCTTTTTTTACTTTTGTACAACAAAATTCTAAAATTCTCTTTGTTGCTACAATATTGTCTTTTCTGTGCCCCGCATAATTTTCTGCAAAATTTACTTTAGCTGCACAATGGTATACTATTCCTACTTCTTTACACAATTTGTCATACATTTCTTGCCTCATTCCAAATTGCGGTTCCGAAATATCCCCTTCTATTACATATATTTTTGGGGATTGTCTTGCTTCATTATGCTGATATTTCTCTAATACCGCTTCAAACCTTCTCTTTGTATCCACTCCATCACGTTTTCTTACCACACAATATATATCATGATTTGGATAATTTTTAACAATTTCATTCATAATAAAAGAGCCAATAAAACCAGCCGCCCCAGTGATAAAAATAGCATTTTGTTTGCTTACTTCCGTCTTTGCAAGCAATTGTTTTATATTAAAATCTATTTTTATATCCTCCTCTATAATTTTTTCATTTTTTTTCATCATTTCTTCTTTAGTAACTACAACACCCTCGAAAGCACTTACCAATTCCCGAATTGTTCCTTTTACCAGAATATCCTGCATATTTATCTTGCTTCCAAATGATTTTTCTATTTCATATACCAATTTTGTAATTAATAAAGAATTTCCGCCTAGTTCAAAAAAGTCATCATCAAGACTAATCTGATTAAGATGAAGCACCGATTTCCAGATTTCCATCATTTTTCTCTGATTTTCTGTTAATAACTCACTATTTTCTTTTTCTATACTTTCCTTTTTTCTAATCTGTTTTATATCCACATCTTTAGCATTTACTGAATTATATGGAATATGGTCTAACTGAATATATCTCACATTATTCCTCAATTGTTCTTTGGAAACAATTTCTCTAATTTCATCAATATCTGCTGCACTATAAATGCTAATCAGTGGCTTATATAAATCATTTGTCATACACTTATTCTTTTCAAAGTTTCTTTCTAGACCCAATATTACATTTTGAATCCCATTTTCAAAAACCATGTCAAAATATAATAAATTATCTTCTTCATTTGCAAATTGGAAACCACTCTTCTGTGAAAGCTTTACCATTACCTCTGGAATGTCCTTACTCAATCCAGTTTTATACCACCCGCTCCAATTCAAACAATACACAGGAATTTTCGTAACTTGATTTATGTAATTTGTATATTGATTTTGAAATCCATTTGCTGCAGAATATGCACCTAATCCATATCCACCAAGTATTCCATTAACAGATCCAAAAAGTATCAAAGCAATATTTCCTTCTTGCTCAGCCACCTTTTTTAGCGTCTGCGTCGTTACAAACTTTGATGTAATCGTCTGTAAAAAACTGCCCTTTTTCTCATAATCAATTGTCCTAGCCAACTTATCATTCCAAAACTCTTTTTGGTTCTTGTCACCAAGTTGTCCCGCTAAATTAAAAATCAAATCTATTTTATTTCCTGTTTTTTCCTGAAAACACTGCATTGCTTGTAAAATTTCTGTTTCTTTTGTTGCATCTGCCTGCGTATATTCTACTGTAATTCCTAAATTATTTATTTTACTAATCCATTCTTTATTTTCTGCATCTAAATTACTTCGTCCTACTATTAAAAGTGTACAGTTATATTTTTTCCCTAAATGTTCACATAAAATTTTTCCAATACCGCCCATTCCTCCTACAACAAGGACATTTTTCTTTTGCAAATCTACTTTTTTCCCTTCCGAAAAATCCTTTGTAATAGTCTGAAACTCTTTCATATATCTTCTTCCCTGTCGATATACACAAACACCCTGTTTATTGTTTCTTTTTGCCTCTCTTAATAAATTTTGCTGATCATACACATCCATATCGACCTGCACATATTTTTTTTCCGGGTGTTCCTGTTGACAACTTTGTAATAATCCATATACCAATGACATCTGACTATTAAATTCTTGATCACCTTTCAGAAAAATTGCATGTATAGTTGGAACTATTATCTTATTATAATCTGGAAGGCGATTCCATAAACGACACCTTTCATATAAACCATCGAGAAACTCTTCCAAATTAGCAGTACATTGTTTCAATGGATATAAATCAATTATTGTATTTCCATCTAAAAATACAATATCCTGTTCTTCTTTTTCTATCTTGGCAACTGTACTATTTCCCTGATAAATTTCCTCTTTCCAAACTTCCTGCATAATATAATTATCATCTTTTAATGTCCCTATTCTTTGTAATATAGAATCATATCTTCCTTGGTAAAATAGATTTCTATATTTACTTCTCTGTTTTTTACCAATTTCTGTCCTCATAGATTGTTCTTTTAATTCAGGTATCACATATTTTACATACAAACCACTTTTATTCAAAATCTCTTTTCTAACCTGATTTGTTATCTCACGAAGTCGCTCATCTTCATTAAAAACACTCTCATCTGTTGGAGAGAATAGTAATAAAATATCTTCTGTTCCTGCCTTATTTTTTACAGAACTAGCTATCGTATAAGACGGAATTACCCCTTCAATCTCATTCACTATTGTCTCTATGTCCTGTACATAATAATTTAATCCATTAATAATAATGACTTCCTTCAATCTTCCTGTAAGTACAACAGAATCATCTTTAATATATCCTATATCCCCAGTAATAAGAAAACCATCTTCAGTAAATGATTCTTTATTTGCTTTCTCATTCTTATAATAACCTTTTGTAACAACCCCTCCACTACATTCAATCCTTCCAATCTGTCCTTTTTTCATAATATTTCCTTTTTCATCTGTTATACGAACGATATGTCCATAATTAGGAGAACCAATTGGAACAAATCTATCTTCATCACTTGAATTTTTCAAAGAAAACTTATCATAATACATAAAAGCCGAAGATGTTTCTGCCATACCAAAAGCTGGAATAACTACATGTTCATCCATTCCATAACGCATTCCAATTTGTATAAATCCACGAAGATCTTTACTAACATTTGCTTCTCCACCAACAAATACATGCTTGATACAAGACAAATCCCACATATGTTGTTCGCTCTCATCATATTGATCTCTAATCAACGTAAATTCAAAATTAGGTGTCCATGTAGTTGTTACCCTATATTTATTTATAATATCAAGAAACTTAATTGGTTCATTTAAAACCACTTCCGACATTACTTGAATTTGAAAAGCATTTAAATAAACATCACGAATATGTGACCATATAATTCCAGCAGCATGTGTAAGTGTCATCCAGTTCATATCAACCAATGTTTCATCCATATCATAACGTTGTACTTCACTAATAGTTCTTGCAAATACATTTTTCTGCGATAAACATACACCTTTAGGAATACCAGTACTTCCTGATGTAAATAACATCATAGCTGTCTGGTCCTCTTCCCAAATATAATTATCAAATCCAGTATCCTCAAAGGCTGATACTTCACTATAAGTAATTAATCTGTTTTTTTCTATTAGATTCTCTAATTTTTTCCCCACTTTGTCAGACGCTAGAATATAATAATCTGGAATCATTTCGCAAATATTTTTTAGTTTTTCATTATTAATATTTCTTGTTCCGTAATCATCCAATACACCCAACGGTGCAACTACTGCTCCAATTAGTATGCACGCCCAAAAACATGTCAAATATTCTCTATTATTTTCATTCTGAAAAATAATAATATCCCCCGCTTTAACTCCATACCTTTGTAGCCCACTTGCAACTCTTCTACTAGCTTTATATAATTCCTGATAGGTTTGACGTTCTTCGCCATCTATATTAATATACAAAATCTCCTGCTTAGACTGTCCACGAATTTCTATCATTTGTGACATATTATTAAATTTTCTAAGACTTTCATCAAATTGTGGCATAGATAAAAATGCTGTTTCTGCACTCAGTTCCTGTTGGTCATTTACTTCCTCTTTTTCAAATATTTTTTTATTTTCCGCAATACTTTGCCCTATATTCTCATAAGTTAAATCAATATATACTTCTTTTTCTACAAGCGCTTTTTCCAAGCATTTTATTTCTTCTCTTGTTTTTCCAATAAATTTTTCTATTTTTTTACTATCAACCTGACCATCCTTTAACTTAGGTATGAAAGGTAGTTCTATAAATTCAAATTGTTCTACTATATCTCCCAATTGTTTTTTTATCTGCTGTTTCACTTCAAAACTACTATAAGGCTCTGATAATGTATAATAAAAACACTTTTCTGTTATATATGCATCGTATATAAAATCCAGATTCATAAACATCTCGTACACACTTTTAGGATCCATCCATTTGCCATCAATGTAATAAAGGGACTCTCCTAATTTTTCCACCAATATACAATTTTCATCTGATATAGTGGCGCATACATCCAATTCACTTTCCCAATTTTCTATCTTCTGCAACAGTCTTCCTGAAACATTAATTGGCTGAAGTACTTTTTCTTTATTAACTACCATAATCTGTGTCTCAGAAATCGGCTTCAATTGATGAAAATATCCTTCTTTTCCATGCAAAAATCTTTTTTTTGAATAAGAAACACACGACAAAAACGGAAATCCATAATAGTTAATCCATCTAGTTGTAGTTTTTATTTTTTTTCTCAACATATCAAAATCTAAAGCATCACAGCCTGCTGTAATAAGATATTGCCCACTTTCAACCTTCTGTTCTAAATTTTTCAAATCATTTAACATACACAAGGTTGCATCTTGAAATGTCAACTCTTCGCAAATAAATATATTCACATCCATGTCTATCGCCAACATCCAAAGCATTGACTGCATAAACTCTGTTGAAGCAGTTATGGAAACCTTTTGCACATTTTTCACTACCTTCTTTTGAAATTCAAACCATTTTTTTAAATTTTCTATTCGTATTTTCTGATTTGAAATTACAACAGAACCTTTCCATTTTCCTATCCTTAGCTGCTCTATATTTGTATTACGTACCTCCGTTTCAATTACGATCTCAGCCATTTGTTTGTCTAGGCTAACATCAAAATCCAAGTTAAACATTGCTATTGTTGCTGCCATATATTCTACCGGATTCTTCAAATTAATAAAAACTCTAGTACCACTTCCATAAGAACTGTATTCTGCTATATATCCACTAACCATTTTATAAAACTCATTTGCAGTATATATTTTCTCCCCATGTTGAATTGTCATGTTCTTATTCATTTTCTCATACCTCTTTTTTTCTTTTACCTGAATAATATTATTTTCTATATTTTTACATACCTGTTGGCAATGATCCACCAAATAGAAATGTCCACCTTCATATTCTTTGTAAACCACACTACTAGTATATTTACTCCAACTTTCCATCTGTGCAATGTTTTCCATTGGATCTTCATCCCCACAATAAGCTACAATTGGACACTGTAGTTTTACTTGGTCGTTATGATAACTTTCAATAACTTCAAAATCTGCCCGTAATATTTTCAAAAAGACAGATTGAAATTCTGGATATTTCAATATTTCACTGTTCTCATCAATTCCTCCAAAGTCTGACACACGTCTAAAAAATTGTTGATCATCTAATTCTCTTGACGGAATAAAATCTCCCTTATCTGTAAGCGAAGTAGATGAAATGAAACATACATCTGGTTTTACACCTAGCTTTTCAAACAATTTTGCTGTTTCAAACGCAATAATTCCACCCATACTATGTCCAAAGATAGAAAAATTTTCATTATCTAAATATGGTGCAATTTCCTCCACAATTTTGTGTGCAATCTCTTTACAATCAAGTAAAAACTCTTCACCCATTCTGTTTTCTCTTCCTGGAAGTTGAATAGGAATTACTTCAATATTTTGAAAATACTTTTGCCAGCCATTATAAAAGCTTGCGCCTCCCCCTGCATATGGAATACAGATTAATTTATATCCATCCTTGGTTATTTTTTTTTGAAATTTTACATATGGTGTACTTATATCTATCATTGTTTTTCCTCTCTATCATTTTTTATATAGTCATTCTCTTTCTTCATTAAAATCCAATACCATACAATATAACTACATATCCATGAAAAAATACTAGCAACAACAAATGATCCTACTGCATTGTACGTGTAATTAGGAACAGGAAACATATTTGAACCGACCTCATGTGCTCCAAGCATTAGTTGTAAGACAGCTATACCAAGTGGAACGCCAACAATAGCTCCTAAAATACACATCATAATATTTTCCTTTGTATAAATTTCTACAATTTTTTTTAAGCCATATCTATCCTTTTTTCGACCTTGTATCTGTTTTCTTCGTTCCAAATATTTTATATTTGATGTAGACACAATCACAGCAAGTATTATAATTAGACCAAAAATTCCAAAACAATACACATCATAAACGGTATCTTTGCAATATGTATCCATATTTTCTGCAATTCGTTTTACAAACTTTACATTTTTCACTTCTATATTATCTTGCAAAAGTTTCTGAAATTCATTTAATGACACGTTATCATTTTGAAGCTTTACATATCTGTTTGCTGCACAAGGCGTAAATCCCTGCTTACTTAAAAAGTCTTGTGTGCAATATATCTCCTGCGAATAATATTGATTTGAAACTCCTGTAATCTGTGCTGTAATCACTTTCTTTTCAAAATTTGCATCTACGCTTTCAAAAGATATAGTATCTCCTTGTTTCAAACCAAAAGTGTTTGATAGTGTCTTTGATATCACAACACCTCCTTGTTCAACTTGTAGTGGTTGATTTTTCTCATTCAAAATTCCATACAACTTTATTCGATCTTCTTCCGATGTAAATGCTATCAAATCACCAAGAACTATGCTATTTTTTTTATTTTGTATTTGAACTTTTATTTTCGTGTAGCATGCACTAAGTGTATTACTAAATATTGGACTCTTTAACAAATTTGTTTGTTTCATACTGCCATTTTTCTGTATTGTTTCTGTATTCATTTCAACAATCACATCCGCTTTAAGTATTTGTTTATACTGTAATTGCTGTAATAATTCTACAGACTGATATAAACCCACACCAGTCATCATGACAGCTATTCCTACTGCTATTCCTACTACAATAGAAATATTTATTGCTTTACTTAAACATATATGCTTCATAACTATATGCTTATTTTCCAATAGTTCAAATTTCTTATAACATGTTTCGTCCCTTCTATGAGTATTTCTGCAATTGACAAGTGCAATTATTAAGGTTAAAACCAGCATAAGAACCACTGTAAGTAAAATATATTTGCAAGTTATAGATATTTCTATATTTCCAATATCCACCTGTTTTTCAAGTGCATAAATCATTACCTTTGAAACTATATACTCCCCAAAACAACTACCAGCACCAGCCGCCATCAATACAATACTAAGCAATATTGATACAATCGGTTTCCTTTTATAATATGTCATCCACAAATCTTTTGTTGTACTAATAAACAATAACACAGATATAGGAACGAATATAATCAAACTTAACCAAGCATACCCTTTATTAGTTTCATAAGAAGAAGTCAACAAATTGTACCCTGCATTTTCGTTTCTAGTCAAGCTATACAAAAAACTATTGCTATTTTTTCTTTCCTTGAGTTTAGATGCAATTTGCCCTGCTTGTGAAGCATTATTTACTTTAACTATAATTTGATTTTTTTCTACCGTAGTTCCATATTCTTCTCTAAATGTATTCTCATTTAAATACGCAATTCCGTAAATCTCAGGATCTGGTATATCAGAACACGAATCTGGTATTTTTGCAGGATACTCTACACTTTCCATGTATCCTGTCACCTTCACTTGTATCGTTTTCCCTTTTAATTTTAATAGAATATATTTCCCAACTGAAATTTTATTCTGCTTTGCATACTCACAATCTAATACTATTTCATCCCTATTTTTAGGCAACTGCCCCTTTACCATATATGGTATGCTCTGTTGATCTCCTGATTTGTAACTCATTGCTAATATAGTCGCAAATTTTTGTGTTTTATTTTGTGTTGAAAATTCATACACATATCTTGCCTGTGCATGCTCCACTCCTTTCGAATCCTTAATCTGCTTCAAATCATCTGCAGAAACACTTCTATACATCATCCATATATCTGGAAGATTATACTGCTCATAATACTCTGTAACTGCTTTTTTCTCTAAATATGCTGTGTTTAAAAAACCAGCAAATAACATACTTGTTATGAATATAGCAAAAAATATTGTTATATATTGTCCTATATTTTTCTTTCTTTTTTTTTGTACTATTTCCATATACTCTCTCTCATTTTCTTCTTACACTGCGCCTTATTGGTCGAATTGTCTCAATCTTTGCTTCTTGGTTTCTCTTATCTTCTTCAAAAAAAGAATTCATTGCCAACACACTTGGAAACATCAAGATATCCATAGGTGATATTTCCAAAGCATATCGTTCTTGTAATATACGACTAATCTTATAAATACATAATGAAGTTCCTCCTATATCCATAATATTATCCTCATCATCAAATTCTTTGTTTTCTAAGACTTCTTCCCATACTCCTCTAATCTTCTCTCTATTTGTCATTTCTATATATCTCCTACTTATAAAATCGTTCTATCATAATTGCTGCATTGTGTCCTCCAAATCCATAAGAAGCAGAAATAGCAGTATCAATTTTATAATCTCTAGCTTCTTCCGTTATATTCAAATCTTTTATAATTGTTCCGCATGAGTTTGCATGAACTTTATTATGACAAATTGCATCTGCACACACAATAGCTTCAATTGCACCACTTGCTCCTAATGTATGACCTACTAAGCCTTTCGTTGCACTAATAGCAGGCTGCGTCTCTATGCCACCAAATAACTCTTTAATTACACATTCTTCCATTCCATCATTTAACTTAGTAGCAGTTCCATGTGCATTATAGTAGTCAATTTTCTTATTTTTAATTAACTTCTCTAGCATTTTCTTTATGACTCTACCATCTGGATACATTGAAATAATATTAAATCCATCACTTGAACTTTCAAAACCAGTGACCTCTGCATAAATAGTAGCATTTCTTTCTAAAGCATGTTCTAATTCTTCTAAAACAAGAATTGCCGCAGCACCTTCACTAAATAAAAATCCCTTTCTCTCTTCAGAAAAATTTCGTGGGATTCCATCTTCCGCATTAGACACTGCCTTCAAATATTCAAATCCCTTTAATAACGTAAGATTAGGATCTGATAAATAATCACTGCCTCCGCATAATGCCAGTTTACACTTTCCTTCTAAAATACTCTCATACCCTGCACCTATAGCCTCTGTGCCAGATGCGCAAGCCATGCTAATAGTCATACTTTTACCATGTAAACCTAAAATAATAGAAATCCATGCCGCAACAGAACTTTGCATTGATAAAGGAATGGCATTTATATTCATTTTCATATTTTCTTTAAATCCTACCACTTGATCATATAATTCAGCCATATTAGGCGCACCAACTCCTACATATACCCTTGTATCCTCATCCGGCTGTTTTATTTTTGCATCTTCCAATGCTAACAAAGCTGCTGCTGCCGCTAAATAGGAACTTTTTGATCCCCTTGCTTTTACATATTTTAGCTGTTCCGCAAAACGTTCTTCTTCGAAAACAGGATACGGAACATAATACTTTGTTCTTAATTTTTTTCTTGCGGGTGTATCTTTAGGAATTAACTCTTTTATTTGCTTCTTTTCACATAAATTTTTAAACATTTCTTCATGATTTGTTCCTAACGAACAAATAGGTGCCATTCCTGTAATTACTACTCTTTTTTTCATATTTATCTCCTCATATAATTAAGCATTTAATTTTTTTGTTGTAATTCCTTAATTTTTTCATCAATATCATAGATTGTACGAATATCCGCAATTTCTTCATATTCAATTTCCACTTCAAATTCTTCCTCAATTCTTCCAATAATTAATACCATATTTAAAGAATCTACATGCAAATCTGCTGCAAGTTCCATATCCGGTGTAATCTTCATATTTGCATCTAATTCCAAAACCAATTCATCTCTAATAATATCAATAATACGTTCCACACTACTTTTCATCTTGTTCTACCTCTCTCAATCCTTTTAATTAAATAATCTTTTAGAACTCTCACCTTCAAAGCATCTAAATATAATTTTTAGCCAAATATCACAAATATTTTCATCTGGAAGTTTCATAAAGAAAATACATATATGCACATGCATACCTAATACATACACAATTCCTACAATAAAATGTAAGATTCAGATTTAAGACAATGAATATTATAGAAATATATAAGATGTTTTAGAATAATTCCAATGCCTCTCTACT
>FR899665.1 GCA_000437275.1 Clostridium sp. CAG:411 | reverse complement strand
TACTTATTTGTTTCAAACTTGATTCCCACTAATAAAACCTTTTTACGATAACCTTTTAGGTTTCCTGTATAGTTGCGTTCCTTAATTTGCTTAATAGCTGAATTTGCATCTTTATTCCATTTTAATTCAAGGATTATTGCAGGGTGTCCACTGGTATCTTCACGTGGAATTAATACTAAATCTGCAAATCCGATGCCAGAAGGGAACTCTCGAATTACATTGTAATATGCTGGGGCGGTAAAATATGCCATTGTAAGTACACAGCTCAAGGCGTTTTCATCATTGTATTTAAGAAGAGAAGTATAGGAAGAATGGGCAAGTTCTACCAATTCTGCTACTTTGTCTGAATCCTTTCTGATTGTGGCATTAAGAAGTTCCTGGCATCGGGAGATACTTGCTGCAATTTCTGACCATTGTCCAGTAGAAAGTGCGGCTTGGTAAGCTAAACTTACCTCATAATTAGGTATATAGGCTTCTTCCATAACTGCGTTATAGCCCAGATAACCTAAGTGAATAAGAGCAGTTAATGCTTCATCTTTTGAACCAATTACAGAAAGATCGTTTTTAAACGTATTTACATTTACAGGAACACTTCCTCCGGCAAGCATCGTTAAAATGTCTTCTTTTAAGCCGGAAAAATTTAATGTGATATAGTTATTGATTGTATCGAAAGCAGAAGTGTTTTTCCAGTAAGAATTTAATTTTTTTGTAACCATAGCACGATATACCGAATTTGGATTATACATATGGAAACCATCAATTAAATATCCATTGTACCATTCTTTCACAGATTGAAAATTCATTTCATATTTTATGCAAAGTTGTTCTACTTCTTTTTGTGTAAATCCGAAGTATGGTGTAAGTTCATTGGATTCTAACATCGTATATTCTACAAAATTATTAAGTGCAGACTCATCCTCAATTTTTTTGATTGGCAATATACCTGTGATGTATGCTAAAGCAAGAAATTTTTTTGATTCTTCACTTTTGAATAAAGAATGTAGAAATTGTAAGTAGGTATGCACCAAGTCTGGGCGGTCTGCATGATTTCTTACTACGCAGTCCCACTCATCAATAATGATTACAAAGGCCTTTTGGGACAATTCGTAAACTTGCATTAGTATTGTTCCGATAGGATTTGAGAGATCTAATATAGTAGGATATTGTTTTTTTAATTCACGGTGCAGGGTTTCTAAAATCTTGTTTACTAAATTTTCTTTATAAAAATCGGTAAAAGAGGAAATATCTAAATGAATCACATTATACTTATTAAGATGTTTTTCAAAATCTGGTGCAGTTGCAATTTCATAAGGAGAAAACAATTTTTTGGAATCGCTACCACAGCTGTAATAAGCATCAATCATTCCGGCTGCCTGAGATTTTCCAAAGCGTCTGGCATGGCTAACAGCAATACAGTTTTCTTCTGTAAATAAGATTTGATTTGTAAGTTTAAGTAAACCTGTTTTATCTATATAAATTCTGCTGTTGACAGCTCGCTTCATACTTTCGTTTCCAGGGTTAAAATAGGTTCCCATATGTTGTCTGCCTCCTTATAATATGTTACTTTCTTCTTGTTTTTCTAATTTTCCTAGCTGACTTCATTGTAGCATATATATTCCAAACTTGTCACTAGCTTTATAAAAGGATATAGCATCCTACAACTATTGCATCCTCTCAAGCTTTTGAAGCAATGGCTGCCGAAGGAA
>FR899664.1 GCA_000437275.1 Clostridium sp. CAG:411 | reverse complement strand
CGCAGAAAGGCGGATTATAACTATGGTGAAAGTTGGAACAAAGAAAAGTGTGTTGGCAATTTTGGTAGTGTGTATCATTCTAGCAGGGGTAGGTGTGGTTGTATTTACAGGTGCAGATCGTGGGGCAGCAAAAACGAAAGAAAAAACAGAAAAGATAGTTGCATCACCTGACATCAATAAAGGAGATGCGGTAGCGGCAGAGGAGGCAGCCTATCAATTAACAGATTCTATAGGGGCAGATGATCCACAAATATGCTATGAAGATGAGGAACGTATGATATTTTCTGGGTATTTTGGTTTATTTGTGTACGATAGAAAAAATTGCAGTATTGTACAGTCACTTAATTTGAAGGCAATTGGTTGTGATTCCACACAAGGAGATGCCTATTGCGAAATTCAGGCATCCGCAGATGGAAACACTGTATATTTGCATCCATATATGGATAAAGAGAACATGTACGTGTATAATATAAAGGATAATACGATACAAAAGACAAAATTTGATTTGGATGGGAAAAAGTTATATAAAGGAGAAACGGAAAGTAGGATTACTTCAGGAATGGGCGCTATGATTGGTGATTTGACCTATCAAGTTGCAGATGGGCTACACTTTTTGTACCAGCCACTTTTTTATCAACCTTATGGAGTTTCCGTTAATTTTAAACCATCGGATATTTGTGATTTGCAGGAAGTATCGTTTTTCTTTAAGGGAAAGGAATATAAAATTACGGATGCAAAAAAGCTTGCTTGGATGGAGGAGCATTTTTCAAATCCAATAAAGGAAGTCGTAGGTGGTAGTGCGTGTCCATTTTATCATCCAATTTATCTAAAACGTAAGGATGGAAAAGTGGGTAGAATTTATGTGGCAATGGACAGTTGTGCTGTTTATAAAACGGCAAATGGGTTGTATTATGAATATGCAAAAGGAAGTACGCTTACAGCATCTAATAAGGATTCCTTTTGGAAATTGTTCGGGCTTACAGAAGACGATTTCTTTGAATAAACACGCTAGTAAACATAGGCATTGCAGCTCGTAAAACAAGATAAAGACGATATTAGTAAATAGGAGGGGAAATAATATGTGTACAGCAGCAACTTATAAAACAAAAGATTTTTATTTTGGTAGAACATTGGATTATGAATTTTCTTATGGAGAGGAGATTGTAATAACACCTCGTAAATTCAAATTCAATTTTTCTCATATGGGAGTAATGGAAAATCATTATGCAATGATTGGTATGGCGCATGTGGCAGAAGCGTATCCATTATATTATGAAGCAGTCAATGAAAAGGGTCTTGGAATGGCTGGATTAAATTTTGTGGGAAATGCCTGTTATGGACAATTGGAAGAAGCAAAAGAAAATGTTGCAACCTATGAGTTCATTCCATGGATTCTCAGTCAATGTGACAGTGTAAGTCAGGTGTGTAAGATATTGGAAAACATTAATCTGATAGGGGAAATGTTTGGTGGAACATTTCCAGTGGCTTCTCTTCATTGGTTAATTGCAGATGCCAAGGAAGCAATCACAGTAGAAGTGATGAAGGATGGTATGCATATTTATGAGAATCCAATTGGAGTATTGACGAATAATCCACCATTTGAACAGCAGATGTTTTTGCTCAATAATTATATGCATTTATCTCCAAGGCAGCCAGAAAATCAATTTGCTCCAGAAGTAGCATTGCACACATATAGTCGTGGAATGGGTGCAATCGGCTTACCGGGAGATTTATCTTCTGCTTCTCGTTTTGCCAGAGTAGCTTTTACAAAGATGCATTCCAAGTCTGGCGATACGGAAGAAGAAAATGTGGGACAGTTCTTTCATATTTTAGGCGCAGTGGAGCAGCAGCGTGGTTGTTGTGAAGTAAAAGAAGGGGAATACGAATATACCATTTATACATCCTGCTGTAATGCGACAAAGGGGATTTTCTACTACACCACATATGATAATCGTCAAATTACAGCCGTTGCAATGCAAAAAGAAAATTTAGATTCCGAACAACTGCTTCGTTATCCAATGAAAAAACAAGAACAGATCTGTTACCAGAACTAAGTGTTTTTAGTTGTCGCTCAGGATACCATTTGCAAATTTCCATATATATGCACATTCTGAACAGGGGCTTCCAATTTGCCCTACAAAAGGAAATGTGCTACTATAAATAATATAGAAGAAATCAATTAGCCTGCAATTATGAATGTTTGAAACATACGTTACAGTTCACAGGTTAGAGAACTGTAACAAACATACATTTTTGTGGGTTAAATTGTTATAAAAAAAGAAATGGAAGTGACTTTACAATGGAAGAAAATGAAGCAAAGGAACAGAAACCTAAGAAGGTATCGGACTCTAGAACGGAGCAATTGCGAGTAGTAATTTATCCAGATATTAATGGATTTGGAAGATTGTTTGGAGGAAGATTACTGGCATGGATTGATGAGGTAGCTGGTGCGACTGCCCGAAGACATTGCGGATACAACGCAACTACGGTAGCCATCGACAACCTTTATTTCAAAGACGGTGCTTATTTAAACGACATCATTGTGCTGATTGGAAAGGTAACGTATGTAGGACGAACTTCTATGGAAGTACGTGTAGACACCTATCGCGAGGATAAGGATGGAACAAGACATGTTATCAATCGTGCCTATTTTGTAATGGTTTCTATGGGAGAGGATGGAAAACCGACACCCGTTCCACCACTTATTTTGGAAAATGATGGAGAACGCATGGAGTGGGAAAATGCGAAAAAGAGACGGGAATTACGCCTGATGCGTAGAAAAGAGGGGTATTGATTACTATTTTTGAATCAAAGTTTAGATTTAAGTTGAGTTTTGGGAGAAATAATTGTGCAGTATAATTATGAAAATACCATCATAGATAA
>FR899663.1:17909-19197 GCA_000437275.1 Clostridium sp. CAG:411 | reverse complement strand
TTATGCAAGCCAGCTTGCAACGTGGTACTGTATCACACAAACAGCATGGCTCTGCTTACGCTAAAATTGTTTCAAAAATCTTGTGTCGTTTTCGTAGAGTAGTCTCATGTCATCGATTTCGTATTTTAGTAATGCGATTCGTTCTAGTCCTACTCCGAAGGCAAATCCTACATATTCTTCTGGGTCTACGCCACTCATTTCTAATACGTGTGGATGTACCATTCCGCATCCAAGGATTTCAATCCATCCTTCTCCTTTACAGAAACGGCATCCTTTTCCTCCGCATTTAAAGCATGATACATCCATCTCAGCACTTGGCTCTGTAAATGGGAAATGATGTGGACGGAATTTTACTTTTGTATCTTCTCCAAAGATTTCCTTTGCAAATTGTTGTAAGGTTCCTTTTAAGTCTGCAAATGTTACATCTTTATCTACAACCAAACCTTCTACCTGATGGAATGTTGGAGAGTGTGTTGCATCTACTTCATCGGAACGATATACTCGTCCTGGTGCGATCATACGAATTGGTAACTTTCCTTTTTCCAACTCATGTACCTGTGTAGAGGAAGTTTGTGTACGAAGCACAATATCCTTATTGATATAGAAGGTATCCTGCTCATCTTTTGCTGGATGGTTAGCAGGAATATTCAATGCCTCGAAATTGTAATAGTCATATTCTACTTCTGGACCTTCTACTACTTCATAACCCATACCTATAAAAATACGTTCTACTTCTTCTAATGCAACTGTATTTGGGTGACGATGTCCCACCATTGGTTTCTTAGCTGGCAATGTAACATCAATGGTTTCTGCTTTCATTTTTTCTTCACGAAGTCTCTTCTCAAAGGCATTTTTTCTATCTGCCAAAACCTTCTCAATTTCTGCTCTTGCTTCATTTACCATCTGTCCCACCTTCGGACGGTCTTCTGGAGCAACTTCTTTCATAGATTTCAGTACGCTTGTCAACTCTCCCTTTTTTCCAAGGAATGCAACACGAACATCATTTAAGCTTTCCAGATGTTCTGCCGCATTAATCTGTGACAATGCCTTTTCCTTAATGCTTTGTAATTTTTCTTTCATATTTTACACCCTTTCTGTGAAAATGTTTCTTCCTAAATCAAGCAGATATTGGCAATCCGCTCCACTACCTGATAGTGTTAAAGTTCTAAAAAGTTACTATTCAAAGCCTTTCTTCTCTACATTCAGAAAATCTGTGCAAAACCTGCACAGAACGCTGCAAGATCAGCAGCTTCCTTTTTTTTCCTGTACA
Organism: Clostridium sp. CAG:411; assembly: GCA_000437275.1. Taxonomy (GTDB): domain Bacteria; phylum Bacillota; class Clostridia; order Lachnospirales; family Lachnospiraceae; genus CAG-411. The sequence continues at coordinate 17,927 of FR899663.1, read as the reverse complement.
GAAGAACTGCCTACACGG
>FR899663.1:0-17845 GCA_000437275.1 Clostridium sp. CAG:411 | reverse complement strand
GACGTGTCTAGTTGCTTAATACAAATCAGCTGTGAATAGTAACTCTAAAAAACATATTTTTCAAGTAACAGTTTAACTGGGTAGAAATGCTACAAATTACTCTTATAACGTAAAAAAATCCCTACAGAAAAGTTTCTCTTCTGTAGGGACGAATCTTTCGCGGTACCACCCTGGCTTTAGCAAACTGCCATCTTATCTTATGCGTAACGTGCATGAACCGTCATATCCTACTCTTTGTTGCTACTCTCAACATACATTTTTCAAATATGCAACTCAGGTGTGAAATTCAAATATTATCTGAACTTAAATGTGCTTTCAGCCATGACACATTCTCTCTGCAAAGAAAATAATATTCTATCTGCTTTCGCAGTGCACCGTCTTAGTCTTTTTCCATTTTGTGCTTTTGCACTTCTAATTTTTAATTTTACATAGGGTTTTGGATTGTGTCAAGAAAAAGTTTTTTTCAAATGCCTTATTTGGTACTAACTCTCCTTAAAGGTTCCATAATAATTTTCTAGCAATAAATCACTAATATTACGAATAATATAGTTATTCTCATCTATCTTAGGAACTGCTTTAAAAAAATCATCCAAGAAACTAATAAAGGAAGCATCATTTTCAGCATACTCCAATTCCTCTTTGCTATTGATATTTTCGTATATTTTTTGTATTTGTTTTTCAAAACGATTGTCATCATAATAGAACGTATAATATGCATTCAACTCGTCTGCACACAAAACTGCTGAAATGTTACTCTGTTCCATACTCTCGTATTCCTTTTTCACTTCTGTAATTTCCTGTTCCAATATTTTTTTAACCGCTTTTTCATCCAATTCATTTATATATCCATTTTCATATAAACACCAAATAAGAGAACCAATTTCATCTTTTTTATCCTTTTTAGACTTATTTTCGTTAAACCAACTTACCAATCCATCCTTTAAATCATATCCATCTAGCAGGTGTGTTCCTTTTAATTCATTATAAATAGTAATGTTCTCGTAAATTTCAATTCCACCTTCTTCATTTTCGGTTGGTAACTCTTGAAAAAGCTTTAGCTCCTTATTATAGTAATTTTTTAACAATTCCTGTAACTCACCTGTTTTTCTTGAGCCTGTTCTATCCGCAATGTAACACATTTCTGCAATAAGCTTTGCATCCAATGCATACCCTGCATCCAAGTCTATTTTTAATATTTGGTTTGCCTTTGTAGCTATCAGTGAAGAATACTCCTCGGATAAATCAACTCCTCTTGTATGTAATTCTTCTTCAAGACGCAAGGCATTGGCAATATACTGCGTTTGAAGCAGCAACGCATTATCCCTATCATAAGCCTTTAATTTATAGTTAAAATATGTTCTTGATCCTATATATAACAAAATTGTTGCTACCACTGCCGCAATTATTCTATATCTTTTCTTCATTTTTCCCTTCTCACTTTCCATATTATTTTATAAACTCAACTTCAATTATATCTGTTTTTAAAAACAAAGTCAATTTTTAAATTTTCCTTTCGATTTTATTCAAAACATTTTTTCACGAAAGGATATTCCACCCTTAAAACAGCAAACATGGACAGAACATAAAAAGGATGTTATCATGTATTATCTGCCTAATTATAACAACTATGTAAAAAGCATAGTCGCCTAAAAACAGGTCCAAAGCAGCTCTTAATTATGCACTAAAGCATATTGCACATTAAAAAGGAGGAATTTCATGTGGTGTAGTGTTTGTGGCTGGGATTTTGATGAAAGCTTCGAAAAAGGATATGAATATGGAGAAGGGGACATTTGCGAATGTTGTGGTACAGAATTTGGATGCGATGAAGATATGTATAAAGAAGATGTATTACAAGAATATTGTAATAATGACATAAATATCCTGAAAAAAATAGCACCTGAAATTGCATTAATGGATGATGAAGATGTTATTCCATACGAAGTTGCAAGAAAATTTTTAAGACTCAAATGGATAAAAAATGGTGCTAAATATAAGTATTTTAAAGGTAAAGAATGGAACTTAGAGAATATGAAAAAGCAACTGGAACGATTGCATTACAAATATGAAGCATTGCTTCCATTAGCCGAATTAATATCAGATAGTACCGAACCCCTCAAAAAATAATGACAATTTATCCGTAAACATTTATAAATTGTCAAAACACACAAATTAACTAACTCCCCCTATCGTAATAACTTGTCCACACAAAAATAATCAGGTATAATAAATAAGGAACGAAAATCATGTACTCTCAACAGACTTTATTTTTTGTAACAGTTCAGCCAGGCAAAAATGATTGTTGTCCTCGGCTGAACTGTTACTATTTTTTTAACACTATGGGGGTTGAGAAACATACTTGTACAAAAGGGGGATTAATCCGTATGAGAACAAAAAAACTTTTAGCAGGCATCTTGACAGTGTCCTTGGCAATGTCTGGCATGCCAGCCACAGAAACACAGGCAAAAGTCCGTGTACCGTCTCTAAAAAAGGCACAAGAGGTTACCGTTGGTAAAACCGTTACACTAAAACTGAACGCCAATGGTAATAAACTCACCAAAACAAGCTACAAAGTTACCAACAAAAAAATTGCCACAGTCAAAAAAAGTGGCAAGTACAACGCAAAAATTAAGGGGGTTAAAGTTGGAACTACAAAACTAAAAGCTACTGTTTGGTATAAATTCAAAAAGAAAAGTACCAAAAAAACGCTTACTTGTACAATCAAAGTAAAAAAGCCAACTGTTGTGGCAACGAAAAAGCCTACCGTAACCGTCACTCCAACTGCTACAGCTCGACCAACAGAACTACCTGTACCAACTGCAGTGACGACTCCGCAACCGACACCAAGTGCCACTCCTTTTCTAGAAGAACCTACGATTCCAGCAAGCTCTGCAACACCTGTGGTAACTACTAGCCCAAATGTGAGCAGTACTCCACTAAATACTACGCAAACTCCAGAGCTTACTACACCACCAGCGGCTTCTCTTCAACCACCCATCACTTCAGAACCAACCGAAACACCGCAAGCCACCGCAACGACTGGTTCTTTCGAAGAATGGCCACAGGACACACCCGCACCAATCATCGAAGCCTCTCTCACTTTCAGCGAGGACGGAACCTGTGTAACAGGAATCAATAATAAAGAGGAAGCTACCTATATGAAAATTCCTGAAGGTGTCACAGAAATTGATGCACACCTTTTTGCTAATAATAGTTCTCTTCACTGGGTGGAATTTCCATCAACCTTAAAGAAAATTGGAAATTATGCTTTTTATGATTGTTCAAATCTAGAGGAAATTATACTTCCAGAGGGCTTGACAGAATTGGGAACCGAAGTATTTTCAGATTGTACTCGTGCGAAAAAAATCGTGATTCCTTCTACCTTAAAAAAGATACCTTATAAGGCATTTTCTTTCTGTAGTAGTGTAGAGGAAATTGTTATTTCAGAAGGTGTAGAAAACATTGGTACATGGGCATTTATTTATGACTCCTCTCTAAGGGAGATACAAATACCACAATCTACAAAAATAATTGGAGAGGATGCTTTTTGTAATACTAGACTTACCTCTGTAACCATTCCTTCAAATGTAACACAGATTGGCACCAGAGCCTTTGGTATCCCTACATTAACCCAATTAACTGTATCACCTGAAAACCCATACTATGACAGCCGTGATAATTGCAATGCTTTGATTGAAACTGCCAGCAATACTTTGATTATCGGCTGTTACACGACAACGATACCAGACACGGTTACTGCTTTAGGACCAAGTAGCTTTCAGGGTATTCTCTTTGAGACAATCACTATTCCTGACAACATCACTTCCATTGGGAAAAGTGCATTCTCCCAGTGTCCAAACTTAACCAGCCTAACATTTCCGAAGCATCTTGAAGCTATTCCTGACAATGTAGCCAATATGTCTCAGAAATTAGAACAAGTTACCATTCCTTCCAGTGTACAGTCTATTGGAGAAATGGCATTTGCGGAATGTAGTGCTTTAAAAAATGTAACGATTGAACCAGGTGTAAAAACAATTGGACAAAGTGCCTTTACCCAAACTGCCCTAGAAGAAATTGTTCTTCCTGATACAGTTACAGATTTAGGAGGCTATACATTCCAGCTTTGTAAAAGCCTTAAACATATTACGCTTCCTAGCAAATTATCGAAAATAAAACCTTACACCTTTGACACTTGTACTTCTTTACCAGATATTTCATTCCCTGATACTGTGACCGAAATTGGACCAAGTGCCTTTAATGCTTGCCAAAAACTGGGTAATATAACCCTTCCTAGTGCTTGCACGAGCATTGGTTCTAATGCTTTTTCTTATTGTAGAAGTTTTACTAACGTAACCTTACCAGACAACCTGACTTCACTTGGGTCATCTGCATTTGCTAACTGCTCACAGATTGAATCTATCCGCATTTCTGCAAATCTGACAAATATAAAGGATGGAATATTTGCTGACTGTCCTAAGCTATCCAGCATAACCGTAGCGGCTGACAATCCTAAATATGACAGCAGAGATAACTGTAATGCTATCATTGAAACAGCCAGCAATACTTTAATTATGGGTTGTCAAAGCTCTACCATTCCAAAAGGCATCACTGCCATTGGAGCAGGGGCATTTGAAGGCTGTCAAAACTTAACCAAGGTTGTACTGGAAGATACCGTAACAACAATCGGCGATCAAGCATTTTATAACTGCAAGAACCTTACGGATATTACTATTCCAGAAAGTGTCACTTCTATTGGACATGGTGCTTTTCGCGCTTCTGGTATTAGCAGTTTAGTACTTCCTTCCACTTTAGAGAAGGTTTCCGCCTATATTGCCGCAGAATGTGATAACTTAAAAACAGTGGTAGTAAAAGATGGACCAAATCGGATTGAAGATATGGCATTTGGTGACTGCAAAAACCTTACAAGTGTAACGCTCCCAGATAGCATTAAAGAATTTTGGGTACATACGTTTAGAAACTGTTCTTCTTTACCAACCGTTACACTTCCTGCCAATCTTAAAACCCTTGGTTACGGAACATTTGAAGGCTGTGAAAGTTTAACAGATATAACCATTCCTAGCGGTATCACAGCCATACAAGATACCACATTTATGGATTGTAAAAGTCTAAAGGCTCTTACGCTTCCAGCAGGGGTAACCAGTCTTGGCTCAAGTGCCTTTTGCCTAAGCGGCATAGAAGAAATCGTATTACCAGCAGGTATCACAGAGCTTTCCCCCTCTTTGTTTTCTAACTGCAAGAGTTTGAAAAAGCTTACGATTTCATCTCCGATTACCTCTTGTGGTAACTCGGCACTTTTCGGCTGTGATAACTTAACCTGTATTATTTATCAGGATACTACATACCCTTCTGTGGATGCATTCCTAGCAGTTGTAGAAAAATAGTAGCTGAAAATTTTAGAGTATATGAGGCATGGCGATAGTCATGCCTCAAACTATGTTCGCATTTAAAGAGACTCAGCGAAACCTATCAAATATACAAAGTAACGAAAAAATTCAGCTATCGACGGAACTTTTTTCTTGTCAATACTTTCAATCTATGGTATTCTTTTCTAGATGACAAAAATATAATAATTTGAGTATTAAAAGTGCAATACTATGTTATCTTTTGAAACTCTCATAAAAAACTGGAGGTTACTTTATGCAACAGGCTCTGATAGATTGGTACAATGCCAGTCTCGGAAATTTTTTACCCAAAGAACTCTTTGTGTTTTTTGTTTCCATGTTACCACTGATTGAGTTACGTGGTGGATTGATAGCTGCTTCTGCTTTAAACATTCCATTGGTGCAGGCAAATATCATATGTATACTCGGAAACTTAATTCCAATTCCTTTTATTCTTTTGTTTATTAAAAAGATATTTGAATTTATGAAGAAACATAATATTTTATCGGGATTGGTTCATAAACTGGAAGATCGTGCATCAAAAAAATCGGATGGTGTGGAAAAAGGAGAATTTCTCTTCCTGCTATTATTTGTAGGAATACCGCTTCCTGGAACAGGTGCATGGACAGGTGCTCTTATCGCATCTTTACTGGAATTTGATATTAAAAAGGCATCGGTTGCCATTTTTATCGGAATACTTTTAGCAGCCATCATTATGGATATTGTTTCTTACGGAGCATTAGGGCTTATTTTATAATAATGTCAAAATGGAATGTACTTACACCTGAAGATGTAAATACATTCCATTTTTTATGCTTCTGGTTCTACTGTTGTCTCTACTGTTGGAGTTGGCTGTTCTCCCTTTTGTGTGTTTGATTCCTTGTTCGCATTATTCCAGGCAGTAACACCAAGAAATACAAAAATCACAAGTATCATAAACACAATCATAAAGCGGTGTGCTTTCTTCTCCTGTTCTGAATTGTAATCCATGATTCGAACCTTCCTTCTATCTAGCTTTTCCCATAGGATATGACGTAACAGTACGCATCCTCTTTCTTTGAAATCTCAAATTCTTCTTTTATCGTAAAAAACTGCCTTGGAAGCGTTTCCTTCAAGATTTCTCTATCATAACAATATAACACAAGTACGGAGCCTTTGCCAATATGCTCCCTGATTTTTGTCCAGAATTTTCTATACAGCAATGTAATGTCCGCCTTTGTTTTCTGTCCGATTGCCCTTGGCATATTCGAAATTACCTCGTCAAATAAATAGGCATGGGTAAAATCAAAGAAATCACGGTTAATATAATTAATGCGGACACCCGCTAATTCTGTATTTCTTCTGGCAGCCTCAATTCCCTTACCAAACAAATCAATACCATACATATCTCCCGTAGGAAGGAAACGATTTCGTTCAATTAACATGGTACCGACTCCGCAAAATGGATCTAATACCTGTGCATTTTCTGATAAATACTCTTTTGCCAAGTGCATCACAAGTGCCGCATTGACTGGCTGAATACTGCTGGACAACGCCTCTCTTCGGTAAGAAAAACGACTGTCCTTCAAGGTAAATAACTTTATTAAAAAATTGAAATTTCCTGATTTATTCTCAATCAATCGAAGCTCCACTTCATAATGCGAGGTGCTATTAATCAACTGATTTTCACTTTGTTCCTGTAGATAACTTCCCAGTTTCTTTGTAAATACACTCTTTTGCTTTAAATCCATCTTATTTTTACACTCTATACGAAAATAAAATGGGGTTTCCCCCTGATGGCGTTCCTGTAAAAACTGCAACAGAGAGCTGTCAGAAATCTGTTTTGCAAGCATACGAGCCATTTCATCCACTGTTTTTCCTTCTTTTGTAAGGCTGGACTTGTCCTCTAACACAAACAGCAATTCTTTAAAGGTTCTGACTTCAAATATTTCTTTTAAATCCGATGTTCTTGCCTGCACACCTGCATTGAAAACTTTAGGATGATGGCTTTTTATCTGTTCTGCTGTAATCTCCCTAAAGTTTCGATTCGTCATAAGAATGATACGGGAAGGTACCTTCCATCCTGTAAAAGTATGTTTTTGATACCCTTCCAATGCTAAAATCATATCCTGCAACAGTTTACATTCTTCTTTTATATGCTTTCGATTGCTTTCCTCTATTTCCTGCGATTGTAACTCTTGCAAACGCTTTTTAAATACTTCTAAATACTGTCGATAATCCAACTCCCGTATAGCCGTCAAATAACTGCTTTTTACAAACAGGGTTTCCTCTTTTTCATACGCATCAAAAAGCGGTACCAAACTATCCTGCACTCCTAACTGTCCTAAAATCAAAGCAACATTTTTTCGTATCTTTGGTTCTTCACTTTTTAAAAGATCATAAAACACCTGCAACTGGTTATTTAATGCATACAAGACAGCAGTCCGTCCTGCACTATCCTTACATGCGGCTTTTAAAGCAATTAAATTTTTACGCACATCCATTCCATTTTCAATCTGTTCTAAATATTCTCGAATCATGCCTTCATCTCCATACTATCTCTCTTATCTATTGTGTCAACAAAGAATCTAACTATTTATTCATAATCCACCCGTTCCAAAAAGAGTCCTACACTACTTACTGTCTTTCCTGCCTGCTGCCTGTCCAGCTTTTCTAATGCCTGACGTACCTGTTTTACACTTCTCTCTCCCATTCCCACTTCCAAAAGTGTTCCTGTTAAAATCCGCACCATATTATAAAGAAATCCATCGCCCGTAAAGGAAACATACACTCCATATTTCCATGGTAAAATATCCACCGCAAATAAAGTACGAACGGTATCTCTCTTTTTCTTTTGCATCCCTGCTTTGGATTTGCTGGAAAAACCTGAAAAGTCATGGGTACCCAAAAGCACCTCTGCCGCCTGCTTCATTTTTTCTATATCCAGTTTTTGGGGCAACCAAAGTGCATATTTTCTGGCAAATACACTAGGTGTTTCCCCTGTATCTATATAATATTGATAGGTCTTTCTCTTGGCACTGTACCTACTATGAAAGGAAGCTGCTACCAGTTTCGCCTTTATAATTCGAATATCCTCTGGCAGCCTTTGGTTACATTCATCCCGCAAGTAACGTAATCTTTCTTCCACGGTTTCCTCTAATGTAAAAAAAGCAGATGGCACAGAAAAATTCGCCACCTGCCCTTTTGCATGAACACCAGCATCCGTCCTGCCCGAACCATGTATCCGAACTGGGTATTGGACAACCTTCTCTATTACATGTTCCAATAAACCCTGAATGGACTGTCCCTGCTGCTTTCCTCCGAGACGTTGCCAGCCTAAATATCCCGTACCATCATATGAAATCAAAAGCTTTATATTTTTCAATCACAATCTCCCCAATTCGACGGTGCCGTACACACAGTCTGTATATCAAACTCTAACTTTACATTTGGATTACAGTTACCCAAATCTTTATATTTTTCGCAAATACGATTTGCTACCATATTGGCATCCTCTATGGATGAATCCATCAAAATTACTACATATTGGCTACTGCTATAATTGGTCGCCACATCACTTCGACGAATGGATTCGTTTACGGCATTTTTCAAATTATCCATTGCATAAAACAATTCCTGCACATCCAACGGGGTTCTCTCTGTATTTCGCAGAGTAAATAATACAGTCTGTACCTTCTGATTGGTACGACCAATACAACGGGCAATAAAACGGTAAATCTTCTTAAATCCATCATATTCTACTTGATATGCACCCTTATTGTAGCCAACTTCCTGTATAAAAGAACGTAAGTGTTCTAAATCCACCTGCGTATTTTTTTTGCTAATATGACCTGCTCCATCCGCACCTTCCTCGCTAAAGAAGTGATACGAACCTTTACTATTTTGTTTTACAAAGTAAAGAGATTTATCTGCATTTTGATAAAGATGCGTAAAGCTTCTTCCATCGGAAGGAGATACTGCAATACCAGTGGAAACCGTAATATTTCCCCCATCTGGCTTTACCAACCGTTTTTCTAGTGTAACAATAATCTGCTCCACCTTTTCTATAATCATAGCGTGAGAACTGACATTTTTTAAGAAGATAATAAACTCATCTCCACCTAATCTGCACACTACATCATCCCGACGGGTAAGTGCCTTTAATGTATTTGCAAATTCAATTAAAATCTCATCCCCAACAATATGTCCAAAACTATCATTAATCTGTTTAAAATTATCCATATCAATCATAAGCAATGTGCCACGATTTCTGCGTTCACACAAATATGCATTGATTTGTTCTTCCGCATAGGAACGGTTAAACAGCTTTGTCAAAGGATCTCGATGTACCATATCATTCATCTCATCGATTACTGCACATTTTTCATACATATCACTTCTCAGATTGCGAATAACCTGTTCTATTTTACACACTCTCTGCACTCTGGAACAAATTCCTACTGCACTACATGGACGGAAAATAAAATCTGTGGCTCCTAAGTGAATACATTTTTTTTCAAATTCCTCATCTTCACCATCGGATAGCACAATCATAGGTATACCTGATAATTCATCCACACGCTTTACATACTCAATTATTTTAAGTACACAAACATCCGGACTACCTTCTTCCATCAGAATCAAATCCGGTAATTTATGCTGTAACAGTTTAAATGCCTCTTGCTGTGTCTTACTGGTCGAAATTCTATATTCCCCTTCCAGTGCAGCAACCAGCTTTTTCATTTGCTCTGAATCATTTTCAATAATTAAAACGTGTTCCATACCCTTCCCTCCATTGCTACAATATCATTTTCCTTACTATTCAACACAACCTTTTTATGCATCAAATAATAACGGTAAATAATCCCAATCTATTTTAGTTTACCATAAAAGCAGAAAATGTTTCAACAGCCATTTTGCCTAAAAGAAGCCCTTTGTTTTGTACAACTGTTACTGTTTTTTGGCAACGTTCTAAAAATGCAGTTCAGCCTGTCTTTATTTATCTATGCGTAGCTGCCAATTTATATACATCCTGATTTGCTCCAAGTACCACAACATGGTCTTTCTCACAAAACACATAATCCCCGCTTGGCATCGGATACATTTTTTCTCCTTTTTTGATTGACAGAATATTCACATTATAATTCTTTGCAATCCCAAGCTCGATTATACTTTTTCCAACCCATTCCGATAAAATGGATATTTCAAAAATACCATAATCTGCCGTTAAATCCTCATAATCAAAAATATTATCGGAGTTGTAACGGATTGCCAGTTTTTCCGCATATTCCTTCTCAGGGAAAATCACCTCATCGGCTCCAACACTCTTTAAAAACTTTTCCTGTCGTTCTTTTCTTGCATTCACAATTACATGTCTTGCCCCAAGTTCTTTGAGCATACTGGTAATCTCTAACGAATCATATGCATTTTCCCCTATTGTCACAAAACAATAATCAAAATTATTCACGCCTAAGGAACGTAACACACCTTCATTGGTACAATCACCAGAATAACAATCACTAAAATCTGGTGAAAGTTCCTGTATCAATTCCTCATCCTGATCCACCACCATAACTTCATTTCCTAAATCCTGCATTCTTCTTGCCAGATAACTCCCCAATCTTCCCATTCCAATTACCAATACTGTTTTCATTTTTCCATCCTTTCTTACCCAATCATAATACGCTCTGCCGGTCTTTTATGTGGCGCCTCTTTCTTTCGCTCTGCAAACACAGATAATAAAGACAGACCACCGATACGCCCACCATACATTAAAACAATTAATATTACCTTTGATACGTCTCCTGCCTGTGCCGTAAGTCCTTGCGATAATCCTGCCGTTCCCATGGCTGAACTTGTTTCGAATAATACGCTGGCTAAACTGGCATGTTCAATCGTACAAATCGTCATAGTAGCTGCTAAAACAACTGATACATAGACAAAACAGATTACCGCTGCATGTTTAATCAATTCTTTATTCAAACGGCGTTTAAACACCGTAATATCCGTGTCACCTCTACTCATACCAATCACAGACATAACCATAACAGCAATCGTAGTTGCCTTTATTCCTCCAGCCGTAGAGCCAGGACAACCACCGATTAACATAAGAATTATAGTAAGCATACTGCCCGACTGTGATAACTGCGATAAATCAAAGCCTGCAAATCCCGCTGTTCTGGTTGTAGCAGACATAAAACCGCTGGACAACAATTTTTCTGGCAATGTCATACCATTTAGGTGATACTTGTTTTCAAAAATAAAATACAAAAGCCATCCGCCAAACAACAATGCACCTGTAGATAACAGTGCCACTTTTGTGTGTAAAGAATATTTTTTTACATGAAAACCATTTTCATGCAAATCTGACCAAACCTGAAAACCAATTCCCCCCACTACAATTAAAATTGCAAGGGGAAGCATTACCGCAACATTCTGTTCATATAATGCAAGAGAGGAACCTTCTTTAAAACGCCCCATTAAATCAAACCCTGCATTACAAAACGCGGATATAGAATGGAATATCGCATTATAACAACCTCTGACAATTCCCATTTGTGGCACAAACGAACAGGCAAGTACCAAGGCACCAATTCCTTCACAAACAAAAGTAATGACCGCAACTTTTTGAATCAGTCTTATTACGCCACTCATACGCATATTTCCAGAGGAGATCATCAAAAGCCGCCTCTCGCCCAAACCAATGCGTCGCTTTGTAAACACCGCCAAAAGGCTGATAATCGTCATCAATCCCAGTCCACCGATCTGTATCAGACAAATAATTACAATCTGTCCAAATAAACTCCAATGACAATACGTGTCATACACAATAAGTCCTGTCACACAAGTAGCACTTGTGGCAGTAAATAACGCATTTAACGGACTTGTCCACTCTCCCGTTCTGGAAGCCCAGGGAAGCGTCAACAAGAATGTTCCTGCTAAGATTACACAAAAAAAGCTCAATGCAATCAGTCTGGTCTGACTCATCTTTTTCCATTTTTTTAACATAACTTCTCCTTTTTAACTACTATATTCTAACAAAAGCAAAGGAGCAAAAACAAATACGATCCCTGCTCCTTATCTGATATTACTATTCATCTACAATTCTTTACCGTTCGAAATTTTATCGCAAATACACAGTGAATAATAACTGCTCTATACATTTTCTGTTTCCATAAGCTTGCAAATCTCATCTACCTGACTGTCATAAAATTCACTTATGTAAACCACACACATTTCCTTTTGCCCACCATATTTCCCACGCTTCACCAATGGAATTTTTTCCCATCTCTCCGAGAAAGAAATCTGTTTATTGAGCAAAATCTTTCGAAGTTTTTTTCGTTCCTCTTCACTACTTGTACGAAAAAGTTCGATATCCATATTATCCTCTCCATTTCCATTGTCATTTTGTCCCTTATATCATTTTATACCATTCTCCACCATCTGTCTAATGTCATCTCTGGATTTTTTCAGCACAAATGCAAGTTCATTCTGCAACTGTTCCCATATTTTTTCTAAAATTCCAACAACAGGAGGCGATAGTTCTCCTTCTCTCTGTAGCAGATAACTACTGACTTTTGCCCAAGAATCGGGATCTCCGCTTTCCAATACACCTCTTGCCTCTTCCACCGTTAATGCTTCCATTTCTTCTTTATTATTGGTATTAATTTCCACTTTTATTTTTTCTAAAATAGAGGTTGCCTGCTCCGGTGTGATTAATCTTCTCAAAACTGTTTCATGATTTTGCACTGGAATATAGGCTTTTTTCTTTTTATCTGCCGCAGACTGCAACACGTAATATTCCATTTGTTGTTCTCTTCCAACCACAAGCTTTGTAACCTTCTCCACCATACAAACTCCGAAGGTGCTGTCCATAATATATTCCTTTTTTTCAAACAAGGTTTCTGCGCTCCCTTTCTAGTTAAATGAGATCTTATCTAATAATGTCTGACTCACTACAATGTCATAGTTCTTTTTCCATTTAGAAAATTCTTTTTGGAATTGCTTTTTTTCTCGTTCTTTCAAAATTTCCTCTTTATATTCGGTAACCTTATCGGGATTACTTCCTTTTTCTGCAATCTCCTCATCCGACACATTTGTATCAATGGTTCCGCTGACTACATCATACATTTTCTTAGCCAACGCATGTTCTTTGTAAATCTTTGACACCAAATCCCTTGTCAAATGGTACGCTTTTGCATCTTCCGAAAGCGTTTCCACATACTTTCCTGCTGTTACGTCCGCTTCGTTTGCTTCTTCCTCTGTAAGTTCATATCCCTGCAATTGAGCTTCCTGACAAATAATCTTTATCTGCGCAATTTCATCTACAAGCTGTTCCTTAGAATACCCTTCTATCGTCTTGTCCTTTTCATAGGCATACTGCCAAACCTCTGGCGTAAGCGCTCCATCATATTCGGATTTTAACTGATACACGTAAAACAGCATCTCGTTCAATGTAACTTCTTCATCTCCAACTGCCATAATGCAAGTATCCATCTTCATATCACTTGATTCAAAGGTGGTAGTTTTCTCTGTTTTTTTAGATGTATCCTGCTTTTTCCCACAGGCTGTTCCACCAAATGCCAGTAATACTGCCATTCCCAGCGCAATTCCCTTCTTCCATTTTATGCTTTTATCGCAACTCATACAAGTTCCTCCTTCATATCCTGTAAAAATTCTATTACATTTGGGAAAAAGTTTTTACTATCATCTTTCCCACGTTGTTTTTCTTTACTCCATATAAATGTAAATATCGGCGTAGGCTTCATGGAAAATTGTAATCTTCCCTTATATTTTTCTAATAAAGGCGGAATCTTTTCCGCTTTAATCTTTGCCTGCGCAAACATTGTAAATTCTAATTCTTTTTCCTTTTTCTGTTTTACCTGTTCCACATATACCTGATGTGCCATAGACTTTAATAATACTATATTTAACAAGTTCTGTACAGCTTTTGGCATATCTCCAAAACGATCCACCAATTCTTCCTGCATATCCATCCATTCATCCCTGTTTTCAATGCCTGCAATACGCTTATACATCTCCAATTTCTGATACTCACTTCGGATATAGGTAGCTGGAATATACGCATCTACATTTACATCCACCGTCGTATCAAAGGAAGCTTCCACTTCCTCTCCCTTATATTCCCTTACTGCTTCCGTAAGCATCTTACAATATAAATCATACCCAATGGCTTCCATGTGACCATGCTGCTGCTCTCCTAAAAGACTTCCTGCTCCTCGGATTTCCAAATCTGTCATGGCAATCTTGAAACCAGAACCAAGCTCTGTAAACTCCCGCATTGCCTGCAATCGTTTTTCTGCCACTTCTTTTAAAACCTTATTTCTTCGATACATTAAAAATGCATAAGCAGTACGGTTGGAACGTCCTACACGCCCTCGAAGCTGATATAATTGCGATAGTCCCAATTGGTCTGCATCATGAACTAACATTGTATTTACATTTGATATATCCAGTCCTGTCTCTACAATAGTAGTGGAAACTAACACATCCAGTTCGCCCTGTATAAACTGATACATAATCTTTTCCAGTTCACGAGAACTCATTTGTCCATGCGCGCAACCTACCGCAGCATGTGGAACTAATTCTGCAATATGTGCCGCTACTTCCTCAATATTTTTGACACGATTATACACATAAAAAACCTGTCCATTTCTGGCAAGCTCACGATTGATTGCTTCACGAACAATCTCGTCATTTTGTTCTACAATAAATGTCTGTATTGGCATACGGTCTACAGGTGGTTCCTCCAGTACACTCATATCACGAATACCAATCAAACTCATATGAAGTGTTCTTGGGATTGGCGTTGCGGATAAAGTAAGTACATCCACATTTTCCTTTAACATCTTAATCTTCTCTTTGTGTGTTACTCCGAAACGCTGTTCCTCATCCACGATCAATAGCCCCAGATTATGATATTTTACATCTTTTGATAACAGACGATGCGTTCCAATTACAATGTCCAACTGCCCCTTTTTCAGTGCCTCCAAATCTTTTTTCTGCTGTGCAGGTGTTCGGAAACGAGACAACATACCAATCTTGATAGGAAACTCTTTCATACGCTGCACAAACGTGTTGTAATGCTGCTGTGCTAAAATCGTAGTAGGCACCAAAAAAGCCACTTGCTTTCCATTGTCAACCGCTTTAAACGCTGCTCGAATCGCAATCTCTGTCTTACCAAAGCCCACATCCCCACAAATCAAGCGATCCATAATCTTTGTACTCTCCATGTCACGCTTGGTCGCTTCAATGGCAGATACCTGATCATCCGTTTCCTCATATGGAAACATCTCTTCAAACTCTCGCTGCCAAAGACTGTCATTATCAAAACGATAGCCGATTTTTTCCTGACGTTTCGCATAAAGCTCGACCAATTCTTTCGCTACGCGGCGAACAGAGGAATGTACTCTACTTTTTGTCTTTTTCCATTCAGCGGAATTAAGCTTATTCATCTTCGGCTTTTTTCCATCCCCGCTAGAATATTTCTGCAACACTTCAAGCCCAGTGGCAAGCACATATAAATTGCCTCCATCTGCATATTCTATTTTTACATAATCTTTTACCGTCTTATCTACCGTAATCTTTTCAATTCCCTTATAAATACCAACTCCATGATTCTCGTGAATAACATAATCTCCGATATTTAATTCCGTAAAATTCTGAATAGATTTTCCATCATACTGCGTTTTCTTTTTCTTTCGTTTTGCCTGCTTCTCTCCAAAAATGTCACTTTCCGATACAAATGCCACCTGAATCAATGGATAGGTAAAACCTTTGTGCAGATTTCCCGTTGTAACCATAATGGTGCCCGGTTCTAACTCCCTGTCTCCTGTCTCATGGAAAAAAGCAGATAAATCATATTGCTTTAGGTCCTCACTCAACCGTTTTGCTCGACTCATAGAACCAGAAAACAATACGACCCGATACCCTTTCTTCTTCCAATTTGTTAAATCTTTCACAAGCATTTCAAAATTATGATGATACGGTGCAACAGATGTAACCATCATATCTGCCTTTTCTTTTACATTCCAATGCTTTGTCTTATAATCTAACATACTAAGAAGCACTGTCTTTTTCCCAGTCAATTTTGCTACAAGCTTCTCATAAGGGAAAATGACATTTGCCTGCGATGGCAATAAATATCCCTTTTCCAAGCGGTGACTCATACTCTCCTGAAACTCAAAATCCACCGCATTGGCACGCTCCTCCACATGGGAAGGTTCGTCTACAAAAAACAAAGTGTTTTCCTGTGGGAAGTAATCAAACAGACTCTCTGTTTCCTCAAAAAATACATCCATGACACTTTCCATTCCAGCACTGGCACCATAGATTGTAAGATTTTCTATAAATTCAGATACGGTCTGCTCCAACCGATACGCTTCTTCTGTCTTAAACTCCCCTCGTAACAGCTCGGTCTGTGCCTTCAGTTCTTTTTTCAGTTTTCGAATGCCCCGTTCCATTTCTTCTTTGCTGAGCGTTACTTCTGTGGCTGGATACACTTTAAGAGAGTCAACATTTTCAATGGAACGCTGACTCTCTACATCAAAAGCACGAATCGTATCCACTTCGTCATCCCACAATTCAATACGGTAAGGGTTTTCCTCCGTCAGAGGATAAATATCAATAATGCCGCCACGAATAGAAAACTGTCCACTTCCATCTACCTGTCCCACATGTTCATATCCCATATGTACCAGTTTCCGTTTTATCTTGTCTATATCAACAATCCCTGCTTCTTCAATCGTAAGCACATTCTCTGCCCATCTTTTCAATGGCAACAACTTATCCATTCCACCGTCCATTGTAGTAATCACACACATAGGCGTTTGCTCTATCAATCCACGAAGTACCTTTAAACGCTGTCGTACAATAGCATTTCCACGAATATCTGCATTGTAAAAAATAGCATCCTTTGCAGGGTACAAGTATACTTGTCGGTCATATAGTTTGTAGTCCTCATAAAGTTCCTTTGCTTTTATTTCATTCTCTGCAATAATTACTTTATATAAATACTCTTCTCCCAAACCAGCCATCAAATGTACCTTTTGCGAATCCATACACCCGGTCACCTGCACGGGAGTACGATTGCCTTTTATACTCATTTGTATTTTATTAAACTCTTCCAGTTCGGAAAAAGGTGTAAATAAAAAATTCATAAACTACAAACCTCCAAAAAAATAAGCAATCAACTATCTTTTCTGGCATTCCACAACTCTGTCACAAACTCTACGCTCACATGACACTTTTCCGCGGTTTTACCTATGACTTCCTTCTCGTTTGCACAAAATTCCAATGCCATCTGTACCATTGCTATAATGCTGTTTTGATAATTCTCTTCCAGTTCTTGTTTTTCCCCTTGTAAACCTTCTACCTTTCCTTGCAAACCTTGGTACTCTCCCTGTAAATCTTCCAGTTCCTCTTGCAAATCCTGCATTTCTTTTGCC
>FR899662.1 GCA_000437275.1 Clostridium sp. CAG:411 | reverse complement strand
AGATTACGCCCATGCTGGGCGAACTAAAAAAAGCCAGTAGATTTTTACGTCTACTGGCTTTTTGGTAATGAAATACTTTTAGTTTATTCAACAATAACGCCAATCTGTGGTTCTCTTTTTATAATAATTGAATTCTCTTTGTCCAATAAAAGTCTCAAATTATCAGAATTACTTTTTCTAATTTCTAAAATGTTATTATGTTTTTGTCTATATACAATATTGTCATTATAAGTAATAGATATTTCAACATACATTTCATAGGTTGAAACTAGTAATACGATTTCAAAATCATTCTGACCATAAGTATACATCCAATTTCCTTCTTCGTATTCTCCTATAATTGTTGGTTCTCCTTCAAAAAATTCAAATAACTCTAATTCATCAAATTTTATAAACATATTATCTCCTTTTTCTTACTTCGGTATAACAGTTACTATTTTCCCGTTAGCATTAACAATAACCTTAACATCTGCGGTCTCATGAACAAATGTACCCACAATCTTTCCAGCAACAGGTTTCGTTGAAGCAATTGCATCTTCTATAACACTCGGTGGAATATTTCTAGGGTCTACATACTTTTTACAAAACTCATAATACTTTTGTGTTCCTTGTTTATATCCCAGTTGTTCAGCCGTTTTCTCAGCTCGTCTACTTAATTCTGCTCTAACCTGTGGTGTATTTGGAGCCATTCTCTCCATTGCGTGTTGAGAATATTCTCTTCCTTTAATCACACCACCACCTTCTGTCATATCCCATGCACCAGTATTTATACCACGCTCACCTCTACTCCACCGTACATCCT
>FR899661.1 GCA_000437275.1 Clostridium sp. CAG:411 | reverse complement strand
GGTGGAGTAGAGGTGAGAGTGGTAGTGGTTTTGTAATAAAAAATATAAAATCAAAATCTCCACAACAATTAATTGCAGATGGATGGAAAGACGTTACAAAACCTAAAATGGCAGCCAATACAACCTCAAGAGAATTTTATGACCCCAAGTCTGGTTTGAAAATAAGGTTTGATAAAGGGGTTCATGGTGCAAACGGATTTGAAGCAGTAGACCATTATCATGTAATGAATCCGAATTATACAAACAAAAAAGTTGATTACTATCTGGATGTAGATGGAAATCCAGTTGGAAAAGGGTCGAAGGCATCTCATATCATAATTAAAGGAGAAGAATAAAATGTTAGTAACAGAATTAGTAAAGAAAATAGATTTTAATGATAGCTGTGTAAATAAGTTAGTTTATGCGAATGGAACAGTAATACTGAGTATTGATTTATGTATGTGGAAGCAAAGAGAATATCAAGATGGTGCTTCAGAATTAAAGGAAGTAACTTTGAGATTTTTGAATTCAGCAAACTATAATTGGGATTCAGAAAAAAGAGAAGAGGATATTGATTATGATACAATTATTGATATTACATGCAAGGAAGGTACTGTAAAAATAGTATTAGAAGATGAGGATGTTTCTGTATTAACATTTGAATGTAATGAGGTTCAAGTTGATTAAAAACATTTGAAACAGAAACAGAAGCTTGTGAATATTTCTTACGTAATAAGATGAAAAGATACGCAACGAAATAGTTTTATTGAAAAAGCAAAAGAGAAAGGAAAAAGTGATGTGAAATTATCGAAAAAAGTAATTGCAATTGCCTTAGCATCCATTATGGTAATTACACATCCTGGAAATGATTTACATATCTTTGGTATACGTACAGAAATAAATGATAGAATAATAGATATTGGACCTTATAATCAGGATTAAGAACATTGTGTCTCATATGAACAACTAAGGCAGGGATATAAAGGAAAATCTGGTAAAACAGATTTGGAAATTATTGAATCGGCAATGAGAGGTAATGAAGGTATGGATGCATGTTGCGGGTTATATGACGACTATTATTCTACATATAAATAAAGGAGGAATAAAAAGTAAATAGATTTATATATGATATCCCAACACTTAAACCAGATAAAGATGGTAATATTGTAATTATAAATAAGTTTTCGTTAGGTCCAATTGAAACATTAACATATGGAATAACGAAGGATAAAAAGTTTTTCTTAGATTGGGAATATCCAGAATTTGGAGAAGAATTAGTTAGAGATTATAGAATTATCTCTAAAGAACGTATTTTACAAGCTTTAGAATTAGAAATCGAAAGATGCAAAAATGACGGAGAGATACAGTTTATAGAAAAATATGAAGAGGCAAAAGCGTTAATCAGTTCTTATTAATAAAATGGTTATTTCAAAAAATCAAATATTTTTTGATACTGGAACATTTAAAGGAAGTGATAGGGGAAGCTCTGACAGAATGAGAATCCATGTTGGATTAATATGCTATGGAACTCTTATACAATGTGGCTTCATCTCCGTATGCAAGGATTTCGGTATTTGATGTATAAAAGTTCGAGAAAACCCACTGCTTTTAGGCGGTGGGTTTTCTTGAACGAGGTGCGGGCTTCAAGTCCCGTACCTCGTAAGGCACGTAGTGC
>FR899660.1 GCA_000437275.1 Clostridium sp. CAG:411 | reverse complement strand
CAGAAAGGCGGATTATAATTATGGAAAAGAAACTTGGACGAAATGATATGTGTTGGTGTAAAAGTGGTAGAAAGTATAAGGCTTGCCATCTACAGTTTGATGAAAAAATTGCTATGGCAAAGGCACAGGGACACATTGTACCATCCCGCTCCATTATAAAAAATAAGGAGCAGATTGAAAAAATAAAAGAAAGTTGTAAGATCAATGTTGCTATTTTGGATTACATTGAGGAGCATATTCATGAAGGAATGAGTACTGCTGAAATTGATAAAATTGTATATGACATGACAACAGAGAGAGGCGGTATCCCTGCACCATTAAACTATGAAGGTTATCCATATAGTGTTTGTACTTCTGTGAATGATCAGGTTTGCCATGGTTTCCCTTCTGAAAATGTGATTTTACAGTCAGGAGATATTGTAAATGTAGATTGTTCCACAATTTTAAATGGTTATTTTTCCGATTCTTCCAGAATGTTTTGCATTGGCGATGTAAGTCTGGAGAAAAAGAAATTAGTGGATGTAACGAAGGAATGTGTGTATAAAGGTTTGGAACAGGTAAAACCTTGGGGATATTTAGGAGATATGGGGCAGGCTGTTCATGACCATGCATTTGCCAATGGATATACAGTTGTACGAGAAATTGGAGGACATGGAGTTGGACTTGAATTTCATGAAGATCCATGGGTTGGTTACAATAGTAAAAGAGGAACCGATATGCTCATGGTGCCTGGTATGATATTTACGATAGAACCAATGGTAAATATGGGAAAACCAGATATTTTTACAGATGAGGAAAATGGCTGGGAAGTTTATACAGAAGATGGGCTTCCATCTGCACAGTGGGAAATTATGGTTTTGGTAACAGAAGATGGAGCCGAAGTGTTGAGTTGGTAAGGGAAACTAACGAAACAAGCAGAAATCATAGAGCAGCTAGTGAAAAGAGAGTGCCATGCCCGCAAAAAGGTTGTGTACTCTCTTAGTTTTGTAATAGTAAGAATAGATAAGGAGATTGTATGGAGTTACAGAAAATAATCGAAGTGTTAAAAAAAGTGTCCGTAGAGGCAGGAAAGGCAATTATGGACGTATATAATAATTGTGAAGATATGCAGATAAAATATAAAGAGGGTGATATGCCACTTACAGCAGCAGATAAGGCAGCTAATGCAATTATTGTGGATTGCTTGAAAAAAGAGTTCCCTGAATATGCGATTCTTTCAGAAGAAGAAAAAGATAATCTGTCTCGCTTAGAAAATGATTATTGTTTTATTGTTGATCCGTTGGATGGCACGAAGGAATTTATTAAGCGAAATGGGCAGTTTACCGTAAATATTGCTTTATCATATAAACATAAGTCCATTTTAGGGGTGATTTATGTACCTGTCACAGAGGAATTATACTATGCTGCACAGGGCTTAGGTGCTTTTATGCAGGTAAATGGGCAGGTTACAAAGTTGTCAGTTAGTAATCGTACGAATGATATACGTGTGGTTATGAGTAATTCTCATGGTTGTCCGGAAATGGATCGGTTATTAGAAAAATATCATTTGACCAATTTTGTATCTATGGGAAGTTCTCTAAAGGGATGTGTGATTGCCAAAGGAGAGGCAGAGGTATATTATCGTTACAACCCAACAATGGAATGGGATACAGCAGCTATGCAATGTATTGTGGAAGAGGCAGGAGCTATTTTCCGACAGATGGATGGAAGTGAAATGATATATAATCGAGAGGATAGTTTAAATCGAAAAGGTTTTTATATTATCAATTGTCAGGAAAATTATATGGAATAATGGTAAGATTATTATGGAGAAAAGTTACCAAACTATTGATAAGATAGAAAAAAATGCTATTTTAAATAGAAGAAAATGGAAAAGGCGGATATAGTTAGTGAAAATGTAACGTTAAGGAGATAACAAAAATGAAGAGAGCAACTATGCTTCTAATTGTCATAGCTATGTCTTTTGGTTTATGTGCATGTGGTGGAAATGTTAAAAATGTCAAAATCATTGAGGAGGAATCTGTGAAATATTCTTCCGAAGAGATTAATTCTGCAATAGAAATTATTATAAAAGAATTTAAGGAAAAGTGGAAAGGATGTAAGTTGAATAAAATTTGCTATGCAGGAGATGAGTCGTTGGATGCGTATCAAAATTGGGCAGATAGAAATAATGCAGATGAAGTGATTGTTTTATTATCTTCCTTTGATGTAGATTCATCCGGTGGAGATGGCTCTTTAGAAGCCAACAGTACATATGATGATTGGAACTGGATTTTGGTACGAAATAAGGGCGGAAAATGGAAGTATGTGGATCATGGTTATTGATAATAGTTTAGTATAAAAATAAGAAAGGAAAATGCAAACAGTTTAATTTGATGTTTGTAAATGCCAAAACTTGGCAGAGTGGTATCAAATATGAAAAAAGGTCAGATTTATGAGGGCATTGTAGAAGAAGTTGATTTTCCAAATAAAGCAGTGGTTTATGTAGAAGAAACCCAGGAAAATGGTGAAAAGAAAAAAAATAAGGTGCTTGTTAAAAATGGAATTCTAGGACAAAAGATTCGTTTTTCTATTAATAAAGCAAGAAAAGGAAAATACGAGGGAAGATTACTGGAAGTATTAGAATCCTCAAAACTTGAAACAAGACAAGGTTCATGCGCAGGGTTTGGAGCCTGTGGAGGATGCAGTTATCAGACCCTTTCTTATGAGGAACAGTTGCAGATTAAAGCACAGCAGGTAGAAAAATTATTGCGTGGAGTCTGTCCAAACGTACCATTTGAGGGTATTGTGGGAAGTCCAAGCGAATGGGAATACCGTAATAAAATGGAATTTACCTTTGGTGACGAGTATAAGGATGGTCCTTTGGCATTGGGAATGCATAAAAAAGGAAGCTTTCATGACATTGTCACAACGAAAGATTGTAAAATTGTGCATAAGGATTACAACACAATTTTAGAGGCAGTATTACAGTATTTTACAGAAAGAAAGGTGAATTTTTTTCATCGGATGTCTCATGAGGGATATTTAAGACATTTATTAGTAAGGCGAGCTGTAAAAACTGGAGAATTGCTCATTAGTATTGTTACAACTACACAGGAGTTGGTCCCATTACAAGAGTTGGTGGAACAATTATTAGCCTTGCCATTAGAAGGAAAGATTGTAGGAATCCTGCATATTAAAAATGACAGTTTGGCAGACGTAGTGCAGAGCGATACAACAGAAGTGTTATATGGACAAGACTATTTCTACGAGGAATTGTTAGGCCTACAATTTAAGATTTCAACCTTTTCCTTTTTCCAGACAAATTCACTGGGGGCGGAAGTATTATATAGC
>FR899659.1:9085-19221 GCA_000437275.1 Clostridium sp. CAG:411 | reverse complement strand
GTGCCAATGAATACTTGACACAAACCATTCTTTCCATCGTAGTTGCATTTGAAGTATCCAATCTACTAAGATCCACTTCATCCAAATTTTTAAGACCAGCAAATAGATACGATAAATTATTTGCTCCTGTAACCTCTATTTTTGCATTTGTAATACTATCTGCATATGCACTCCATGGCGTTTTATTTTTATTCTCATTCTCCTTCGGAGCTTCATACATCTCACCAGTTCCTGTCACTTCTAACAGCCCACTCTCATAAATGGTCCATTTTGTTTCTTTATAACTTCCAGAATAAAGCGCAGAGCCTGTTACAGTTTCCTCATTTTTCTCACCTATTTCACTGGTTCCCGTTACGCTTTCCTGATTTCCTTCTACTATTGCACCTCCTGTTACACTACCTTGATTTTCTTCTCCTATTCCATTCCCCGTTGCACTATCTTGTTGCACTTGTGCTTTCACACCAATTGATGCATAAGAACTATTCCCACATATTAATACCCCGACAAGTATTCCTATTCCTATCTTTTTTAACTTTTCTTTCATTTTATACTCCCTTCTTTTTCTGTTCTCTTCCTCTATTTAAAGTAACACTTTCTGTTGCCTTTTGAGGAAAAGTCACATATTCTTTTCCTTGCGCATCTACCCAATAATATTCTGAAGTAAAATTAATTTTACTCCCACATGTCGCTTGAGGTGTTAATACTGTTTGCAGATTTTTGCATCCATCAATCAAGTTACATTCTCCGTAATCCTGCACTCTAACATTAGAAAAATCAAGGTTGCTTAAGTCCAATATTTTTATCTCCTTGCAACCATAAAACATACCTTCTACACCATACACTTTTTTAGTATTAAAATTGCTTATATTGATTTCCTTTAACTTTTCACAATTGAAAAACATATAATTCATACGATATACATTGGATGTATTAAATTTACTTACATCTATGGCTTGCAAATTTTTACAACCTTTAAACATCCCCGACATAGAGTGTACATTTGCCGTATCAAAGCTTGACAAATCAATTTTTTTTAGATTTCTGCAACCATTAAACAGATAACCCATTCGTGTTACATTTGATGTGTTAAAATTGGATAAATTAATTTCTTTTAGACTTTTACAATTAGAAAACATTCCATAGGTATAGAACTCCGTAAACTCCCCATCACCCAAACAAGAATAATCATTTGTTTCATCCTCGACAGAACCCATAATCTTTAATTGTTCTGTATTCCAGGCACTTAAATCCAAAGTTTCTAAGCTTACACAATTATAAAACATTCCTTGCATATTTTTAACCTTAGAGGTGTCAAATTTACTTACATCTATACATTTTAAACTTCTACAATCTGAAAACATCTCAGTCATATTTACCACATTTGATGTATCAAATTTGCTTACATCTATATGTTCCAAACTAATACATCCCTTAAACATTCCTTGCATATTTTTTACTTTAGATGTATCCAAATCACGCAAATCCACTCTTTTTAAAAAATAGAATTTTGAAAATACATTAGAAAGATTTTTTGTATTCTTTAGTTGTAATCTTGCACTGGTAATGTCTCTTCTATAGGCAAACCATCCACAATTATAATTATCCTTTGCTAACGATCCACTTCCTTTTACATCAAGCAATCCGTTTTCATAAATCTTCCAACTTACTTTTTTATAACTTCCAGAATGTTTTACAGCTCCATTTTGTGTTACCGTAATCGTACACTGTGCCTTTACATTTCTATTGTTTTTACTGACTGCTTTGATTTTTGCAGTTCCAACATTTTTTGCTGTAACCGTTCCATTCTGTGTAACTGTTGCAACATTTTTATTTGAAGTTGACCAAATCACTGCCGCCGATGCCCTACTTGGTGTAACCCTTTTTACTTTTAAGTTCATACTTTGATTCACATACATTGCTTTTTTTGTCATATTTAACTGTATGAATTTAACTCCCGTTCTCGCCTGTGTATGCAATGGATATATACCAAGCACTCCTATTACCATTGCTAGCATTGCACCAAACAACACTACTTTTCTTTGTTTCTTTTTCATAATTTTTTTCTCCTCTTTCTTTTTTTGAAATAGACAGTTACATTGTCAATTTCCCATTTCATAACAAACACAAATGAACAAGAAAAAAAGCTACAACTTTTTTTAAATTTTTTAATGGAGCGAAAAAATCACATTTTCCTGTTGAACATGATTCCTTTTTTATTTTGGGTAAACCTAAACCACTTATGTTATGCAAAAAACTATAAGAAACCCGTAAAACGTATTTCTCATAGTCTTTGAAATCCACTACCTAGCTGCGAACTATACACCCTTGTAGACGCATTCTTCTACAAGACTAATTTTCCTTTATAAAAAAAGAAACTGCTTCTGCTATGTAAAACATACCAAAACAGTTTCTCTTATTTTCTTATAAAGAAGTCTTATCCATTTTAATTTACTCCATCACATCAATTTGACACATCTTCATCGTAGTCAATGCCGCCTGATGGCTTTCCGGTGTAACACCTGCACAACATCTGGCATCAATGGCAACCCGAATTTCAGGATAGGTTGCTTTGATAATCAAGGCATTTGATACCACACAAATATCTGTACAAAGCCCAACAATTTCTACCTCTTCTAACTGATACTCACTCCAATTCATATAACCAAAACTTGGCTTATCTATATAAATTGCACCTGGAACCTGCAACTGTTCTGGAATCTTCCATCCATCTGTTCCCTCTATGCAATGTTCAACTGGAAGATGTTTCCCCTCATTTGTCTCCAAATAATTTTTTTGATGTGTATCTCTGGTAAAAATAATTTCATCTCCACGCTCTTTATATTCTTTAATCTTTTGCTTTACAGGACCAACAATTGCCTGTGCCTCCTTTGTGCCTAATGAACCATCAATAAAATCCTTTTGCATATCTACTACAATTAACGTTTTTTTCATAAAAGTCCTCCCACTTTATTATTTTACTTTTACTTTCGTAGTAATTGTCTCGTATTTTGTTTCACCTTTTACCTTTACACCTTTTATTTTTATGGTATATGTTCCCTTGCTTAACTGTTTCTTTGTTTTTAACACACAACTGTTTTTACCTTTTTTTACGATACTTGTTTTTACAGATTTTCCTGTAGCCGTTTTTACCGTTACACTAGGTTTTGACCATACATTTGTTCCATCCAATGTAATCTGAATTTTATTCTTTACAGTCTTTCTTGCTTTTTTTACTTTTACCTTTTTAGGTACTTTTCTCTTAGCAGTATTTGCTGGTTCTGGCTTTGCTGTAACTGCTCCAGGTGTCACTGGTTCTTTTATATCATTATTGCCTTCTGATGGCTTATTTTCATCATTTTTCTTATCTGGTTTTGCGTCGATTGCTCCTGGGGTTACTGGCTTTTTATTTGGCTTTTCTCCGATTACTCCGATAGAAGAACCAGTGGCAACAGTTGGTCTTTGTCCTTCATTTTGTGGCTGATTCTTTGCCGCAAATGCGAAATTACCGCCTCCTAAAGTTGCTGCCACCATAGCACTGGTAATCGTTAATGCTGTAATTTTCTTTTTAATTCCTTGTCTCATAAAAAATCCTCCTCTTTTTTGCATCTTTTCTTGTACACTTTGTTAATGCATAAAATTCCAATTTTAGGACAAATTTTTAAAAAATTAATTAAAACACTTATTTAAAGTTTTCTCGCCAGTATTTTTCCCAAGCAAATCACTAGACTTTTGTAGAAAACTAAGCATAAATCGCGGCTTTTATTCTATTCAGTGCATCCTCCAATATACTTCTTGGGCATGCCACATTGATTCTTTGAAAGCCAATTCCACATTCTCCAAATATCTTTCCACTGTCAAGCCAAAGTTTTGCCTTATGGATTACTCTATGTTCCAACTCGTCTACAGAAAGTCCAGTCTTTCTAAAATCAAGCCAAACAAGATACGTTCCTTCCAAATCAATCATTGTAACACCAGGCAAATTTTTCTCCACAAATTCCTTTGTAAATGCGATATTTTCTTTTATATAAGATAACATTGCCTGATACCAAACTTCTCCATTCTTATACGCTGCCTCACAAGCCACAAGCCCCATGATTCCCAACTGACTGATTCCTGCTGCATCCAATTCTCTTCTAAAGTTATGTCGCAATTCTCTATTTGCTATAAAAATATTCGACATCATAAGACCTGCTAAATTAAAAGTTTTACTTGGAGATGTACATGTAATAGAAATATCCTCATATTCCTTTTTTAGACTTGCAAATACCGTATGTTTTCCCTTGAATACAAAATCCTGATGAATCTCATCACTGACTACAATCACTCCATGCTTTACACAAATATCACCTATTTGGGTTAATTCCTGTTTACTCCACACCCTTCCTACTGGATTATGCGGATTGCATAAAAAGAATAATTTTATATTTTCCTCTATGATTTTTCTTTCAAAATCTTCAAAATCAATATGATACCGATTGTCTTCACCTAAATATAACGTATTGCTGACTACGTTTCTCCCATTATCTTTAATTACCTCTGAAAATGGATAATACACAGGCAGTTGCAATAACACGCCTTCCCCTGGCTTCGTATAGGCTTTTACAGCCATTGCCAATGCCATGACAATTCCAGGTGTTTTTATCAACCATTTTTCCTGTACATCCCAATCATGGTGTTTTTTCATCCAATCCCTTACAATTTCAAAGTATGGCGTTTGTACCTCACTATATCCAAAGATTCCTTCCTTTGCCCTCTCAACCAATGCATCTTCCACATAAGAAGACGTTTCAAAATCCATGTCTGCAACCCAAAGGGGAAGAACATCTTTTGGCATTCCCCGCCTTTCTGCAAAATCATATTTTAAACATCTTGTATTTTTTCTATTGATTACCTTATCAAAATTAAGATCTCTTTCTGCCATGTAATTCACCTTCTACCTCATCAAATACTTTTGTTAGTTCCTCTATTAAATCCTTTGTATCCTCAATTCCTACAGAAAGTCTTAACGTTCCTTCTGTAATTCCGTTCTGCATGCGAACCTCATGAGGAACATCTGCATGGGTTTGTGTAATCGGATAAGTAATTAATGTCTCTACACCACCCAGACTTTCTGCGAATTTTATCATTTTCACTTTTTCAAGAATTGCCAATGCAAACTCCTTGCTCTCTAATTGGAACGTAAGCATCGCACCAAATCCCCTTGCCTGCTTCTTCATAATTTCATATCCTGGATGTTCTGGCAAGCCTGGATAAATTACCTTTGTTACCGCCTTCTGCTCCTTTAACCAGTTTGCAATTTCTATGGCATTTTTCTGTGCCCGATCCATTCGGATACCAAGAGTCTTAATTCCCCGCAGTATCAACCAACTATCAAATGGTGCCAATCCTGCTCCCGTTGTTTTTATCAAAAAGCGTAACTTTTCACTAATATCTGTTTTATTTGTAACTAAAAAACCTGCCAATGTATCGTTATGACCACCCAAATACTTTGTGCCACTGTGTACTACAATATCGGCTCCCAAATCTAATGGATTTTGGAAATAAGGCGATAAAAACGTATTGTCAACAATAAGGAGAAGATTATGTTTTTTCGCAATCTTGGCAAGTGCAGCAATGTCGGTAACATTCATCATCGGATTCGTTGGAGTTTCAATATAAATAGCCTTTGTATTCGCATTGATATACGTTTCCACATCTTCTTTATAACAATCAATACTCGAAAACGTAACTCCATTTTTTACAGCTACGTTTTGAAACAATCGAATACTTCCACCATACAAATCCGCATCAACGATCAAATGGTCTCCTGGTGCAAACAATTCCATCATAAGTGAAATGGCTGCCATGCCTGTGGAAAATGCCAAGGCATCTATTCCATTTTCCAAGGTTGCTACTATCTTTTCCAAGTGTTCTCTGGTAGGATTTTGCAATCGGCTATAATCATATCCTGTGCTCTTTCCCACACCCATATGTGCATAGGTCGCTGTCTGATAAATGGGAAAACTGATTGCACCATAATTGTTGATGCTTCCCTCTTCTTCTTGCAAATGCAAACATTTTGTCTGAATTCCTCTCGCCATATTCTCTCCTCCATTTCCTCTTTCTCTACGATTTCATCCTATCTCTTCTTACTTTATGCCTCCTACAACTCTCTCGATTTCACTTTTATCCTTCCTGCAATCCATTCTACCTTTTCGTATTCTTTAAAATCTATTTTTCCTACCTTTATAGTAGGTTTACTCTACTATCTTACCAAAAAAATTTGATTTTGTATAATCTTTTTTGCAATTTTCTTTCATTTTCTAGTATTCTGGCATATTTGAAAAATTCCTTATCACTTTTTTTAACGCAAAAACTGGATAAGACAACTAGGCACTCCTAGTATCTTATCCAGTCTAACTGTTACGACTTTTTATTTTATTTCACTATTTTTATCTTACTTTCTGTCCAGATTCTTTGGTCTTTTTGGCTGATGTAAAAATCCTCTACATACTATAGGTCTACCACCAAACTCCTTCTCCACCCTAGCTCTCGTCATCTTTTCAATCACTTGTAGTGTTTTCTTTTCTATTCCCATAATTTATTTCACCTCCTGCCCTATTAATTTTGCAATAACAAGGAGTGCTGCACATAAAATAATTGCCAACCCGGAATATACAATTACCATTTCCGCATTTCCTAACCAGTTTAAAAAGAAGATAACTAACAATTCCAAAATTACAATAATTCTGGACATCTTTTTTAATTCATGCACTTCTTCCTCTTCTGCATTCATATTCGGATGATTTACATTCCCTATGTACATAATTACTATTCCGGCAACCACTGCACAACCAATTAAGATTTCCTCATGTCCAAATATTAAATAAGAAATGCCCGCTATAAAAACATATAAACATACAGTCCCTATATAACATTTATAATACGAACTCAAATGATACCCACCAGTTCTCTTGCGCAGGGCAAAAAAGCAAATCAGAAAACTTGCAGTAGGTACTATTTGTCCAATGACAGTACCTATAAATAAAATAC
This sequence comes from Clostridium sp. CAG:411, assembly GCA_000437275.1. Lineage (GTDB taxonomy): Bacteria > Bacillota > Clostridia > Lachnospirales > Lachnospiraceae > CAG-411. Next base: position 12,189 of record FR899659.1, on the reverse strand, counting down.
TTATTATAACTAAAAAACTTTCTATATCTCCAAGCAATACATAAACAAACTGCTCATATTCCTCTTGAGAAATAAATCGATTTCGCAATAATAGACTTACTAATTTTCTAACGATTTGCTCTAACATGTCACACCTCCTTACTAGGCAGTATAACGGATGTCAGATTCTTTTCAATCCCTATTGCAGTTTTTGTCATTTTTTTGCAGTTTTTGTATTTTTATTGCTTGTTTTTTACCAAATATGCCCCTGTGGAATCACGATTGAAATATTAAATTCCGTATCGGTGTAATCCATTGCATAGTTTCCTTTATTCTTTTCAACAATCTTTATAACATTTTTCAATCCGATTCCATGACCTTCCCAATTACTCTTTTTTGTGGTATATAAAGTTCCCCCTACAAGCTTCAATGTTCCATCATAAGAATTTTTTACAGACAAAATAAAATCACCCTGCTCATAAACACACTTTAAGGTTAATTTGCGTATTCCACTACACTTCTTACATGCTTCTATCGCATTATTTAATAAGTTCGATAACAATACAACCAATTCCGTAGAATCGATGGTCAAGCCGGATAAATCATTTATTTTGCAAATAAACAAAATATTGTTTTTCATAGCTTCCTGATATTTTACATTTATTACAGCATTTGCCAAAACATGATTGGTGTCAATATAATCCAAATCATGTAAAACCGCTTCACTAATCTGTTCTAAGTACTTTATAAGCTCATCATATTTTTTTGTTACACATAATGCCTGTATACACATAAGTTGATTTTTATATTCATGTGAAATTTTTCTCTGTTCCTGCATCTGATTTTGTATCGTCTCATATAAATGTAACTGATTTTTCTTGTCTGCCTCTAACAAAGCCTTTTCTTTTAATAAATATCCCCTCTTTCCTAGATTTTGTATAAAATAAAACATTGTAATATTCATCCAAACAAGTCCTATCGCCAAAATCCAAAATAATTGCTCCAATTTCTGATTTGTAACAAACTCTGCATTTTTTGCAATCGCAAGTAAAATCAGAATTGAAAAAAAAGACATGCCAAAGAAAATTACCCACTCATTTTCCTTTATGTGCAAAACATTGCTACGGCAGGACATCTTGCTAATAAATAGAATAATTAAAAATAAAATCAATTTCGATATGGCTATAATAATAAAATTTTCCAAATCACTTTCCCTTATTTCATTTGCCAGTAATGATTTTTTAACCAATATTGTTATAAAATCCGCAATTAACAATAGACTCTGAAAAGCAATGGATAACACTATACATTTTTTTAGTTCCCAATTTCTATAAAAATAGATAAAAGATGCAGATAATATAATTATAGACACTTGTTTGGCTACCATATGTTTCTCCAGAGCAATGACCGTTACACAAGTAGTTACACTTAAATAAAATATAATCCTCCAACGCGACAACCAAACATTCTTTCTTTTTAACTCTGTATTACTACCAAATATTTCGCAGAAAATAATACAGCATATCGTCTCTATAAAAATAACGATATAACTTTGTACAATATATCCCATTATAACGCTCCTTTGTATAAAGTAACCCGATCACGTGTTTCCTTAAGCTTTGACCTTGCTATTGGTAATCTCTCACTGTTGGATAACAGCAATTGATTTTCCATCACACATCTTACAAATTTCAAATTAACCAGATAACTTTGATGAATACGTACAAACTCCTCTGGAAATATTCCTGTAATTTTATTAAGCGTTTCATACATTGTATATGACACAGCCTCCTTATCAAAAACGTGAAAGGTCAGTTTATGCAAATTGCTCTCAATATACATAATCTTTTCCATCGGAATGCTCTTTTCTCCCTCTCGAAAAGAAAATGTATTTACACGTGGTACCTCCCGCATTTTTTCAAATACGGCATCTAAACTTTCAAAAACAGATTGTTCAAAATTAAGGTCCTCTTTAAGAATATAACGAATCGCATTTACCTTATATCCTTCCAACGTGTAATTGATAAATGCTGTTACAAATATTATATACGTCTCCTTGCAAACTTTTCGCAACTGTCGCGCAGCCTCTAAACCATTGATGCCCTCCATGTTAATATCAAAAAAGGCAATCTGATACTCTGCCATTTTAAGTGAACTGGAAAGAAAGGCTTCTCCAGAATCGTAGCTATCAAGCTTATACGAAATTTTCTTTCCCAAACAGTACTTTTCTATTATCTTCTTTAATTTATCCGCAAAAATTTTTTCATCATCACATACGGCTATTTTAATAATTTCCATATTTTTATCCTCAAACTTCTCTATCACAGCTTTACGAAATACTACACCTATTCTATGCTTATGTTTTTAGCATAACATGCGCCTCCATTTCATTGACCTTTTAGGCTAACTTTTCTCTTACATATTTTACCTCATTTTTATTGGTTTGGTTCAGATTGGTCGTAAACGGTGCTTTTTATGTCGTAAACGTATTATTTTGCCATAAAAAAGTATTTTAAAGTAAATTTTTGTAAAAAATTATTAAAATTTTCCATTTTTAAAATTGCAATATAAGAAAACTTTTTTGCAAGCTGGACATTCCTGCGAAGCATTTTCCCCCTTAGAATGCCCCAATAGAAGAAAAAAATAGATAAGATAACCGAAATCCTTGGTATCTTATCTATTTCATGCACCCTTATTAAATTTTTACTACTCTTACTCCCAAGTATTACATCAATCAATAGAAATCCTTAATCCTATCGCTCTTGCAATACATTATCTGATTTGTCTCGCTCTTTAAAAACATTGGAATCATTTTGTCTTGGCTGTCTTGTGACAGTTGGAGCCTTTGTCCGTACTGGTGCCTTTGTTGGTGCTGCTGTCACAGGCTTTTTGGTAGTTACCACTGGTTTCTGTGTCACTACTGTCCTTTTCGGTTTCTTTGTTGCTTTCGGTGTAGTTTTTTTGGTCGGTTCTGCCGTTGGTTTCTTTGTTGCTTTTGGTTGTATGGTTGCCTGCTTGTCAGGTTCTTTTGTAGGAGCCTTTGTATCCTCTACTTTTTCCGTCCTTGGTTCCTTAGACGAAGATTTGCTGCCAGACATTGTTACGGCTGCTATACTGCCTATTAC
>FR899659.1:0-9078 GCA_000437275.1 Clostridium sp. CAG:411 | reverse complement strand
TGCTATACTGCCTATTACAATGACCAACAGTACCACAACTCCAATTCCTATCTTTTTATTCCATGGCAGTTTATTCTCTGTTTTCTGTAAAACCGATTTATTTTCATTCTCTTCCTGTATTTTCTGTTGCTCTAATGCTATATTGGAGTCTACGGAATGCTCTTTCTGTAAAGCAGCGGATTCACGATCATTTTCCTTTTCTGGAGCCGCATTTTTGTGAAACATATATACGGTTCCCTCTTCCTGCTCCTGTTGTAAATCTGCACCCTTTGAAATTTCCGTTTCCTGCTGTTCCAAACAAACGGTCTCTGCCTGTTCCTCTTCCAGTTTTGAAACAGCCTTATGATTCCCCGTCACATTTGTTTCTGTTTTTTCTACATCCGCCTTATCTTGCGTATGATAAAACAAAATTTCCTTTTGTTCTAATTCCTTTACCCGTTCCAGTTCTTCTCGCATTTCACTAGCACTTTGATAACGCTCCTGTGGCAAATACGCACACGCCTTGACAATGACTCTGGCAAATGCATCACTTGCCTTTTCTGGAGCTGGTAACGGCTGACCGCTCATACGCAACAAATCTGCCTTCTCTTTGTCTGTATAGCGAATTGGTTCTGGTGCTGGCGGCATAAACGGTAACCGATTGTTATTCATAAAACGATATAATACAATTCCAAGAGAATAAATATCCACCGTAGCATTGTACTCCATTCCCTTATAAACCTCTGGTGCCATATAACTTCTGGTCCCCTTTTTGGATAACCCCACAGATGTTCTTTCTAATTCTCTGGCAATACCAAAATCCCCTAATTTATATGTACCAACATCCGATACAAATATATTCTCTGGCTTTATATCTCTGTGAATAATGTGATACTGCTGACAAACTTCCAATGCCTTACATATATCAATACCCAGTTGCACTATATCCAAATTAGATACATCTACCTGCTTTATATGTTTGAACAATCCTGTAAGCAATTCCATACGAATATAGATTTTCCAGCCATATCCATCTTCTTTTTTTATAACAGAGTGATCTTCGTAACTTACAATATTCGAATTTCCCTTTAACTTGGACATCAATGTAAATTCTTCTACAATATCCTGCACCATTCCTGCAAAATATTCTTCCGCTTCCTGCGTATTCACCATTTCATTTCTTATGGTCTCATACTCTGCCTGATTTTGTGGCACCTCAATTACTTTCAATGCTGCATCATAAGTATGTCCAAATTCTTCTCTGACAATTTTGTATACTTTTCCAAACGCCCCTTCACCTATACATGCTTCTATCTCCCACTCTTTAAAGTTCTTTTCCATTATTTGATACCTCATTTCGCCTATTTAAAATTTAATTTCCATTAAAGAATGTTTTATCTACTATATGATGCCAAAGGCAAGGAACAATCCATAAGGCATCTTCTGACCCCAAATATCATTATATTAGCAATTACAAAAAAAGTAAATTAAACCTTTGCAAAAAATTACAATTTTATTGTAATTTTTAACATTCCGTTAATTTGGACTTCCTTTACTGCTATACTAAACTACGTTCTGATGTACTGCATAACTGATTTTACACAAGGCACATATTCAACCGAAACACTCTGATGGCTTTTGGATGAAAAACAGACACCTGAAAAAACCAACGAAACATTTTATTACATACTCATAATGTCATGCACTACATCGAAAAACATATTTATTTACAGAAAGGAAAACTAACTAACTATGAAAAAAAATCTATGGTTAAAACGAATTTTTATTCTATTATTAGTAACAATTCTTTGCCTGCCGAATACTTCTGTACAAGCAAGCAGTATTCCTACTAATAATAACATGAAAGAAGCCGCATCCATGAATGCTGGCAATGTACAGGTACAAGGCAGCAATAGCTTTGGAAAAATCCTGCAAAATTCATTAACAGATTATACAAATCAAAAAAATCAAACGAATAATCCAAACTGCATTTTAGACATTGAAATGTCTGGTAAAACTGCAAATGTTTCTTTTAGAACAACGCAGTCTTGTACACTTCTTGTAGGTATTTACTCCGAAGACGGTACACAACTCATCGCTTCTGGCGAAAAAGAAGTAAAAGAAAGTGATACCAATGTGGCTGTCACAATCTCAACAGGTTCTATACCAACTTATTATTATATTCGTGCCACATTGATTTCATCAGAATTAGGACGTCCTCTATCAGAGGAATATACAAATCCAATGTATACAAAGGATATGCAGCAATTGATGGATCAAACTGTGGATGACTTTAATGAAGAACAGGTCGTAAATTTAGACAACGATAAAAAGAACAATTTCGTTGTTCTTGATGATGATGTAAAGGTGATCGAACCAGAAAAAGACCTCAACACAGTTGTAAATCCTGACTCTGAATCAGGTACTTATACCATCAAAAATATCGACTCACAGATTAGCAACTTAAAAAAGGGTGATACTTTTTCCTATGAATATGAGGAGAATGAATTTTTAATTGCTAAAGTTGCTAACATTGATATTACCGATTCTACTGCTGTTATTACAGAAGATAACAATGTAGAAACAGAAGATGTATTCTCAGTTGTAAAAATTGACACACAGGCAGATTCATCTTCCGCAACGGTAGATACAGATAGTGCAGCAACATGCGTCACTTATAATGGTCTTTCTAAAGCTTCAAATGAAATGAAAACTTCCGCTTTTAAAGGCGATGGATCAATCACGGCAACCTTTTTAGACTACTCTTTTGATACAAGTGAAAAAAATGATGATAGTAGTAGTGCAAATACTGGTAAAGCTCCTTATAATATTAGTGGTTCTTCTAAAGTTTCCGGTTCTGCTTCATTGGCATTAGAGCTAAATTTAGAATACTACATTTCTTTTAAACATCAATACTTACAGTTTGATGTCGGTGCAAATCTTAGTTGCGAAGTAGAAGCGGAAGCCGCATTAGATGCAAATATTCCACTTGGATATATTTGTGTATCCCCAATTCCTGGAATTTATATTGCACTTGAACCAGCTTTAGATTTAAATATTTCTGGTAAAATAAATGTATCAGCTGATATTAAATCATCCTTTGGCTTTAAATTTGACTCATCTGCTTCCAAAAAGTTTCAGTTAATTACACCGAAACCAGAAATTAACCTTCCTACACTTGAAATAGAAGCTGACGTGTTTATTGGTATTGATTTAACACCATCCTTTACCATTATTTCAAAAAAAGTCGCTGAAACAGAAGCAACTGGTACAATTGGACTTAATATTAAAGCAACATTAAGCTATTCTATGAATTCAGATGATGATATTCAACATAGCTGTAAAGCCTGTGTCGATGGTAATATCTCCTTAGGTTTAAGCTTAGAGGCAGAGATATCTTTCCTTTCAAAGTTAAAATCGGTAAAAGCAAGTACCAGTGCTGCATTTGACATTTCTGATTTTTATTGGTCTGTTGATAAAGGAAAATTTGGATTTGGTAGTTGCCCTTATAAAAAATACCGTGTTAGTTTCACACTCAAAGACCAGAACGGCAAATCTTTGGCTAATACAAACTTCCAGATGTCTGGTATAAAAAGCGACAACCAACCTGACTTTGAGACAGATGAAAAAGGTGTATATACTGCATATTATGACCCAGGAAAATACAATGCAACCTTTAAAATGGACGGCTACTCTGATGGATCAGCTAGTTTCACTATAGCAGATGCGGCAAAGGATATTTCCGTAACCCTAAAAAAAGAAGATACTGACGATAACAAACAAACAGATACACCAGATGGCATTGCAATTAATGCAACAAACTTTCCTGATGCAAACTTTAGACAATTTATCTTAGAAAGCATTGATTATGACGAAAACAAATATTTAAGTGCTTCTGAAATTAACGACACTACTACAATGGCTATCACTTCATTGAACATCTCAAATCTAAAGGGAATTGAGTATTTTACAGAATTAACCTATTTGGATTGTGGAGACAATCAATTGACGAGCTTAGATGTAAGCAGAAATACAAAACTTAGTGTTCTCGCTTGCTACCAAAATAACTTAGCAAGCCTCAATGTAAGCAACAATTCACAACTTACAGAACTGGATTGTTATGAAAACAATTTAACAAGTTTGAATGTAAGTAGTAATACAAATTTACAGCAACTTTGGTGCTATAACAATAATCTTTCTAGCTTAGATATCAGAAACAATCCAAATTTAACTGATTTAAGCTGTTCCGGCAATGGAATTAAAACTTTAGATATTAGAAACAATCCAAATCTAATATTATCCGGATGTGATGAAGATGTAGAAATTATAGATGCCAACAGCGTTTCAACTTCAAAACTTGTAAAAAAACAAACAATAGGTAAAACAAGTACAAACGGTTCCACTACTGCTACTTATAATAACCTATCACCTGACAAAAAATATATGTTTTATGTATTTACCAAAAATGCTGCATATGGAGAAAAAATAACGGCTGATAAATTAGTTTATGCAACACAAATTACCTCCGATGCAGCTGGAAACGCTACTATTGAATATGTTTCAAATACTAATGCAGGTACTATAAAATTAGTCAGTGAGGATGCGGTTGCAATTGCAGACACATCTATCCACGCTCAAAACTTTACTTACGATGGAAAAGAAAAAACAGCGGTACTTTCTTTATCATATGGAAAGTACATTCTAACCGAAGGTACTGACTTTACAGTTTCCGGTAATACAACAGCACGAAATGCTGGAACCTATATAGTTACAATTACTGGAATGGGCGAATTTGCAGGAACAGTTAATACAACTTACAAAATTACAAAGCCTGCTACAAATGCTGCAACCGTTTCTTCCATTAAAATTACAGGAACAACAAAAAAAGTTGCGGCAGGCAAAAAAACAACACTTTCCGCTACTGTCTTACCAAAAGATTGTGCAAATAAGAAAGTAAACTGGACAAGCAGCAATACCAAATACGCTACTGTGAATAAAAACGGAATTGTAAGCACAAAAGCTGCTGGTGCAGGTAAAACCGTTACCATTACTGCTGTTGCTGCAGATGGTTCAGGCATAACTACAACTTACAAATTAAAAATTGTAAAACATGCAGTGAAAAAGATCACATTAAACGCTAAAAAGGTTGTAAATGCAGGTAAAAAGCTTACCGTAAAAGCAACGGTAATAACAACAGGTAAAACAGCTAACAAGGAACTTACCTGGACATCCTCAAATCCTAAATTTGCAACTGTAACGAAAAAAGGACTTGTCACAACAAAAAAGGCTGGTGNTCACAACAAAAAAGGCTGGTGCAGGTAAAACCGTTACCATTACTGCCGCTGCTACAGATGGTTCTAATAAAAAAGCAAAAATTAAAATTAAAATAAAGTAAATACAGGATTTAATTTCTAAAACAAAACGTTTTGCTCTATGGGATGAATGCTCCTATAGAGCAAAAACGGGCTAGTCGCTCTATACGACCAGCCCGTTTTTTATTTGCAGTCTATCCAATAACTTACTCTACACTAATATAAAAGAGCAGTTATCATTTACTATTTGTACTAAAGAGTCCTTTTCTACCTGAACCCAGCAATTCGGTGTAATACGTCCAATTCCAGCTATCCAGACACCGTTTTTAGAGTAGTCATAGATACTGTAGCATTGCTTTGCCAAATCAAACTTTATTCCACAATGCTTTCTACTAACTTCTCCATTATTTATAGTAATCTGACATTGCTTGCTGTCTCTGCCGATGCAAATTTCTTCCTCATCATAAATTCGATAGGAAACATTTTGCCGTGGTCCACGAATACCGACTACTAAACCATACTTTGTACTTCCAGTAGCACATTTCTTTGATGCCAGCATGGTAGCAGTTCTCTCACATATAGTTTCCTCATCCTCAAAACCTTCTTTATAACCACTTCCCATAGTCATAATATCGGCATTATTATAACGATTCTTTTTTATACGGTTCCATTGCTCCTGCACCTTTTCTCCATACTTCCGACTAATCGGAAACATTTCATTCCCCGCATATACATTTTCTCTATCGACATTTTCAATCTTATTTCCGTTTACCAGATAACTCTGATGGCAACGTATGTAATCAAATTTCTCTAAATTTTCTTCCAGTTCATTCAATTTCCCATAAAACCAGATTTCCTCACCTGCATTTGCAAAAAAAGCTCCTATTTTTCTTCCATTACTTGCAAAATATAAAACAGCATTTAAAGGGATCATCTGTTCCTTTCCCTGAATTGTCACCGATAAGTAATCCTTTTGATAATTTTTGTGTTCTTGCAAATATTGTTTTATTTCATACTGAAATTTAGAAAACGTAATTGGTTTTACCAAATAATTAAAGGCTCTATATCGAAATGCCTCTGTTATATAATCTAAGGTTTGAGCAAGAAATAAAATATCAATATCCATATTTTTACTTCGGATATAGGATGCCAGCGAAAGTCCCTTTTCTCCTTTTTCATCCACTTCAATAAAAATAATATCGAAGTGAAAATCTGCATCTTCAATTCTAGCTTTCACCGTTTCGATATCTGAAAAACATTCCGTTGCATAATCATCCTCAATATCGACATCTCTTGCAATATAATCCAAAATCTGCGCCTGTTGTCTTTTATCCTTATCATAAATTGCAATTTTTAACATTTCATCCCTCCGTCTTAAATTATATTGAAATCTATATAATTATACCATTTTTTATTTTTACATTCAAATACACAAAAAAGCTTTCTGTAATTTTCACAGGAAACACTGCTCTTTTTGTAAAAAATACGTTTGGATATGTTTCTTGGGAAAACAATAAGGAAGCAGTAAAATACCACTTCCTTGCCATTAACTATTATTTTTCCAATCTTATCGATTATTTATGTATCTGATACGCTATCTGTTATGTTTTTTTCTGTCTTCTTATACTCATTTGCGATTTTTTCTAGAACAGTTCCCATCTGATCAAGCTTTTTTCCTTCCTGTATCAATGTCTCACTTAGCTTGTACAATTGATTATTTAAAATTACCGAGGTTTCCCCATCCTCCAAATTCTTACTTAACTTCTCCCTTATCTGATTTATTTCACTTCCCATATCACAAATATTTCTTGCAATACTTTGTTCTTCTTTCCCATAGAAAGCCATTTTTTCTGTGTTGACCTTCAACATCTTATTATTACCCCTCCCTTTTTATATTAAATTCATACATTTCATTTGCAAAAACAATCTTATCTCCCTCTGTCAGCTTGACTCCTCTGTCATCTACTTTTTTTCCATTTAGAAAAGTTCCATTAGCCGAATGTAGATCATATAAATAATAGGCTCCATTGCTCCAACAGATCTTCGCATGTTCTCTACTGATTGCACTATTTTCTTTAATAATACAATCCGCCACTTCTCTACTCTTTCCTATAATAACCTTTGCCTTATCAAGTAACATCTTTTGATTATTCACTGTTCCTTTAAGATATGCTTCATATGGTCGATACCCACTTCCCAAAATCATCGTTCGTTCCTCTTCCATATATAATGCAGAAGAATCTCTTTCATCCGTCTTTTCTTCCGCTACCGATTCAAGTCCTTCCCTTTCTATATTCTCTTCGTTGTCAGGCGATACCCTGCGTATTACAATATTTTCTCTTTCATTTCTTTCCGTATTTCCTTGTTTCTGCAAAGCAGATTCATTTCTTTTTCTTTTTCCTATCTGTACCAGCAAAACAACAAGCCAGATACCTAAAACACCAATCACCACTGCCAAAACAACACTTACCATTCGTAGTTTTGATGTTTTTTTAACAAGTCCTTGCTCTCCCTCTTCCAAAAGTTCTTTTGCCTCTTTATAGTCCTTTATACTACTTTCCTCTCCATCACTTAACATTGATTTTACTTCTTTTAATGCACTTTCCAAATTTTCTACAGAGGCACTTCTATATGTATTACTGTCAATTTTCTTTTGACATTCTTTATAGTATTTCTCCAATTCCGCATATGTAGTATGACGTTCCTTACTATCGTAAGAAACTCCATAATTATCCAATAATGTAATCAATTCTGTCACTGGTAATGCATAACCGCTTGTTGTGCCCTTTACACTTTTCGTTGCATTATTGATACCTATTACATAACCTTCCTGAGATAACAATGGTCCCCCCGAATTTTCTGTATTTATACTTGCTGTATGCTGTATATAATTCTCCTGTTTTATTCTTGCAGCAGAATCCTCTACTTCCCCACCATGAATCTCTACGTTTTCCGCAGTATAATCATTGGTTGGACCTTCTGAAAATCCCATAGCATAGACACGATCTCCAATTTCTACTTCCTGCTGATTTTCCAGCGGCAACGCCTTTTTGGTCTGGATGACATTTTCACTCTCTAAAATACAAATATCCTGTTCTTTACTACTAGACAACATAGTTAAATCTTCTGTTACGTCCCCATCAACAATAACACGAAATACCGTTTTTAAGTCCTGTTGGCTCTCAAACTTTATTTTATGTTTTTTACAATATTCCTTTTTCTGCTTTTCAGACAGTGTCACCTTTGAAGTATTTGTAACAATAAATACGCCCTCATCCTTTGAGTTACAAACCAGAAAACCACTTCCATGTTTCATTTTGTAGAATTTTCCATTTTCTTTGCTAAATCCAGTTTCTATCTCTACTATTCCCCTTTTTGCATCCGCAATTTGTTCCGAATCTGTATTTTCTTTATTTGCAGCGCAGATCAAATTAATCGGACTGCATAGTATACAACAGATCAGTAATACACTAACAATCCCTGCCTTTATTTTTTTCATGATCCTTCCTCCTGTTTTCTCTAATAAATAACCAATGTACTTCGCCACGTAATTTTGTCAACAAACATGCTAACATGATATACGCAAAAGAACAGGGTCAGCAACCTAACCCCATTCCTTTTCAAGCTATATTTCAATTATCAATTATCGGATCTGTACTACCTGAGAGCTGCTCAAGTTGCTAACCTGACTTACGTTGCTTGACTCTGCACTCTCATACTTCTGAGCAAATGTAAGCAATTCTGTTGTCTGCTCATTTAACATCTTCTTCATTGTTGCAATATCTTT
>FR899658.1 GCA_000437275.1 Clostridium sp. CAG:411 | reverse complement strand
TGGGCTGAAGATTCCGAGAGATTATAAATAACTAAAGGAGGATATCATGTCAATTTCTATTTCGTCAATTGCAATATTTGTTACAATTATTTTGTATTTGATTATGATGCTATTGATCGGTTTCAAATTTTCGAAAACCAATAATACGGTAGATGATTTTTACCTAGGTGGTAGAAAATTAGGACCATTTGTTACAGCCATGAGTGCAGAAGCTAGTGATATGAGTAGCTGGTTGCTGATGGGGTTACCCGGCGTGGCATATTTAAGTGGTATTTGTAATGCTTTTTGGACAGCTATGGGACTCGCGGTAGGAACATGGGTGAATTGGCTTATTGTTTCAAAGCGCATTCGAAAATATAGCCATAAGATTGGAGCTATTACCATTCCTGATTTCTTTTCCAAACGATACAAGGATCAGCAAAATATTTTAACTTGTGTATCTGCATTAGTAATCATTATTTTCTTTATTCCATATACTGCAAGTGGATTTGCTGCTTGTGGTAAGTTATTCCATAGTTTATTTGGCATAGATTATCATGTAGCAATGATTATCTGTGCAGTTATTATTGTCGCATATACTGCATTGGGAGGATTTCTTGCGGCTTCTACTACAGACTTGATTCAAAGTATTGTTATGACCATTGCATTAGTTGTAGTGTTGGGGTATGGTACGAGTCAGGCTGGTGGTGTAGATGCGGTTATGGATAATGCCAAAAGTCTTGCAGGATACTTATCTCTGACTTCTACACATGATGTAGTTGGTAATGTTGCAAAACCATATGGGATTATTACAATCATTTCTACCCTTGCATGGGGACTTGGATATTTTGGAATGCCTCACATTTTACTTCGCTTTATGGCAACAGAAGATGAGGAAAAACTTACACTTTCCCGTCGAATTGCAACTGTATGGGTTGTGATTTCTATGGCAATTTCAATTATCATTGGTATGGTTGGACTGGGTATGTCCAAAGCAGGAGTGATTGATACACTTGTTGGTTCAGAAAGTGAAACAATCATTGTAAGAATTTCCCATGTACTAAGTTCACATGGAGTATTTGCAGCAGTGATTGCTGGTGTAATTTTAGCAGGTATTCTTGCGGCAACTATGTCAACTTCAGATAGTCAGTTATTGGCTGCGTCATCTAGTGTATCACAGAATATTTTGACTGATTTTTTCCATAAAAAAATGAGTCAGAAACAATCGGTTATTGTTGCCAGAGCAACTGTTATAGTAATCAGTCTTATTTCTATTTTCCTGGCATGGGATCAGAATAGTAGTGTATTTCAGATTGTAAGTTTTGCTTGGGCTGGATTTGGAGCTGCTTTTGGGCCAACGATGCTTTTAGCACTGTTTTGGAAGCGTAGCAATCGAAATGGTGCACTTGCAGGAATGATCGTAGGTGGAGCGATGGTATTTATTTGGAAATATCTGATTCGTCCAATTGGCGGTTATTTTGACATTTATGAATTGTTACCAGCATTTATCCTAGCATTACTTGTGAATGTTTTGGTTAGCTTGTTAACCAAAGAACCTTCGAAAGAAGTAATAGAGGAATTTGAGAATATATAAACAGTTTCTATTTTTTAAATTTTTAAGAGGTAGGCAGTAAAAGCGTGTCTGATAAGGTTAAGTTTTGCACATAAATAAGTATAAAGAGAGCGAATCGGCAAAGAAAAATGTCGGTTCGCTTTTTGTATTCGTAACAGTTCAGTTGGACAGAAAAATAGGAACTGTCTTGGGAGTTATATCCAAACGTTTTGGTGCAGCGAGGGATAGATTGTTATATCCAGAACAGTTTGAAGAGAATACAATGGAGAATACTGCACCGGTTGCAGAGCAGATCGCGAACATCTGCTTGATAAACGAATTTTAAATTGTTTGTATGATTATAGCGTTTGTAGGAAAGACTAATGTAGGACCTGCTTGCGAGGTCTGTTACAAAATTCAGATTTGTGTGGTATATGGTTCCCATCTGAATTTTTTAACTCTTTAGGAAAATGTGTCCTATAGAGCAAAAACGTTCCGTGAGGATGTGGGTTTGTCCACTCTGTTTTATCCTCGTAGAGAGTACATTATAATGATCTCTCGGAATCTTGAGAGAG
>FR899657.1 GCA_000437275.1 Clostridium sp. CAG:411 | reverse complement strand
TCCTCTACTTATTTGTTTCAAACTTGTTACCTTTTTTTGGGGAAATACTATAAGGTAGTAAAAAAATAAGCCGATATATTAAACGAGAGATGAGGAAAGAAAACGTAATACGCATAGGAGGCGGCATTATGGAAAGAGAAAAAAGGCAGGAGTTTTCTGCAAGGATAACGCAGGCGAATCGTTCAGAGCTTCTAGTGATTGTGTATGAAATTGTGCAGGAGGAGTTGACAGAGGCGTTGGCGGAGTTTGAAAAGCAGGAACTTCAAAAATTTGATATTTCACTCCAGAATGCACAGAAATTTTTAAATGAGTTGATGGGAACATTAAACTATGAATATGAAATATCCTATCAATTGTTATCTATTTACAGATTTGTAAATAAGATTATTATTGAGGCTCGTATCAAGCGACAGGATAAAGACATAGAGGCGTGCATCCGTTTACTTGAAAAGTTACGACATGCGTATGCAGAGGTCGCTTCGAAAGATCAGGCAGGTCCAATGATGTCCAATGTTCAGAAGTTATACTCTGGTTTGACATATGGAAAAGGTGCATTGTCTGAGGTTTCTGTTGATGTAAATGGAGGGCATAGAGGCCTGTATGCGTAGGCATAGGCAATATGCATGAAAGCCAGAAAAAGAAATAGGAAAGAATTGACATAATTCACAAAAAGTGAAAAAAATTAAAAAATCTATAACGTTTTATGAAAATGGGCCGATATAAAAAGTACAAAGAATAAAGGTGGTGATTATCATGAGAATAGATGCGTATAATGCGGTGAATCAAGTATATCAAACAACAAAACAGACACAAAAGATCAACACAGAGAAGAAGATAGCAAAAGATGATAAGTTTGAAATATCGCAGACTGGAAAAGATTTAGCTGTTGCAAAGAAGGCACTTTCAGAGACTTCTGATATTAGAGAAGAAAGAGTTGCAGCGATTAAAAAACAGATGGAAGAGGGAACTTACAAAGTATCTGCAGAGGATGTGGCAGAGAAGATTTTAAATAGTATGACAGGCTCCATCTTCTAAGACAAAAGACGAATATAAGGAGGGGGCTTCCTTTTGGCAAGTGTAATACAAGAGCTGATTACCGTACTTACGGAGGAGCAGCAATTATATGAGAAAATTATTCCGATTGCATCGGAAAAGAAAAATGTGATTATAAAAAATAACCTCGAATCTCTTCAAGAAATCACAGAACAGGAACAGTTGGCAATAGACCAGGTAACTGTTTTGGAAAAAAAGAGATCCGAGGTTATTGTTAATATAGGAATATTATTAAACCGTAAGCCAGAGGAGCTTACATTAAAAGAGATAATTAGGCTGTTGGAGAACCAACCAAAAGAACAAAAACAGCTTTCACAAATACATGATCAATTAAAACAAACCGTTCAGGAATTAAAAAATATCAATATTCAAAACAAATCGTTAATAGTACAATCCCTAGAAATGATAGAATTCAATATGAATTTGATTCAAAGCACAAGGATGTCGCCAGGGAACAACTATACGAAAGGTGCAATTACAGAAGATGCACCGGCTTTGCAGGCAGGGACGTTTGATGCAAAGCAATAAGCATAGTAAACCAGTATAGAAAGGAAAAGGTGATATCATGAGCTTGATGACAAGTCTGTCTACTGGTGTTAGTGGACTAAAGGCGGCACAGACCGCTGTAAATACGACTGCTCACAACATTGCCAATGTAAATACAAAAGGCTATTCCAGACAGGATATAATAAATGCAGACAAGGTTTATAACAAAGTAGGCAGCAGCCATATTAGCTATTCACAAGTTGGTCTGGGAAGTGAAGTTGCAGCGATCAAACAAAGCAGAAATGTCTTTTATGATAAGGCGTATCGTTTGCAGGTAGGAAGACAGAATTTTTATGAAGTGCAAAGTGAAGCTGTCTCAGAAATTGAAAATCTTATGGGTGAGATGAATGGAGTACAGTTTCAAAATACAGTGGCAGATGTGTGGAATTCAGTACAGGAATTGGCAAAAGAGCCAGATAGTATAGTAAAGCGTACGGCATTTATAAGTACAGCCAATACATTTTTGCTGCGTGCACAAGATATCTATAGTCAGTTGGAATCTTATCAGGTGAATTTGAATACGCAGATACAAGA
Organism: Clostridium sp. CAG:411; assembly: GCA_000437275.1. GTDB lineage: Bacteria > Bacillota > Clostridia > Lachnospirales > Lachnospiraceae > CAG-411. Next base: position 10,885 of record FR899657.1, on the reverse strand, counting down.
ATCGGTAGATCGAATTAATCAAATAGGAGAAAAAATTAAAGCATTAAATACAGAGATTGCCAGATACGAAATCGGTTCAGAAAATGCAAACGATTATCGAGATCAAAGAAATCTGCTATTGGATGAATTAGGAGAATACGCTAGTATCAGTTATTATGAAGATGTGGATGGCAAGGTGTTGGTTAATATTGAAGGAACACAGTTTGTCAGTCAGGATCATGTATATAAAATACATACAGAACCTTTAAACGAAACAACAAGGATGCTAAATGTTGTATGGGGAACTGGAAATCCTGTATTTAATTTAGATCAAGGATTTTCTTCAGAAAAAAATACAGATATAGGTAAGTTGAAAAGTCTGTTGATGGCGAGAGGCGATGCAGCAGGAAAGTATACAGATATTCCTTCTAAGACAGACGAAAAGTATAATAAAAATGGAACCTTTAATCAAGAAGCATATGATCAGGACGTAATTGATTACAATAAAACAGTCGGTTCTTATATTATTATGAACAATCAGGCTAGTTTTGATAAATTGATTCATGCAGTAGCCACAGCTATTAATGATGTGCTTTGTCCAAACAGTGATGTGGATTCTGTACTTGGAAACTTAGGGTTGACTACAACAGAAACAGAGGTTACCTATACAGACTATAGAGGAAAGACAGTTAAAAAGAATTTAAGTGAAGTAAAAATATGGGATGAGTACAATGCAGCGGTAGGTATGGACGAGGATGCTACTCCTAGAGAAGAATTATTCTCCCGTCAGGCAGTAGAACGCTATACAGAAGTGGAAATTGAAGTCGCTGATAAAGATGGAAATACATCAAAGAAAAAGATTTGGATTTACAATGAAGAAGATCCAAAGGATGAGTATACATTGTATACGACAAAACAGATGAATATAAATGAAAATCTGTTGGACAATCCATCGAAACTTCCATTATCTGCCAATAACTATCTTGGTGGTGTAGACGGATATGATGAAGTAACCTGTGAGAAATTAAAAGAAATTTGGAATGTAGAGTTTGATACGATTAATCCAAATGTATTAACGAAACAAACCTTTACGGACTACTATCAGGCGTTAATTGGAAATGTGGCAACGTTGGGAAGAGAATATAAGAGTATGGCGAGTGACCAGGAAGGTCTGGTAGAAGGTATTGATAGTAATAGACAGGCTGTTTCGGGAGTTTCTTCTGATGAACAGTTGACGTATCTGATACAATTCCAATATGCCTATACAGCAAATTCAAGATATATTACAACGATTGATGAGATGCTGGCAGATTTACTAAATAAATTATCATAAGGGGGAATAAAGTATGCCATCAACATTTTTTGGTTTGAGTATTGGAAAGACAGGATTGAATGCGGCACAGATCGGATTAAATACAACAGTGCATAATTCAGCAAATGCAAATACAACAGGATATTCCAGACAGGTAGCAAGTTTTGAAGCAGGGACACCAATTTCTGTTTATTCCAGAGCAGGTATGGCTGGTACTGGTGTATCATTGATTGGTATAGAGCGTCAAAGAAATATCTATTATGATGAAAAGTACAGAATTAGTAATACCGCTTATGGAAATTATAGTACGAAGTCCTATTATATGTCCTCTGTACAGAACTATTTCAAAGAGACGGATAAGGATTCGGAAGGATTGACCGCGTATCTTACCAATTTTTATAATGCGTTGGAAGATGTACAAAAAAATGCAGGGGATTCTACGACAAGAACAGCAGCGATTGAATCCGCAGACAATTTAGCAGACTTTATCAATTATTTAGGAAACAGTTTGCAGAGTGTACAAAAAGAAGCAAATACAGACATTAAGACAACTGCAGAGCGTATTAATTCTATTGCAGCACAAGTGGCAACTTTGAATAAACAGATTAATACATTAGAATTACAGGGCGGAACCGCAAATGATTTGCGAGATCAGCGTGATAAGTTGATTGATGAATTATCCGAGTATGCGAATATATCTGTTACCGAGACAAATCGAGGAGATGACAAAACGGTTCTTCATGATTTTGTTATAAAATTAGATAATAAAACGTTAGTAGATACCTACAAATATAATCAATTAGTAGTTTCCTCTGCAGACGGAAAAGTAAATCAAAATGATATAGATGGGTTATATACCTTATCATGGAAAGATGGACAAGACTTTGATAGTGCAAGTCCAAACTTGGGTGGAAAATTACAGGCATTATTTGAAGTAAGAGATGGAAACAATAAAACGAATTTTACTGGTACATCTGACGCAAATACAAAAATTGGGGACACCAGTATTAAAGTAAAGGCAACAAATTGCAATGACTTAAATAAGTTAAATATACCAGCCGAGAAGGGAACCATCATGATCGGTGCAAAGCAATATTACTATAGCAGTTTTTCTGTGGATATAGATGCCACGACTGGTGAATATACTTATACATTTGAAGGTCTTTATGATGATGCGGGAAATAAAGAAATTACAAAGGATGCGGCAGGAAAGCAAGTATCCATAGGTTCTAGCATTGATTATAAGGGGATTCCATATTATCAGGCACAATTAAATGAATTTGTTCGTACTTATGCGACTTCCTTTAATACGATTCATAATGCGGCAGAAGACTTAAATGGTGATAAGGGATTGGACTTTTTCAATGGAACATCAGCAGTTACTGGTAAAAATTATGAATTGTATGAAAAAGTAAACAGCTTCTCATCCAATGGAACAGCAAGTTACACAGATGAACAGGGCGTGACAAAGAATGCGGGGACTTCCTATTATAACGTGACTGCTTTAAATTTCTGCGTAACAGAAGATGTGAAAGATAATGTAATGCGTTTTGCTTTGGCATCAGACATTGATCAAGGTATCGATTGTGTAGATATGCTGGATCAGATTATAGCAACGAAAAGTGATAAGGGGATGTTCAAGCAGGGAACACCACTAGAATATTTGTCCACATTTACAGCGAATATAGGTATTGATACAAAACAGGCAAATTTATTTGCAGAGAGCCAGTCCAATATTTCAGAAGCAATTGATGAGCAGCGTATGTCTATTTCTAGTGTAGATTCAGACGAAGAAGCAATCAATTTAGTGAAATATCAGAATGCTTATGAGTTATCGGCAAAGATAATTTCTACTATGTCGCAATTATATGACGTATTATTGAGTATGTAGTGCATAATAAAAGAGAGGTGTAGGAAGATGAGAGTAACAAACTTAATGATAACGCGCGGAATGTTAGGCAATATTATGACGAATAAGGCGGATATGAATAAAAAGTATGAGCAGTATGCTACACGGCAAAAAATACAAAATCCCTCAGATGATCCGGTTGTTGCGATTCGAGCATTAAAATATCGTTCGAATTTATCTGAATTAGAGCAATATAGAACAAAAAATGTGGAAGATGCGGCATCTTGGATGGATGCAACAGAAAGCGCATTGACCAATATGAACGATCTTTTGACAGAATTGTACGATAAATGTGTGGCTGGCGCATCGGACACTTATGAAACAATAGATCGAGACAGTATGGAACAGTCTCTTTTAAATTCCAAAGAAGAAATTTATAGAAGTATGAATGCGGATAATGCAGGAAGATATTTATTTTCTGGATACCGCACGAACACATCTGTATGTTATACAAAGGATGATAGTTCTAAAAAGTATACAATTACAGAAACATTATCTTTTCAGAATCTTTATGAAAAGACATATGTAAAAGGCGGTGCTACATATGATACAAACAAAACAGCAGAGGATTATAAAAAGGAAGCACCAACGACTGACAAGGCATATGTACTTGATTTGGGATACAAAGATTTGGCAGCATTGAACAAATTGACTGTGACAGATAAAAATGGGGCGGAAGTAACGTTTACGATTGCAACGAAAAATAGTACAGATGCAGATTGCTATACTGCTGGTACCAATACAGTGAATTTTATTGCTGACACAGGACAAATTGTTATTTCGGATGATTTATATGAGGCATTCCGTACAGCAAAAAGTGTTGTTGCAGAATATGATAAGACAAACTTTAAAACGGGAGATGTCAGACCTGAGATGTATTATGATTGTACATCTGTTGAATTAGATTCGACGGGAAATCCGAAGGTAGATACCCAAAAAACTTATACAAAGCCAGAAGATCAGGATATTAAGTATGATGTAAACTTTGGACAGCAATTAAAGGTAAACGTATTGGCGAATGAGACTATCAATTCGTCTTATGCCAGAGCGATTGACAATATTTTAGATGCTCTAAATGATGCGTATAATACGCAGTCGGAGATTGACAATGCCAATCTGCTTATGTCAGACAGTAATAAATCACCAGATGAGATTGCGGCACTGAGTACCTTGAAAGAACAGTTAGAAACAGAACTGACCTTGAAAAAATCAATCTTGCGTGAGAGTTTTGCTTCTGCACAAACAGCAACGAAAAATGCACAAAATGGTACAAAGGTTCCTTACATAAATGAAAATGGAGAAACAGAAATTAAAAAAATCAGTGTTAGTATAGCAACGACCAGTATTGGTAGTCGTTCTGCAAGACTAAAGATGATTCAGACCAGACTGGAAGATTTGAAAATTAACTTTACTGATCTACGTGATACGAATGAGGTAGTTGACTTAGAAGAAGCTGTGGTAAACTATACAGCAGCGCAGACTGCATATAATGCAGCATTAAATGCAGCGGGAAGAATGGTTCAAAATTCATTATTAGATTTTCTATAAGAAATAAAAAAAGAGGAGATACAGGGTTGTATCTCTTCTTTTTTTGTCGATATAATTAAAAGAAATGGAGTTTAATAAGTAAATTATTATAAAAGATGCAGGGATGCGAAAAGACGTAGGAGGAATAGAATATGTTGGTACAGACAAAATATTTTGGAGAGATTGATTTAACAGAGGATAAGATTCTTACCTTTGAAAATGGCATCATGGGATTTGAACATTTTACCAAATATACAATACTATTTGATACGGAAAAAGAAGATGAGGGTAGTATCATGTGGTTTCAAAGCGTGGAAGAACCTACTTTTGCATTGCCTGTCATCAATCCTTTAATCGTAAAGCAAGATTACAATCCTGAAGTAAATGAGGAATTATTGCAACCATTAGGTGAGTTAAATGAAGACAATATATGCATACTGTTAACATTAACCGTACCAAACGATTTGACAAAGCTTACGGCAAACTTAAAAGCACCATTGATTATTAATGCAGATACAAGAAAAGGTTGTCAAGTTGTAGTTGAAAATGCAGATTACCAAGTAAAATATAATGTGTATGATGCACTTCAGCAGATGAAACAGGAAAAGGAGGAGGCGTAATGTTAGCATTATCAAGAAAACAGGGTGAATCTATCATGATTGGAAATGATATTGAGATTACCATTCTGGATATTCGTAACGATCAAGTGAAAATTGGAATTAGCGCACCAAAACAGGTTGGCATTTATCGAAAAGAAATTTATTTACAGATACAGGAAGAAAACAAACAAGCGGTAACAGAGGATATTAGTCAAAATATGAGTGCTTTGGAGAAACTTTTTTCCAAAGAATAAGTAACCTGAAATTACAAAAATCCCCAAAAAAATCTATTAAGTTTTCGAAAAGTAAGTCGATAAATAAGATATAGTATAGGTGTATTAAGGGGCTTGATTGAAACAATAAGAAAACATGGAGGTGGGATTATGCTAAATCAGGTGAGTGGAACTGCAAACATGGAAGTAAAAGCAGAGAGTGTAAGCACGACAGTAAAAGCGAAACAGGTAAAGACAGAAAAAACGGATAAAAAGGAAAATAGTGTTAAAGTAGGTAAAGAAGAAAAAGCTGAAAGCACAGAAAAATCCTTATCCAAAATGCAACTAAAGCAATTGAAGCAGGCAATTGAAGAAGCTAACAGAAAAGCAAGGCTTACGAATACTGCACGCGAATATTCATATGATGAAGTGACGAACCGTGTTTGTGTCAAGATAACAGATAAAGATACGGAAAAGGTGATTCGAGAAGTACCAACAGAAGAATCATTAAAGAGAATTACTAGAATGCTTGAAACAGCAGGATTGGTTGTAGATGAAAAAATGTAAGGAGGAGATAGTATGGCAATTCGTATGACGGGGCTGACTTCAGGGTTAGATACAGAAGCGATTGTAGAGGCCTTGGTTAGTGCTCAGAAAATGAAAGGCACTAAAGTACAGAATAAATTGACAAAATCAGAGTGGACAGAAGAAATCTGGAAAGGCTTAAATACAAAATTATATTCATTTTATACAAAAGAACTTACTAAGTTTAAGACACAGGGTAACTATATTACAAAGAAAGCAACATCCTCAAAGGAATCTGTGGTAACTGCGACTGCATCAAATAATGCGGCCAATGGATCCCATTCGTTGGAGATTCGTTCGTTAGCATCTTCTCAGAATGTGACAGGAGGAAAGATTGATGCTACATCTACAGTAAAGAGTCTTACTGATTTAGGTATGACAGAGGGAACGGTTATCCAGTTATCGACAGCAGATGGGAAAAAGAGTACACAGTTAGAAGTAACAGACAGTACTACAATTGCAGACTTTGTTGCTAGTTGTAAGTCAATAGGATTAAATGCAAACTTCGATACAAAGCAGCAGCGTTTCTTTATTAGTTCGGCATCTAGCGGTGCGGAACAGGGATTTAGTATTACTACAGGTACATCTACTAGAGCAGATGCGGATAAACAAATTAAAGATCTTATTTCTAATGCCACTGGAACAGATGATGCGCTTTATGACAATTATCTCTCAGCAGCAGATACGATTAAGGCAAAGCTGAAGGCTACGGTGGAGAGCAGTGGCGAGTCTATGGTGGATGCAGCTACCGATATATTAGAGTCTGCCAGAGATGGTTATGATGATGCTACGGTACAGGAAAAGCTGGCTAAATACGGAATTACAGATGAAGAATATGCCACATTTAAAGATGCATACAATGCAGCAAGAGCGGTTGATGATGCAGATAGAACATTAAATAATAATATGTGTGACTATTTGGCAGAGCAACAGGACGAATCAGGTCTGAAAGAAGTATTTGAATCCTTTGCTGCATCCAGTGATTCTATATTGTTCCGTTCAGAATTAAGTTCTGCGTATGCTTCTTTGAAAGACTTAAATAGCGATCAGTTTGCAGAGTTAAAAACGTTGGCTATGAACGATACCGCAACAGAGGATGACATTACTGCTGCAGGTCTTACTATGGACCAAGTAAATAATTACAAGTTATTGACACAGCATATAGACAAAGATGCGTTTGATACGCAGATGGAAATTTATGCAAAGAATGAAGTAACGGGTGCTACAAAATTACCAGATGGAAAATCACAACTTACCGTGTTGGGCTTAGATGAGATAGATGCAACAGGTAAGACAGAAAGTGATAACATCAGTGGTTCTGGTTTAAGTATAAAGTGGGCAAATGATGCGGTAATCAAACTGGATGGTGCAGAATTAACAGGTTCTAGCAATACCTTTACTGTTAATGGCTTGACTTTAAATTTGACAGGAACAACTTTGGATAAAACGACAGGAGAATATGAAGAAATTCAGTTGAATGTAACGAATGATACCGATACAGCATACAAGATGGTAAAGGATTTTGTTAAGAAGTACAATGAGTTAGTAGACGAAATGAATAAATTGTACAAGGCAGATTCTGCAAGAGGATATGATCCATTGACCGACGAGCAGAAGGAAGCTATGTCGGATGATGAAATAGAGAAGTGGGAAACTAAAATTAAAGACTCCTTACTTCGTCGAGATGATACATTGAGTGGAATTATTACAGTAATGCGTTCTTCTTTGCAAACAACAACAGAAGTGGATGGAAAGAAATATTCATTATCTAGTTTTGGTATTCGTACTTCCAGCGACTATACGGAAAATGGAAAGTTACATATTTATGGAGATGAGGATGATGAGACCTATTCCACTCAGACAAATATGTTAAAAGCGGCACTTGAGGAGAATCCAGAAGCTGTCATGAAAACATTGGCAGAGGCAGGTCAGTCTTTATATGATGCTATGACGAAAAAAATGGCAAAGACAAGTCTGAGTAGTGCATTGACATTCTACAATGATAAGAAGATGAAAGACGATCAAACAGCATACAAGAAACAGATATCTACATTAGAGGAGAAGCTAAAAGATTTGGAGGATAGATATTATAAACAGTTTACTGCAATGGAGACTGCATTGACAAAGATGCAGAACAGTTCTGGTGTATTTTCTTCTTATTATGGTTCTAGCTCATAATTCTTTTCTGTCATAAATGAAACAGAAGATTGTAAATGTTTATTGCAACAGAGAAAAATATGAGAATATTTTTCTCTGTTGTATTATTAAAGAGTGAAGAATGACCGATATAGAAGTATAAGGATAGCTTCACTATTATTTTAAGTTTAAGAGGTTATAGAGTTAGAGTTTGACAAAGGAGGAATGCAACATGGCATTTTCGGGGGCAGCAGCAAATGCATATCAAGGAACACGTATCAATACAGCATCTCCAGCAGAATTGACATTAATGCTATATGATGGCGCAATAAAATTTTGTAATATAGGAATGGTTGCTTTAGAAAAAGGCGATTACGAAAAGGCAAATTTGAATATTCAAAAAGCGAAAAAAATTATTGTTCAGTTTAGAAATGATTTGGATTTTAACTATCCAGTAGCGCAGGATTTTGACCGGGTATATGAATACATTTATTATACTTTAGTGGATGCGAACGTAAAGAAAGACAAAGAGCTGTTGGAAGAGGCATTAGGACGTATTAGAGAGATGCGTGATACTTGGAAACAGGTTATGGATAAAGTAAAGAACGGAAACGCATGATAAAGTTAAATTAAAAAAGAAGAAAGCCGTACCATAAAATGGACGGCTTCTTTTCGTGAAAGGAAGAGAATATATGGGAACAAAGGATAATACAGATACATATGTGGACATTCTGGTAACATCACTACGAAAAAAAGTAGTATTACTGGAAAAGGTAGAAAAGGTGATTACAGAACAGGAAAAAGAATTAAAACTACCAAATCCCGATATTGACCATTTAGATGAGATACAAAAACAGATCGAAGAATTGGTTATAGAACTAGAACAGGCAGAGGATGGTTTTGAAAATATATATAATCGGGTAAAGGATGCAATGGATGCCGATAGATACAAGTATAAGAGCAAAATTCAAGAAATGCAGGGATACATTCGTACCATTACGGATAAGACCGTTAAGATAAAAGCACAAGAAGTTCGAAATCAGCGATATATGGAATTCTTTTTAGAAAATAAAAAAAGAGAAATTAAGCAGTTTCGTTCTGGAAATCGTAGTGTAGCAAAATATAATCAACATACGGCAAATTCTGCTATGGGACAGTCTTATTTTTTAAATAGTAAGAAATAAAATGGCTTTAGAAGAGGGGGATGTGTTGGCTTCTGTTTAATGGTTACAAAAGTGTTACATAAAAAAATGGAATTTAACCAAAACTTAACAAAAAAAGGGTTAAGTTTCCAGTAACCCCTCCGATATATATAACAAGTAAAGAAAATACATTTACTTAATCGGATAAGTATCTAACTGGTGCGTACGGCCAGAGGGGGTACAGGAACATTTAAAATTTTTTAAAGGGCAGTAGCAAGGACGCTACTGGATATTCAAGGAGGAATTGTTATGGTAATTCAACACAATATGACTGCGATGAACGCAAACAGAAACTTAGGTGTAACAACAGGAAGTCTTGCAAAATCTACAGAGAAATTATCTTCTGGTTATAAGATTAACCGTGCAGGAGATAACGCAGCAGGTCTTGCTATTTCTGAGAAGATGCGTGGACAGATCAGAGGTTTAGATCAGGCTTCTTCAAACGCTGAAGATGGTATTTCTTTAATCCAGACAGCAGAAGGTGCTTTAACAGAAACACATTCTATTATTCAGAGAATGCGTGAGTTAGCAGTTCAGTCAGCATCTGATACAAACACAGATGACGATAGAACACAGATTCAGAACGAAATTGATCAGTTGACACAGGAAGTTGATCGTATTGCGAATACAACAGAGTTCAATACAAAGAAGTTATTAAATGGTGATAGAACTGGTGCTGTAAACCAGAAAGAAGGTACAAACAAAATTGAAGGTACATTCACAAACTCATTAGTAAAAGTTGATACAACTTCTGATGATTTAAAAACTGCTTTCAATACAGATGTAATCCGTATCGAGTTAAACAAAGATGCTGATTCAGAAGGAAAAGTTGGTGCTGCAGCTTCTGGATATACAGTAAAATCATTACACGGAGCATCTGCAGGTGTAACAGTAACAAGTGAAGGAATTAATGTTGATAAAGCCTTATTAAGAAAAGTTTCAGATGGAAAGATATTAACAGATGCAGCATCTGTAGACGTAGTAGTTGAAATTTCAAATGCTACAAAGATGAAAGCAGGAGATGTAATTACAATTACACTTGGAGAAGCTGTTACAACACAGTCTGCTACAACAGGAAAAGATGCATTAAGACTTCAGATTGGAGCAAATGCTGGACAGGAAGTTAAGCTTGGTATCAATGCTATGACTACTCAGGCATTAGATATTTCTGATAAGACAACTGGAGAAGCATTAGATGTTAGCACACAGACAGGTGCATCTATGGCTGTAGAAGCTTACGATATGGCTATTCAGAAAGTATCTACTGAAAGAGCTAAACTTGGAGCTACTCAGAACAGATTAGAGCATACAATTGCTAACTTGGATACATCTAGTGAAAACTTACAGTCTGCTGAATCAAGCTTACGTGATACTGATATGGCTGAAGAAATGACCAAATACTCTAAGAATAATATTCTTATGCA
>FR899656.1 GCA_000437275.1 Clostridium sp. CAG:411 | reverse complement strand
GGTTAGGCACCGCCTCCTACTCGATTTCTAGAAAAGTTTACTACATAAGGCATTTACTCGATTAAATTCATTACAAAGTTGACTTTCTTTTATGGAAAGAATAAAATTAAAGTAATTCTTGTTTGCAAAGAATAAAATTACATAAGTTTTATTGTTAGATTAATTTTGAGAAAAAGTATGAAAAGGGGGAATATTATGAATCCATTTGTAGGATATTTAAATACATTACATAATGCTAGTGGTAGTAACGAACATGCGATTGCAGAAAATAATATTAGTGAAAAGGATTCTTTTAGCAAAGAATTGTTTTTTCATAGAAATATTTCAGAACAGTTATTTAAAAAGTTAATAAGCGGAGACGGACAAATTTTGATATTGACTGGACATGCTGGAGATGGAAAAACCAGTATTTTACAAGAAATTATAAGAAAATGTACAGGAGAAGAACTGGAACCAAACCAATTGGAGGGAAAAGTAACTTACGAAAATGGCAGAAATATTTATTATGTAAAAGATATGAGTGAACATGAGAAAGAAAAACAAATTTCTATTTTTAAAGAGGCCATTTCTATTCAGGAAAGGAAAGAAAGTATTATATTGATTTCTAATACAGGTCCTTTATTTAATATATTGCAAGAGCTTGGTATGGAAGAAGAAAGAATCATACAAATGCTGGATACGAGAGAGTTTTCTATGGTAAATGAAAGGTTAGATGGAAAAGAAAATGTTTCTATTTTGGTAGCAAACCTTGCATTATTTGATAACAGTGATATTATTGCTAAATTTATAGAACGTGTTGTGAACGAGGAACTCTGGAAGCCTTGTATGCAGTGTGAAAAGCAATCGTATTGCCCTATTTTTTTTAATAAAGAAAATACAAAGGAGAATATGAAGCAAGTGGTAGCTTTTGCAGAATGGTTTTATCGTTGGAACTTTGAGCATGGAGAACGTTTTACGGTGCGGCAGATGTTGGCACATATAGCATATTCTTTTACAGGAGATATGACCTGTGAACAAATAAGAAAATTGCAGGAAGTGGGGAATGAAAAGCGGAAATTATATAATTCTTTTAGTAATTTATTTTTCGGGTTTCATTATGAGAAGGGGAAATCCGTTTGTCACAAGGATGCTTTGCAAATTAAGCCTATTTATGTGTTACAACAACAAAAATTGGACCGAAAAAGAATAGAAGCAGAATATGAATTGTATGTACAACATAATTACTCTGGTTTGCCTGAAAAAATTTCTTCTTGTATAGAGAGTTGTCATAAAGCACAGGAATTACAGGAAGTTGAGGAGGGAATGGACAAAGAATTTGTTCGTGTCGTGAAGCGTGTGTATTTCATGTATCACAATAAAGGGGACATAGAAAATAAAGAATTACAAAAAGCTGTATTTTCTGACATGTTTTCATTATATATGGAATTACAGTCAGCAGATATAGTTTCAAGTAGAATCAAGAATCAGATAAAAAACATAGTGTTCCATGCATTGCATGTACTGTTTATGGGAACACCGCCAGACCAGTCAGATAAGATTTATTTAACATTAAGACGGAGAGGAAATGCGTTGCAGAAAGTACAGGTTAGCCAGGGGTATGTAGATAAAGAGGATTTTATACTTAAATTTAATGGGTATAGTAATGTTACCAATGGAAGAAATGAAAAATGTGTATTTTTACAGTGTAAACAGCAAAAAATGGAACTGACGTTACCTATGTTGGAGTATTTTAAGGAAATTGAAAGTGGAAGAGTTATTACGCAGGTGGATAAAAGATTATCACAGGGAGTGGAAAATATTAAAACAAAAATCTTTCGAGCAGGAAAGAAAAACGAGGAAGAAGATACTATAACAGTTGTATATTCGGAGGCTGGAAAATTCAAAAAGATGGAATTGTTTATAGAAGATGGAAAAATTACGGTAGAAAAATAGGAGTGATAGAGTATGAATACAGAAGAAAATAAAAGAAATACCGGAATGTTTCCGGAATGTAGTTGGAAAGAAATTGAGAATGCCAATCTTTCTATACAGGCATTTGGAAAACGTCTTCATAAGGACCAGACGGTATATGAATATTTACTGGAATTTTTATTGGTGTTTACTTCACCAAAAAACAAGATAGAAGAAGGGGAAAAGAATAGATATACGGGAGAATTTATGTTCCATAAAGCAACAGACCCGGTTACTTATTATGTAAATCCAAAGATTGGATTAAAACGTTTCATCTTTTTCGAACAGAGTAAAAAGGATGGAAGATTATCTATAGATCGAGAAAATTATGAGGAAATTGTAGGAATACTTAAAGACAGTTTACGATTGGGAGAAGAGGAAAAGGCACAGGTAGTGAAAGTGATACAAGATTCGTTTTATGGCTTTTCAGCCGTTTTAAGAAATCGTTCTTGGTTCGCACAATCCCTGCTTCCAATTGCACCAGAGCTTATTTTTAATGAAAGTATTAGAGAGAAAAAAGATAAGAAAAGATTATCAGAAATGGAAGATGCCAATGAGACTGAAAAAATATTTCAATTTAAAAGACATAGTTTTATGGCAAGAGGTGGCGAGCTGTACTATTTACATATTTTACAAGGATTACAGGATGCAGAGCAATATCGAGAACCGTTGGAGGCATTGTTATATCGTATGACGCATTCCGTGGAAAGCCTTGGAAAACTAGGAAAGTTTATTCAAGGTAAGTGGGAAGAAGAAAAAGAAATTTGCGTAGAGAAGCATATACAGCAATATAAATGTGATTTTATTCCAGAAGGATATAGAAGAAGGGGAAAATATACTTGCGAGGAACTTGTAAACTTACTTTCTACATCTATTAATGAACTGGATAAGATGGAATATATGGGAAGGGGAATGATGCTTCAAATTTTTCGGATGATGTATGAGCAGGCACAAATAAGAGTCCAAAAGAAAGAAATACCAATGTGGGTTGTGGATGTAAGCGGTGGAAATAAAAATATTAGAAAGATGTCAGAACAATCTCTTCAGGAAATGTTTGAGACGATTACTGCGGCAAATAGTAAGGGATTATGTTATTCTCAAAATCTTTGGGAAAATTACATGAGAAAGAATAGTAATAAGAAGAAAAACCAATTAAATTTAAGCGAATATGAACTTAAAATTATGCAGGAATCAGAAGAAAGTACGAATATGTTGGTTAAATTTTTGGGAAAGGAAATTGAATTTATTATCCCGTTAAGAGGAGCAAGAGAGAGAATGACCCTGTCAGAAGATTTAATTACGTTTCTCGTTGTGTCTTTACTTAAACCAATGCAGAGGGTGACTGTAAATCGTTTCTATCAGATGTTATTTGAACATTATGGAATGGTTATTGGGGGAAACCCTGTTGAAAAATACTGTAAACAAAGGTATGGTAGCCAGAACTATCAGGTGGATTTTCAGGAGAATGAGTTGGGATTTTTACATTTGTTAAAAAACTGTGGTTATCTGAGGGAATTGTCGGATGCGACAGCTATTGTTGTAAATCCATACGAGAGGAGTGAAGTATAGATGAAGTTTTGTCAAAATGTAGTGATTGATAAAATAAAAGAACAAATTGCTAAAATGGAAGGAAACAAGCTGATTTTACGAGTAGAAAGTTTTCAAAATGCAGAATTTTATTTGGAATTATATCGTTATTTTGAAAAATATTGTGAAACAAAACAAATGGAGTTTGTTGCAAAATTAACGCTTGGTGCTTTTGAAAAATTAAAAGAACAACCAGAAGCAAAATTTTTTGTAAATGAGCTATTAAAAGAAAATGTTGTGGATGAAAAAAATCGCATTACTTTTTATCGAAACGAAATTGCAGAGAGTAAAAAGGTTATATTATTTTTAGGAACAGAATATGCAGAGGATAAGGCTGGTTTAAATGAATTATTTTTAATTAATCCGAAAATTTTAGAGGAAGTGATTGAGAAGCAATATCATTTGATCTTTGCAGAGTATCAGGAAATAATGATGGAACAAGAAAAAAGAAAACTGGATCATTTTTATCAGGAGCTTTTTTCCTATGTGGCAAGAGATTATATACACCTTTCTGATATAGTAGATCAGCTTCCTAGAAATATACAAAGCTTTGAAGAACTAATGCAGATACTATGTGAAAGATTATATAAGGATTGGGGGTTCCCAAACTTTATGAGTTTTCCGATTGGCAAATTAAAAGAAAAAGGGAAAATATCGCTTTTAGAAAAGGCAAATCAATTTTATTTAAAAAGTAAACTGAAGTCAAAGACGGATATAAAAAAAGCTTACGCAAAGATTGAGAAATATAAGGAATGTCATGAAGAATGTGAAAAAAATTGGGTGTCAAGTGAAGAATTTCCCACATTTGCAATGTTTGAAGAATGTTTAAGAGCCTATATTCGCGGAGTTGATGTTGAGGCAAATCGAGAACGACTCTGTAAATTGGATTTTATGTTAATAAGCGAAATATTAGATTTAAAGATAAGCAAATCATCTCAGAAGAGGGATACAGTCATAAAGCTTTATGATGAACCATTTTTAATGTTGTCCAAAGCTGTATGTTATGCAGTAAGTGATATGTCAGAAGTTGAGTATGATAATATAGAAATGGAAGTTACGCAAATTGGGTTGGCTGGAATTTATGGCGAAGAGGAACAAGATGATACCGTACAAAATGAGCAGGAATTATGGGAAAAAGTATGCCGTTATGCGGGAGGAGTTATTTCATTTTTTAATACAAATGGGTATCTGGGAGCAAAAAGGAATTGTTGCATAGAGATAAAACAGGATTTGTTTGACAAACGACAGATCAGTGAGTTTATAGAAGAGGGAGTTATGAAAACGCTTTCCTCTAGTAATACACTTTCCAAAGTGAAGTTTGTATTACGGATAAAAAACGGGGCAAAAGCGATTGGAGAGACAAAGTTTGAATGGAAATTTTCAGAGCAAGATGGTTGGGTAAATACATTTGGAGAATTGAATGAAGAATTATTTTCGAAAGTATATGAAAAAGCATTAATACCTTTTGGTGTAATCGAAAATATAGAGGCATATACATCTGCAAAGTCCATGGAAGAGTTTTACCTTCAGCTTTCTTGTAGTAATATCTGTTATGAAAATTTAGTGCCTTTATTTATGCAGCGTTATGGAACAGAATATCCGGAATTAAGTCTGCGATACAAAGAGTTGGGAATTGCATTTGAGAACTTTTGTCTTTTTGTAGATGAATATGGATTTTTCAGTGCATTACAAAAAAAGAATATATTTGATAATGTTTTGGAGGCATATAAAGAAGTAGGAAATTATATGGCAAATATGCAGCCAGATAGTGGTTTGTTTGAAGATTACAAATTATTTCTTAACAGCTTTTTATTAGCAGGAAATACATCTCCGATTCAAAAGGATTTAGAAATAGATAGATGTATTGTTCCAGCGTACCATCCGGCAACCTTAGAAAAAATAAAAGAAAAGATAGACTTTATACAAGAGGGAGAAAATGAAATCTATCGTTTGTACTTTGAAGAACAAATTACCTGTACTGGAAAAGAAATGGAAAGTAAGTTGGATTTTTACCATCAGATATCATATATAAATAGTTCTGTAGATTTACTAAAAGGAAAAAATGGTTGCCTGTCTACCAAAAAGATGTTTTATGGTTATGGTGTATTTGATGAGGAACAAGGAGAAAAAAATCATTTTAGAGGGAGTAGTCTACAGAGCAGCTATCAAAAATACGGGGTTGATTATGATGCAGATAAATTTGGTCAAATGAGTATGGAAAGCGGTGTAATGTTACGCTACATCAAAGAGTATATAGCTACATTCCCAGCTACAACGGGAGACTTGAAAATTGGAGTAATCCCAGAAAAGAATTTGCAGCCTGTTATTTCATCCATATATTACATTACAAAATATTGTGGAGAATGTATAGAAAATTTAAGCCTTTATCTTTATTTAAAAACAGAGCAGCAAAATGAGAAAAAATGGATGATGGACTGGTTGGAAAAATCATTTGAGGAGGAGTCGGTTGTCAAGGTACAGGTATATATAAAACAATATGAAAAGGAGAGTAGGTTAGAAGGGTTGTTGAGAGAGCAACAGTTGGATTTGATTTTTTTAGACCATGTGTTGACACAGAAAGAGGTATCATTTTCAAATCTAGATTTTGTAGAAAAAAATTATGATTTGAAATTTCCTATGTTTTGTAAACCACTTCCAAGGTCTTATAAAAGTGTAAAACGTGAAATAGAGCTATCTCAGACGCAGTTTTCTGTTTCCTCAATACATACTCGTGTAATGTATAAATCAGTCAAACAGATAAAAAAGCCTGTCACGATACAGCCAATTGTGACGCAAATTGTTTGCATGGAAGAAGAAAAATGGCGATTGGTAGAACAATTGCATAAGTCAGCAAAATGGATTGTTTGTATGGATGTTGGATTAGATAAACATGTACTTTTTAATAGTGAGGAACAAAGCGACAATTATAAAATGATTGGATTTTCTACTGGCGAAGGTACGTATGGAGAATATAATGTAACGGTATCTGCTAGAGAAGAAATGATTTTAGATTTGAAAACTAGAATAAAAAGAAAATTAACTAGGATTTTTGGAAGATGGGATGCAGAGCAGTTGGAAGTTGCGTCTAAACATTGCATTGGAATTGCAAAGGAATTAGATGGTAGCAGTTTGATGAAAGCATTAAATCCAAAAGATTATGATATGAATAATTTTCTTGCATATGTTCTTACCAATGCATATACCAAAATAAGGGATGAAAAGAACGAACAGCCATATGAATATAAGGTTATGATTAGTCTAGATTCATATAAGCACTGGTTTAGAAATATGGGAGGAAAATTGGAACATTTTCCAGATTTTCTAGAATTGACGGTAGAACAGTCTAAACCAGATGAAGAGAAAAGAAATCAAAGAACTACCAGTATTATGGCTAAGTTGATTGAATGCAAGATTGCTTATGAAAACGAGGAAAGAGTAGAAAAAGCAAAGAAGCAGATTTGTAGTGGTTATGCAATATTAAAACAAATGTTTGATCCTAATTCGCAATCAGTTCAGCGAAGGTATTGGTATTCCCAACTTTATCGTGTTTTGGTATTTCAGCATATTAATTATGTGGATAATGATTCAGGATTTACACGTATTGCAAATGATATGTTGGGAGTATTAGACGGAAACTTTACGATTCAATGGAGTGGTGAAATTTATACTTTTTGGCTGGATCGGGATATGGAGAAAGAAGAACGAATTATATTGACTGACATTTCAGAAATTCCGGTAGAACAGGTAGTGTTTGGACAACAATTGATTAAGGAAATGCTAACAGGGCAAAGTACGGGAGAAATCTGTGCATTTGAACCAATTGTAGAAGAAAAAGAAGAACTCCTGTTACAAGAGGAAGAAGAGTTACCAGTATCTCCAGTGCAAATGGAAACGATAGAGAATTTGCAAGAAGAAAAGGAGCAGGAACATATAGATGAAAAAAATTCAGAAATAGTTGAGCAGAAAGTAGAAAATACAAAAAAAGAAGTGAATACAGAAATGAAAGTGGAGGAGCAACACAAGCAAATTGAAATTCTTTTAGGAACCTCTAAGCTTTCAGGGGAAAATATTAGTTGGAATTATACAAATAAGGCTATGGCAAATCGACATTTGCTTATAACAGGTAAATCTGGACAGGGGAAGACATATGCAATTCAATGTCTTTTGATGGAATGTTCAAAAGCTCAGATTTCTTCCGTTATTTTTGATTATACAGAAGGATTTACTACAAAAAAACTGGATGAAGTCTTTCGCAAAAACTTAGAAGGCGATATCCGACAAAATATTATTAAGATTAAAAAAATGCCAATCAATCCGTTTAAACGGCATAATATCAACATAGAAGAAATTGTAGGGAAAGAAATGCTTTCTGAGATGTCAAACGAGGACATTGCTATGTATTCTAAAGAAGATTCGGTTGCAGTGGCTTCTCGTCTTGCAAGTATCTTTTGTCATGTATATTCTTTTGGAGACCAACAATCCGCTACCATATATCAGGCATGCAAAAAGGGAATTGATCTGTATGGCGATAAAATGAATTTTGAATTGTTTCGTGAATTATTAGGAAAAATGGAAAATAGGGAGGCAAAGACGGTATTAAATAAATTAACTCCATTTTTAGATACAGCATTATTTGATACAGAAGGAACAATGGATTGGAGTGAAATGCTATATAATCACGGAATGGTGAATGTGATTCAACTCACACAAATACCGAGAGATATGCAGATTGCAGCAACAGAATTTATTTTGTGGGATATGTGGTACTATAGTTTACTAAACGGAGAAGAAGAAAAGCCCTTTGTGGTCGTATTGGATGAGGCTCAAAATCTTGATTTTGGAGAAAAATCGCCATCTAATAAGATACTTACGGAAGGAAGAAAATTTGGTTGGTCAGGATGGTTTGCTACACAGTTCTTAAAAGGACAGTTAAAAGAGGATGAAATTGGAAGGTTACAGCAAACATCGCAGCGTATTTATTTCCGTCCACCAGATAATGAAATTACATCTATGGCGGCGAGTATAGATCAAGATAGGGCGCATGCAGCAGAATGGATTAATAAACTAAAAAAATTAAAAAAAGGGAATTGTATTGTGACTGGAGACAGTCTTTTTGGAGAGCATGGACAAAAATTAATGCCACTGCAAATTTCTATATCTAGTTTGCAAGAAAGATAAAGAAAAAGGGAGCATCCTAATAGTGTAAAAACATTATCAGGATAGCTCCCATAAAAGTTTAATTGTAATGATTGCCATACGCAATCTAGACCCGAAGGCATTTAGTATACAATTTATTTTAACTCGCTATGTTATTCAGAATGGGAATAACACTATTATTATAATCCACAACACAAAAAAATGCAAGTAAAAAATAGATTGATTGACAGAAAATAATTAATGTATTAAAATTTAAAAATACAGATACGTGTAATTTTTTACAAAATGAAAAAGGGGATAAAATAAATGAAACAAATACTGAAAAAAGTACAGGGATATAATATTGGTTTAGATATAGGAACAAATTCTGTAGGATGGGTAGTGACAGATGAAAATGCAAACCTTTTGCAATTTAGAAAGAAAAATATGTGGGGGGCAAGGCTTTTTGAAAAAGGAGATACTGCACAAGGGCGTAGATTAAGTAGAAGTACTCGGAGACGGTACGATAGAAGAAGACAGCGCATTCATTATTTACAGGAAATGTTGGCAACTATGGTTTTACCAATTGATGAAAGCTTTTTTATCCGTTTAAATGAAGCGTTCTTGTGGAAAGAAGATAAATCTGTACAGAGAGATTATATATTATTTGCAGATAAACAGTTTACAGATCGAGATTTTTATAAACAGTTTAAAACAATCTATCATTTACGAAAATTTTTGCTAGATACAAAGGAAAAGGCAGATCCGAGGTTTATTTATTTAGCGTTGCATCATATGATAAAGTATCGTGGAAATTTTTTGTATCAGGGACAGTCCTTTGATGTCGTAGAAAATGTACAGGAATCTTTTAGAGTTTTATTGGAAGAAATGTATGAACAGCTTGGAAAAGAGTGGGAATATGGGGAACATTTTGACGATATTCAGCGGATTTTAGAAAATACAACTATTGGAAAGAAAAGCAAGCAAGAGCAGATTGCAGCGATACTAACAGAACAGTATGGAAATAAAAAATTAGCCAATGAAGTGACGAGGGCATGTCTAGGATATAGTTTTGATTTGACAGTTGTTATGGAGAATGAAAACTTGTTAGACGAAAGTGGGAAAAAAATAAAAATATCCTTTTCAGATAGTAAATATGAAGAACAAGAATTAGAATTACAAAATAGATTAGAGGAAAAGTTTGCTGTTATAGAGGCACTAAAGCGTATTTATAATTGGCTTGTTTTAAAGGATACCTTGAGAGGAAAAAAATATATAAGCGAAGCCATGGTAAATAAATATGAAGCGCACCACGAAGATTTAGTGAAACTAAAGAGACTATTTCGTACCTATTTGTCAACAGAAGAATATAGTTGTTTTTTTCGGAAAGAGAAGCAAAAAGACAAATATATTTCTAACTATGTGAATTACAGAAAAGGTGCAGAGCGTTGTTCGAAGGAAAAATTATATAAAGCCATACATGAATTGTTTGATACAGTAGCAAAGGATGATGTAGTATACCAGGAAATAGTTGAAAAAATGGATCAGGGAGAGTTTTTGACAAAACAAAATGAAGTAAGTAATGCGTATATTCCGTACCAATGTAATGAAGTAGAGATGAAACGTATTTTAAAGCAACAAGGGGAATTTTATCCAGAGTTAAAAGAAAATGCAGATAAAATTTTACAATTGTTGCTGTTCCGTATTCCATATTATGTAGGACCATTGGTAGATGAGAAACAATCAAAATTTGCATGGATGAAACGAAGAACGGGGATGGAACAAGTAAAAATTTATCCATGGAATTTTGAACAGGTAGTGGATATAGATCAAACAGCAGAAGCATTTATTACTAGAATGACTAACTATTGCACCTATTTACCAGAAGAAAAGGTGTTACCAAAGCAGTCCCTTTTATATTCAGAATACGAACTATTGCAGGAATTAAATAAAATCAAGATAAATGGAAAATTTTCGTTGGAGACCAGAAATAAAATTATAGAACAATTGTTTAAGAAGCAAAAGAAAGTTACAGAAAAGCAGTTAAAAAAATGGCTTGTGCGAGAACAGTATTGCACAACGAAAGTAACGGAGAAAATGGTAAAATTAGATGAAAATGCATACTATATTACTGGTTTTCAAAAGGAAAATGAATTTGCCTCATCACTGACTTCATACATAGATTTTACTAAGATTTTAGGGGAAATCACAGAAAGAAATCGTAAAATGATAGAGGAGATTATTTATTGGCTTACTGTATTTGAAGAGAAAAGTATTGTAAAGCGAAAAATTCAAAAAAAGTATGGCAATGAAATTAATGACAAGCAATTGGCACAAATCTTGAAACTTAATTATTCAGGTTGGGGAAGATTTTCGGAAAAATTTCTAAATGGAATCAAGGGATTTGATAGACAGGGACAAAAGAAGACCATTATGGAACTTTTACGAGAGGATTCACGTTTGTTAAATATAATGCAAATTATCAACAATGAAGAAATGGGCTTTTGCAAAATAATAGAAGCAAATCAGAAAAAATTATATGGAAATGAAAATTTATTAGATGTAGTACAGGAATTACATGGATCACCAGCAATTAAACGTGGTATCTGGCAAAGCTTAAAAATTGTAGAGGAAATTATTTCTATTATGGGGGGAGTACCTCAAAATATTTTTATTGAGTTTGCTAGAGAAGATGATGATAGGGTACGTACAAATAGTAGAGTAAAACAGATTGAGCGCTTATATAAGAAATTTAAGGAAGAAGTCAATGATTTTAATGAACATGCAGCAAATGAATTAAAGGAAAAACGATATCAAAATCGAATAGATGAAGAGAAGGTCTTTTTATATTTTATGCAAAATGGAAAAAGTCTGTATTCTGGAGTGACATTAGATATTGATCGTTTGAATGAATATGAGGTGGATCATATTATTCCACGTACTTTGGTAAAAGATGACAGCCTGGAAAATAAAGCATTAGTATTAAAAGGTGAAAATCAGCGAAAAGGCGAGGGGTTGATTCCTCATGAATGGCAGAATCGGCAAAAGGAAGTTTGGAAAAAACTTTTAAGCTGTGGTTTAATGGGAAAGAAAAAATATGCAAATTTATGTAAGGAAAGTTTTGGAAACGAAAAAGAACAGAAACATTTTATTGCTCGTCAGATTGTAGAAACTAGACAGATTATCAAACAGGTAGCGAATATTTTGGCACAATATTACCAAGGGGTAAACGTTGCAGCAGTAAAGGCTAGTTTAGGTAGTGAGTTGAGGGAAAACTATACTATAGAGAAAAAAGACGATAATGGATTTTTTATGGAAAATAAATCATATACCATGCTTAAAAGTCGAAAGATAAATGATTTCCATCATGCACAGGATGCATATTTAGCGTGTGCAGTGGGGCTTTATATAAAAGCGGCATTTCCTAAATATGAAAAAGAAATTGATTATGAGGGATATCGAAAGTATTATCAAAAAAAGAATCAACAGAAAGATGGTGTTAGAAATGAAAAAAGACAATTTTTCTCTTATGTAATGTCTCGTTTTTCAGAACAAATAGTAGACAAAGAAACTGGAGAAATTTTGTGGGATGGTACACAAAAGTTAGCATACATAAAGAAAATATTTGGATATCGGGATTGCCTCATTACAAAAAAATTAGAAGAGAATACAGGAGAATTTTATAAGCAGACAATTAATGCAAAACCAGAGAAGGGAAAAGAAAATAATACAAAATTATTACCAATAAAAAAGGGACTTTCCGTTGAAAAGTATGGTGGTTATCAGGGAGGAGAAGCTGCATATTCCTGCTTGGTGAGGTATCAACAAGGGAGAAAAACAAAGTTATCTCTGGAAAAAATTTCAGTGATAATTGCAAAAAAGATTGCAGAAAAAGAAGTCTCTTTAGATAGGTATTTGAAAGAAAAATTAGGAGTAGAAGAAATTGTTATTTTACGAAAAAAGGTGATGAAAAATCAATTAATCGAGGATAGTGATGGAAATAGATTTTATTTAACAGCAGCAACAGAAGTAGTAAATGCAAAGCAATTCATATTGGATGGAAAACATCAGCATTTGTTGCGTACAATTGCAATTATGGAAAAAGGAGAATACTATGGATATCGTTTGGATGAGTTGGAGAACAGCATGGATGAATTATATGCATATTATCGAATGAAGATACAACAGCAGTATCCAGCATATGAAAGTATTGTAAAAAAGATTGTAGAAAGCCATGTATATGAAAGCTTGCATGTAGAGGAAAAAATAAAAGCGGTACAAGAAAAGGGAAAGTTTTTAATACAATTACTTCGTTTAACTGAGGCAAATGCAGAATGTATAGATTTAAAGACAATTAGTGATGGTAGATTAGCTGATCGTATAGGAAGAAAAAATCACTATACAATCAAAGAAGGTATAAAATTTATTGATCAGTCTATTACAGGATTATATGAAAGGTATATGACGGTTTAAGTAGTTGCGGATTAAAAGAAGGAAACAAAAATTTTCTATGGAATATTTTGCAGTAATTTATGAACCAATGATAAAGCAATTTTAAATCATTGCTTTATCAAATGGGTTCTTTTGTAGGAAACTTAGATATAAAAATATGAAAGTTGTATACAGGAGAGGAATAAAAATTGAGTTGGAGAACAATAGTGATTAAAAGTCACGCAAAGTTAAATTATAAAAATGATTATCTTCTGGTTCGTTCGGATGATGTGAAAATGATTCATTTATCGGAAATTAATACGATTATTATTGATTCTACACAGGTTTCGTTGACTTCTTATTTGCTGTGTGAATTAATAAAAAGAAAGATTAAAGTGATTTTCTGTGATGAAAAAAGAAATCCAAGTAGCGAATTGGTTCCATATTATGGAAATTTTCATACGAGTAAAAATATAGAAGAACAGATACATTGGAATACAGATTTTGCTAGATTAGTATGGACACAGATTATAAGGCAAAAAATAGAAAATCAGGCAAATCTTTTAGAAAAATTGGAATATGATACGAGTGAAAAACTACGAGAATATATAACAGAATTAAAGTATTTTGATGAGACGAATAGAGAGGGACATGCGGCTAAGGTATATTTTAATAGCTTATTTGGAAAGGGATTTTCTAGAGATGATGTAAACAACATTAATGCGGCATTAAATTATGGGTATGCAATTTTATTATCCAGTTTTAATAAAGAAATTGTAAGCAATGGTTATTTGACACAACTTGGAATTAAGCATACCAATGAGTATAATGCCTTTAATTTATCTTGTGATCTAATGGAACCATTTCGGGTAATTGTAGATGAATTTGTATATCAAAATATGGAATTGGAAGTAACACCTGAATTGAAGATGCAATTGGTGGATTTGTTAAATAAAAAAGTATGCTATTGTGGGAAAGAGTACTTCTTAACTAATGCCATTCAAATGTATGTAAAAAAAGTGTTTGAGACGTTGAGAAAAGTCAATTTGGAAAACTTAGCGTTATATGTATTTCAATGAGTTATCGATTTATGAGAGTAATGGTATTTTTTGATTTACCCACAATAACCGTAGAAGATAGGCAGGAATACATAAAATTTCGTAAATTTTTGTTACGGGAAGGCTTTATTATGATGCAGGAATCTGTGTATTCAAAGTTGGTATTAAATAGTGGAACGGCTACGTTAGTAAGAAATAAAGTACGAAAGAACAAACCGCATGCCGGTTTGGTAGAGGTGCTGACAATTACAGAAAAACAGTTTAGTGGTATTGAATATATTTCGGGAACTGCACAACAAACGATTTTGGACACCGATGAAAGGTTGATTATCATATGAAAATGCGAATTTTATCTTTTGAGACAGAAATATCATTTTGTGATGATTATGTAGAGGTGCTTCAGATAGAAGAACAGAAACTATTTGGAAGTCTGGTAAACAGCATTTATCGTTTGTCAAATGGTATAGAGGAAGGGATTGCAGAACAGATTGTATTGTTGGAAGAAGAAAAAATAATTAACTTTTCAAAGGAAACAATGTTTGTTATGGATTTTATGAATTTCGATTTTAACCAGCGAAAAATACAAAATGAGTTGTATCGATATGTTGATGGCGTATATGCACTGGAATTTGAGAAATTGGATGCCTTTCAGACTGTATTTTACAATGTGTGTTTAGATGTATCAGATATTTTAGTAGAGTTACCTTTTGAATTTGAATGGAAAGAGCAGGTGGAGGTAATCGATTATTTAAAAATGATAGGTCTACGCATAAAACAACATGGAGAGCAAACGATACTAGAGCGTCTTTTGCTAATCATAGATATTATCCATTATTTTAAGATGGCAAAAATATTATTTTTAGTGAATGTAAAAAGCTTTCTATCCAATGCAGAATTAGTGGAATTGTATAAGTATTCGAAATATAAGAAGGTGGATTTATTATTGTTGGAAAATGGACCAGAAAAAGAGGTATTAGAGTACGAAAGAGTATTGTTTGTTGACCGTGACTTTGATGAATTTTTGTTGTATAATAAATAGAGAGAAAATTGTTTAAAATAAACAAAAAATATAATTCCCATTCGAAAAAAAAGGAGAAAATCGCTAATTTCTTCGCTCGAAAAAACAAATTGAGGTTTTAGAGCTATGTAATTCAGAATGGGAATAAAACTCTGATTATTTTTTGCATTGGCTTT
>FR899655.1 GCA_000437275.1 Clostridium sp. CAG:411 | reverse complement strand
TTATTTGCTATGCCCTTTATTTCTTGGCTGTTCTCTACTTATTTGTTTCAAACTTCACCACCTTTACTTATTTTTTATTTCTTCACGGGAAATAAATCGGGTCCATTCGACTTGATAATCAGGATAAAGTTCTTTGCAAATAGAGTATGCCTTTTCTCCTGCTGTCTGATCAGGGAATAAACCAAATACAGTAGGACCACTGCCGCTCATCATAGCATTGATAGCACCAAGAGAGAGAAGTTTCTCTTTGATGGAGGCAATAACTGGGTACGCAGGAATCGTAACCGTTTCCAGTACGTTTTCCATAGTCGCAGATACTTCGGATAAAGACTGTGCTTCCAGTGCAGAAAGCATTTTTTTCGTATCTGGATGACTGGTAAGTGTATTCCAACGCAACGTCTGATAGACCCATTTGGTGGAAATATCAATATTTGGTTTCACAAGAAGTACATGGCAATCCGGTACTGGTGAGATAGGGGTTAAAACTTCTCCGATTCCTTCGGATAAGGCAGTTCCTCCCATAATACAGTAAGGAATATCTGCACCCATAGTAACGGCTCTTTTTTGTAAATCCTGTTCGGTAAGCTTTAAATCAAACAGTGTGTTGATACCAAGTAAGGTAGCTGCACAGTCCGCACTGCCGCCTGCCATACCTGCGGCAATCGGGATTTGTTTTTTCAGATGAATGGAAACACCACCCTTTATCTGAAATTCATCAAAAAGTAATTTTGTAGCTTTATAGATTAAATTGTCTTCATTGGTAGGAAGATCTGGTCTGTCAGTCGTAAGCTGGATACCTGGTTTGTCAGTTTTTTGAATCGTTAGTTCATCATATAAATCAACGGTTTGCATAACCATACATACGAGATGGTAGCCATCTTCACATTTTCCAACAATATCCAAAGATAAATTTAGTTTACCATAGGCCCTCTTTATAATTGTATTCATCAAATAACCTCCTAATGTACATTGTATACAATTCATAAATAATTATACCACAACAAGAAATAGTATAAAAGTGGCAAAAGAGGGAAGATTTATCTATATAAAATAAAAAAGGGGAGAAGTAAAATGAGTATCATGGGAAAGGTACGGATAATTGTGATTGTATTGTTTTTAGGTGTGATTTTTGTTTTGAATGTGGGAAAAGAAGAGAAAAAGGTTGATGAGTTGCAACAGGGAATTGCAGAACAGGTCATTCGATTTCATGTGCTGGCAAATAGTGATGAAGCACAGGATCAGCAATTAAAATTAAAAGTGAGAGATGCAGTAGTAGAAGAAATGCAGGGAGCATTAAAGGACATTTATACCAAAGAAGAAGCGGAGCAGGTCATAAAAGACAATCTTCAAACTATTACGGAAATTGCCAAGGATACTTTACAAGAGCAGGGATGCAGTGAACCGGTTACGGCATATCTTACGGTAAATGATTTCCCTGTTAAAAAGTATGGAGATACGGTTTTTCCAGCGGGAAAATACGAAACGTTACAGATTGAGATCGGAGAGGCAAAAGGGCATAACTGGTGGTGTGTCATGTATCCAAGTTTATGTATGGTAGAGGAGGGAATGGCAGTTGTGCCAAAAGAATCAAAAGAAAAATTAAAGGAACAACTAAGTCAGGATGAATATGCCTGTATAGATGATAAGAATGTTACGGTAGAATATCGATTAAAAATAGTAGAATTATGGAAAGCTATGTTTAAATAATACGAGAACCAATGGTTTCCTAATTACTTTGTTGACTATTTATTCTAATAAGGTTACAATGTAATCTAGTGAAAACAAGGTAAGAAAGGAAAGAAGAACATGAGTAAAAAAACAATAGCAGTTGTGTTTGGCGGACAATCTTCAGAGCATGAGGTATCTTGTATTTCAGCCACAACGATTATAAAGAATATAAATACAGAAAAATATGAAATTCTGATAATTGGAATTACAAAAGATGGAAGATGGTTAAAGGTAGATTCCGTTGCAGATATTGAGAATGGTACATGGAGAGAAAGTAAAGTAACTGCGGTTATTTCACCAGATACAGCACAAAAGGGTATCCTTTATATAGAAGGAGAACAATTAACACAGAAGAAGGTGGATGTAATATTCCCAGCCCTTCATGGCTTATATGGCGAAGATGGAACTATTCAAGGAATTTTTGAATTGTCAAAGATCCCATATGTAGGATGTGGAGTATTAGCATCAGCAGTGTCGATGGATAAACTTTATACGAAGATTATTGTGGATACTTTACATATTCGTCAGGCTGCTTATGTCCCTGTCTTGAAGAGAGACTTAGAAGATATGGAGAGCGTATTGTCGAAAGTAGAGGAAAAACTTTCTTATCCCGTATTTGTAAAGCCATCCAATGCAGGGTCTTCACAGGGAGTATCTAAGGCGCATGACCGAAAAGAATTGAAAGAAGCATTGGAACTTGCAGTACAGCATGACCGAAAGATTTTGGTGGAAGAGACTATTATTGGAAGAGAGATAGAATGTGCGGTTTTAGGTGGAAAAGAAGTAAAAGCATCAGGTGTTGGAGAAATTTTAGCCGCAGCAGATTTCTATGATTATGAGGCAAAATATAACAATCCAGAATCTAGAACAGTGATTTCACCAGAGCTTCCAGAAGGGGTAGAAGAAAAAGTCAGAGATGCGGCAAAGGCAATTTTTATAGCTGTGGATGGAGCAGGTTTATCAAGGGTAGATTTCTTTGTGGAACAGGGTACAAACGAGGTTGTATTTAATGAAATTAATACACTTCCTGGCTTTACCAGCATTAGTATGTATCCTATGCTTTGGGCAGCAGCAGGTATTGATACAAAGAAGTTAGTAGAAACATTGATTGAAACTGCATATATGCGATAATCCATAAGGAGGAGAATCATGGGTGAGAATCATATGCGTGAGAATCCCATAGGGGTATTTGATTCCGGTGTAGGTGGATTGACAGTAGCAAGAGAGATTATCAATCAGTTGCCAAATGAAAATATAGTTTACTTTGGAGATACGGCGCGTGTGCCATATGGAAGCAAATCAAAGGAAACGATTATTGGTTATTCTCGGCAAATTGCGCAGTTTTTGCGGACGAAAGAGGTAAAAGCCATTGTAATAGCCTGTAATACAGCCAGTGCATTGGCATTGGAGACATTGAAGCAGGAAAATGATATTCCAGTGTTAGGAGTTGTGGAACCAGGGGCAAGAGCTGCGGCAAAGGCAACGAAAAATAATAAGATTGGTGTAATTGGAACACTGGCAACTGTAAATAGTGGAATATACAGCCAGTGCCTTCGTAAGATAAAACCAGAAGCACAGGTGTATTCCAGAGCTTGCCCGTTGTTTGTGCCTCTTGTGGAAGAAAATTGGTTATATGACTCTGTTACGATTGAGATTGCAGAACGGTATTTAAGTGAATTGAAGGGATATGGAGTAGATTCACTTGTGTTGGGTTGTACACATTATCCTTTGCTTCGCCATACGATACAAAAAGTTATGGGGGAAGAAGTAGAGTTGGTAAATCCAGCCTATGAAACGGCATTAAAATTAAAGGCAGTCTTAGAAGAAAAACAGATGAACCGTTTGGATTGGGAACCAACAGAGCATAGATTTTATGTAAGCGATGGTGCAGAAAAATTTAAGGCATTTGCCAATACGATTTTACCATGTGATGTAATGGAGGCAGATGTTGTAAATATAGAGCAATATTAAGATAAAAAAAGGAGGTACGCATGACAAAAGAGGTCATTGTATCACTACAGGGATTACAAAATGTAGAACAAGAAGAAGGAGAACCAATCGAAACAATCTCTTCTGGTACCTATGCCTGGGAAGAAGGAAGACATTTGGTGCAGTACGAAGAAGTAGACGAAGAAGATCAGGAAATTACAAATGTAACGTTGGTTTTTGAAGAGAATCATGTGGAAATTATTAAGCAGGGAATGAGTAATGTGCAGATGGTTTTCGATACGATGCAAAAAACAACGAGTTGTTATAAGACACCATATGGAGATTTAATGGTAGGAATTGACACGACAGACATATCCATTAAGGAAGTAGAAGATGTAATTGATGTAGTATTAAAATATACATTAGATATGAATTATAATCACGTTGCAGATTGTAAGGTTGCCATTAAAATTGCAGCTAAGGAATTGGAAGAATAGAAGCGAGGAAAAAATATGAGAATAATTTTGGTGGGGGTATTTTTAGTCCTATTTGCGATTATCAGTTTACCATTATATTTGGTAACCTGGCTGTTAGGAAAAAAGGATGAGAGATTACAGGTGGCATTTTCACAGAAAATAGTGAAAGTCGCATTTCGTATTATATTTATATTGGCAGGAGCCAGAATTGAATGCAAAGGTCGGGAAAATGTACCCAAAGATGAAGCGGTGTTATATATTGCAAACCATAGAAGTTATTGCGATATATTAGCAGGGTATATTACCACTCCTACTTTGACAGGTTTTGTCTCAAAAGATGATTTAAAAAAAGTGCCTTGTGTCAGTCGATGGATGCGTTTTTTGAAATGTCTTTTCTTGAATCGTGAAAATCCAAGAGAAGGAATGCAGACAATCCTTACAGGAATTGAGCAGATGAAACAAGGATATTCAGTTTTTATTATGCCAGAAGGTACCAGAAATCGGCAAAAAGAGTTAGTGCCTTTATTGCCTTTTCGTGATGGTAGTTTCAAATTATCCACAAAGACAGGATGTGCAATTGTGCCAGTAGCTATGAAAAATACAGAAAAGGTAATTAGACATCATTTTGCATGGTTTTCACCAACAAAGGTATCTGTCGTATATGGTGAGCCGATTTATCCGAAGGATTTGACGGCAGAAGAAAAGAGACATATGGGTGCATACATGCAGAAAAAGGTAGAAGAAATGCTTGAAAATATAGACTAAGATATGATATAGTTTTAATTATGTGAGTATGGAAAAGTTACGATAGATAGTTAAAAGTAGCTATAAGAATAAAAATGAAAAATGTAGGAGGTAATTACATATGAAATGGCTGATTATTTTATTGGTTGTTGTAGTAATTTTAGTAGTTGCTTGTGTCTTACTTTATCGCAAAGGAAAACAGATGCAGGAACAGGCAGAGTCTTCGCAAGAGCAGATGCGTGCAGGATCACAGGTACAGTCTTTACTTGTGATTGATAAAAAGAAGATGAAATTACAGGATGCCAATTTACCTAAAATTGTGATGGAACAGTCAAAATGGTATATGAAAAGAGCAAAAGTACCAGTAGTAAAAGTGAAAATTGGACCTAAGATTGTTACAATGCTTTGCGATGAAAAAGTATATGATTTAATTCCCGTAAAGAAAGAAGTAAAAGCGGTTGTCAGCGGAATTTATATTATGGACATAAAAGGTGCGCGTGGCGGAGTAGAACAAAAAGAGGAAAAGAAAGGTTTTTTTGCCAGATTTAAAAAGAAATAAAGATATGTTATTGAAAGTGTTACATGCAAACGGGAGAGCTTGCATATGACACTTTCTTTTTTGGTGGCAATTGTAATAACTTGTGAAAAAAGAGAGAAAAATGGCAAAAACTACACAAAACGAAAAACGAGTACAAAAAGTTCATAAAAATAGAAAAAACTATTGCAAAAACAGGAGGAATGTGTCATAATATTCGTGTAAGAAAAAATAGTTGACAGTATCGAACAAAACAAGTCAAAGGGAGTATGACATGTAATGCATAACAATCTGTTCAGCAAGTCTCAAAGCGTTTTCGATAGTTGAAAAGGTAATGAGGACAAACTTACACTGAGATGTCATAGAAATGGAAAACCTTGGGGAAGGTATTAGGTTGTAGGGAATGTATGAAAAGGCAAATGCTTTTTAGATGCAAAGGGAGTGTTCGGAAGTTTCGGTTACAATATTCCGTATCTATGACAGAAGGCTCAGAAAATCGGTCAGACTCAGATGTATTGAGATACAGTGTGTGACACTGAAATGGGGAGATGATTTCAATACAGCAGAGAATGCCAACAAGGAGTTATATTATGATGCGAACAAAAAGGAAGGGCTTGCATCTCTAAAATGATCGTGTAATTAAGTAGTAAAATGGAAGAAGAATGAAAAGACAATTTCTGGGGAGAAGATTGTCAGGAAAAAGAAGCAGACCATAATGGGGATATGGTTATGCTTTTTTTTTGTTGCAAATTTGTCGGTTTTGAAGAATTTAATTCTGGTGTATGAGGAACGCACTGGATAGTTATGCTAATGTTTTAAAATAGAGTAGCCGAAATGTAACATAGAACATAAGAAAGGTGAGTGGGAAATCGATGGAGATTGCAGGTAATGTAAAATCAACAAATGCATGGAAAATCAGCATGTCCAGAGAAGGAAAATCCAGGATGGATTATACAAAACTTGGCAAGAAGGGTCAGATTATTGTAGGAACGATTGCTGGAGTATCCGATAAGATTTCCATTGACTTTAATGGTACGCAGGTACAGGTACCAAAAGGTGCAGTACACAATGCCAGGGAGGGCGAACAGAGAAGTTTTGAAATAAGGGATGTATCAAAGAATAGTATTGTATTAAAGGAAGTGGAAAACGGTACAAATTCTGATAGTGAAGCTAGGGGAATGGTTTGCACCATAGTAAATAACGATCAGGTGAATTTTGCAGATTACATGGAAAAGAGTAATGGCACAGAAAAAGAACAGGAAACAGGTAGTTTGGGTTCTGTGAGTGAACGGATGACTGGGGAAGATTGCAATGACATAGAGCAAGAAGGTATGTCCATTGAAAAATATGAACTGGAACGCTTGGAACGAGCATTAGAGCGTATCAAACAACAAAGACAGGCAAAGCAGAATGGTATTGAACAGTGCGTAGAACATAGAGAAGATTACCAGGAAGAAATTGAAAAAGTAAGGATACATAATCAAGTACAAAATATTGCTGGAAATCAAATGGCAGAACAGATTGCAAATGCTTTGGCACAGGCAGATTTACCTGTGACGGAGGCAAACATAAAAAAAGTTTCCGATGTTATGCACAGGGCAGCAGTTACACCGAATTTGTCTGAGAATGCGATGAATTATATGTTGGAAAATGCGCTGGAGCCTACAATAGAAAATGTATATCATGCACAATATGCAGGCAGTAGCAGCAAGTTTAGTAATTATAAAGTAGGTCAGGGTGTGTCCTATCAGTCTCAGGTCGTATCTTATGAAAGTGATGTGCAAAATACACAGGCTTCCGATTTGGCAGATACTTGGCAGGAAATAGCACCACAGGCAGAGAAGATGTTGACGGAAGATGGGATTGAGGTAACAGATGAGGTAATGGAGCAGGCAAAATGGCTGTTTGAACACGATTTACCTATTACAGGGGAAATGATAGAAAATCTTACCACGATGCAGGATATAAAAGAACAGTACGATCCAGAGGTGGTATTAGAACAGGTGACGGAAGGAATGGCACGAGGCAAAGATCCAGAAGCAGTTTCTTTGCTGACACCGACTATGTCCTCTGTGCAGCAGGCGGTTGATACCTTTTTATCACAGGTAAATGAGCAGCTTCAAGACTTATCAGAAGACGATTTTGATATTTCCGCTGTTACAAAACGCAGGCAACTAGAGGAAGTACGATTAAAGATGACTGCGGATAGTGCCAGTCGATTGCAGGAAAAAGGCATTGACTTAAATATAGAACATATAGAAGAAATTGTGGATGGATTGCGAGACATAGAGGATGCATATTATCAGGGACTATTACAGGAGAGTGGTGTCGTAGATAGTCAGGAAAATATTGCTATGTTACGTGACACGCAGCAGTGTGTACAATCCTTACAAGATGCTCCAAATGTTATTTTGGGTACTACACTTGTAAAAAGGGCAGAAATTACGCTGGAAGAATTACAGGAAGAAGGAGCGAAGCAGCAGCAAAAATTTGAGCAGGCAGAAACCGCTTATGAGACACTTATGACTAGACCAGACCGTCAATTAGGAGATAGTATACAAAAAGCATTTCGTAATGTAGATGCCATATTAGAAGATGTAGGGTTACAACCGACAGAGGAAAATCAGCGTGCGGTGCGAATTCTTGCACACAATACTATGTCTATTACAGAAGAAAATATATATAAAATAAAAGAATATGATAGTCAAGTCAATAAGGTGATAAACGACCTACATCCTGCAGTGACGGTAGAACTGATCAGGAGAAATATCAATCCATTACAGTCGAATTTGGATGAACTGGATACGGTGATTAACGACATAAAAGACGAACTTGGTATATCAGAAGATGAAAAATATAGCAAGTATTTGTACCAATTAGAGCAGAAAAACGGCATTAGTCAAGAGGACAGACAGGCGTTTATCAATGTTTATCGTTTGTTAAATAATGTACAGAAGATGGATGGGGCTGCGGTAGGTTATGTGGCACAGACAGATCGTGAACTGACACTGGAGAATTTATATACGGCAATTCGTACGTTGAAAAATGGCGGAGTAGAAATGCAAGCAGCAGATAGTACGGATATGCAGGATATTAAATATAGCAGAGGAACATTATTATCTCAAATGCAGGAAACTTTTTCTGATACGGAAGAAGGTGATATGGATATAAAGGCAAAATATTACCAGAATATAGTAGAAGAACTGACAGAAGAAATTTCCCCATCGGGCTTGGAAAAAATGCTAACAGGAGAAACAGGCCAACAAAAGTTTACGGATTTGATGAAGGAAAACGTGGAAGAATTACTTTGGAAACTCAAGGAAGCAAACAGACAGGTTGAGCAGGAAGAAGGAAAAGATACTTCATACGAGAAGGAAAAGATAAAGATTTTACAACAAGTATCCGATAATAGTGATGCGGTTCTCTCATATTTAAGAAGCGAAGGAATACCTGTTACAGTAGAAAATGTGATTGCGGCCAGTCAATTTGGAGAGGTGTATAAGCAACTTCAGGACAAAGCAAGAAAATTGCCAAAGGAGCAACAAGAAGAGATAATCGATACCATAGATGGAATGGCAGATGCTTTGGTAGATGCAGATACGATGCAATCGCAGTATGAAAGATTGGAAAAACAGGTAGAAAATATTCTACAGAATGGGTTTGCAGACAGACAGATTCATTCTATGGGATTACAGGAATTGCGGGTTATGGCAAACAG
Source organism: Clostridium sp. CAG:411 (assembly GCA_000437275.1). Classification (GTDB taxonomy): domain Bacteria; phylum Bacillota; class Clostridia; order Lachnospirales; family Lachnospiraceae; genus CAG-411. The sequence goes on along the minus strand of FR899655.1, from coordinate 1,999 downwards.
TGTTGGACTAGCCAGAAAACTGGCAGGACGACAGGATTATCAAGTACCAGTTCAGACGGGTGAAAATATTACAACGATGCATGTGACAATTTTAAATGGCACAGATGAACAGGGCAAAGTTACCATATCAACAGACATAGAAGGCTTTGGAGAAATTCGAGCAGAGTTTATGGTGAATGGTAACACGGTAGAAGGGACACTTCTTACCGATTCAAAGAAAGCATCAGAAAGTCTTCTTGACAGGGAGGATGCGTTTGAAAATCGTCTGAAAGGACAAGGGATGGAACTTGGACGAGTGATTTATGGATTACATACAAGGAGCATGGAGGCTCATAATGTAACAGACATGGACAATAAAAAAGATGCTGCAAAATTATATGCGGTAGCAAAAACCTTTGTGAAGCATGTAGCAGCGTGTGTAGAGTAACGAGGAGCATGGAGAGCCTTCATGAGGCGGAAGGGAGTTAATTATGAAAATCAATCATAATATTTCAGCGATTAAATCAAACATTAAATTACAAAGAACAAATGAAGCACTGGAGAAAAGCGTAGAGCGTTTATCATCTGGTTATCGTATCAATCGTGCAGCGGACGATGCAGCAGGAATGGCAATTTCACAGAAGATGAAGACACAGATTCGCGGTTTGGATCAGGCATCGAGAAATGCATCGGATGGTATTTCGGTTATACAAACGGCAGAGGGTGCTTTAAATGAAGTGGAATCGATGTTACAAAGAATGCGTGAACTATCTGTACAGGCGGTAAATGAGACAAATACAGCAGAAGATCGTGAAGCAATTCAATTAGAGATTGACAATCTTAGTGCAGAGGTTGATCGTATTTCAGAGGATACAGAGTTTAATACTAAGAAACTATTGAATGGCGATTCAGATCGAAAGACCTATTCAAGCAGTACCAAGGTAAACATCGTTTCAACATCAGATGCGGTTACGGCAAAAAGCTATAAGATTTCAGTAAAAAAGGTGGGAGAAAAGGCAAAAGTTACTTCTCCTGCAGCAATTGCAGACACAGTTGCACCAGCGTCTGGTAAGATTACGATTAACGGTGAAACGGTGGAAATTGAAAAAGGGACTTCTTTGGCAGATGTATATACACAATTGAGAGATTTGGGAAGCAATGTAAACGTGGATGTGTACACAACGACAGACGCAGCAGGAAAAACACAGGGAACGGTACAAAAAGATGCCTATCTGAATTTTGAGTCGAAAGAGGCAGGCGCATCACGAAAAGTAGAAGTATATTGCGATAACAAAGACTTGGCAGATTTTCTTGGAATTGATACAAATTCAAACAATATGAAAGCGGTAGGAAAAGATGCAGAAATAGAACTAACTACGACAGCAAATAAAGCGCAAGATGGCTCAGAAGATGCAAAGACATTTTCTTTGGCTGCTACTGCGGCAGCAGATGGAAATAAAGTTACGATTTCAGATAAAGATGGATTTGAAATGGTTGTCATGTTAGAAGAAGATGCCTTAACGAATGCAGGTGGTAATGCCATTGCAAGTCTGGATGTCGAGCTTACCGTTTTGGATGCAGGACCTATGACACTTCAGATTGGAGCAAATGAAGAGCAGACCGTTAGTATCAGTATTCCAAAGGTAAATTCTGAAACTCTTGGAATTGAAAATGTAAATGTAGGAAATACAAATGATGCAGGAGAGGCGATTACTTTATTCGATAAGGCTATCAATCAAGTATCTTCTGTCCGTGCAAAGCTTGGAGCTTATGAAAATCGTTTGGAACATGCCATTAGTAATCTGGATACATCAAATGAAAACTTAACAGAAGCACTTTCACGTATTGAAGATTTGGATATGGCAGAAGAAATGTCAAATTATACACAGTTAAATGTACTATCACAGGCAGGTACTTCTATGTTGGCACAGGCAAATCAATTGCCACAAAACATTTTGTCATTATTACAATAATAGATACAATAGACAAAAAAGAGCTTTCGCACCAAAAAGCGACAGGC
>FR899654.1 GCA_000437275.1 Clostridium sp. CAG:411 | reverse complement strand
TTGCCAATAAAAATTATACACTAACTGAACAAATATACCATACAAAACTCTACGTGTATCTCACATAGAAAACTTGCACTTTATAAATGTGCATGGCTTTTTAAAAATCGCTCTTAGTCTCTATCTTGCCTTTCCTGTGCTGACTCACACACTACACATGAAACACTATTTTTTTATCCTGCACCGAAAGCCTCACCTGATCTCCCATATGCACGCTGCCTTCCAATACTGCATCCGCCAAGGCATCCTCCACACTGGTCTGTATCGTTCTACGGATCGGTCTTGCTCCATAGGTTACATCAAAACTCTTTTCTGTAATGAAGTCAAACACATCCTCGTCAGGCTGTAATGTAATACGCATCTGTTCTTCCACTCGCTTTGATAAGTTTTTCATCATCAGTTTTACGATTTCTTTGATTTGTTCCTTTTCTAAAGAATGGAATACAATGGTCTCATCAATACGATTTAAAAATTCAGGTTTAAACAGATGTTTTACTTCTTCCATTACATTTTCTTTCATCTTCTTATAATCTGCTTTGGAATCCTGTTTGGTCGCAAATCCTAAATTCTTAGGTGAAACAATACGGCTTGCCCCTGCATTGGAAGTCATAATAATAATTGTGTTTTTAAAACTGATTTTTCTACCCTGCGAATCTGTAATATGTCCATCGTCTAATACTTGTAACAATATATTAAACACATCTGCGTGAGCCTTCTCAATCTCATCAAATAAGACTACAGAATATGGATTTCGTCTGACTTTTTCACTTAATTGTCCACCTTCTTCAAATCCAACATATCCCGGTGGCGAACCAATCAATTTTGACACACTATGCTTTTCCATATATTCAGACATATCTACTCGTATCATAGCTTTCTCTGTTCCAAACACTGCATCTGCCAAGGCTTTTGATAATTCGGTCTTTCCGACACCTGTAGGCCCCAGGAACAAAAAGGAACCAATTGGTCGATTTGGATCTTTTAATCCTACGCGTCCACGTCTGACTGCCTTTGCTACTGCCGTCACAGCTTCCTCCTGTCCAATCACCCGTTCATGCAATACCTGTTCTAATTTCTTCAATCGGGTAGCTTCTTCCACCTCTAGTTTTTCAACTGGAATCTTAGTCCACATAGCAATCACCGCTGCAATATCTTTTTCGGTGACAGTAATCTTTTCGGTTTTCTTTCTCTTTTCCTCTTTTTCCAGTATTTTTTGTATTTTTTCTTTATTTACCTGCTGCGCCTGCTTTATCTTCATGGCCTCATCATAATCTTCCTGAATGATCGCCTCTTCCTTGTCTAACTCCAGACTAGCCTGTTTCTTTTCTAATTCTATCAGTTCCTTACTCTTTACACTGCTGCCAAGTCTCGCCTTTGAAGCAGCTTCGTCCATAACGTCAATCGCCTTATCAGGCAAAAAGCGGTCCGTAATATAGCGGCTGGAAAGCTTAACTGCTGCCTGCAAGCTCTCTGTCGTAAGAACAACATGGTGATGCTGCTCATATTTTTCTTTCAAACCATTTAATATAGAAAATGTTTCCGCCTCTGTAGGCTCCTCCACTGTAATTGGCTGGAAACGACGCTCCAATGCCGCATCTTTTTCTATGTATTTTCGATATTCTCCAATGGTCGTTGCACCCATAATCTGAATCTCGCCTCTGGCAAGGGCGGGTTTCAAAATATTCGCTGCATCCATAGCTCCTTCTGCACCACCTGCACCAATCAAAGTGTGCAATTCATCTATAAATACTAAAATATTGCCTTCCTGTGCGACTTCCCGAAGCACTCTTTTAATACGTTCTTCAAATTCTCCACGATACTTAGAACCTGCTACCATGGCTGACAGATCAAGTATCACAACCTTCTTATCTGCGATGGTTTCTGGGACACTTCCCTCGCAAATACGCTGTGCCAATCCTTCAATAATGGCAGTCTTTCCCACACCCGGTTCACCTACCAGACAAGGGTTATTTTTGGTTCTTCTACTGATAATCTGAATCAAACGCTCAATTTCTTTTTCTCTACCCACAACAGGATCCAGTTTTCCTTCTTTCGCTAAAAGGGAAAGATTTCTGCTAAACTGGTCCAGCATAGGAGTAGCGGATTTTCCTTTATTTTTGCCCTTTAATGCCATGTAGTCATTTTTTGCTGCCGCAGGGTCCATCCCTGTCGCTGTCAGCACATCTACATATAATTTTTGCATATTTACGCCTATGGTATTTAGCAAACGGATTGCCACACAATCACTTTCTCTTAACAGTGCTAGTAAAATATGTTCCGTACCGACTTTCTTTGCTCCAAAACGCTCTGCCTGTACAACACTATTTTCCTCAATTCGTTTCGCGCGCAAGGTAAATTTGGCTTCTTTTACCTTTACCGTCGAATCCATCTGCAACAATTGTTCCATCAGCTCTTCTACTTTTTCACAAGTAACATGATTCGCAGAAAGCACACTGGCTGCCACACCTTTTCCTTTTAGCAATCCCAATAAGATGTGTTCACTTCCCACATAACTGCAACCAGCCTGACTAGCTGCCTTTTCAGCCAAAACCAGTGTCTCTTTGGCATCGGCTGTGTATTTTTCTCTCATAAACTACCTCCCATGTTATCTTCCCTGATATATATCATAAATTTCATTGACCATCTCTAACGCAGCCTCTCTTGGCACACCTTTTGATATTGCCTTTGCCAGAGATAATTTTAATTCTTCTGCAAGTTCCATCTGTGCCTTTGTATTATCCACTTCTATGGCAATGATTGCACCATGTCGTCTATCTACCTTTAAATATCCTTCCTGGCGCAGAATAGAATAGGCTTTATTTACTGTATGCATATTGATTCCTATCTCATCTGCCAAGTCTCTAACAGATGGAAGATTGTCACCCTCTTTTATCTCCTCATTGGCAATGCCGATAATGATCTGCCTGCATAATTGCATATACAATGCCTCTGAACTGTTAAAATCTACACGGATTATCATGCATACCACCTCCTGATATAGTTATTCTACTATAACTATAACAATTCTTGTTAAGAAATGCAACCTTTTAGATAAATTGAAAATGCGGTCGGAATCGCATACATGTCCTGCAATTCCTGTTTTGTTGCCCACACATAGGTATCCTCTTCTATCGGTTTTTCCAATATAATATGATAGCCTACCATCGACCACTCAATATGTGAAAAAATGTGCTGTCCCGCTCCCAATTCATAAATATCTGCCTGTTGGTTTTCTTCTTTTAATATAGTACGAATTTCCTGCTCACTATATTTTCCTTCTACACTAGGAAGTTCCCAAAGCCCGGCTAAGAGTCCCTTATTTGCTCTTTTTTGAATGGCGTACTTTCCTTGATATTCCAATAAAAGAATTGTTTTTTCCTCGATTCTTCTGGATTTTTTCTTTGTCTTTACTGGTAATTCCAACTGTATGCCTTTTTCTCTTGCTATGCAATGTGCAGCAAGGGGACATTGTTCACAAAGCGGCATTCCATTGGGAATACACACTAAAGCACCCAAATCCATGATTGCCTGATTAAAGGCTCCAGCACGGACTGGCACTACACTACTCAATGTTTGTTCCATCTCTTTTTTAACACTGGCTTTCATAATATCATCATAACTTCCTGCCAGTCGCTTCATAACGCGAAGTACATTGCCATCTACCGCAGGAACCTGTATCCCATAGGCAATCGACGCAATCGCTCCTGCGGTATAGGTTCCGATTCCCTTTAAGGTCAACAACTCTTTATAATCCGCAGGCAATTCCCCATGAAACTCCTCCATCACAGTAATTGCTGCTTTCTGCAAATTTCGTACACGGTTATAATATCCCAGACCTTCCCATAGCTTTAACAGTTGTTCCTCTGGTGCGTTTGCCAATGCTTCAATATTTGGTAACGCCTCAATAAATCTCGTAAAATACCCCTTTACTGCCTCTACTCTGGTTTGTTGTAACATAATTTCGGATACCCAGACATAATAGGGCTTAGGTTCCCTTCTCCATGGCAAGTCTCTGGCATGCGCATCATACCATTTTAATAAATCCTCTACTATTTTATTGTAGTCGTACATATCATTCACCTTTAACTCGTTCCTGCTTTTATGTGGTTACAGATGTCAACGCTAAACTATAGTTTTAGCTTTTGACTCTGGCATCATTATACTATAATCTTTCCCTTCCTCCAACTGGAAAAATCTATAAAAGACAGAAAAAGAGCCGCTAATAGCGGCCCTTACTTTTCTTCCATTTCCATCTACGTAACTAACTTTCCTTTATACACTATATCCTTTTTTTGTACTTTTTATGAACTTTCTTTTTTTCTTTCGTTTTTTTGTATTTTTTATAGACTTTGACTAAAAAATTGGAATATTTCACCATTTTTTCTCCCATATATTTGTTACGTTTTTTTTACACAATTATTGCCTGTTCTTGTAACAAATGTTATAATTATGAAATAAAGATAATGAATGAAACCCTATATACATAAGAATTTTTAAGGAGCGTTAGTTAATATGAAGGTCATCAAATTAAAACCAAAGAGACTTTTGTCTTTGTTATTAGTAGTTTGCACAATTTCTTCTCTTTGCTTTCCATCTTCTTATATCGTAAAAGCCACCTCTTATATTTCGACATCACAGTTTACATATAAGGATAACAGTTGGTCAGCCGTTGCAAATACTTACACATCGACCAGTCCATCTCTCACACTGTCTGCCATACAATCCAATGATGGTAACGTATATTTCCCATCTTTTGCTGATTTTAAAGCAGGCGTAAATGGAACGGCATTAGCAAACGGTGGTAGCTATGATGGTACATTAGCTCTATCTCAAAATAGTAAAGAAGTTTTTAATAAGGCAAAACGAATTTTTATAGGAAATGATTACGAAACAATTCCTGCTAATTATTTGAGTGAGAATACCTCTATTGAAGAAATTACGATTGATACAGAAAATGATATTACCTTATCTACTCGTTGTTTCTCATCTATGTCCGCTTTGAAAAATGTCACAATCAAAGCCAAATCCATTACCATACAAGGAAGTGTATTTAGAAACTGCGAAAATCTAGAAAACATTACCCTTACTGGATCGGTTACTTTTACAGGTGGCAGTGACAGCGGCTATAATTTTTCAAATTGTCCAAAACTAAACATGGTAAAATTCAATAACGACGTTACCTTTAAGGATGCAAACAATTTTACTTCTACTACATTCTCTACAGCGAGTTCCGCAAATGTAACCTTCAACGGAGCTATTACAAATGCAAATACGGTTTTCTCCGCATGTAATTTAAAAGACTTAAATTTAAACGGATCAGGAAATACCCTTACAAACTCGTTTTTAGAAAATACAACGATTACAAATCTAAATGTAAACGCAGCTACTACATTTGGTAAAAAGGCACTTTATTATTCTGAAAATACTGGGGTTATAACTAACTTTAATATAAATGGTGCTTTGAACGAAGCATTGACTACAACATTTGAACAATACGCAATTTATTCCTTCTCCAGAGACTACTCTGTTATTACTAATTTTACGATCAATAACAAATGTACCTTCGGAAACTATGCACTATATCATGTAGGAATAGAAAATTTATACTTTAATATAGATAACCGTGGAGACCGTGAATTTGTCAGTTACGAAAAAGAAGGTGACCGCCTTGGTTACGAAACAACCGTTCACAACATCTTCTTTAATTATCAAAACACCTCAGGAGCAACAGGTCAGACAATGGAATTAAATCATTTTCCTCTTGGAGATGATTCCACAACCTCTCTAAATTGTGACTCTATTTACTTTTTACATCCTGATTTTAAGTATATCGGAGGTTCTGATTATAATCGTTGTGATGGGGAAAAGACAAATGTATATGGATACGGCGGTGCACTTGCCTATGATGATGACGGAAACTTACTTTCCGCCTATGAGATGTATCAATCTTGGATGAAAAACAAGTCCTGCAATTATCACAATTATGTTTCGAACGCAGATACGTTAGACTACGAGATTAAAAACACAATTATTTATTTAGGAGAAGATGAAAAAACAGTATCTTATGATTTTGCCTCTGATGCAAATATTTCTGTTTATGCAACCTATGAAAAGGATGCCATCAATCCACCTGTCACCGATGGAAGCAAATTCAAACTTTCCATCATAACAGGAAGTAAGGTATCTACAAATTATAATTATCGTATATTAGAAAAAAATGATAGCGTAACGGCTTCTACCAAAGAGCTTTATGCCTACAAGTATAATGGAAGTTACTACACTCCTTGTACCACTTCCACCGTATCCTTAACAGCAGGTACACATGAATTTTTATTAGAAGTGGGCGGTGTAAAACATCCATTTAAGATTAGAGTTCAGAAAAACGCAGTACAGGAAATTACTTCTATTCAACCAAAAACAGGAGACAAATTAAATTTAACTCTTGGTGATGAAGTAACAAAGGATATGTTAATTGTTACTGCAAAATTTGATAACGGTAAAACAGAAATCCTGACAGATGATCAATATGAAATTGACAATCCAAAAGTCGTAAGTGCAGAAACAACCATTCGTATTTCTTCCAAAGTTTCGGAAGATAAGACTGTTACGAAAAGTTTTATCGCTTATGGCTATCCAGATCAGATCGTTAGCTTCAATGCAACAGCAACAAAGGCAACACTTCCTGAAGATAGTATTTTACATACATCGGATGTGGTTTTATCCTCTGTTACTTATGCCAATCCAAACACACCTGTTGTGGAACAGGTAACAGAAGGCTTTTCATTTGTTGTAAATGATCAGGAAACACAGGAAGTACCAATTAAACTTGGTGATAACAAAATCACCATCCGTTACAACGGTTGTACTATGAATGACATTCTTACCATTACAGGTACAGAAAATACAATTACCAAAGTAGAAGCAACCTATACTGGAAATGGTGTGTACGAAAACTGTGCAATCAATCCTGAAGATGTAACGATTACCATTTACAAAGAAAATTCTTCAGCAGGAATTGTCATAACTGACCATGAAAATATTACCTTTGATCAATATCAGATTATAGCAAATCAAGATAATGCGGTACCTGTCTTTTACAAGGGGATTGCCGCAGAAGCACCAATTACAGTGCCTGGTTTAAAAGATGATGTATCAGAATTAAAGACAATCCAATACAATGGTGATACTACGATTGGTACCATATTTAATGCCAGTGATTTTTATATAGAAGTTTCTCTTCTCTCACAGAAGGTATTAAATTCCAATGATAATCCAGAATTGTTGAATGCACTTACTTTTTCAAAGAGTACATTGACAGACTCATTAAACGTGATTACTGTTATTTATAATGATACTTTTGTTAAGAGCATTACCATTTGCGGAACAGGTGCAAAAACAGATGATCCAGTAACGGTTCCACCAAGTACCACTCCATCTGTAACTACTCCACCAACCGCTACACCAACATCAACTCCTATCATTGTTGTGAGCCCTGATGTTCCAAATGATAATGTCACAAACGCACCAACAACACCTACGGTACCAACTGCAACACCAGTTAATAAACCAACGAATACACCAACACCTGCTGCTAAGAAACTTACAAAAGGCAAATCATACACAGTCAACAACGTGGTATATAAAGTCATTAGTGTTAGTAAAAAGACAGCAAAGGTTTGTATTGTAGGACATAAAAAAGCCGCAAAGAGCATTTCTGTGAAATCATCTGTTAAAATTAACGGATACACTTGTAAGGTTGTAAGTATCCAGAAAAATGCATTTAAAAACTGTAGTGCATTAAAAGGTTCCATTTCTCTTGCAGGAAACATTAGCTACGTAGCTGACAATGCATTTTCCGGTTGTAAAAATATTACGTCCGTTACGATTGGAAAAAACTTAACTACGATCGGATCAAAATGTTTCTATAATTGTAAAAAATTAAAACTTGTAAATCTTAAATCTGCGAAAAAGTTAAAAAGAGTCGGCAGCGGAGCATTTAAACAGAACGCTTCAAAACGTCAATTTAGAATACCAAGCGGAACCAAAAACTACTATGTAAAATTATTAAAAGGCAAATATTAATCGTTCTTTCAAAAAGAGCCTGTCTCATAAATGAGACAGGCTCTTTTTATCATACAAACCATATGAAAACGTATCTTCTAATATACAAACACATCATCTGGTTTCTTGTCCTCTATAAATACATCATCATCTTTCGGCTTTTGTGTTACTTTTGGTGCCGCTGTCTGACGAGGTGGCTCTGTAACAGGCTGTGGTGTAATTACCTGCTGTGTTGGTTTTGGTTCAGGTCTTTTGGTTGGTTTCGGTGTTGGCTTTCTGGTTGGCTTTATCGTTGGTGCTTTTGTCACTTCCAACGTTGGAAGTGGGACATACTCGGTTCCACCACCAGATGCTTCTGCTAAAATGGATTGTCCATTCCTTGCATTTTTACTATCGGAAACCATCAAAAATATGCTGGCACATATAATTGCAACCAAACACAACAAAGAAAAAATGGCAGCCGCTACTTTTACTAGCTTCTCTCTTTTTTCTATCGCTTCTATGATTACAAAATTGTCATCTAAGGTAACGGATGTTTTCTCCTTATCAAAAGCAATAAATACCACTTCTTTTCCCTGGTATTCATCATCCAAAACAGCACCTAGTTTTTCTTTTGTATCATGTGCGTTTTGTTTGTCATTCCCACTCATCGTTTACTCCTTCCTCCGAATATTCCTGAATGCCAACTGATTTCATGCTTGTAACGACATAGAATTGAAAATATTTATTGACTCTGTTTGTCCTTTTATCTCCTAATTTAATTGTCTCTGTACCTGCATCATAGGTTTTATAATGTATATTTCCCTTCATCTTGTCTAATTCCTGTGTACTGCTTACTCTGGCAGGTTCAATTGGTTCTCTCTTAGATTTCATGATCTCTTTGTCTTCTTTTCCCAAGAACCAGCACCAAATATGCTTCATATCCATAAAAACTATCATGCTAAAAAGTAATAATAGAAGAACGGCATCTAATATGAAAAACCATCCCGCTGACTCTCCCAAAGCAAGTCTCGTCACAGTCGCACTAATGACTCCCAGTGTAGCTATACCAATGATTCCAGTAAACGCAAGCTTTGCAAATTTTCTCTGATCTTCTGTTTTGTAATTATCGATTGCATCTATCACGTCATACGCAGTTTGATAACGATATTGCGGATCGGTCATAACACACTTTTGTACAATCTGTTGCACCCCTCTGGAAAAAGATTTATCCCATTTTCGGATCGGATAAAACTCATAGGGTGGTTGATCCGGATGTTTGCCTGTAAGTAAGTGATACATAGTAGCACCCACTCCGTAAATATCCGTTCTGGCATCTGACTGTCCTGATTTAGAACACTGTTCCGGTGCCGCATACCCTCTAGAACCAAGATACTCTGTATCACTATTGCTGGAGGATTTGTAAGTACGTGCAATTCCAAAGTCAATCAGCTTAATGTCCCCTTCTGGCGTAAGCATAATATTCGACGGTTTTATATCTCGATAAATAATCGCATCTTTTCGTGTATGCAAGTAATTTAATACGTCACATACCGCCCGCATCCATCTCAATACATCTTCCTGCTTTTGCTTGCCTTCTCTTTCTAGCTTTTCACTAAGCGTAATCCCCTCGATGTAATCCATGACGATATACATCTTTTCGTCTTCCAGAAAATAATCTACAATACGAGGCAATGCTGGATGTTTGAGCTGCTTGAGCAATGAGATTTCCTTTTCGGTAGCAATTTTGTATATTTGTGCATGTCCACTTTTATTTGACACGTCCATAACTTTAATTGCCCAATCCATATTCAGTTTGATATCACGAGCCAGATAGACCTTTGACATACCGCCTCTACCGATCTCGTATTGCAATATATATCTATTGTTTATATTATTATTCGATATCAAATCGCTGTCCTCCTAACCATGAAAATCCCTAGTAACAATCCCTTCCTAATAATTTAGACCCTGTCAAAATTATAAAGCAACTACTCTGTTACATGCTCTGAGTCTCTCATCGTTCTTCATTCGTAATTGCAACTACCGTTATGTTGTCATCTTCTCCGTCAATCTTTAGCTGTTCTATTAAGTCTTTTAAGTAGTCCTCTAATCCTTCCTGTCCATTCTCTCGGTATATACTAATCTTTTGCAGATCTTTTTCTTTTACCGTTCTCCAAAAACCGTCTGTACATAATAAATAGATTGCTTCCGAATCAAAATAATCAATCATCACATCTGGTTGAATATTTCGGGAGCCACCCACACATTGTAACAGCACATTCTGCATTCCCTGTGTCATCGCTTCCTGCCTTGTGACACTTCCACGTTCAATCTCACGTTCCGCCAATGTCTGGTCTACTGTAATCTTTTCTACACTGTCCGTAATCTTGTATACACGACTATCTCCAACATGCATAATCATACAGCAAAATTCATCAAAAAGTAATACCCCTGTAAAGGTACTTCCAATCGAAATTTTTCTTCCTTCTCCATATTGTCGGATACTGCTATGAACCTCTTGCAGTTTATTTTTCCAGGATGTTTTTACTGCCTGGATAACTTCTTTCCACAAGCGTTCTTCTTTCTCCACAATATGCTCTTCTAAAAGAACAGGTAAATCCCGTTCAAACCACATACTAAATTCATCTACGATGGCTGCGCTTGCCACCTCTCCCTGCTCCATACCATTGACTCCATCGCAAACGATCCCCATTGTAATCATGCCAATGGATGTCTTAGCTCTCTTGATGCAGGCAGCATCCTGATTATGTATTTCTTTTGTTCCAATATCTGAGCATATAATATTGATACTTTTCATATTAATCTTCCAATCTTTTTCTGTCCATTTGTTCTCTACTATGTAGAAAAATCCTCATATATCATAGCATAGAAATTCCCTTTATTCAATGGGTATATGAGAAAAAGGATTGTATTTCTACAATCCTTTTTCCTTTCTTATATTTTACTGTTTTATCGAACTGATTCACTAAATTCTTTTGTTATAATTAATATCCTACCTTTTTTCCACTCTTTGTCATGTATCCACTGATCAATCCAGCCTTATAGTCCTTCTTCTTTCTTGAATCTGGTACCTCAGGGTCAGTTGGATCATAATGAATAGAACTTGCAATCTTGATTGTTTTATTCTTTCCAAGAGGTCCTGGATGGGAACTGTCTCCCTTTACAATCTTTACGATGGAGCCTGTAGAAGCATAATCATAAATCCATTTTGCATCTGCTACTGTCATACGGATACAACCTGCTGATGCAGCAGAACCCAAACGATTATAGTTATTTGGATTTAATGCGTAGTGTGACTGACTTCCTACCGCTATCGCATGGAAATATACATTTCCTACTACATGAGAAGTCCATCTAGCATAACAGGTACTTCCATCTGGCTCATACATAGGCTTTAAAGTATATTTTACACTGGTTCCATTTGAACAGATAGAATAAGTACCAAGTGGTGTATAGGAAGAATTTGTATGTAATCCTCCCGCACCTGCAGTCGTTACGGTATCCCTTCCAACTGATACAGTAAATGTTTTTACAGGAATGATGTATTTTTTCTTTACAGAATCGTATGCGTATACGGTAACACAACATGCTGCACGATTTAGTTCAATGTAAAACTTATTTACATTGGAAGATGAACTATATTTCAATCCAAGAATCTTTGTTAAATCTTTCTGTTTCACTCCATTTATGTAGTAGAACTTATATGTCTTTCCGTTGTATTTTTCATAATACCAGCCATTCTTAGCTGCTTCTGATTTTGCTACCTTTACTGTCTGTGTTTTTAATAACACTTCGCTGCCCCACTTAGCAGTTCCGTAAGCGCAAATTTTATAACTTCCTGCATATTTGTTTGGATTTGTAGCTTTGTACACATCTGATTTTGCAATATATGTTGCATCTACCTTATCTAATAATCTGAATTTTCCATTCTTCTTATAGTATACATAAAACTTTACTTTTTTTACACTTCCCGGTATATATGCACCTTTTAATTTAAAGGTACTGGAACAACTTTTCTTATTTTTTTGGATTACCATTTTTTTTGCTGTGGCACTTTCGTCCACACTTGTTGTTTTTTCCAAGAAAAAGGTCTTTCCATTGTCATCTGTAATCTGTGCTTTGATTGTATATTTGCCTAAATTATAGGATAATGCTTTTAAACTAATCTCCCCATAATAGGTTTTATTTCCTTTATTTACCGCATCCTTTTTGTAAATAAATTTTCCACTATTGTTATACACATAAAATGTCACTTTTTTTACACCTGTTGGATTACTAAGTCCTTTTAATGTTGTAGAAAAAGATGCTTTCTTATCCAATGCAGCGGTCTTAGCTGTTGTAAAGGATGTTACAGTTGGATTTACACTAAAGATTACAGTTGTAAGCTTCTTTGTTTTATTTCCACTTGTTAAAACAGCCTTTGCGTAAAATGTTCCACTATTCTTACAAATAGAAGCAACATCTACGTTCCAAGACATAGTTCCAGTCGTAATTGCCTTTGCCTCTCCTACTTGTACTGCCTTACTTTCTTTGCTGCCTTTTTCCCATACATAAAGAGCTACTTTATTATTTTTCCCAGGGATAACTACGTTTTGGTCACTATCTGTTATTGTCAAGGTAGCCTTTCTTGTCGTAGCTGCTTTTTTGGTGTCCATAGTCAATTTATATTTGTCCGAATGTACACTAAAATCGCAATTGCTGTCTGCAACAACGGTTACATCACCAATGGTACAACTTACTGTATACTTTTCATAGGCAAAGGTACTGAAATCATCCATAGAAAAACTACCAGATAATACATTGTTTGATACATTTTGATTGCTCAATACAATATTTTCGTCATATCCTACTACTGTTTTTCCATTGCTCTGATAATACGCCTTCACCTCTACTGTATCAATATCACCAAGCGAGATACCTGACAGTTTGTAATTACATACACCCTCTGTACGGTCTGTGGTAACATTGAATTGATAATCCTGCTGTGATTTTGCTTTGGCTTGTACCTGAATGACATTTATTCCTGCCACCATAATCAATGCAAGCATTGCCACCCAGACAATTATTCCTCTTTGTTTTAATTGCTTTGTCATTTTTTTATCCTTTCTTCTTTTATTTTGTAACAATTCTGCTGCGAAAACCTCTTACTCCCTTCGGTATTCTACATAACAGAAATATTACTCTTAGTTATGAATAAATACTGCGTCCCCTAATTTTACCAAGTCATAGATGCTTTTTGCATCTTCCAATTGCAAATTGATACATCCATGTGATCCTCTGGTTTTATATATTTCCGGAGACCAATTCGACCAGTCACTTCGCTGTAAATAATGATAGCCAGTTCCTGTCCACATAATTCTCACCCAATATTTAGTTGGAGTTTCATAATCTTCTCCCACTAAAACATACTCTTCTTTTTTATCTTTAATATAGTAGCACCCGGTTCTAGTTGCTCTCTCTGGGTCTGTTGCCAATCCCGTCACACATTTGGTAGAGTACGCCAATTCTCCATCTTTATATACATAAACCATCTGTGCTGTTAAATCCACTTCACTGTAATTATTTGTATCCCAGTCCACTCCTGAACCGTTATCCTTTTGGAATGCAGTATTACTATATATTGGTTTCAAATTTGTTGTAAGTGCTTCTTTATTTTTCTGTGAAGTATCTGCCATATATGCTTTAACTTTTTCCTGCCTCTTCTGACCTTTTCTCTTTATCAACTTTTTAACCTGTTTTACAATTGCATCATAGTCCAATCTCCAGCCATAGTCACCACCTTCAACCTGAATCTTTTTGCCACTATGCGTTGTAAACGTTCTGGTCATTCCCTCCGTTTTATATTTCTTACAGAAGTTTTCAATCCATTCACTCATAGCTTCTTCATTTAATTCTACGCTTCCATTTTTAGAAATATGCAACCAATCTTTTATCTCGGATGGAGTAATGGATTCGGTAACGCCATCTCCCATATCCCAATTAATCCAGTTTAACAAATATGTATTATAAATCGTATACTGTGTTTGAAGTGTTTCATCTTCCGATGTAAATTTCGGCTTTTTATAGACATCCTGATAGGCATCTTTTGTCAAATCTAATTCCGTATCCATGGATGCAATCGCCTCATAAACAACAGGTAAAAACTGACTTACCACAAGCTTATTTCCCATTTCTTCCTCTATCATTTCTCCATATCCATCGGATTCATTGTATTGTACATATGCACTTTTAGGCTTTACGATCTGATACTTATCGTCACCTTTTACGATGGATGCATTGTTTATAATCTCATCTACCTTTTCCTTGGAATAGGTCGCTACGATTTCCTGTTCATAATCTTTTTGTTTGAAATTTGGTAAGAAAGAGGCTTTCTTTTGCTCCTTATAAATCTCATTAAATTTATCTTTATAATCCACCGATAAATCAATCTGTTTTCCACTGATAACCAATTTTCCTTTATCTCTACCAGTAATGGTTAATTGATATGATGAAATGTAATCCTGCATCATCTGCTCCGATGCTGCGAACTTTTTTCCAGACATATCCAGTCCGTTGATCGTCGTATTGGGATACCATCGATTCATATAGTACAATTTAAATCCCCCAATTAAACATACCATACATACGCATACAATTCCAACTACGATACCTACAATCTTTGTAGTCTGTTTTGCACTTTTTTTCCCAATCATTTTTCTTCCCTCTTCCATCTACTTTATCTTCTTTTCATTCACGAACCTTGAAAATACTACTATAATAGCATTCAAATCACTTTAATCTAACACATATTTTTTCTAATGTCAATGGATTGCAGGCTACTTCCCTTTATTTCTCTGAATTTACTCTGATACCCAATTTATTAGAATATTTTTTGTGCAAAAATTGAATCAAAAAGGAAAGAGGACACACACATACAATACGGTAAGACCTCTTTCCTTATAGTTACTTACATTTTAAGTTGCACATCAACTGTGATATACTACTTAATATTTATCTTTTATTAGTTGTTGATTAACTTATCTTCACCATTCCAGCTATAAAGCTTACGGATTTCTTCACCAACTACTTCTGAAGGATGCTCTGCAGCAAGCTTTCTCATAGCCTTAAAGTGTACCTGTTTTCCACCTTCTGACATGTCTAATAAGAATTCTTTTGCAAATGTACCATCCTGAATGTCAGCCAATACTTTCTTCATAGCTTTCTTTGTATCTTCTGTAACAATCTTAGGTCCTGTGATGTAATCACCATATTCTGCTGTATTAGAGATAGAATATCTCATTCCTGCAAATCCTGACTGATAAATCAAGTCTACGATTAACTTCATTTCATGAATACACTCAAAGTAAGCGTTTCTTGGATCATATCCAGCCTCTACTAATGTTTCAAATCCAGCCTGCATCAATGCGCATACACCACCGCAAAGTACAGCCTGCTCACCAAATAAGTCTGTCTCTGTCTCTGTTCTGAATGTTGTCTCAAGAACACCAGCTCTTGCACCACCGATTGCTAATGCATATGCTAAAGCGATTTCCTGAGCCTTTCCTGTAGCATCCTGTTCAACAGCGATTAAGCAAGGTACACCCTTACCAGCCTGATATTCGCTACGTACTGTATGTCCAGGTCCCTTAGGTGCGATCATTGTTACATCAACATCTGCAGGAGGTACGATACATCCGAAGTGAATATTGAAACCATGAGCGAACATTAACATGTTTCCAGCTTCCAAGTTTGGCTCAATGTCTTTCTTGTATAAGTCAGCCTGCTTCTCATCATTGATAAGAATCATGATGATATCTGCTTTCTTAGCTGCCTCTGCTGCTGTATATACTTCAAATCCCTGTGCCTCAGCTTTTGCCCAAGACTTACTACCTTCGTATAAACCGATGATAACATTGCATCCTGATTCCTTTGCGTTCAAAGCATGTGCATGTCCCTGGCTACCGTAGCCGATAACTGCGATTGTCTTTCCATCTAACATAGATAAGTTACAATCTTCCTGATAAAAAATCTTTGCCATTTTCTTTTCCTCCTAAAAATGTTTTTATTTTAAATGCCCTAGTCGCCTGCCTTATCTGACTTGTAAAATGGCTAGCCGCATTTTTTAACTTAATCTTTACTCTAAATAATCTGCAACACTGTCCAATCCACGAATGAGTCCTGTCACTCCTGTTCGTACCAGTTTTACAATCTTAAATCCATCCAGTAAACGAATAAATGCATCTACCTTCGCCTGATTTCCTGTAAGTTCAATCATCAAAGTCTCTGGTGCTACATCTACAATGTTTGCACGGAATATATTTGCTACTGCAATCACTTCCTGACGCTGTTTTGCATCCGCCTGTACCATCACAAGTACAAGTTCCCTGCACACAGAATTACTGTCTGTAAGTTCTGTAATTTCTTTCACATCTTCCAATTTTCGCAATTGCTTTTCAATCTGCTCTAATGTTGCATCCTCTCCAGTAACTGCCACTGTCATTCTTGAAAACAGAGGATTTTCTGTCTCTGCAACGGACACACTGTCAATGTTGTAACCTCTTCGACTGAACAATCCCGAAACACGGCTTAAAACACCAGATGTGTTATCCACTAATATAGATAAAACCATTCTTCTCATATTGCTTCATCCTTCCTGTCCGTCTCCTGCAAAACCGACATCAATTGTAGCAGGCTTACCCGCCTTTCCCTATTCTACCAACTTAAAAAAATTTTGTCAATGTGTATCCATTTTCTTATTTTTTTTCCTACATAATCTTACACATAGCAATGCCCTATTCTACGTCAAAATTTTCATTCCAACCATAATTGTTATAATAGGCATTGTAATGGGAAGTTATCCACGCAAATATCTTCTTATCTTTATAAAATTCCACACAATCCAGTCGTATCCCTGTTGTCGGGTCTTCCTCTGCGAAATCTTCCCATTTACCAATTGACTGAAAAAATTGAAGTAAGTAATAATTTTTGTTCAAATACAACTTTGTGCCTTTCGGTGGATACTTCTTTCCTGACAAATTTTTTTCTTTTCTTTCTATCGGTTCCATGCGGCACACACATTCTTCCAACTCTCTCCATTTGCTTTCATGAAAAGCAGACGGACTTTCTATATATGGCTCCACAAGCATTATAATTTCGTCTGCAAAGCGAAAGACATCTTTTATGAATTGGTCGAATTGCTTTTTTTGAAACTTGGTTTGATACATTGTTTTCCCTCCTAATTTTCTTTCCTGTATCTACTCAATTTCTCTATATCTAGATGAAA
>FR899653.1:15234-15629 GCA_000437275.1 Clostridium sp. CAG:411 | reverse complement strand
CTCTCTCAAGATTCCGAGAGATCATTCTACTCTTGCATAATTTCTATTCCTCTTGGAAAAACTTAACTATGCTATTACTTATTTGCCACCAGTATCGTTTTGTTTATTTATAATGAATGAAGAAATAATTGTAAAAAGGAGGTTCACTTTGAAACTAAAATCAGGAAATTTAAAAGAAAATATGGAGTTATTCCAAGATTATTTTCATCTACAAAATAACTTTGATATGATTTACCGAACAATAGAAATCGGTGGAAAAAATGCGTGCATTTACTGTTTAAATGGATTTGCCAAAGATGAAGTGCTACAAAAACTTCTACAATATTTTATGGACTTAAAACCAGAGGATATGCCAGAAGATGCAGCTAACATGTGTAAAAAAATCTTTCCCTATG
>FR899653.1:0-15224 GCA_000437275.1 Clostridium sp. CAG:411 | reverse complement strand
TCTTTCCCTATGCGGACGTATCTCTACAAGATGAAATAGATGCCATTTCAACCGCTTTATTATCTGGTATGACAATTCTCTTAATGGATGGATTTGAACAGGCAATTTCCATTGACTGCCGTGCCTACCCCGCCAGAAGTGTAGATGAACCAGAAAAAGATAAAGTCATGCGTGGTTCCAGAGATGGTTTTGTAGAAACATTAGTATTTAATACTGCCTTAATTCGCCGTCGTATTCGAAACCCAAACCTGACAATGGAAATTTTTACTGTGGGTGAAATCTCCAAAACAGATGTTGTGATCAGTTACTATAAAGGTCGTGTGGATGAGGCAATGTTAAAGGATTTACGAAAACGAATAAAGAATATTAAAATTGATTCCCTGACAATGAATCAGGAAAGTCTGGCAGAATGCCTTTATCATCGTCCCTGGATCAATCCCTTTCCAAAGTTTAAGTTTTCCGAACGTCCGGATACTGCCGCAGCCGCAATTTTAGAAGGAAATATTGTTATATTAGTGGATAATTCTCCCGCAGCAATGATTATTCCAACTTCCATTTTTGACATTATCGAGGAAGCAGATGATTACTACTTTCCTCCCGTCACAGGTACTTACCTGCGTCTATCCCGTTTTATTATAAATATTGTAGCACTGCTGTTAATTCCTACTTTCTTATTATTGATGAACCATCCACAATGGATTCCACCTCGGCTGGAATTTATCAATTTTGCCGAAACCGTCTATGTACCTGCCTTTATTCAATTTTTAATCTTAGAGTTTGCCATTGACGGTTTGCGACTGGCAGCCTTAAACACACCAAGTATGCTAAGTACCCCTCTAAGTGTCGTTGCAGGTATTGTTTTGGGCGACTTTACGGTAAGTTCCGGTTGGTTTAATGCGGAGTGTATGCTTTATATGGCATTTGTAGCCATTGCCACCTATTCACAGGCAAGCTTTGAACTGGGCTATGCTCTGAAATTTATGCGTATTATCCTAATTCTATTAGTGCAGATTGCAGGAATTTATGGTTATATTGCGGGAATTATTTTTGTAATTGTTTTAATATGCCGTAACAAAACGATTTCGGGTAAAAGTTATATCTATCCATTTATTCCTTTCCATTGGAAAGCATTGCTTCGCAACTTCTGTCGTGTCAGTCTTCCCACAAGTGAAAAACGGTAGGTATCTTTTTTACCTTTTTTGTGATAAAATAAATTTAATTGAGAAAAAAATTAATGGTAGGATACCGGGGTCAAACAATACTTTGACCCTTGTATCATTAGGATGCCAAGGACCAAAGCCAAGATATTTTACAAACAATTGCTTTTCATGGCTTAATGTGTCGCAAAACAGGCAAATTTGTTACTATTTTTATACGAGGGGGATGCTTATGAAACGAGAAAGTAAATGTATTATTCTAGGAATTTGTTGTGTCGGAGTTCTTTTAGAAGAATTTTATTTCTTTCAGGTATATCAAAATCAAGTACCTGTTATTGCTATCGGAATGGGGGTTCTGTTAATTTTATCCTATCTTCTTTTTTCCAATTTATTTTCACTACATGAAGAATGGAATTTAGAAAGAAAACAAACACAGGAAGAACAATTAAAAAAACAGACTGCTTTATTAGAACAACTACTTTCTAACACATCTAATGCAACTACAGATACTTCTAAACAGGAATTAGACAGTGTAGAAACATTAGAAAAAGCAATCTATGTTGCTGTTCAAAAAAATACAAAAACGATGCAGGAATGTTTGGAACAATTAGATCAGCATTTAGCTGGAGATTTTGAAAATGTGGTTACACAAATTCAACAGACAGGGGAACGTAATGCTAAGATTTCTGTAAAATATGGACGTGAAAATACGAAAAGCCTTATGGTCTTTCAGCAAAAAGCCTATGACAATGTAGTGCTTGGTATGGAGGAATTGGCAAATGAATTTTCCGCTTCCTTACAAAAAACACAGGAAAAATTAGATATAATTATAAATGCCATGGCTGAGGGTTCCATTTCAATTCCAACTATTGATAGCCCTTCCGTGACTACAGTACCAGAGGAAACCACATCTACGGAAGAAACTCTGGAAGCAATAACTACTTCTGAACCAGTACCAGTGGATAACATATCTTCAGAAGAAACACAGGAAACATTGACTACTTCTGAACCAGTACAAGAGGAAGTTTCAGAAACATACATAGACACAGACAACACTTCCGCAGAAGAAGTTCCTGCTCCTGACACTATCCCAGAAGTTTCCGCTGCAATTGAAGAACCTACTCCTATGGAAGAGGACACTCCTTCTGTCAGTGATGATCCTAACCACGTTATGACTCCTGAAGAAATTGCCGCTTTAATTGCTGGTAACAATTAATTATAACAATTTAGTTTGCAGAAATGATTGTTCAAATTGCACTCGATTGTTGACAAACTACGAGCAGTCTGAACAATCATTTTTATTTAGTGAATACTTTGCATGTATAAAAAGTCCAATCAAAAAGAAACTTTTAGCCAAATTGCATATTCTGGCTCTTTCTGAATCTTTCTGGCTGAACTATTACATTAACTTATATAGAAAGGTTGATTTAACTTGAATTATATTGTATTTGACTTAGAATGGAATCAAGACGCAGAGAAAAAAACAGAAGAGCCCAATTTGATTCCATTCGAGATAATAGAAATCGGTGCAGTCAAACTGAATGAAAAACAGGAAATTCTTGATTCCTTTTCTGCATTAATTCAACCCCAAATATATACAGCACTAGACCCAAACGTATCTGAAATCATTCAACATACAATGAAAGAACTTCAGGAAAATGGGAAACCTTTTCCGAAAGTATTAAGAGAATTCCTGCAATGGTGTGGAGAAGATTGCATTTTTTGTACTTGGGGTTCCATGGATTTAGTTGAACTTCAAAGAAACATGAAGTTTTATCACTTCCCTACTCTATCAAGAAAACCATTTTTTTATTATGATGTACAGAGCCTATTTGCAATCTTTTTTGAAGCAGAGAAAAAAATACGAGCACTTTCCTTTGCGGCTGACTTCTTTCATATTACAGAAAAGGAAGAATTTCACTCTGCCATCGGGGATGCAAAATATACAGCAAAAATCTTTCAGAAATTCGACCTGAAGAAAACAAAGAAATATATGGAAATTGACTATTTCAATCCTCCACGAAAAAAAGAGGATGAAATTTATGTCTCCTTCAAAAGCTACGCAAAATATATTTCCATGGAATATAAAAACAGAGAAGTATTGTTGCATGCCAAAAATGTAAAACTTGCCACCTGCCCTGTATGTCAAGAAAATGGAATAAAAAAAATTGATTGGTTTTCTAATAACTCTAAAAATTATTTTGGAGTGTTTCACTGTAAAAAACATGGTTATCTAAAGGGAAAATTGCGAATAAAAAAAAGTGATAATGACCGTTATTTTGCAGTAAAAACCATTAAAATTATTTCAAAAGAAGAAGCGTCGAACTTAAAAAAACAAAAGGAAGACATTCATAATAAAAAGGCAGAAAAAAGACATGCATAATAATTGGATGCATTTTATCTTTATTAGAATTTATACTAATTACATGATGCACCATAAAAATAGGACTGCTATATATAGGATTGATATCTATTTTTTACTATATCTTTCCATATATTTTAACGCAGTCCTATTTTTATAACTATTATAAAATTGCTGTCACACATTTATTCTTATACTAAAGTGGTTACTCTCCTAGCAAATACCATGTTTTTCTATATTAAGTCAACCGCTTCCTTCATTACTTTCGCAATATCGTCATTAATTGTCAAATCTGCCTGACTATCTGCTTTTGTTTTTGTTTTATTTATTTGGATTAAATGTTTGCCATTAAAATAATTGATTAATCCTGCGGCTGGATATACCACAAGGGATGTTCCTCCTATAATCAAAGTATCCGCATTGCTAATTGCATGTACAGCACCACGAATTACATTATCATCCAGTCCTTCTTCATATAATACCACATCTGGTCGAACCTCTCCACCACACTTCTCACATTTAGGTACCCCTTGTGCCTGCAAAATATATGCCGCATTATCGTAACGAGTACCACATTGTATACAATAATTTCGATGAACAGAACCATGTAATTCGTACACAACTTTGCTTCCTGCCGCCTGATGAAGTCCATCAATATTCTGTGTAACAATCGCCTTTAATTTTCCCATTTTTTCCAATTTTACCAGTGCTTCATGACATGCATTTGGCTTTGCATCTGGATAAATCAAATTTTGCTTATAAAATTCATAAAACTCTTCTGGATGTCTCATAAGAAAGGTATGTGACACCGCCTCTTCTGGAGAAAATTGACGATTTAACTTTTTACTGTAAAGCCCATCTGAACTTCTAAAATCTGGAATATTACTGGCTGTACTCACCCCAGCACCACCAAAAAATACAAGATTATTACTTTCTTTTAAATATTCTACCAGCTTAGCTATCTTTTTTTCCATCCGAATGCCCCTCTCTATTTTCATTACTACAAATACTTATACTATTATTATAGCACATCCTTGCTACAATAGGGAGAAATAAGACGATTTGCCTTTCTTTTTAGTAATCAATCCAAATATTGTACATCGCATTATTCAATGAAACAGATATTGTTTCTTCTTCTTTTTAACTAATCAATATCTTTCTCATCCACTTTACAAAAGCACATCCAATCAACATGTTTTTGTATTTTAATATTGTAAATCATTCATTTTTGTTGACACAGCGTATAAATATGTGTAAAATTAAATCACAATAACTCGAACTCGTACGAAATATTGTGAGATTTCAAATTTGTTTTTTGTATTTGTGTTTTTCAGAAAACAGGAAACAAATTTTGTACAGTAAAATAGATAATTTTCTCTATCTATTGATAATTTAATCTACAAAACAGCAAATAGGAGGAGTTTTATAATGCAAAATAAATTAGTTAAAAAATGTGGAGTTTTACTGATGGCAGGTGTAATATTAGCTTCCGGCATAGGTGTGAATAAAAACTATGCACACGCCCAAAATGTTGGTGGCATTACGGTAAACGCTACTTTATCAGATGGCAAAAAAACAGAACAAACAACAGGAACTTTAATTGTTTCAAATGGTCCGGCACGAGAATTATCGATTGAAACAAGGATTTATTATCGTTTTGACAAAAAAGCTTACTATCATGTTGAGGGACCGAGATCATCCTATGCTACCCGCTATTCTGTTACTTCAAAGTCACAACGTACACCCGTCACCGTAGATATGTGCTACGGAAAATATAAAGTAAGTTACAATTCCGTAACCTGGGATCCTATCAAAACAATCGGAGCAAGAAAGGCTGGCGTAAACTACATCAAGGAATAAACGTAAATAGTAGAAGAATCCTCTGTCATTTATAATGACAGAGGATTCCTTTCAAAAAAGGAGGAAGGCCACAATGAAACACAAAACACTATGTCTACTATGCATCCTAAGCATATGCGTCCTTTTCAATGGATGTGGCAAAGACAAAATACAATACAAAGATACCTATGTTCCCGGACAGGATTTTCAGTATATGTATTATGGGGAAACTTATGAATTTGGTCTCAGTATGGCAGAAACGGATGATGCGTACTATAAATTGTTGGATGACTACATCTACTATGTGGATAAAAAAACCATGAAAGCCGTTCCTTTGTGTGGAAAATCCGATTGTATGCACGAAAAGGAAAGCTCCTCTCATAGAACAAACTGTAACGCTTACATCCGAGCAGAGGATGGTTACATGAACTTATACAAGGACAATCTCTATGTAAGAACTACGGAATATGATAAAGAAGAACAGATCTATTATTCTGTATTTTACTCCATCTCTTTGGATGGAAGTAAACGAAATAAAGTTTGTGAAATAAAAAAAGATACTATAGGTTTTTGGATGATTCATAGAGGCAAACTGTATTATACCGTAACAGATAAAAACGAACAGGTCTCCCTGAAAGCGATTGACTTAAAAAAGAAGGCTTCCCCCAAAACCGTTTATTGTGCAAAAGATATTTTTAACAGTGATCCCGGGGACTTAGTAGCATACGGAAACAACATTTATTTATTTATAGGTGGCTACTCAAAAAAATTAGATTTTTTGAACGATGACAATGATGAAGATGATAATGTGAGTCCCAAAAAATGGAAACAGCAGAAACAGGAAATGTGGCAAAATTACGAAAACAAATGGATCTGTTATAACATTACGAACCAAAAAGTGACAGAACTCTTTTCAAAGCAAAAGGACAAGGATGGTGTAACACGTTTTCTTGTTCAGAGAATTGCTTTCTGGCAGAATAAATTATATTTTACGTATTCGGATCTTTTAAAAAAGAAAGATGATGCTATCTATGAAAGCAATCTGGATGGCTCCGACGAGAAAAAATGGAAAGACATAGATAAAGAGGCTATTTTTACAACGGATACAAATTACCTGTATGTATATGACTCATGGTCTGAAGCAGTAGAAAAAGGAAAGAAGACACCAACCATGTGGATTTATGACAAAAATAAAAAACTAGTGGATACTTGTAAACTTCCGGTAAATTTTTGTGCATCTATCCCTCCTGGCAGCAAACAGTATTTTTGGCTGAAAGCAGTAGGCGATACAGAGGATGCCCTTGTTTATATGGACAAAAGTAAGATTGGTTCTTTGAAAGGGAAGATGTTAAAGCTAGACACCTGCTACAATATCGTAAGACCGACTTATGATGAAATTACCGAAGAAGAGTAATGAAGAAAGTTGACAAGGACTTGTTCAATTTATCAAAGAATGGTAACTGTTCAGAGGAACAAGTCATATACACATAAGGGTGCTTTCTGAACAGTTACAAAAACGAAAGGAAATCCATAATGAAATTAATTACATACGAATTACGCAAGGTGCTAAAAAATAAAAAATTGCTTGTTTTCCTATTTCTATTATTGTTATTTAATATTTTTACTTTTTTATTTGCACAGCAAAATACTGCTCCCTATATGTACCGTAATTATTACAAACAGTTTCAAAAAGTCATAAAGGATATAACCTATGATTCTCCAAAAGAGGGCATACAAAAGCTACAAAAGTTTCAGGACTTGACTGCGGATTACCAAGTACATGATGCGTATGCTCAAAAAATATACACCAAAAAGGATGTAGAACAATATCACCAGTCTATCGAAGAGAAGTATGGGAAAAAAGAGTTGGAACTTGCTGAAAAACAAAATGAAAATCTAACGATGCTACAAAGTCAAGCATATTGCTACTATTCCGGTAAGGAAATGGAACAATTGCAGTATCAGATGGACTATGCAAAATTTCAAAAACAGGTAAAAAAGGAACCAACGGATGTTTTGCCTTTTTTAAAAAACAGAAATTTCATAGAACGAGATCAGAAAAAAACATACAATGCTTATAAAAAACTTGGAACCGTTACCTTGAAAAACGGAAACCTATTTACCGCGAAAAAATATTTAAATTATAAATATGACACTATTTTTCTGATCGGTGTTGTGCTGATCCTTTCCATTGGGATATTCCGTCCCGACCAGCAAAAAAAAATGACAGCCTTTTTAAAAACACATAAAAAGGGAAGAGCACCGTTATTACGAGCAAAGCTGTTCTCTCTTGGAATCCTTGTTTTGGGATGCACCCTTTTGATGGAATTCGTTATACTTTCTACTTCACTTTTTTTGTATGGATCTTTTGACGGTTCCATGCCAATCCAGACATTAGACAGCTTTCGAAATTGTACCCTGCCATGGAATCTTGCTCAATTTATAGGTGCAGGTATTTTCGTAAAGTGCGTCTTTGCCTGTGTATTCGGAAGTTTCCTGGCAGCCCTTTTGTTACGATTTGAGAAAAATCGTACGGTGTATGCGATTACATTACTATTCCTTACTCTGGAATGGTCTTTGTATACCACACTTTTGTCCAATGGAACCTTTTCTATTTTTAAATTTGCAAATATATTTCAGGGAACTTATGCATTTCGATTGTTGGGAATTTATGAAAATTGTAACCTATTTTCTTTTGCTGTCAACAAATTTATGATCTTTTGTTTCTTTGCAGCAATTCTATGGATTGGTAGTATGTTGTTTGCTTCTCACTTTTGGAAAGCAACAAGGGAAAGCAAAGAAAAGAAAGCAAAAACAATAAAAAAGACCAAAAGGATCGGAAAGATTTCTTTGGGACGAAGCGTTCTCCGCATCCATTTTTTGCACGAAAAACGATATCTGCTTTGCATTGGACTGCTCTGTTACGGAATCTATTGTGCCTGTTTCCAAAGTGTATTTGCATCTACCATGCTAACAACACTGACGCAGTCAAACTATGAAAATTGGATCGATAAATACCAAGGAGAGCTTACCGACCAAAAAATCAAAAGCATTGAAAATGATAAGAAAAAATATGACAAGTTATGGGATCGTGTTGCCGAACTAGCATCCAAAGACAAGTTATCTTTAAAAGAAAAAGCAGAGCTAGATGCCTTAGATACACAAACGGGTGTCCCTTACGATGCCTTTTGTGAATTTCTGGATCAATATGAAACTATCAAAGCTCGTAAAAATGCAGGAAAGGATGCCAAGTTGCTAAATAACTATTGTTGGAACAGACCATTTACTGGTTTTGCAAAAGAACTAAAAAATATGGGGATTGCCTGTATCTTTTGCATTCTCTTATGTGCCGGATTATTTGAAAATAAAAACAATATGAATGCCTTATTGGAAACAACCATGAACGGAAGGAAACGGCTGTACCGACGGAAATATCTGTTGGGGATTGGTTTTGCAGTCATGTCTTGGGCTTGTTGTATCCTTCCAGAGTTTTTCCGCTTTATTCGAACGAAACCAGATAACAATTGGGCTGCAGCAATTGGAAACTTATCGCTTTTTCAAAATAGTAGTTATGAGGTTCCAATTTATGTAGCCATAGCAGGCATTTACTTGACACAACTTTTCTTGTGTATTTTATGTTCCCTTGTTGTAATGTATTTCGTGGAACATACAAATAGTAGTTTTTTGGTTATGACAATTACCAGTATATCAATCTTAATTATTTTAGCACTTTTATATCATAATAACGCAGGCGTTATCAATACATGGTTACCTCATGGCAAGCAACCACTTCTTCCTTGTTTTATAGAGTGTAGTGTGTGTACTGCTCTGGGATTACTGATTATTTTACATTGGGAAAAGGAGTGGAACTATCGATGGAAAAGAAAATAGAAGAGAAGATTTTAGAAATCAAAGAAATAAACAAATCCTTTTCTAAAGGGACAAAAAAAGCACTACAAAACATAAATCTTCAATTTACACCAGGCATTTATGGACTATTAGGTCCAAATGGCGCTGGAAAAAGTACCCTTATGCGTATTTTAACGGATGGTCTTAAACCTGATACAGGACAAATTCTGTATCAGGGAAAAGATATTTATAAAATGAAAGAATCCTATCGGGCTCTTTTAGGATACATGCCCCAACAACAAGGAATGTATGAAGATTTTACTGCTTTGCAATTTATGAAATATATGGCAGCGTTAAAGGGACTTAGTAGTAAGGATGCCAATGAGCAAATCTTTGCATTATTAAAACAAGTAAGTTTACAGGAATCTATGAAAGAAAAAGTTGGTAATTTTTCGGGAGGTATGAAACAACGACTTTTAATTGCTCAGGCACTACTTGGCAATCCAGAAATATTAATTATGGATGAGCCAACTGCAGGTCTTGACCCAAATGAACGAATTCGATTACGAAACTTTATCAGCGAAATTGCAGGAAATAAAATTGTTTTATGCGCCACCCATGTAGTATCTGATATTGAAGGTATTGCAAAAGAGATTATCTTACTGGATCATGGAAACATTTTATGCCAAGGAAGTGTGCAAGATTTATTAACCCAAGTAGAAGGAAAAGTATTTGAATTTCAAATTGAACAGGAAAATGAAAGAGTCTGCCGTCAAAAATATAAGGTAAAAAATATGTGCTTTGACCATGGAGCATATAAGGTTCGAGTAATTTCAGACACGATACCAGAAGAAGATTCGTGTATATCTGTCTCCCCTGATTTGGAAGACTTATACTTATATAAAACAACTACATTATAGTTGTACAAAAGAACAGAACCAGCTAAGTAACTGATTCTGTTCTTTTATTTACGCAATGCATAAACACCTTGTAACGCTTTTTTCTCTTACACCCTTACTTACTCTTTTTTCCCTTTTCTTCCTCTGGATTTATTTCTTCTCCACTATTTTCAAGCCACCATGCAAAAATGGTCGCAAGCACTAGCAAAATTCCCATAACACCTGTAAAAACTTTTATTAACATCTGAAAAAACTCCTCTCTCCATTCCCTAATTACTTTTTAAACTCTTCAATTTCCTTCATTTAATTTTATATTTAGCATTTCATCTGCTATATTTAATGCGTGATCTCCTATTCGTTCAAAGTCAGTAAGCATTTCTGAAAATAAAATACTACCTTTATAGGAACAGGTTTCCTGTTGGATTCTCAAAAACATATTGTTTCGATATTCCTGTGTGATGTCATCTATTTTTTGCTCCATACACGCCATTTTGGTATGCCATTCTATGACATCCTTTCCAATATGCGTCAAATGAAAAAACGCCTTATCACAAACGCTCTGCAAATACTCTACTTCCTCTTTGGCTATTTCAGAAAAAGAAGCTTCAATTTCTTCCTTTGTCTTTGAATATCCTGCAATATTCATAGCATGGTCACTGATTCTTTCTATATTGCTGGAAATCGTGAAATAGGAATGAAATACCTTACTGCCTGTCTCCGTATTCTCATGTGGAATAACAGTGGTTATGTATCTGGTAATATCTTTATTTAAGTTATCTATCTGTTCTTCCCTTTCCTCTATTTCCTGAAATGTATCTTCTTTATTATTGGCAAATACATCAAATGCACTGTGCACATTTTTTTGTGCCATATTTAACATATATTGCAATTCCTTTTTGGTTTCTTCCAAACTAATAGCCGATTGACCTAGTCCCTCTTTATTGCCTACTCGAATATCAGACAACGTATTCTCTGTCTTTTCCTTTCTCTTTCCATCTGGTAAGATAGCCACAGAAAATTTTGTAATGGCATTTCCAAAAGGCAATAACAGCAATGTAGTAACTACATTAAACAATGTATGTAAATTGGCAATCTGTGCAGGCACATTAGTAGGTGTTATGTCCTGAAGCCATGCAACCAATGGTGTTACGATACATAATACGGTAAATAAAATGGTTCCTATGACGTTAAAAGTAATATGAATAATTGTAGTTCGTTTCGCATTTCGATTTGTTCCTATGGATGCTAACAAAGCTGTAATACAAGTTCCAATATTTTGTCCAAACAACACAAACGCAGCACTATTTAAAGTAATCACTCCACTAGCAGCCAAAGCCTGTAAGATTCCAACCGATGCAGACGAGGATTGGATCAATGCCGTAAAAACAATTCCTGCTAAAATACCTAAAATAGGATTTTCAAATCTGGTTAGTAAATTAATAAACCCAGCAGACTGCCCCAATGGTTCCATTGCCGTACTCATCATATTCATCCCTATAAAAAGAATACCAAGCCCAGCCAGTATACTTCCTATATAATGGCATTTTTCCTTTTTTACAAATACAATAAATACAACTCCTAAAAATGCGACTAACGGTGCAATCGCACTTACATCTAATGCGATGAGCTGCCCTGTTATGGTGGTTCCTATATTAGCACCCATAATAATCCATACAGCCTGGCTCAATGTCATCATACCAGAATTTACAAAGCCAACTACCATAACAGTAGTAGCAGAGGAGGACTGGATTACCGCTGTAATCAATGCTCCAACAAATACTCCAAGAAAACGGTTCGCAGTTAATTTTTCTAATATCCGCTTCATCTTATTCCCTGCGGCTGCC
Source organism: Clostridium sp. CAG:411 (assembly GCA_000437275.1). GTDB lineage: Bacteria > Bacillota > Clostridia > Lachnospirales > Lachnospiraceae > CAG-411. Next base: position 3,274 of record FR899653.1, on the reverse strand, counting down.
TCTAATCCCTGGCTCATCATCTGCATTCCATATAAAAAGAGAGCCAATCCTCCAAGCAAACTTATAATATTTGTCAATGACATTTTTCTGTTCCTTTCTTTTTACATATTACTTCTTAACAACTGCTACTTAACGTGATATCCTTTCATGATGTAACCTCATTTTCATTTGCATCATTCATACGATAACCAACCCCTAATTCATTTAATATGTAACGATACTCACCTGGCTTTTCACCAAATTTCTTTCTTATATTTGCCATATTTACCTGTAATTTTTTTACACTCCCTGAGTCTGAATAGCCCCACACCTTTTTTACAATTTCCGCGTAGGTCAGAACCTTTCCCGCATGTACTGCCAATGCTTCCACAATATTGTATTCTGTCTGTGTCAGTCGCACCTCCTTTCCTGCAATAGAAACCCTTCTTGCATCATATTCAATAGTCATATCATCCAGAGAAAATTTCACTCTTGCATTTGAGCCACCTTCCTGTAGACGGCTATTTCTAAGTGTCGCTCGGACTCTTGCCAACAACTCACTGGTGCCAAACGGCTTTGTCACATAGTCATTTGCTCCCAAGTCCAACGCCTCTACTTTATCCCTCTCATCCGTTCTGGCTGATAAAACAATAATTGGTACTTCCGATGTTTGTCGAATTTTTTTTATAATTTCTATTCCATCAATATCTGGTAAGCCCAAATCTAAAATAACCAAATTCGGATGATGGGAACAAAACATAGTCAATCCATTTGTTCCATTATTTGCAAATAAAATTTGATAACCATTTGTCTCAAAGGTCATCTTCATGAAATTACAAATATTTTTCTCGTCCTCTATCATTAAAATCTTGTAACTATTCATTTTCATCCATCTCCATATCTAAAGCAAAACGGAAACAACAGCCACCCTCTTTTCTATTCGATGCCGTTATCACGCCATCATGCGCCTTTATTATAGAGGCACAAACTGCCAATCCAATTCCCATACTCTTTTTCTGATTATCAATGGGTCCTTCCTTTATTTCAAAATAATCTTTAAATATTCCTTTTAATCGTTCCTTTTCAATGCCACATCCATTGTCCTTGATTTCAAATACAACTTTGTCACCCATTACATAAACAGACAATTTAATCTCCGTCATTCCAGTAGCATGTTGCATGGCATTTTCTAATATATTGACAAGTACCTGTTCAATTAATACTGCATCCATGGGAATACTAATAAATTCCTGTGGAATATCCACTATTATTTTCTGGTCTGGATACGTCTTTTTAAACCGTATCAACACCGAATCTATTAATTCTTCCAATACAGTAGAGGTCTTTGTAATTTTTACTCCCTCATTATCGATTCGGGTAATTGATAAAATATTTTCTACCATTCTCATAAGCCACTGCGAATCCGTACATATTCCATTTGCTAACTGTAAAAGCTGCTGCTCTGATAATTGCTTGTAATTCTCTACAATCGTGGAACCAGAACCATAAATAGCAGTCAATGGAGTACGAAGATCATGGGAAACCGCCCGCAATAGATTTCCACGCATCTTTTCCTTTTCACTTTCCATCCGAACCTTTTCCTGCCATTTTAACTGGGTTGTCAATGTACTTGTCATAATCGTAATTATGAGCATAATTACAGCCGAAATAATGTTTTCTGAAATACTAAAATTAAAGGCGAAATAAGGTAACATAAATGCAAAGTTTAATAACAAAACACTTAGCACAGATGCAATGATTCCATATAAAAAACCATCCGTTATCCTAGAAATCAAAAAAATTGCCAATGCCATAATAGCAGGGATTAGGGTACTGGCTCCTAAAAATTCTTCTATTATTAATGAAATAAAAAAGCTTATGCCTAAAATAATAATTGTTTTGAGGCTATTTCTTAAACATCTGTAATACTTATTCATGGCTTCCTCCTAATGTCAAATTATACTATTCTTTTGGTAAAGAAGCAGTAAAGAAAAACCATATAAAAGAGGCTTTCCTGTTAAAATGCAGTACCTTCCTTATATGGTTCTATCTTTACTCTCCTGTATTCCATTCACATTTTAAGTAAATTGTTCTACTTGCTAATACTGTCATTTGTGCAAGCAGATTTTTTTCTGTTATTACTGGTGCTGGTGACACCGTAGGCTTAGGCTGTTGTTTTATCGTAAATTTCACTTTATTACTCTGTGCAGCCCTATGGGTTTTCGTTGCTTCCACGTTTGCCACAACCGTATAGGTTCCCGGCTTAATCGCCTGTTTCACCTGTTTTCCATCCTGATTTTTTATAGTATATGTAACTTTGGCGGTCTTATTTGTGTTCTTCTTTATCGTTATTTTGACTGGTTTGCCATTATACATTTTATCTGCACAAGCGATTTTTATAATACCCTTTTTCATGGTGAATTCATCTACCGTACCAAATCGATATTTTTTGCTTTCCAAAAAAGTAAGCACATCATCTAACGCCTCACAATTTGACTTTGAAGTGTTATGAATAAGTGGTAAGGCACCTTTGTGGTAATTTTCTTTAAAATGTTGTACCACATAATTTTTGCCTGGCTGGTCGTTTACATCATAATCGTGATATGCCATGCTCCAAAATATGGTTTTATATCCTAAATCCTGACATATCTTTAAGGTTCTCTGACTAAACTCTCCCATCGGTGGACGAACATATGGGTCCATATCATATCCTGTTGCCTGCTTAAAGGCTTTTTCACAACCCCTCAATTCGTTTTTAATCTCTGAAGCTGACTTGCTTGGCAAACTAGGATGACTACAAGTATGATTTCCTACCAGATGCCCTTCTTTTTTCATCTGTTTTGCCAATTCTGGATTACTTGTTACAAATCCCTTTGTTACAAAAAAGATAGCCTTGGCATTGTGCTTTTTCAATATTTTCAAAATCTTTTTTGTATAGCCATTCTCATATCCGCAATCAAAGCTTAAATACATTACATTTTCATTGGTACTCGTATTCATATAATATGCCTGATATTTCTTCAAAGTTATCCCCGCTGGTACTCCGCCACCAGCTTTTTCATGGTTTTGTTTTCTTTGTATATACCAACCATATTTCGTATTAGAATACGCACTATAATCCTTTTCTTTCTTGGTCGCTGCAATTGCAGTTTCACCACCCCAAACAGTGCTTTCTACCGAAACGCCCAGTAACATGGCAGCTAAAAAAAATGCAACTATTCTTTTTCCTCTCCTCATTTTACCTCCCCCTTTTCTTTTCAAATATTTACATCTCATTGTTTGTGTCAAGTATTCA
>FR899652.1 GCA_000437275.1 Clostridium sp. CAG:411 | reverse complement strand
ACTTATTTGTTTCAAACTTATCCTCTCCTTTATCTCAGATTTTCCTACTGACATGCCTGTTGCCACAGAAAAGAAACTGATACCCTTTCCAATTTGCATCAAAGACAACAAACTATTTCCATAAGAAATACGATCTTTCTGATTCATTCCTTTCATAACTCCACTGTCACAGGCATATTCACAATCCTTTTTCGATAAAATTGCCGCAACCCATACCAATGGATGAAACCAATATACAGCAACAATAAAATTTCTAAGATATCCCCACCAAATATCTCCATGTCTCTTATGTACTTTTTCATGTAATATTGCATGTTCCACAAGATCCTGCCGCTGAACAATATGTTCTGGAAGGTAAATATCAGTTGCAATGCCTTTACTTCGAAATAAAAGTGGTGTACGAATTCCATTTGCAATATAAACATGCGGTCCGTAGACTACCGCTTTGCGTCTATTTTCCACTAAAATTCTTCTAAATTTTCTTTCCACCTGTATTTGTACACCAAGCAAACAAACCATGCCAAACACCCATAGCAACACGGCTATTTTTTTGACCGTAATGGGATAGAACCTTTGAACCCAGTTTGCATGTTTTAACCATTTCTTTTGTTTTGTAGTAGCCACATTCCCATTTTGTAACTTCTCATTTTTTGTTTTGCTTGCATTAGTTATATTTGCCGATTGTCCACCCTTTGTCTCTATCTGTTTTTCCACAATCTTGGAATTATTTTTTTCTTCCTGCCGATTAGAATAATTTTCTGTCTGTATTGTCTTTTGTCCGGGTAACCACTTATTTGCAACGTTCATAATACTATACGGTGTATTTATGGTTGGCCCACTCCATCCTATCGTTCCCTGCAAAACCATTCCCGGAAGGGGCAGTAATAAGCGAATAGCCACCAAAAGCCACAATGCATACAGAAAGCATTTTCCAACCCGATGAAAAAAAATCTTGCGAATGAGCAAAATGGCAAGTATCAGTACACTTGATGATACAACTACACTATACATCCTCTTCTCCCCCATTCAGTATTTTGCGTAATTCATCCAGTTCATTGCTGCTAATTTTCTCCTGTTGTACCATTGTCGTCAACATCAACCCCAAACTTCCTTTGTAAACACGATCCAAAAAATCTTCTGTTTCCTGCACACATGCCTCGTTTTTATCCACAAGCGGATAGTATTGTTTTGCCCTGCCAACTGTATGATAGGACACAGCACCTTTTGCCTCCATACGCTTGAGCATCATAATGATAACATGTCTGTCCCAATCCGTAATTCCTTCAAAATGCTGCACCATCTGTGCAATAGTCATTGGATTTTTATCCCATAACAAATCCATAACACGCCATTCCGCATTGGATAAACTAACTTTTGCATTTTCTTTCATAACCATCCTCCTTTTGTAAACATTTGTTTACCATTTGTGTCAAGGATTTTATCACTCTGTTTCTAAAATACAAACCTTAAATGTATTATTGACACATATACTACCTAAATGTTTTTTTTGCCCAATTAAATAAATTTTTCTTGAATATTGGCAATAATTAAGATACAATATATTTACACTAATTAAAAGGAGAAAAAAATGAAAACGCAAAACACATTATCAAAATTTTTAATTATGGTGATAATTATTACATCAATTGGTGTAATCCCCACCAAGAAAATAATGGCATCCTCTACAACAAAAAATATTACAGCAGGAACAGAAACTATTTCTGGTAGTGCCTATGGTTCAACAGATATTATTATTAACTCTACCCAACAAGTAAACATAGTCATATACAAAAAAGGAATATTTTCCTCCAAAAAACTTAAATCAGTAAAGAACAAAAAGAAATATAAATATAATATTAAAAAATATTCTGGAAAGAATAAATATATTGTTAAAATTTCATTGACAAATCCAAATAACGTTAAAGTCAGACCTTACATCTGTGCAAATGTCAAATGTACAATTAAATCGCATACAGACAAAAAAAGAAATCATAAGGGTGGTGTATGGGAAGTAAATAATAACTCTGCCTTATATTATCCTAATTCAATAATCTATAATAAAATTGTTTACTTTTCACCAAAAAACTGTTTAACTGCTCAAGCATATATTGAAGACGCGGATTATCTAGAAAATCAAAGTTTACTTGTAAATGGAGTATATTCAGCAAGTTGTATTGCATTAGGATTTTCTGGAAAGGCAGCTTCTATTTTGTCAGCAGCCTTTTCTACAATTCAGTTATTTGGTATGTCAGTTGATTTTAAAAAAAGTGCAGTAAATGAACTACATAAAAAATGCGGTTATAACAAAAAAACAAAGAAATATAAATACGGAGCTTGTCTTAAATTTTATATGTCAAACGGAATGTCATTTATAGATATTTCTAAATGGGATGGAAAAGAAATGAAAGGAGCAAAAGGATATAATGGTAAATGGACAGCATTGGAATAATAAAAATAGTAACAGCAGAATACTGGAAATTTGTTGCACCATTATTGTTATGTGTGCATTGCTAATAGGATATATCTGCAATCTTCTCAAAATTAATTTACCACTTTTGATTTTATTTGAAAGTATAGAGCTGATTGCCCTATTTTATTGGATTTATAAGAATCATAAAAAACAATAAAAAATACTATAAAAGTAACTTCAATGACGAAGCTTATGGAATTTAAAATTGGAATTTTCTCCGAGGATTAAACAAAAGAGACTCTAGCTTTCACTAGAGTCTCTTTTTATTGAGAGTATATTGATTTATAAACCGCTTTCGGCTTAATAATTCATTGAGCTTCCAAGATTTCTATTATATGCCTGTGCCATAGCATTTGTATTCTTGATAATAATATATACGCCATAGAAAGATCCTACTCCGCAAAGGAAAGAACCAAACAGCAACCACATAATAACCGTAGTACCATTTTCTACAAAGTCTAATCCATACTTAGAACCATTTTGGTAAATACGATTTCCTAATTTGTAATACCAAAACCAAGAATAAATTCCGCATGTAACAATGGACAATAAAATAAATTTCAATAATCCTGCGGTTTCTTCACCATCTCCACTACACATTACATTCATATCCTGTGCTAATTTGTACACAAAATAGTAACTATAAATCCCACAAGTAATGATAGTAAGTACAATATACATTAATAAACTTCTGTCTTCTTTAATTCTCATACATTTCTCCTTAATCTTTTATAATCATCTCAAAATATGTAACGATTCGAAAAAATATGCCATGTTTTATATCTATTGTCACAACGGTATCGTTGCAATCCACTAGCCTTATCACATAAGCCAACAAAAATATTCCAATTACTACTCCCAAAATAATTCGAAACACTTTTTCTGGCAATTGCCTTCTTTTCCATAATAGCACTCCCACCAACGGCACAATCCAAAACAGTGGGTGATAATGAAATGCCTGCAATACTCTTCCATGAAAGAATGCCACATATGCTCTTGTCATACCACAACCAGCGCAAGAAATACCGGTTATAAAACGTATGGGGCAACCAATTCCCAGCAATGCAAGCAAAGCGTAAAAAGCTAAAATTGTTATAAAACATTTTCCAAAATTCGACATTTTTTTCTCCTTGTAAAGTATACAATGAAAGTAAACAAACCGTCAAGCCCTTATGATACAGACACTCAAAAAAGAATTATAATTCACCTACCTGTAAACTGTAACAAAAGAGACCATCACATTTGCAAAAATTTTGCTTTTGCTCCTATGACGGTCTCTTGCTTTATCTTATTTACACAATTCTCCAACAACCTGGTTAATTACTTTACCGTCTGCTTTTCCCTTCAAAGAAGGCATAACTGCTTTCATAATCTGTCCTTTATTCTTACTTGCAATCACATCCGCAAAATCTTTTTCCAATATTTCTTTTACTTCCTCTGCTGAAAGAAGTGTTGGAGCATATGCCTTAGCAATGGCTAAACGCCGTGTATATTCTTCCTTTAAATCTTCACGCTCTGCTGGGCAGGTATCTACCTGTTCCTGCAATGTCTTTACTTCTTTTAAAATTGTCTGGTTTACTAATTCCTCTGGAATATTTTCACGATCTCCATTGTCAATTCCAGCTTTTTTCACGGCAGAAATCAAAGAAGAAATGGTTTCTTTTTTTAACTTTTCTTTTGCCTTCATTGCAGCAATCATATCTTTTTGTAGTGTTTCTAAATTCATAATCATACCTCCTACATTTTATAAGATTCGGCAATCGCCTATTCTTGGTTACAACCGCTGTAACCTTTCCCATAAACACTATATTCCATTTTTTAGTGAAACGCAAGGGCGAACGAAATTTGTTTGTAACAAACAGGTAACAGTTCAGCCGGAGTCATTCATAAAGAGCCAGAATATACAAATTGACTAAAAATATGTTTTCTGGCTGGACACTTTATTCATGTCGGGCGTATGCCCGATAGAAATAATTGTACAAGATTTTCAAATATACTTATGTGAAGCTATTTTACCTGATTATGTATTGTTTTTTTCTTTCTTTCGTAGCATACTTATAAAAGAAACTATTTTTAACCAAGGAGCTATAATATGAAATCTAAAAAGCAACACATTATTACCTCTTTTCAAAAAAGTCAATTTGATACTTTCATAAAAAATGCTTTTAATGATGCAGATACTATTAGAATTGTATTAAGCGAAAAAATTCCTAATCCTTCTTACTTAGAACAGACGAAATGGGCTTACCTAAAAAACAGTATTTCTTCCCTGGAAGAAATAGATGGAGATGGTGCCAATTATGGCAATACTGTTTCTCGTCTAACTTTAAAAAAGGATAGTTTTACCTTAAAATATTTCCATGAAATTAATAGCTGGGATGATTTTGCTGAAGAGGATGAAACAACAGAATTACGCATGGAACTGGTAGAGTTTCTATTGAACAAAAAAGTTTTTGCATGGATTGTTTCTGATTATGCCGATTATTTTAATCATTATGGCTGGTACGATTACTGGAAATCTGAAAAATTTTAGAACTTGTTTACATATAAGTTTCTTTGAACAAGATGCAGATTGCACGCTTTTTCAACTATCTTTCCTACAGGGTAAAAAAATGCCAGATTCATATTTGCATTTTAAATGTACATGAATCTGGCATTTTTCCTAAATATCCTATATCAACAAACTACAAAGATGTTCTTTTACTTTTCAAATTCTTTTCTAAAGCGTTTTGTTGCTTTAACCATATTTTCCAAACTTGGCTTTGTCTCTTTTACGCCTCTTGTCTTTAAGCCACAATCTGGATTTACCCACAATTTTTCTGGTTTAATTTTTTCTGCCATTTTTTCAAGTGCTGCTACAATTTCCTCCACTGTTGGAATTCTTGGAGAATGAATATCATACACACCAGGACCAACCTGTGTTTTAAAATGATTTTCTTTTAAGGAATCCAAAATTGTCAAATCAGAACGAGATGCCTCAAATGTGATAACATCTGCATCCATGTTATCAATCGCTGGAATAATATCCGTAAATTCGCTATAACACATATGCGTGTGAATCTGTGTCTCTGGTTTCACGCCACTATGTACCAAACGGAATGCCTTAATTGCCCAATCCAAGTATTCACAATACCAATCAGATTTACGAAGCGGTAACTTTTCACGCAAAGCTGCCTCATCAACCTGAATAATTGAAATTCCATTCTTCTCCAAATCCAATACTTCATCACGAATAGCAAGTGCAATCTGGTAAGCACTTTCCTTTAAGGAAATATCCTCTCTTGGGAACGACCAGTTTAAAATCGTAACCGGACCGGTAAGCATTCCTTTCATAGGCTTCTTTGTAAGACTTTGTGCATACACAGACCAATCAACCGTCATAGCCTTACTTCTGGAAATATCTCCCCAGATAATTGGTGGTTTTACACAACGAGTTCCATACGATTGTACCCATGCCTTTTCTGTAAATAAATAACCATCCAGGTTTTCTCCGAAATATTCCACCATATCGTTTCGCTCATATTCTCCATGCACAAGCACATCTATTCCGATTTCTTCCTGTAACCCTACGCACTCTGCAATCTTCTTTCGATTGAACTCTACATATTCTTTTTCCGTAATCTTTCCCTGTTTATATGCTGTTCTTGTAGATTTTACATCTGCAGTCTGTGGGAAAGAACCAATGGTTGTAGTAGGGAACAATGGAAGTTTAAAAGTATCCTTTTGTACTTTCTCTCTCTCCTCAAATACAGGCAATCTGGTAAAGTCCTTTTCCTCAATGGCTGCCACTCTTTTTGCAACTTTTTCATTTTGACACTTTCTGTCTGACTGAAATAACTGCACATTTTTCTTATAGGCTGCATTTGCACTTTTGTCTGCTTCTTCACTAATCTGCTTTAACTCTGCCAACTCTGTTAATTTTTCTTTGGCAAACGCAAAGTATTTCTTTACTTCCTCTGAAAGTTTTGTCTCATTTTCCAATGTATAAGGTACATGTAATAAAGAACAAGATGTGCTGATAACTACCGAATATCCTCTTTCTTTTAATCCATCCAATACCTGTAATGTCTTTTCGTAATGGTTACGCCAAATATTCTTTCCGTTTACTAAGCCTGCAAACAACACTTTATCCTTTGGAAATCCATATTTATTAACTAAATTAGCAGTTTCCTTTCCTTCTACAAAATCCAGACCAATTCCATCAAAGGACAACTTTCCTATTCTCTCGTATCCATCGCGAATATCTCCAAAATACATCTGTAATAAAATTTTACTGTTGCCCTTGGAAACCAAAATACTGCTATATAATTTTTCAAATAACTGCAAATCCTCTTCTGTCAAATCATGTACCAAATAAGGTTCATCAAACTGCAACCATTTTACTCCAAGGCTGTTGCATTTTCTTAACAACTCGCAATACACAGAAATAATAGCATTTACAAAATCCTGCTCTGTTTTCTTCCCTGTGTAACGCAACAATTTTAATAACGTAAAGGCTCCTGTTACAACTGGCTTTGTTTCCACACCTTCTGCTTTTGCTTCCTGATATTCCTCAAAAAGTTTATTTCCAACCAACTTAACCTGTGTGTCGTCCTCAATTTCTGGTACCATATAATGATAATTGGTATTAAACCATTTTTTCATGGCAAGTGCTTTTACATCACCCTTTTCTCCCTGATACCCTCTCGCCATAGCAAAATAGGTATCTAACGCAGATAATCCCAATTCCTTGTATCGTTTTGGCACAATGTTAAAAAGCACTGCTGTATCTAGTGTGCAATCATAAAAAGAAAAGTCATTGGACGAAATGTAATCCACTCCACTCTCTTTTTGTAATTTCCACTGTGATGTACGAATCTCCTTCGCTGTCTCCTGTAACTCTTCCTGTGTAATTTCATTTCTAAAATATTTTTCTGTTGCAAATTTTAACTCTCTAAGACTTCCCACTCTTGGAAATCCAATTACCGATGTCTGCATACTTATATCCTCCTGTCTTCATTTCGAATCAACTAAACTGTTACATTGATTGTACTAACACAGCCCTAAAGTGTAAAATATAAAAAAAAGCACCTTGCCATAGTTTTAAACTATAGCAAAGTGCTTTTGTTTTTTTAACATTATCAAGAAAGTCTTTTCTGATATGCTGTGGTAGCAGCTAACATGTTATGGGGCTTGAACCCCGAACCTCGCACAAGAGTCCCCACTGCCTTTAGACAGTGGGGACTCTTACTCTTTTATAAAGACAACTGTTTGCATTACAACTTTTCTAATTCAGTTAATAATTGTTTCTGTGATACAACTTGTATAGAATCCATGCCAAACTTCACTGCACCTTCTACATTTTCTGCTCTATCATCAAAAAACAAACATTCCTCTGGTTTCAAATTGTACTTATCGCAAAGTGCCTGATAAATAGCTCTATCTGGTTTTGCTTTGTTCACCATATAAGATACCACCATACCATCAATATCCTGCATAAAATCTGCATATTCGGTATGTTTTTTAAACAAACCTTCTGAATAGTTAGAAAGTAGATAAATTCCATAACCATCCTGCTTCAATTTTTTTACCATCTTCCAAACAGCAGGTCTGGCTACATGCATATATTCTCCATGACGAATAAACCATGCAATTGCTTCTTTATCCCTAGGATACTTCTTACTATACCTAGCAATCAACTCTTCATCTAGAATCTCGCCCAAATCAAATTCACTCCACAATCTTTCTGGATCATCAAATAATTCGGTTCCTACACGCTCTGCCTCCTCGGCTGACAATCCATAATCGACAAGCATATCTTTCCATCGATACTGTAACAAAACATCCCCTACGTCAAAAATTATATTTTTATATTTCATTACATAAAAACCTCCTATGATAATGGTAACATTAATCTCAAAATTCCTCTACTGTTGATTGCTTTATGTGGCATTTCAAAACACATTATTTTTTACTCATCACACATTATGATACAAACAAGTCCCGCCACTTATTACCCTGCGCAATAGAAGTGGGGGACTTGCTTGATCGTGTTAAATTTACTTCTGAATTAAATTATTATATGTTTCATTTTTAATTTGTAAATTAAGATTATCCCCAGTAACCTTAAAATAAACCTTGTTTATATAATCACATACCTTATCATCCATCAATCGTATTGGTAAATATTCACATAAATCCATTTCATAAAATGATAAATTCCATGCACAATCTGGTTTATCTTCCAAAAAACCACTTACTATCTCGTACAACTCTTCCTTCTCCTCTGTACTAATCTTTTCGTTCTTATCAAAAATAATTACTGCTTTTATAATATTCTCTGAAACTTCAAAATCCTCTTTATCAAACCATTTCATTTCCTTATAGTCATCTTCGGAGTCTCTTCTATGCATATCAAACATCATCAGTAAATACTTCACTTTCGAATATAATTTATCCTTTATTTCATACATTTCTACACTTTCATGATTAATTTTTCTAACTAACAGCATCCTTAACTCCGTTTCCATTTTCATGTATGTTCTGGTAGAGATTATTGTAAAACCTCCACTAGAACAACAATTTTATTTGCAATAATGCTATTATAACATTAAACAAAAAAAATTGCATCCTATTGCCATCACTACATTAGCTATATGTTTCCAATCAATCTTTAATTTTTTTATTCAAAACTAAATACACCAATACCCCGACTAATTAAAAACTAAGATTTTACCTTGCAATAAATACTTTTCTAAAGTCTACTGCAATATATCCCGTCCCATTAACATACTTTCTACAAAAATATAATTTATTCTTCCTATCATTTCCAATACAACTTCATACTAACCTAATTATTCAAAATTTTCTTTTAAGATACCCGTCGCAACACTTCTAACGTTAGCTTTTCAAAAACAGCATCCGCAAGTTTTCTATGTCCTTCCTGATTCAAATGTTCCTGATCCACCTCACTGCACACTGCATAATCAGCCGCACGTAGAAAAGAATGCCCCCATTGCTCTGCAATCTTCTCATAAACATCACCTAATTTCTGTGAAACGGTCACTGAATGTTTTGAAAACTCCGGATCAAACTCCGTCTTCCAAACCTGTTCTCCAAGAAAAATAGGGGATATAATCAACACCTTGCTCTCTGGTGCAAATTCCGCAATTTGCCTTAACAGAACCTGCAATCCCTCCCCTATCTGTTCTGGAGAAGCATTATAGTAAGTTTTGCAATCGTTAGTCCCAAGCATTAAAACAATGGTATCCAATGGTCCGTGTGACTCCAATAAAACAGGAAGTATCTTGTCCCCTCTTCTTCCTGCTCTGGTACGGTCCTCAAACACTGTCGTTCTTCCGCACAAACCTTCCTCCACAATACGGTACCCATATTTTCCTACTCGCTCCTGCAAAATGCTAGTCCAACGCTCTCCCCAATCATAACGTTTTGTTGTTTTTGGTATTAACCCATATGTATTTGAATCGCCAAAGCACAATATCTGTTTCATGTACCCAGCTCCTTTCTTTTCTTAATTCATACTATTTCTATATGTTTAATATAATATACATTTCAAAGAAAGTCAATCCGTATTTTTAATTGGAAGAACAAAAACAGGCTGATCCTTTACGGATTCAACCTGTTACACCACCCTGCATTATTCCTTTTTCTGCATATACAATTTTGCAATTTGTCTATTCTCTTTTTCTGGATATTTCTGTAGTAATTCGTAAATATCAGAAACATACTCTTCATCTAAATCTAACATATCGGCAATCTGAATAACATCAAAACCTTTTTGATACAGTTTACGAAACATTTCTACTTCACTTTCCTTTTTTCCTTCCTCATGCCCTTCTGCTATTCCTTCGGTCTTTCCTTCCTCTAATCCCTGTGCATGTGCCTCTGTCCGAATTGCCTCTTCCGCCACGGCAGTCCACTCTTCCATCTCTTTTTCCACCATATCATCTAACCACTCTTTTAAAGTCATATATCTCGACCTCACTTTCGCATCAAACTTGATCTGTTCCACCCGATTATTTAGATTTGCAATCTTTTTGCTCTTAATCTTTATATTTCGTGGAT
>FR899651.1 GCA_000437275.1 Clostridium sp. CAG:411 | reverse complement strand
TCGCAGAAAGGCGGATTATAACTATGATTGAGAATGAACGCATTCATATGTATATTCACTCATTAGAACAGGATTTATCTCCAACGCTTCATACAATTGAGCAAGAGGCATTGGAGGATGCTGTTCCAATTATTAAAAAACCAACGCAAACATTACTTCAGTTTTTAGTAAGGCTTCATAAGCCTTTACGGATTCTGGAAGTGGGTTGTGCGGTTGGTTTTTCTGCCATTTTAATGAGTGAAGAAATGCCTGAAGGTGGGCATATTACAACAATAGAAAAAGTTCCACAGCGAATTGAAAAGGCACATGAAAATTTTAAATTTTCAAATACAACTGAAAAAATTACCCTTTTAGAGGGAGATGCGACAAAAATATTAAAACAATTGGTGGAAAAAAACGAACAATATGATATGATATTTATGGACGCAGCAAAAGGACAGTATCTACATTTTCTTGATGATATCATGCTACTATTGAAAAAAGATGGATTGTTAGTATCGGATAATGTATTGCAAGATGGTGATATAGTCAAATCCCGTTATGCAATTATTAAACGAAATCGTACAATTCATTCAAGAATGCGAGAGTATTTGTATTTATTAACACATCATGAAAATTTAAAGACTGTTGTGCTTCCTTTGGGAGATGGTGTCACACTTAGCACAAAGCTAAAATAAATGGAGGTTCCAATGAGAAGAGAAAAACCGGAATTATTAATTCCTGCAAGTAATTTAGAAGTATTAAAAGTTGCAGTAACTTATGGGGCAGATGCAGTATATATTGGCGGAGAAATGTTTAGCCTTCGTGCAAAAGCAAAAAACTTTTCCAATGAAGATATGAAGGAAGGAATTGCTTTCGCGCATAAGTATGGGAAGAAAGTATATGTAACCGCAAATATTACGGCTCACAATAGAGATTTAGAAGCAGTACATGCGTATTTCAAAGAACTCAAGGCTATTAAGCCAGATGCTCTTATTATTTCTGATCCGGGAGTTTTTATGATTGCACAGGAAGTCTGTCCAGAAATTGATGTTCATATTAGTACACAGGCAAACAATGTAAACTATGAAACATATAAATTCTGGCATAAACTTGGTGCTACGCGTGTGGTTTCTGCACGAGAGCTTTCAATGAAAGAAATCGGAGAATTGCGTAAAAATATACCAGATGATTTGGAAATAGAAACCTTTGTGCATGGTGCTATGTGTATTTCCTATTCGGGAAGATGTTTATTAAGTAATTATTTTACTGGAAGAGATGCAAACTTAGGTGCATGTACACATCCGTGTCGATGGAAATATTATATTTCAGAGGAAAGTCGTCCCGGTGAATATTTACCAATTGAAGAAAATGAGCGTGGAACATATATCTTTAACTCAAAAGACTTATGTATGATTGATCATATACCAGATATTGTACAGGCTGGAATTGACAGTTTGAAAATTGAAGGTCGTATGAAAACTGCGCTTTATGTAGCAAACGTAGCAAGAACTTATCGTCAGGCAATTGACGATTATTTTGAAGACCCTGCATTATATGAAAAACGCATCCCATACTATAAGGAAGAGATTTCAAAGTGTACCTACCGTCAATATACGACTGGTTTCTTTTATGGTCCAACTACACATGAAACACAAATTTATGACAGTAACACGTATGTGAGAGAATACACGTATTTAGGACTGATAGGGGAGCAAAATGCGGAAGGTTTGTATAGTTTGGAACAGCGAAACAAATTTAGTGTAGGAGAAACAATCGAAGTAATGAAGCCTGATGGTCGAAATATTGATGTTACAGTAAAGGCAATTACGGATGAAGAAGGAAAAACAATGGAAAGTTGCCCTCATCCAAAGCAGAAAATTTATGTAGACTTAGGCATTCCATTGGAAAAACTGGATTTGTTGCGTAGAAAAGAAGAGTAGTCCCGAAGGGGATAGGAGGTTTATTATGAGTAAAGTAAAGGCATTAACAGGGGAAAGCTTTAAAACAGAAGTTTTAGGAAAGTCAACATTATCCGTAGTAGATTTTTGGGCAACCTGGTGTGGTCCATGTCAGATGCTATCACCAATTGTAGAAGAAGTTTCTGCTGAATATGAAGATGTAGACTTTTACAAAGTGAATGTAGATGAGGAGCATGGATTAGCTATGCAATTTGGTATTCAAAGTATTCCAACATTGGCATTTATAAAGGATGATAAAACAGTTGACTTGTCAATCGGATTGATTAGCAAAGAAGAGTTAATTGATTTTATAAGGAGAAATAAATAATATGGCAAAGATTCGTTTAAATGAAAATGAGGAAATTGTCGCAACAGTAAAAAAAGGACTCAAGGCAACAGGGGGCTATTGCCCCTGCCGTCTTGAGCGTACAGAGGAAAATAAATGCATTTGTCAAGAATTTCGGAATCAAATAGCAGATCCGAATTTTGAAGGATATTGTCATTGTATGCTTTACTACAAAGAAAGAGAAGATAGAAAGGATGAACCGGTATGAGAGGTATAGATACCCCTGTCAGACGTATTAGACGAGAAATTTTTTGCGAAGTTGCAAAAATTGCGTACGATTCAGAAAATATTAACAATGATATAGAAGCAGTTCCATATAAACTTATCAGTGGAGATGTAGCAAAACATAGAGAAAGTATTTACCGCGAACGAGCTATTGTTTCAGAACGTGTTCGCTTAGCAATGGGAATGTCACTTCGACCAGAAGACCGACCAGTGCATATAACAGATGGGCTTGAAGAAAGTAATATCGACAGTAAGTATTATGAACCACCATTGATGCAGGTGATTCCATCCGCTTGTGATGCTTGTGATGAAAATAAATACGAAGTTAGTGACATGTGCCGTGGATGTGTAGCGCATCCTTGCAGACAAGTCTGTCCAAAGGGGGCCATTTCTATGGTAGATGGTCGCTCGTATATAGATCAGGAAAAATGTATTAAATGCGGACGTTGTAAAAATGTCTGTCCATATGATGCGATTGCAAAAAAAGAACGTCCATGTCAGAAAGCGTGTGGTGTAAAAGCGATTGGTTCGGATGAATATGGTCGTGCTAGTATTGATCCGGATAAATGTGTATCTTGCGGTATGTGTATGGTAAGTTGTCCATTTGGTGCAATTGCTGATAAATCTCAGGTATTCCAATTAATTCGTGCCATGAAGAATAAAACAAAGGTTATGGCCATTGTAGCCCCTGCCATTGTAGGGCAATTTGGAAAAAAAGTTTCTATCAAAAATATTAAAGCAGCCCTTATGGATATTGGATTTACAGATGTATTTGAAGTGGCTCTTGGTGCTGATATGGGTGCAATCAAAGAAGCCCATCATTATGTAGAAAAAGTAACAACTGGAGAATTGCCATTTTTGCTGACTTCATGTTGTCCATCTTGGTCAATGTTAGCGAAAAAATATTTCCCAGAATTAATAGACAGTGTTTCGAATGCATTGACACCAATGGTAGCGACAGCCAGAAGCGTGAAACAACAGTATGCAGATGCGAAGGTTGTATTTATTGGACCATGTGCGGCGAAAAAACTAGAGGCATCTAGAAAAGATGTAAGAAGTGATGTAGATTTTGTTATTACGTTTGAAGAGTTGTCTGGTATTTTTGATGCGAATAATATTGACTTTAGTCAATATGAGCATGAAGAATCGATTCACAATGCGACTGCCACAGGAAGAGGATATGCTGTTGCTGGAGGCGTAGCGGAGGCAATCACAAATTGTATTAGTGAATATTATCCAGATGTAACTGTAAATATTGAACATGCAGAAGGACTGGATGAGTGTAAAAAAATGCTTCTAATGGCAAAAGCAGGGAAAAAGAATGGTTGCTTGATTGAAGGTATGGGCTGTCCTGGTGGATGTATTGCTGGTGCAGGAACCAATATACCAATTCAGGATGCAAAACGTGAAGTAAAGAATTTTGTTGCAAAATCAACTACACAATTGCCACCTAAAGAACTTGAGAATGTTGAACTGTTATAAGAAAATAGAATAACGAATAGATTTTTAAATTGCATGATGTATTAATTAGCCAAAGTGATAGGAAAGAATTGCTTTGGCTAATTGTTTGTTTTGTGGTCTTTTTATGGAAGTGTATACCCTACCTCAAAAAAATAGGAAGGATACAGTTGTAAAAAGCAGAAAATAAAATTGCGCCTTGAATACTACATCTGTAGAATGCAGCCACAAGACAGAAAAATACTATTCTACAATCATAGAAAGAAGGAAATTGAGATGAATATTTCATCTGAACGAATTATAATAAGACCATGGGGGATAGAAGATGCAGAAGATTTGTACCAGTATGCGAAAAATCCCAAAATAGGACCCTCTGCTGGCTGGCCGCCTCACAAGAGCGTGGAAGAAAGCAAATATATTATTCAGGAACTTTTGAGTTGTTGGGGATTTTTTGCGATTGTTTTGAAAGAGACAAATAAGGTAATTGGATGTATCAGCATATTGGTTGGGGAAGCAAGTAATTTTGCTATCGGGCCAGAAGAAGGAGAACTTACTTTTTGGCTGGGAGAACCATATTGGGGAAAAGGTTATACGAAAGAGGCTATTCTACTATTGATGGATTATGCTTTTTATGAATTAGAATTAGATGGTTTATGGTGTGGTTTTTTTGAAGAAAATAAAAATTCTAGACGATTACAGGAAAAGTGTGGCTTCCTATTTCACCATGAAGAAGAGGTGAAAACTTTGTGGGGAGAAACAAAAAAGGAAATTGTGATGTTTATGGACTATGAACGCTATACAGATCTTTACCTTTAAATAAAGCAGAAGAGAAGAGTTACATATTTTTTTAAAAGAATAGGGGATACTGTCTGTTGATCCCCCATTCTTTAAAACTAGACCTAATTAATTCTTTAAAATTCCTCAGTAATTTTTCCTGTCCGGATATTTACATCATACTCAATCCTTTATTTTATTGGTAATGCATTATTTTTCGCGTAAAGTTACTGCGCGTGCAGCTTTTCTTCGATTTTCGTCATCTTGTGCAGCGTAATGTTTTCTTGTTGTGTTTACATCCTTATGGCCAAGTACATCTGCTACCAAATAAATATCACCAGTTTCTTTATAAAGAGTAGTTCCATAGGTACTTCGGAATTTGTGCGGTGTAATGTGCTTATTGGTAATGTAGGAAGTATATTTACTAACTAAATTTTGTACGGCACGTACTGTGATTCGCTTTCTCTGACTAGAGTAGAAGAGTGCATTTTCGTGTCCCTCAACGGGAACAATATGGGAACGTACCGATACGATATAATCTTCTAAGGCCTCCTGTACTTCATCCCCAAAGTAGACATACATCTCATTTCCACCTTTTCTGGTAACCTTAATAGAATTATTCTTAAAGTCTACATCATCTATATCCAGTCCTACACACTCGGAAACTCGAATGCCAGTACCTAAAAAAAGTGTAAACAAAGCCAAATCTCTTGTTTTATTTTTTTCATGATATACCTGCTGCCTCTTTGTCATCTGTTCGCCACCATTCTCTACAAAATCCAGCAAAATAGCAACTTCATCCGGATCTAATCGAATAATTTCTTTCTCATGCAATTTAGGCATATCTACAAAGTTAGTTGGATTTGAAGGAATCATTTCACGACGATATAAGAAGTTAAAAAGTCCACGTAATGCAGACATTTTTCTGGCAATACTTTTTTCTGCATTGGTTAATTCATGTCCATCTTTCTCGTAAACTTTTAAATAACGTTTATATTCTTCAATATCTGGTGCAGAAAGTTGGCAAATATCCTGCAATTTAATCTCTCTTGGAAGTTTATCCTTATATAATGGATTTTCTTTGATTAAAAATTCAAAAAATAGTATGATATTGTCTGCATAAGCTACCTGTGTATTGATGGATGTATTTTGGTCAATATGTGAAAAATAATCCGTACAAAAGATAGGAAGTTCTTTCAGTAAAGCATTTAACTGTTTTGCCTTTTTCTTCTTTTGACTCTCATAGTAAGTTTCTGTTTTCATACGACTAAGCCCCTTTTCTTTTGAAAATAGTATAACAATTCAAAAATTCCCTCTACTTATATTATGTAAAAAAAACGACTGCAATGTCAACCATTTTTAGAAAACTCTGAATTGTTTTAGTGTTGATTCTAGCCTTTTTGCTTATTTTTGTTATAATAAATATGTATGAAAGCCAAAGATAAAACAGATGTATTTGTATAAAAGAAAGGACAGGAGTAAGGTTATGGAAAAATATCAATTTGATTTATTTAAAAGTATTACAGACCAGGATAGAAGTGCAATTGTAATATGTAATTTAAAGCATGAAATTATTTATATGAATCCTACTGCAATTGCGCGTTATAAAAAGCGTGGAGGTGCAAACTTAATTGGTCAGAGTCTACTCGCATGTCATAACGAAAAATCCCAAGAACTCATACAAAATGTTATTACATGGTTTGAAAAGAGTACAGACCACAATATTGTTTACACTTATTTTAACGAGAAAGAAAACAAAGATGTTTATATGGTGGCGTTGCGAGATGAACATAAAAAGTTGATTGGTTACTATGAAAAGCACGAATATCGCAATAAAGAAACCATGAAGCAATATGATTTGTTCTAAAAGACAAAATATTTCTAAATAAGCAAATCACATGTTTTGGCAAGAACTACATATAATGAAGTAATTGAAATGAAAAAGGCTGTATCTAACTATGATTATTTATATTGTAAAAGAAGGGGATAGTGTAGATACCATTGCAAGAGCTTTCGGTGTCTCGGTATGGACAATTATTGAAGTAAATCAATTAACATATCCATATCCATTGGCAATCGGACAATCTTTATTAATCCTTACAACACCGCTGGAAGAGTACCGAACTATATTTGCAAATGGATTCGCATATCCGTTTATCAATTTGGATATCTTAGATGAAACGCTCCCCTTTCTTTCTGAATTATCTGTATTTTCTTATGGATTTTCTGTGGATGGACAATTGATTCCACCGATTCTTCCTATTGATGATTTGTTGTATCATGCATTTTCCTATCAAACAGTTCCGATTCTTACATTGACTCCTTTTGGTCCTGATGGAACATTTAGTAATCAATTAATTCATCAAATGCTTTCGGATGATTTTAACAGAGATACCTTGATTCAACAAGTATATATGGAAGTAGTAGAAAAAGGATTTGGCGGTGTGAACGTAGATTTTGAATATATCCTTGCAGAAGATAGAGATTTATTCACAGAATTTGTACGACTTTTGACACTTCAGATTGCTGAAATTGGTGGTGAAGTGACTGTGGATTTAGCTCCCAAAACTTCAGATGAACAACAGGGACTTTTGTATGAGGGAAAAGATTATAAATCACTTGGTCAGGTGGCAGATCGTGTATTTGTTATGACTTACGAATGGGGCTACACATATGGTCCACCTATGGCTGTTGCACCTCTTAATAAGGTACGTCAGGTTTTGGACTATGCGGTTAGTGTTATTCCAAAAGAAAAAATCACTATGGGTATTCCTAATTATGGATATGATTGGGCGTTGCCTTTTGTAAGAGGAGAAACAAAAGCAAGAACAATTGGAAATATAGAAGCTGTTCAATTGGCAGTGGCTTATAATGCGACCATACAGTATGATTCTACTGCGCAATCGCCCTATTTCCATTATGTGGTTGAAAATACGACACATGAAGTATGGTTTGAAGATGCCAGAAGTATTTTGGAAAAGTATCGTTTATTACAGTCTTATCCGATTTATGGATTTGGATGCTGGCAAATAATGCGGCTATTCCGTCCTATGTGGATTTTAACACAGGCGGACCTTAATACGATAGAAATTATCTAAATGTTTTTAGCCTATCGAATGGTTTATGGAAACTTGCAAATTTATATTTGGCACTATACTTTTTCTTTGTTATAATGGAATAGTATTGCAATTTTGTTCAGAATGATTCAGAAAAGCAATATTTTTTATGGGTCATTAAATATAATACAAAAACGGAGCAGATCAGTACAAATAAAGCAGTATTGGTAAGTGTTTCAGAAATGAGGTAATTGTGAAAAAGTATTCAAAACACAAAGCAATAGGAATGATCCTATTATTTGTCTGTGTAGTAACAGTAGGTCTGTTTACAGGATGTGGAAAGACAAAATCAAATGAAGTGGAAAAGCAAACCTTTACAGTAGGTTTTGACGCTGAATTTCCACCCTATGGTTACAAAGACACAGATGGAGAGTATGTAGGATTTGATCTATCTTTGGCAGAAGAGGTTTGTAAAAGAAACAACTGGACATTGGTAAAACAACCGATTGATTGGAATTCTAAGGATATGGAATTAAAAACCGGTTCGATTGACTGTATCTGGAATGGTTGTACCATGACAGGAAGAGAGGATGATTACACCTGGTCCTCTGCATATATAAAGAATTCTCAGGTTATTATCGTAAAAAAAGATTCTTCGATTTCCAAATTAGAGGATTTAAAAGGAAAAATTGTAATTGTACAAACAGCTTCTTCCGCTTTGGCAGCTTTTGAGGGTAAAACTGCTACAAAGGAAAACCAGGCATTAGCAAAGTCTTTTGCACAGTTACAACAGGTATCTGACTATAATAGTGCATTTATGAATTTGGAATCTGGAGTTGCAGATGCGGTATGTATGGATATTGGTGTAGCCCATTATGAAATTGCCTCCAGAGGAAACGCTTACAAAATATTGGATCAATATATAGCTTCAGAACAATATGGAGTAGGTTTTAAACTTGGAAATACAGAGTTACGTGATAAAGTAGAAGCTACGTTACAGGAAATGCTAGCGGATGGTACCTTTGATAAAATTGCGGCAGAATGGGATCTTTCAGATTGTACTTGCCTTGGTGAAAAAGGTGCCGATCAGGTAATGAAAAATGAAAAGCCAACAGCTTCTAACAAATTTACAATGGAAAAAGTTGTCAGCATAATCAAACAACTTTCCGGTGGAATGGGAGCTACGCTGCTAATATTTGTATTAACCTTATTATTTTCTATGCCACTTGGACTTCTCATTTGCTTTATACGTCGTTCCCATTGTGGCATATTACAATGGCTGGCAAAGATATATATTTCCATTATGAGAGGAACGCCACTGATGTTACAACTTTTGGTTGTATTCTTTGGTCCATACTATTTATTTGGGGTGTCCTTATCCTATTCTTATCGTTTTTATGCTGTAATAATAGGTTTTTCTCTTAATTATGCAGCGTATTTTGCAGAAATTTATCGCTCTGGAATAGAGAGTATTCCAGTAGGGCAGTATGAAGCGGCAGATGTATTAGGATATAGTAAGTTACAGACGTTTTGGAAGATTATCTTCCCTCAAATGGTAAAAAGAGTTATGCCACCAGTAACAAATGAGATTATTACTTTGGTAAAAGACACCTCCTTGGCATTTGCTTTAGCTTATACAGAAATGTTTACTTTGGCAAAACAAGTTGCAGCAGCAGAGGCAAACATTATGCCATTAGTGATTGCAGGTATCTTTTATTATATCTTCAACTTTTTAGTTGCTTGGGGAATGGAACAGATCGAGAAAAAAATGCAGTATTACAGATAGGAGAGTAAGGCTATGAAATATCTAGAAATGAAACATGTCAAAAAGAGTTTTGGGGATCTTTCTGTGCTAAAAGACATCTCTATTTCTGTAGAGGAGGGCGAAGTTGTTGCGATTATTGGGCCTTCTGGTTCAGGAAAATCAACATTACTTCGTTGTGCAACTTTATTAGAAAAGATGGATGAGGGAACGCTCTCTTTTTGTGAAAAAGCGGCAACCTGTAATAAAGCGGGAAAAACGATATATGTAGGGGCAAAAGAATTACATGAATTAAAAAATTTATTTGGATTAGTATTTCAAAATTTTAATTTATTTCCACACTATTCTGTTTTGAAAAACGTGGCAGATGCGCCTATTCACGTTCAGAAACGCGAAAAGGATGAAGTAATAGAGGAAGCGATCATGTTATTAAAAAAAGTGGGATTAGACCAAAAGGCAGACAATTATCCTTGCCATTTATCGGGAGGACAGCAGCAACGTGTTGCGATTGCCAGAGCATTAGCCATGAATCCTAAAATTTTATTCTTTGATGAACCAACCTCCGCACTAGACCCTGAAATTACGGCAGACATATTAAAAGTATTGAGGGAATTGGCGGAAGAAAAAATGACTATGGTTATCGTTACTCATGAGATTGATTTTGCCAGAAAAGTAGCAGACAGAGTTATTTTTATGGATGGTGGTGTTGTAATTGAAGAAGGAAAACCAGAAGATGTAATTGATAACCCATCCAATGAGCGTACAAAAGAATTTTTACAACGATTAGCATAAAAATAGAATACCGCTTTCCTTAAATGGGAATACTATTTACAATTGTTGCCATGGCAACAGAAATAGATAGTTAAATATATTATGATATACTTGTATAGGAAGGAAGGGATGCTAATGAACGAAACAGCAGGACGCATTATTCATATTGAGCAAGAGAATGAACCTGTTCCAGGTTGTACCGTTTCAAAACAATTATATCGGCAACAGGATTACAGTATGTTTTTCTTTTCCATGGCTGGTGGAACAGAAATCAGTGCAGAAAGTTACCAATATCCCAAAATATTTATTATGTATGAGGGAGAAATGGAAATATTTGATACAAAGAAACGTTCTTGGCAGATAAAAACAGGGGAGTGTTTTGTATTACCGCAAAATATTCCCATTGGAACAAGAACCCAAGATGGATGTGTATATGTGGAAATTAATTTTCGAAAGGATAAGTTTGAAACAAATAAGTAG
>FR899650.1 GCA_000437275.1 Clostridium sp. CAG:411 | reverse complement strand
CTCTACTTATTTGTTTCAAACTTATCACCTCATTTAATTCTCTTAATCGAACCTGGTACTACTTCAATAAAATCCGTTCTATTTATTCTACCTAACCCATTAAATAAATCATATTGTGTTAATGAACTATTTCCAGGTAGATACATATCTACTCCCAAGTCAATTTGTGGTCCAATGGGACCAGCTGGACATATTAATTCAACGCCGTCTTTTACTCTATATGTGACTACTTTTCCACAATCATCTTTCCAGCCATATTTTATAGCCATATCTTTTCTTGCAAATTCAACACTTGAAACATCTTCTTTTAATGCAAATCCACCTGGATTACTTGTCTTCTGCTTTGAATCCAAAACCATGTTAAAAGTATCACCACTCTTAAGGGTTACCATATGTTCACTTGGCATATATCCGTCTGGCCATGGCGATTGTTCCTTAACTAATCTAAAATAATCATCAATATTTTTACCAGGATTATTCATAATAAAATCATTATAGGTTTTATCTGATCCTATTCCAATTTCACGCCAGTGCTCACTATACCGAGCTGCTTCCCCAGCCGACATTAAATCCCCTGAATATGCACCACTACCACCTCTACTCCACCGTACATCCTTA
>FR899649.1 GCA_000437275.1 Clostridium sp. CAG:411 | reverse complement strand
TTAGGCACCGCCTCCTACTCGATTGCGTTGGTAGGAGACAAAATGTTGTATCCCTTCTATTTTATACATATAATAATTTTAACAACGCTTGCAACGTTTGAGAAAACGTAAAATATTTCTGTAATTTTTATGTAGCTAAAAAGTATGAATTACATAATATCATAACCCTTTAGCATACGAGCACGACTAGGGTGTCTTAATTTTCTAAGTGCCTTTGCTTCAATCTGGCGAATACGTTCTCTTGTAACGTTGAATTCTTTTCCAACTTCTTCCAAAGTGCGAGTTCTTCCATCTTGTAAACCAAAACGGAGAATTAATACACGCTGTTCACGCTCTGTCAATGTCTCTAATAATTTTGAAATTTGATCTTGTAGTACAGAATATGCAGCAGCATCTTCTGGACCAACAATTCGTTCATCTTTAATGAAATCACCCAAGTGACTATCATCTTCTTCACCAATAGGTGTATCCAGTGAAATTGGATCTGCGGATACTTTTAAGATTTCACGAACCTTTTCAATAGGAAGATTCATTGCTTTTGCAAGTTCCTGTTCGGTTGGTTCGCGACCAAGTTCCTGTAATAATGTTCTGGATACGCGATAGGTTTTGTTGATAACTTCTGACATGTGGACAGGAATACGAATCGTACGTGACTGATCCGCAATGGAACGAGTGATTGCCTGTCTGATCCACCAGGTAGCATAGGTACTAAACTTATAACCTTTTGTGTAGTCAAATTTATCTACAGCTTTAATTAATCCCAGATTACCTTCCTGAATTAAATCAAGGAAAGATAAACCACGTCCCACATACCGTTTGGCAATGCTGACAACAAGACGGAGGTTAGACTCTGCAAGACTTTTTTTCGCTGCTTCATCGCCTGACTCGATTCGCTTTGCCAATTCAATTTCCTGTTCAATTGTAAGAAGTGGATAACTGCCGATTTCTTTTAAATATAATTTTACAGGATCATCGGACATAACAGCCGCACTGGCAGCTAAGTCTTCTGTAGAAGTATCTTCTTCCTGCTCAATCTCTAAAATAGCAGAATCATCTGGTTCATCGTCATTTGATAAGTTCAATATTGCAATATTATGGCTTTCCAGGTATTCGTAGATTTTATCAATCTGATGTACATCCAAATTTAATTCTTTGAATACATCATTTACCTTTTCAACTTCAATTACATCTTTATTTTTCTTTGCGAGAGCAAGAAGCTCTTTCAGCTTTTCTTCAAAAGCGGTGATTGTTTCGTTCATTCTCATCCTCCATGTACATAAGATACCTACGTAAAAAGATTCGCTACCTGCTATTATATCATAATAATAATCAAAAAGCTAGAAAAAAGTGAAAAACTTTGCTATACTATGGTAATAGTTCAGAAAACGCGTTTGCATAGATACGGATATAGTAGTAGATATCTGATCTTTTTGAATGGTATCTTCTGAACAAATATAAACTATAATATATGTACCATTAGTCTTGCCATTATCTATATCAGGGCAAGGATAGAAAGGAGATTGTAGAATAATGAGCGAAGAAAATTGTACTGGAAGTTGCGGAAGTTGTAAAGCAGATTGTGCTTCCCGCCAACCAAGTAAGGAAGATTTATTAGAACCTGCCAATAAATATAGTAAGATTAAAAGAGTGATAGGAGTAGTAAGTGGCAAAGGTGGAGTAGGAAAATCTTTTGTTACTTCCTATTTATCTGTATGTATGCAGAAAAAAGGATACCAGACTGCTATTTTGGATGCAGATATTACGGGACCATCTATTCCAAAATCATTTGGAATAAAAGGAAAAGTAAGCAATGGTCCACAGGGAATTGTACCTGCTGAAAGTGAGAATGGAACAAAAGTAATGTCCATTAACCTTTTGATGGACAAGGAAGATGCACCTGTGATATGGAGAGGGCCAGTGATTGCTGGCGCTGTAAAACAGTTTTGGACAGAAGTAGCATGGGGAAATGTAGATTATATGTTTGTAGATATGCCTCCGGGAACAGGAGATGTGCCATTGACCGTATTTCAGTCATTACCACTGGATGGAATTATTATTGTTACATCTCCACAGGAGTTAGTGTCCATGATTGTGAAGAAAGCAGTCAACATGGCAAATGCTATGGACATTCCGATTTTAGGAATTGTTGAAAATTATAGTTATGTACAGTGTGATTGCTGTGGAAAAAAGATGTCGGTCTTTGGAGAAAGTCATGTGGACGAAGTGGCACAAGAGTGCGAATTGAAAGTATTAGCAAAACTACCGTTGGATTCGGCCATTGCAAAGCAAGTGGATGCTGGAAAAATCGAAGAATTAGATGCGGATTATTTAGAAGAAGCGTCTGCTTTTATAGAACAGGTCTGTCCTTGCGTAAAAGAAGATAAATGGGAAAAAATTGCAGTAGCCGTAGAAACGGATGGCGAAGTATCTGCACATTTTAATGCATGTAAAACGTTTATGATTTATGAAATAGAGGAAGATAAGCTTACATCAGAGAAGGAATGCAGCATTACGGAGAATACACAGGAAGCAATAGAAGCCTGCTTAACAGAGGCGGGTGTGAATGTATTGATTTGTGGAGGTATTGGTTTTGGAGCAATACAGGCATTGATGGCAAAAAACATTATGGTTGTGCCTGGACAGCAGGGAAATGCAAAAAAAGCAGTAGAGGATTTTCTTACGCAATAGATAGCTTTTTGCATGGAAGGAATGCTTTACAATTGAAAAGGATTGGGGTATAATGAAGTTGATTATAGACGGGCTGGCATTAAAGCAACCTGTCGAAAAAAATTATACAAATGGAGGATTTTAAGATGGCATTAGTATCAGCAGCAGAAATGCTTACAAAAGCAAAAGCAGGAAAATATGCAGTAGGACAGTTCAACATCAACAACTTAGAGTGGACAAAATCTATTCTTTTAACAGCAGAAGAATTAAAGAGCCCAGTTATCCTTGGTGTATCAGAAGGTGCTGGAAAGTACATGTGTGGCTATAAAACAGTCGTTGGTATGGTAAACGGTATGTTAGAAGAGTTAAACATCACTGTACCAGTTGCACTTCACTTAGATCATGGTAGCTATGAAGGTGCAAAGGCTTGTATCGCAGCAGGATTTTCTTCTGTAATGTTCGATGGTTCACACTATCCAATTGAAGAGAACGTAGAAAAGACAAAAGAATTAGTTGCAGAGTGCAAGGCTAAGGGACTTTCTATCGAAGCAGAAGTTGGTTCTATCGGTGGAGAAGAAGACGGTGTTATCGGTGCTGGTGAGTGTGCAGATCCAGAAGAGTGTAAGATGGTTGCAGATTTAGGTGTAACAATGCTTGCAGCAGGTATCGGAAACATTCATGGTAAATATCCAGAAAACTGGGCAGGATTAAGCTTTGAGACATTAGATGCAATCCAGGCTAAGACTGGAGATATGCCTTTAGTTCTTCATGGTGGTACAGGTATCCCTGCAGACATGATTAAGAAAGCAATCTCTTTAGGTGTTGCTAAGATCAATGTTAATACAGAGTGCCAGTTAGCATTCCAGGAAGCTACTCGTAAGTATATCGAAGAAGGAAAAGACCTTCAGGGTAAGGGATTTGACCCTCGTAAGCTTTTAGCTCCAGGTGCAGAAGCAATTAAGGCTACTGTAAAAGAAAAGATGGAATTATTCGGATCAGTTGGAAAGGCTTAATTTTCTTTCTTGATAGAATAGAGTCTGCTGTCTCATGGGATACTGTGAGGCAGCTTTCTTACTTTATGGGATAGTGGGAATGCGAAGCGAGATAGGTTTTTAGAGAGAAAGACTTGTCTGCTTTGTTCTTATAAACAGTAAGAAGGGAGGAGGGATAGTATGGACAAAATGGACTACATGGAATTTATGGGAAAGAATGAATTTAAGGTAGAAGGCAAATTAGCATATGGGAATATGGAAGGTTATCCGCTTCTTATTAGAAAAAAATTAGGAAGCAAGATAGAGATTACATTCTATTTAGAAGGGGAACCTTGGAAACAGGTGCGGGAAAAGCTGTTAGAATATGCAAAACTGTTTAAATCTTCTGTCTATTTTGAAAATCAGCATGTAGTATGGAATACACATTTAGGAAAGAGAGAATATACGCGATTTCAGGAAATGATACAAGGAATTATTCGTATCTTTAGGGTAACGGGAATTGAACCACCTGGGGAATGTGTGATTTGTGGAGAAAAACATGCGGATTCTTTTGCGGTAATAGATGGGGGAAATCATCCAATCCATAGAGAATGTTTGCAAAAGCAATTAACCGTTACAAGGCAGAGAGTGTCCAGTGGTAGTTATTTATTTGGAGTACTTGGCAGTATATTAGGATGTTTGGTGGGCTGTATTCCTTGTATTCTTTCTTTAAATATGGTAGGAAAAACCTTTTGTGTACTATTTTTGTTTATACCTCCTTGTATTTACTATGGTTGTAAATTATTGAAAGGAAAGATGAATCATTTTGTATTTTGGATGTCGGTTTTCCTTTCTTTCGTGAGTGTTTATGTGATTGAACTTGCAGTACGTGTACAATACAATTTAGTACAACAAAATCTTCCATTTGAGTGGTATTATATTACGCACGTATTGGAAAAGTTGATGACGTATGATGGCATTTGGTGGATGATTACAAAACAGGCTGGATTAAACTTTGTGTTTGCCCTTATGGGAATTTTAATTAATTGGGAATTGATTAGTCAGACCAGTCTAAAAGCAGAAGAAAATGTAGTTAAAGTAATCAATACAATCAACTATGAGAACGATCACTAGAAGGTTATTGCTTCGAAAAAAGTGTAAAAAATAAAGCTGGAGCCGCTTACACAAGAGTTTTGTGTGGCGGCTCTATTTATTCGTAAATATAATCTTTGGAATATTTGTCAATCGAGTCTAAGATTGCTCGAACAACAATACGATGGTCTGCTACACCGATCGGTTCACAGGAAGTAAGAGTAATGCAACTGACACCTTGGCTGTAAATCGGTGACCAATCTGTTTCTTCTACAACCGTAGTCTTGTCGTACTTGTAACGATAAATCTGTTTTTTGTCCGAAAGATAAATATAGTCCCCTTCACATAAGGTATCAATGTAATAAAAGAACCATTCGCTGATCACTCCGTTGCGGCTTTTATTTCGATGTGCGGCAATGCTGACATTTCGATCGCCCTCGCCAGGAAGTTGTGAATATTCATAAAGTCCAGGTCCTTTATTTAAAGCAGCTTTCTCTGTTCCATCTTGCACAGGTTCTGTCAGTGCAAGTTTTGGAATATGCAGTGTCAGATCACCGCTTTTGTAATGCTGTCGCTCCTTTGTGATAAAAAGCTTATCGTAGGGAAGGTCCTTATCTCGAGAATACAAATCTAAAGTAGGGCCAGGTTTTTGTGTGACAGTATCCTTGCTGGAAGTCGATGTAGGTTTTGGGGTAGCTGCCACATAATCTGTTGTCGCTTCTTGTGGTGTATTTTTTGCGTTTTGAGGAAGCAAAAGCAACGTTGCACTTAGCAGCAAAATTGCTATTATACATAGAAAAAAACGCTTCATAGGCGTATCCCCCATTTCTTTTTATTCATCAATCACAATTTGTTCTAATTTATATTTCAATCGCAGAATGCTTCGACGATTGGCTTGATAGTATTGTTTGATAATACGTTCCATAACCATGCCACCATCTTCATAAGTGATATTTGGAAGTAGGATGACATATTGCGCACCACTGTATCGTGAGACAACATCCCCTCGTCGTAAGCTGGCATTGATCGCATTTTCCAATCGTTTCATGGCAGCATCTAATTTATTTAAGGAAGGAATTTCATCATTTGAATCATATACTGTCAACAGGCAGAGATAAACGGAACGTCCTTCTCTGGAAGCCTGACGGGCAATTAACCGATAAGTTTCCTGAAAAATACAGTATTCACAGAAAAATGGACCCATTTTAAATTCTGCTTCCTTTAAATCATTCTGAATAATATTTAAGTCTGTTTCCAGTGTTTTTTGCGTTCGTATAATATTCAGATAGAGACTACGCAATTCTTTGGACGGCTTGACGCCTAAATTGATATAGAGTAAATCCGTAGTTTGTTCATAATGATTAAGAGCTGCAAAAGAATTGCCCTGATCAATCATGTTCTGGATAAAAATGCAATGCAAAGTCTCATCAAAACGTTCAATCTGTAACGCTTTAGAACAATAATATTCAATGGTTTCATAATCATTAAACTTCCTTAATAAAGAAAAAAAGTTTTTGGCAGTATCTATATATAGATTGTGATAATAGGTAGACAGTGGAATAACCCACAATTCTGTGGCATGTTTTGTCATAAAGTCACCCTTATATAAATCTAATGCCTTTTTGTAAAAAAGAATGCGATTTTCCTCGGAAACCGTTGTACCATTTGCCTTCTGACAAAATTTTTCAAATTCTTCAATGTCAATCATACAGTTGAGATGATTGTTCCATTGATAAGACCCCTGTGAGGATATGATAAAATTCTCATTATGAACCGCAACTGGTTCCAGCAAATGGCGTAAACGAGAAAGTAATGTCTTTAAAGCGTTTACGGGATTTGCACTATCTTCATCAGGCCAAAGCATATCAATATAGTCTGTCTGAGAAAGATGTTTATTTCGGTAGGTAATAATGTATCCAAGCAAATTCCACATTTTTTTGGAACGGTTTACGGTTTCTTCAATTTTAGTACCGTCATTATAAATCTCAAAATTTCCGAGCATGGAAATCTGAATGGGTGGTTGCTTATTTGGGCTAAAATCCATTGTGAGCCTCCTCTAAAATCAAGTTATAACTGTATTAGGAAATATACCGTATAAAATTTCAAGTAAAATCCTTTATGAATACTTTAAACGGGGTACGGGGGGATAAATAATAAGAAAAAATTATTTATGTAACCTGCATGTAACCGGTTTATAGTATGATAAAGTACATAAAAGAGATGAGAAACGGTGTCTCATCTTGTTTATTTTACAATATATAGAAAAAAAAATCTACCTTAATCTAAAGGATGAAACTGCATTAAAAACGATTAGAATGGAGGAGTTATGAAGGAAAAAAAGAGTTCTACATTTATTGTCAAGGTTTTAAGCGAGCAGAACGAAAGCTGGCAGGGAAGTGTCACTTTGGCAGAAACAAGCGAGACAAAGTATTTTAGAAGTGCATTGGAACTTCTACATATGATGGAAGAGGTTATTCAGGAAAAAGAAAGGATGTAAAACAGTAATGAAAAATTCTATGTGGAAACGAGCTATAGCAGCATGTTTAACAGTCGTTGTAGTTATGATTCTTGTTGTTTCAGGAAAAAGCCTGACGAAGAAAGAACATGTATCTACACATAAAGAAGAAAAAAGCTATAGTGGAAATGTAGCAGCATCGGCATTGAACGTGTCGGTAGATTTTTATGATTATAATATCAAGACCTATAA
Source organism: Clostridium sp. CAG:411 (assembly GCA_000437275.1). Taxonomy (GTDB): domain Bacteria; phylum Bacillota; class Clostridia; order Lachnospirales; family Lachnospiraceae; genus CAG-411. The sequence goes on along the minus strand of FR899649.1, from coordinate 665 downwards.
GGGTAAAGAGGTAGATAAAAACACAAAAATAGCATTAAATGCGTATGCTTTAGAAAAAATTACTTCTGGAACGAGTATAACTGCGGATCAGGTATTTCTGTTTGGTGGTGATCGTAGAAAGGGAGAAACTGGTGCTCAAAATGTTTGGACAGGATATGGAAAATCCCAATACCAGGGAATTGTAAAGAAGCAGCTAGATGCCAATGGGAATCTTCAATTTAATGATGCTGCAGGAATTTACGGAGTAAATATGTTCCCTGCACAGGGAGATCATTCTGTAGATACAGTGGTAGATTCTTATTACAACGCAAATTTTCAGTTTTTAGATGAAAATGGAACTTATATTTATGATAGTGCAAAATTTGCAGCATATAATTTAAAAAAGGTAAATGAAACAGAATCTACATTGACAATTGATACGACAAAGGCTGGACCATATTTTTCGAAGGGAACAGGAACATTTCAAAATCATTATGGTTTCTTCCCATTTAATACAGTAGAAGAAGGAACGATAAATGCAGAAGAAGCACGTCATCATATGTTTGGTATGAAGATGGAGTTAGATTTTTATATGCCAGAAGATGGTCGCATTGTGACAGAGGATGAAACAAGAGAAGAAGATATGGTATTCAAATTCTGTGGTGATGATGATGTATGGGTATTTA
>FR899648.1 GCA_000437275.1 Clostridium sp. CAG:411 | reverse complement strand
AGAATCATTTTCTCCAACAAGAACATTTAAACCTTTTTTGAAAGTAATACTATGCTCATTTCCATCAAAACATCTAAAATTCTTTATTTGCAACAATGAAAGATACATATTCCTCAACTATCCTTTCTTTTGTTATCCGATTACACCTTATCTTCGTTTTATAGTTTTACAACACTTACAATACTTTCCAGTATCCTGCCTTTTTTGAACCAACCCGCTCTATATACCCATTTTCTCTTAAAAATGATATATTGTTTTCTACTGCTGTTTTACTCACCCCTAATATATTATGAAGTTCTGCAGTTGTAACGTTCGGGTTGTCCCTCATTTCTGAAATAATTTTTTGCCTTCTGGAATTTAAAGGTTTCTTATCCCCAACCTTTTTCCCAACTTTATTCCCAACCTTATTTATTCTCTCAAATGGGATAGTAACAACAATGGAATTCTCCCTAAATGAAAATGCATCTTTTCCATACATTTCCGTAATTTTAGGGACTCCTCGACCAGATTTCTCACTTATATGCAGTTGAAGAAATATCTCGGATAATTTTTCATTTACAGGGATTGATTCTCCTAAGAAAAATCCCTCCATGGTCTGTGCCGGAGCAAGTGTTCCCCTTGATAGTATCTCTATTCTGTCGGAAAATACCGAAATCATAGGTTCATTTCCTTCCACCCATTTATTGTGCAGGACGGCATTAATGATAGCCTCACGAAATGCCTTGTTATCAAATAACGGAACCTCCTTTCGTTCAACGACCCTGTCTGTCTCATCCGCCTGAAGCAGGTTCAATACATCTCCATAACGCAACAACTCATCCAAACTGTATAATAAACAGTCATTTCCAAATTCACGTACAGAGAAAAGATTAGAGCCTTTTGTTTCTCCATCAAAAATAGATACACGAAGCGGAAAATGAGAATTATCCGACAGAAGCTGCGCTAATATATTAAACTCGCCTTCTTCTGTTTTTAGCCCCAGATTCTTAATAAACGTCTTTTGATTTAGAACAATACCTTTGGAACCGTAATATCCAAAGAGTTTTTGAAATGTAAGTTCCTGGTATTTTGCCGGTACTGTTTCTATCGTTTCGGTTCTTCCATCCAGTATTTTGAAAAGTTCAATTTCTCTCTTAGGGTAATCTTTCATATTACATTTTGATGATCCTATCCTTAAAAACCTCTTTTCTTTAAATGCCGTAGGAATCTCGGTTGCCGCAGGAATTACCAAACCAACGACTCTCTTTCCATAAATTTCTGTTTCTTCAAAACTAAAATTTATGCTTGGTGACAGATTTCTCGCAAGATAATTCTGATACGGTTCCTTGTTATATTCACAATACTGGTTAAATGTTGTTCCTACAATTTCATGGGTTGTATCATTTACACCCCAAATGAAATACGCATATTTTTTATAATGAAAAGCCGCCGCATTTGACAGGGCAGATACATATTCGCCTAATGCCTCAGGCTGAAACCAATTTTCCTTAAATTCAAACCATTCCTGTTCATCACTTAAGGCACATAAATCTAAAACAATTTGTTTAATATCCATTAGTATGCTCCTTTACCCAACTTTTATTCCCAACCAAATTCATTATATCATGTTGGGAATAAAGTTGGGAATAAAAATAAAAAATTTCAAATTATCTTATAAGGTTTCTTCTTTTTCCTTTGCCCTTAGTGGCATAGGCTTTTCTGTATCTCCTCCAGCATAAATGTCAATATTAAAATGTCCAAAAGTTCCAAAATAATAATGTACATTTT
>FR899647.1 GCA_000437275.1 Clostridium sp. CAG:411 | reverse complement strand
TTGCCAATAAAAATTATACACTAACCGCACTTGCAAACTATACTTTCTCTGAACTGTAAGCCCCCTATAAAACAAAACAGACCCCATTTCACTTTCTACAAAGCAAAACAGAGTCATCAAATATTTTCTTACATATCCTTTACAATGTCATACATTTTTGCAATATCCACACTGGTTGGAAGTCCTTCGCGGAATGCACAAGCGGAACCTGCTGCCAATGCCATATCAAACGCTTTTTGATAGTCTTCATTTTCCATGAAACCTGCAATAAAGCCAGCAATCATAGAGTTACCTGCACCTACACCGTCCACAAGTTCTCCCTTTGGTGCCTTCTTGCTATATATCGTACCATCTTCCAAAAGTAATACGGCACCATCCTCCGCAAGGGATACCAATACATTTCTAGCTCCAATTTCCTGAAGCTGTTTTGCGTATTTAATTACATCCTCCTGCGTCTTAATATCTTCAACCTTTACATCACAAGCTTCTGCCAACTCTTTTCGATTTGGCTTAATCAGGAATGGATGGTATGGTAATACCTGCAACAACAACTGCTTTTCTGCATCCAATACAACTCGAATCTTCTTATCTTTCAAATGTTCTATAATCTGCACATAAATATCTTCTGGAAGACTTGCCATTGCACTTCCTGCCAATACTAAAATATCATTTGTGCTAATCTGGTCTAATCTTTCAAATAATTGAACAAGCTTGTCCTGTGGCACAGTTGGTCCCATACCATTAATCTCTGTTTCTCTTTTTTCATTTAGTACACCGCTGCCACCCTTAATCTTAATGTTAATACGTGACATGCCTTGTCTTAAATGTACAAAATCTACAAAACATCCATACTCTGCCAAGTCTCGCTCAATTTTTTCTCCCGTAAAACCAGCGACAAAACCTAATGCCACATTTTCAATGTCTAAATTTTTAAGCACCTGTGACACATTGATTCCTTTTCCTCCCACAAATACCTCTTCTTTTTCATTGCGGTTTACCGTATCTTTATTGAAATTTTCAATTGAAATAATATAGTCCAAAGCAGGACTTAATGTCATTGTATAAATCATTCTACTGTCTCCTCCATTTATCACGTTATCTTCTTCCTCCGATTCCGAATTCATAAAATCCCTATTGTTTTTTATCGGCTACTTTCCCCACAAAATTTATAAGCATCTTATATCTTTATCGCTTACTTTTTCTCAATATTTCCTTTAATTCCTCAATAGAAAACGTATAATTCTTATTGCAGAAGTGACAATTTACCTCAATCGGTTTTCCCTCCTGTATCATTTCGTTTAATTCTTTTGCTCCTACACTGACAATGGCCTTTTCCACTCTTTCCTTCGTACAGTTACAGTAAAATTGTGCTGGAAGTGTATCCATAATTTCTACTCCAAACTCACCAAGTACAGAATCAATAATATCCTCAGGTGTCATTCCCTTCTCTAAAAGTGCAGTAATTGGCTCCATATTTTTAAGTTTCTCTTCTAATTTTTCAGCCAGACCATCCTCGGCAAAAGGCATCAATTGAATGATAAAGCCACCTGCTCTTTTGACGGTGTTATCTTTATTCATAAGTACCCCCAAGGCTACTGCGGATGGTACCTGCTCTGATGTAGCAAAGTAATAGGTCAAGTCTTCCGCAATCTCTCCTGATACAAGCTGGGTCTGCCCCATATATGGCTCTTTTAGTCCCATATCCTTAATGACACTAAGCACACCTAAATCCAATGCTTTTCCCACATCTAATTTACCTTTATCGCTAGGTGGTAACATAACGTTAGGATTATAGGCATATCCTTTTACATTTCCCTGGGAATCTGCCGTAACTGTAAGTCCCTTGATTGGTCCATTACACTGTATCTGTAAGGTCAATAAATCCTTATCGCCCTTCATCATACTTCCCATCATCACACCACCAGTCAGCAATCGTCCCAATGCTGCCGTAGCCACAGGGCTGGTATTATGTGCCTTTCTTGCTTCTTCCACAAGCGCTCTGGTTGTTGCCGCAAATACACGAATCTGGTTATCTGCTGCCGTTCCTCTTACAATATAATCTTCCATCCTCTTTTACAATCTCCTTCCAAACTACTATTCTATTATTTTCCTGCTACAATATATATTCTCTCACTATCCGCTTTGGGAGCCTCTCTTGTAAATGCATCATAAGCAGCAAGGAATTTCAATCCCGACTGCGCTATCAGTTCCTGCACTTCCTCCAATACATAGGCACGCTGATAATGCGTTTCTTCCAAACGAGCATACAGCCCATTTTCCTGTTTTGCGTAAATCGTCAAATCATATTCATTTATCTTTTCTTCTGGGTAATAATAATTTTCCCAGATAAAACTGGCATCTTCCCTATTCTCAGAAATATTCTGCTCTCCCAAAATATCACGATACATATATTCGGTTTTTAGGTCAAATATAAAAACGCCACCGAACTGCAAATATTTATTTACCCCTTGAAAGACCTTTAACAAATCTTCCTTCTCTGTAATATAATTCATACTGTCGCAAACACTTACCATGGCATCTACCTGTTGGTATAATTCCAACTCGCACATATCCTGTTGCAAATATAATATATTGCTTTTATAAGTCTCTGCCTTGTCACTTTCCTGTTTTTCTCTTGCAATCGAAAGCATTTCTTCTGCATTATCAATTCCAATCATATCATATCCATGCTTAGAAAGTAATTCTGTTATTTTTCCAGTACCACAGCCTAAATCTGCAATAATACTTTCCTTCTCTACTCCATAGGTATCAAGCAGGTCTACTATATATTCACACCATTCCTCGTATGGAATGTTATCCATAAACATATCGTAAACACTGGCAAATCCTGTATATGCTTCCATTTTCTTTCCAGCTTTCTGTTTAATATCATACTGTGCAAATAATCTGCACTTTATAGGCATATATGATTATACCTTATTCCCCGGCATTTCTCAATTCTTTTTCTGTATCTGTTGTGTACGATAACCGTTGCCATTTTTTATTTTTCCTTTCACTATCCTACTTTTTCTCAAACAGCAATTACAAGAATCTTTCACAGTTTTTCTAACACAATTACTCCTTTGTCACAACTCATACGCCATGTATAATTTTTTTCTTTTTTGTAATACTATGTACAAAAGTTAGATTATAGAAAGTCTGGTGAGATTATATGAAGCATTCCAAAAAGGAAATTACTTCTATGGAAGATGTACGAACACTTTCCAAAGCCGAACAATTAAAATATGAAATAGCAGAGGAAATCGGAGTATTAGATAAAGTATTTGAACAGGGTTGGGGCGCTTTATCCTCCAAGGAAAGCGGAAAAATTGGCGGTCTCTTAGCCAAAAAAAACAAAACACACAAATCCATTTAGCAACATATTATACAGTCAAAAAAGATAGAACCTAGCGTTTCTGTAAAGGCTCTATCTTTTCTGTATACATAATATACTGTTAAAAGTCAATGATATTTTCGCAATCCGCACTGCTACTGGCTCATAACACGATTCGCTTGGACTTATTCTGCTCCCAACGCTTCTGCAATTGCTTCCGCAGCTTTATCTGCACTTACACTGTCATCCGGTTCATAAAACTTCATGTCACCCTCATAAATACAGTGTCCACTTTCTAAGGTATTACCATTTACGGTAATCGTCATAGAATCTGCCTCATAGGCTTTCAAAAAGGTATCTACTACGCTTCCCATCATGATAAATTCGCCGGCTGTTCCCTGCTGATACAACTGGTCCTGAAATTCTTTTGAAAAGTCTAATGCTAAAGTCGTTCCATTTTCTTTACTTTTTTTCACATTTAAACTATTCACTCTTGTATTTTTCTTTAATATTCCTCGCTTCTCCAATTCGCTTAACAACAATTCCGGTGTAACTTCCTGCTTTGGAATCTTATCTTCTATAATATACTCTGCATTATCATCTCCATGATAAATGGAAATGCCATCTTCTACATGATCCGTAGCCTGTACTGCTGCATTCGTCGTGGCTTGCACTGCTGCATCTGTCGTAACCTGTGGTGTTGCTGTAGGTATATTTATCACTACCTGCGTCTCTTCTGGTGTTTTTTCAACTTTCTTTTTTCCGCAGGCTACACTTACAACGCAAAGCGCCAAAAGCATTACTGCACTAAAAATACGTTTCTTCATCGTTTTCTCCCCCCCTACTATCTTTTCTACGAAGAACAATGTGGACAGGTCCACATCAATTCCCTAATACATTTCGCGGAACTTATTTCTCTATAGGTACCTTTTCTCCCATAGAGGAAATAACAGAAAGGAGCAGATTACTCTGCTCACTTTCTGACTACTCATATTTTATTTTAAGTAAGTTGTATCCTTTCCAATTTTTCCAGGAGCTGGTGTTTTGTCTGTATCCAAAACATAGACACGCATATTTCCTTTTCCTGGTGCATCAATGGAAAGTGTTCCATTGGTTACTTTTGTTTCTGTTCCAGTAATAGCATCCACATAAGTTCCGTTTGGAATATTGTTAAAAGTTGCCTTTCCTGTAATTGTTACACAGACAAAACTATCGGTCTTGCTGTCTGTGTATCTTCTCTTAAATGCAATATCTGAGTAATCAATATCAGCCAATGAATACTGTCCTTTTTGTAAGGCAGGAATCTTACGGCGGATTGTATTTAGACGAATAAGCTGCTGTGATAATGGTGCTGCTAATGTTTCCTCTACCTTACTTCCTGCCTCTGCTGTATACACACCAAAATCAGATGCAGTAACATCACCCTCCAGATAATCACCAAAATAAGCACGACCAGTTTCACAAAGTGGTACATTTGGTCCATCATCAATGACCTTACCAGCCTGGAATTCTACTTCAGATCCATAATAAATACATGGAATACCACGGAATGAGAATAGTAAACATAAGTTTTCTGCCCAAGCCTCTTCTCCCTCGTTGTAACGTCTTGTAAAACCAGATTGTGTTCCATCCGGTGCATAATCATGAGAATCTACATAGGTTACATTCCAAGTAGAATCGTTATAGGTATAATCTCCACCTGCTGTATCTTTCTTATTTTTCACAGTATTTGTCTTATAGTCATAATTTCCTGTTGTACTTTCAAATGCCTTTTTCGCAGTTGAAAAGTTCCAATGCATCGTAAAGTCTATTACATTTAAGTCTGATGCTTGCTCTGTATCTGGTTTATGATACTCATTTCCATTTAAAAATGCGTTATCACTGACTGGCTGTGCAGCCTGCGCTGTTCCGCCTTCTTTTACGTTCTTTCCTCCTACGTCATTGGCATTATCATTATAATTCTGCTCTGTTGATGCCATATTGATACCGTGTGGTAAATCTGCTTCAGATTCTAATCTCCAGTTATCATAAGCCAACTCATTGCTAAAGTCAGAATATACCTTTTCAGGAGGTGTTGCCGCATACGCATCATATGCAGACTCTACGCTTTCATCATAATAAGACCACTTATAGTCTTTGTTTTCTTTCCATGTATAGAATGGACCTGACAATGCAGGAGTCTCTCCTCGATACCATATCTGACTGGATTTTGTACAAACTTCTCCAAACATATAGAAGTCTTTTCCTCCTGCTGCTCGTAAAGCAGGAAGAATGGCATTGTTAAATGTCAGTCTTGAAATATGTTTTACGGTATCGATACGGAACGCATCGATTCCCATATTGATGTACTTTGTATAACTATCCGTAATATATTTCGATACAATTGGATTTTCTGTATTCAAATCTACACAGTCTCCTGCCATCTGTCCAAGCTGAACGGTATAGAAATCCCAACTAAAGCTGTTGTCATAACGATGGTAAAATGTCTTTGGATCGTTACGAACTCCTTCATGAATCGGATCTTTTGTATCTTTCATCAATGCCAGTCTGGTCTGATACTGCCACGTACCAAACTCATTGCTATTTTTAAATTTGCTAGAATCATAATAGTTATCCGGCAAAATAGAATTTTCGCATTTCTTCATACAATTTACGGTTTCCAATCCACCTTCTACTGTACTATCCTTTTCGAACATTGGTGCAAGGTTTGTCTCTCCAAAGTTTCCAGTATGGTTAAATACAACGTCCTGCACAATCTTCATACCACGTTTATGTACTTCGTTGATCAATGTCTGATAACTTACACCATCAGACAGATAACGTTCATCTACTTTCTGAAAATTCATAGCATGATATCCATGATAATCCAATCCACTGGCATTTTCTACTACTGGGGTAATCCATACAGCAGAAAATCCAAGTGCTTTAATGTAATCTAATTTTTCAATTAAACCTTTAAAGTCACCGCGCCATGCAGGATCATTTGGATCTGTTTTTGCATTTTCATCCCAGCAATGCACATTATTACTCTTGTCTCCATCATAAAAACGTGTAGTCATAAGGAAGTAAATACTTTCTTCACGGAAATCACTTTTTTCTGATGGATTAACAGTTTCAGAACCTCCATTATTAGAGCCTCCATTGTCACTTGGCTTTTTACTATATAATTTTCCGTCTTTATACCACCATTCTCCCTTTTTACAAGTCAAATCTTTTGATTGATTCATTCCCACTGTAAAAAGGAAATTGATTTTGTTGGTATCTTTGAAAGTATATTGAGACCAATTCTCATCTTCATAGGTCATAGGCTGTCCCGGCCATACGGTTTCCTGGTCAACAGGAAGTCCATTCCAATAATAGATACTAGGTACTTCACTTCCACCAGTGTAGTAGTGAATGATAATACTTGCATCATCAGCCGCAGACAAGTCCTGTGCCACAACATAAGTATCCACATACTCTTCTGCGGAAGTAATCTTGCTAAGTCCTACTTTTATGGAACCATCCTCGGCTATCGTAGTAACATCTTTTTTATTGTAAGTTCCTTCTCCATCATTTACTGTTTTATTTGGATATAATGTATCCGCTTTTTCTGCCTGCTTTGTAGTCTTTTTAGAAGATGTACTTGCATACTCCGTAGTCTGTTCTGTTTCATCATCTGGATTCCATGCATACCAAGTATCCTGATCAAACCACCACTCACCTGCAGTTCTGGTTAAAGTAGCTGTCTCATAGCTGTCTCCAATCGAAAAAATAATATCTGCACTTTTTGCATCCTGAATGGTATAGGTGTACCAACCATCCTTTGTATTCTTCATTGGAACACCTGGATAAGAAATAGATTTTTCCTCACTTCCATTTACATTTTCATAATATACATGTGGAGTATCCTCGCCATCCCAACGATAATGTAATATAATATTGCCCTTGGCATTTTGTGTAACATTTTTTTGTTCCAGAACTTTTTCTACATCTGGTCTTCCCACATCATTTGGCAATGCTAATGCTGCCGCTACTAATCCTGTTGCTACTACCGCAAATGCCGTATGTTTAATATACTTGTTCACAAACCTCTTCCTTTCTTTTATCATTTTTGCAACACTTATCCCTCGTGTATCCAAATCCCGCTTTCCTAAATCCACTTTTCCATGTCCTACTGCTACAGACTTATTGATTTCTTAACTTTTTCAAAGTCGATTATTGATACATTACGATTCTTTTACGCAATTATTAACATCTTAATTATATCCAATTTTTTCTTATTCTACAACACTACGTTTTTCACAAAAAATCTCCTGTTTTTTGTAAATAATGACATTTCATCTTAAATCGTCAAAAAATCTCCTCTTTCAATGGCAATCTGATTAAAGATAGACATGAAATAGAGGAGATTCTCCAAACTATTTTTCTTTTTACTATATTTAATTTATCAATTATTGTATTCCATTTTTAATCTCTCCAAGCACTTCACTTACATTTGCTGTAATCTGACTCTGCTCTTCGATTGCTTTTGAAAGCTGTTCCATACTGGCAACCATTTCATTGGTGAAGCCTTGTACAGACTGAATTGTCTCTTTGATTTCTTTTGAAGAAGTAGCTGACTGTGCAGCTAATTCACCAACCTGTTTTGCAACTACTGCAAATCCTCTACCATGTTCTCCTGCTCTGGCAGCTTCAATAGAAGCATTTAAAGCTAACATATTTGTCTTGTTTGCAATTCCAGCGATAACACCAGCAAATCCTTCAATCATATTTGTCAACTTTTCCATCTGTTCTACATTTGCAGATGTCTTTTGCATCAATTCATTCAGATTGTTGTTCTTCTGTGCCAGTTTTTCTGTTCCCTCTAAACCTTCTTTTACTAATTCCTTTGTCTCTCTTACTCCTGTTTCCTCTGTCATAATAATATCCCCCTTATTCTGATTTTTAAATATACTCTAGTAGTTCTTTTATATTACTAATTCCAATCAGTTTCATTCCCTGAATTGAAATTACTTTCTTATTTACTTGCGGTAAAATGCATACTTGAAATCCCATCTTCTTTGCCTCAAAAACTCTTTGCTCCGCCATACTGACAGCCCTTACCTCTCCAGTAAGTCCCACTTCACCAAAGATTAAAAATCTTCCCGGTAAGGAGCGATTTCGATAGCTTGATAAGATAACCGCTACAATAGCCAAATCCAGTGCAGGCTCACTGATACGCATACCACCTGCCACATTTACATAGGCATCGCAATCACTCATGCGCATTCCAAGACGTTTTTCAATTACCGCCATTAAAAGATTGACACGATTGTAATCTGTACCAGCCGCAGTTCGTCTTGGTAAGTTAAAATTTGTCTGACATACTAATGCCTGTGCTTCTACCATAATCGGTCTGGTTCCTTCCATAGAACAAGTAACTACAGATCCCGGTTCATCCTCAGGCATGCCCTCTAACATATATTCGGATGGATTGAGGACTTCCTTTAGCCCCGTATCTTTCATTTCAAATACGCCAATCTCATTGGTGGAACCGAATCGGTTTTTCACTGCACGGAGGATACGATATACCGCATTGCGTTCTCCTTCAAAATACAAAACCGTATCTACCATATGTTCCAGAACTCTTGGTCCTGCAACCATACCTTCTTTTGTCACATGTCCAATAATAAAAACGGAAATTCCCATTCCCTTTGCGATTGCCATAAGTGTATTGGTAGTCTCTCTGACCTGTCCGACACTTCCCGGAGCAGAGCCTACGTCCTCTTTAAACATCGTCTGAATCGAATCGATTACTACCACTTGTGGTTGTACACTTCGGATTGTCTGCTCCACTGTATCTAAATTGGTTTCACTTAAAAGCAATAATTCACCCTTAAATTCTCCAAGTCTGTCTGCACGCATTTTTATCTGGCGCATAGACTCTTCCCCCGAAATGTATAATACTTTTTTGTCAAGTTCCACCAGATTCTTACACATCTGTAAAAGTAACGTAGACTTTCCAATACCAGGGTCTCCTCCCACCAGTACCAGAGAACCTTCTACAATACCGCCTCCAAGAACACGGTCAAATTCACCTATACCAATCTTTGTTCTCGTACTCTCTGTGGCAGATACTTCTGATAACCGCGCAGGTTCCACCTTTTTGCCTCGCAATGGTGCTCCAGATACAGACTTTTTAACAACTGACTCCTCCACAAACGTATTCCATTCCTTGCAACCAGGGCATTGCCCCAGCCACTTGGAAGATTCTTGTCCACATTCCTTGCAAAAAAACACAGTCTTTGCTTTTGCCATTCCTTAAACCTCTATTACTTTGCTGTAATGCTGATTGCTACTGGTTCACCTACATTCAGTTCTACGCTGATGTTAAGCTTTCCACCTAAATTTGTTTTCATAACGCCACTGTCATTACCGCTAATGCATACGTCATATTCTTTCTCTGGCTCTAACTCTAATGTAACCTGTGCATCTTCATTTCCCTCAACTGAAAATGTAATACCCTCTTCTTTACAACTCATGTTGGTAACAGTGGTTCCAGGTACAGATTCGTATACGAACATTCCATTCTTTTCGAGCTTTGTAATCTCTTTGAATGTCTTAATTTTGTATAAATCACCTTCATACTCAAAATCAGAAACCTTTGATTTTGTTGCAAGTTCATAATTACCAAAACTTAAAGTTCCATCTTTTTCTTTACGAATTAATTGTTCCACTACTGCCATAGTTCTATTCCTCCTGTATTTTCTATTGCAACATGTACTTTCTCACTTAATTTACATGCCTGCAAAATCTATCTGTAGATGTAGTTATAGTATACAACAAAATCCTACAAAATTCTAGTCATTTTGAACAAATGTTTGTGTCAAGTATTCATTGGCAC
>FR899646.1 GCA_000437275.1 Clostridium sp. CAG:411 | reverse complement strand
AAAGGCGGATTATAATTATGAACGAAATTTTAAAAGCAGGAGAAGTATTTAAGTTAGGTGAATTATTACCATATCAAGATGGAAAAATTATTAACATGGATTTAGTAAACGAAGACAAAATAAAATTTGTATTGATGAGTTTTGATGAAGGAACAGGATTATCTGAACATGCTGCACCAGGCGAAGCACTTGTATTTGCATTAGATGGAGAAGCAACGATTGGCTATGAAGGCAAAGAATATACACTTCGTGCAGGAGAAACTTTTAAATTTGATAAAATGGGCAAACATTCTGTAACCGCAGTCAAAAAATTTAAAATGGCACTTATGCTTATATTAGATTAATAAAAAGAGGTATAACATGGACATTACTATATTGCAGGAGAAACTTATCGGGGCATTAATCGGGCTGGCTAAAGCCTGTGAAAACAATCCTAAAACAGAACATACAGATCGCATTTTAATAAAAGGGTTGTATGCCACAAATGCAAATACTTCAGAAGAAGTCGTAAAAGATATGATTGCACTTGTGCAGGAAGAAAAGAATAAAATTGTTCCTAATTGTAGCTGTTGTGGCTCTCCATGCGGAAACACATCTGACTACGATGTGACACAGATATGGGATGCCGAGGAAGAAATTCGTTCTTTAAAATCGCTTATTCTTTTCAGTATTCGTAATATGGCTGCCTATGTATATCAGGCATTAGAAGCAGGATACCAGGAAGAAGATGTAAATGCATTTTTCTATAAAGCATTAGCGATTATCAGCTATGATTTAGAGGCAAATGCTTTGCGTTCTGTTGTATTAGAAGTTGGACAAGTAAATGAAAAATGTATGGAGCTACTGAAAAAAGCAAACATTACCGTTTATACTACAGCATTTCCAGTGGTTTTGCCTTCTGAATAAAAAATAATTAAAAATGAAAGTTTGAAAATAGGTAAAATAAGCATTACCTAACAAATCATACGAATCGAATGTGAAAAAAAGTGAGGAAAAATGAATGAAAAAGAAAAAAAGAATTACAATTATCTTATTATGTGCACTTTGTCTATCTTTGGCATCGTGTGATAAAAGTACATCTAAAAACAAGGTGGAAGCGACAAACGAAACGACAGTAGAAAAGCTAAAATTGACAAAATGGGAAAAATATTCGTTGCCAGAGAATATAATGCTTAGAAACATAAAGAAAGTTTCGGCTACAGGAGATTATTATGTACTGGGTTTTGATGAAAATTATATGTCTTCTGTATATCTCTATAAAAATGGTACAAATGATAACGAACAGATTTCTCTTGCCTTTGAGGATGAAGATTATTACATCTATAATTTTTGTCCAGATGTTGATGGTAAATTTGTTTACTTTTCTGGTATCCCTTTATCTAAATGTAATGCAGAAGGCGATATAAAAGAATTAAAAATTTATCGAGCAACTATAAAAAAAGATAAAATAACTAACGTCACTCTTTTACAAGGTGTAAATAATGAAAAATTTCAAATATTAGGTGATGTAGTTTCGAATGGAATCCTTTTATATGAAGCCTTTTCGCAAGCAGATACCTCTGATCTTTCAATTGTTCAGGCGTCTCCAGACGGTGAAACATACAAATTAGAAAAGTTGACAGCTACAGATTCCTCCAAAGTGCATGTAGTCTCGTATGCACAATCGGGTATTTTAAATGGAAATCACTGTAAGATCATGTCAACGACCACAGAGGAAGGCATTATAGATAGTATGTTTTTAGGTGATTTTTCAAATCATAGTCTAAAAAAAGAGAAAGACCTAATTCTTCCTGAAGAGATACAAGATAAAATTACAGGGTATTCTTTGTCAACCGATGGAACAGAGATCTTTTTTATTTGCGTAGATAAGGAGACGAAAAAAACAGAAGTTTATGTTACAGATTTAGAGACTTTTGTGAATAACGCAGCAAATGTAGCCACATATGAAAAATGTAGCTATGATACATATGATACAAGCAATTTCCCTATGAAACTTCGTGCAAAGAAAAACGAAGAGAAGAAGCAGGGCGTATATTATGAAATATTTGTTCGCTCCTTTTGTGATTCAGATGGTGATGGCATTGGTGATTTCAATGGTATTACAGAAAAATTAGACTATTTAAAAAATCTTGGTGTGGATGGCATTTGGCTTATGCCGATTAATTCTTCTCCCTCTTATCACGGTTATGATGTAACAGACTACTATAGTCTTAATAAAGATTACGGAACAGAAGAGGACTTTCAGCATCTTCTGACAGAAGCACACAATCGCAATATGAAAGTTATTATGGATTTCGTAATTAATCATACAAGTGATAGTCATCCTTGGTTTACAGATGCAATTTCCTCAGAAAAAAGTAAATATCGCAATTATTACCGTTGGGTCAAAAAGTATGATACTGTTGACTTTTCAGCTAGTGATATATCAGATATGGGAACAAAGGTATGGCACAAAAGCGGAGAGGATTACTATTATGGAATCTTTGATAGCAGTATGCCTGATTTGAATTATAATAATAAAGAAGTACGTAAAGAAATTAAAAATGCTGCTAAACATTGGCTTAAACTTGGTGTGGATGGATTTCGATTGGATGCAGCAATTCATATATATGGAGATTATGAATTTAAACAAATGAAGGATACAACAGAGGAAAATCTACAATGGTGGAATGAATTTGCGCTTGCCTGTGAGGAAGTAAATCCAGATGTATATCTAGTGGGAGAAGCATGGAAGGAAGATGATACACTTGCTACATATACACAACCGTTTGATACTAAATTTAATTTTACATTCGAACAGGATATGATAGAGGCAGTAAAAAAGGAAACTTCCGTTGCTATATCATCAGGAAAAGATCTAGCTCAAAATCTTTCAGACATACTTAATACATATATGCAGGAGAGTAAAGGAAATTATATTGATGGTATGTTCGGAAGTAACCATGATCAAGATAGAATTATTTCCCAAGTTGGAAACATCCAGAAAGCTAAATTAATTGCTAATATTTATCTTACACTTCCAGGAAATCCATTTATCTATTATGGTGAAGAAATTGGTATGCTGGGAGAAGGAGACGATAAAAATAAGCGAGAACCGTTTAAGTGGAGTAAAAATGGGACCGATGGTGATACTAGCTGGGATACAGCAGAATACAATAAAAATACTCGTTCACTTTCAGAACAGATGACACAGAAAAACAGTATGTATAGACATTATAAAGACTTAATCGCATTCCGAAAAAAGCATTCTGCATTGTCCAATGGTGAATATAAACCATATGATGCAAAGAATAAAACAATTTTAGCATACGAACGAAATTCCGAAAAGGAACACATTCTTATGATACACAACCTTTCTGGAAAGGATAATAAGATAACTATTCCAGAAAATGCAACAAACAAGATTTTATATGAAAACGGAACAATTAAGAACAATCAACTTGTTTTGAAGGCATATGAAAGCGTTGCTCTAGAAATAAAGTAAGGTTGATGTGAAAATCTGTTATGGATTGTTTTTGCTCTAATTAAAATCGTTTTTGTCTAATTACATAAGAAACAAAAAAGACCCATTCTCTTGCATACATATCACATACAGATGCAGAGGAGTGGGTTTATTTTTGACCCTATGAAAAAAAATTACTTGGTGCTATAAAGAAAAATGCCTTAAATGATACTAAGATAAGATATAAAAGCCAATCCGAATCTATTCGTGAAATCTCAGTTTTGCGAATAGATGAAATGATAACGAATATGTATTTAGATTTTCTGTTCCTTTACGACCTTTTCTAATAATTCCAGTTCTGAGGCGGATAAATCCTGAACTCGGATATATTCAGTTATAAAGTTTTCCATAGAACCATCATAAAACTTACACAATAAATCCTGTGTTTCTGATTGCTGCATCATTCGTTTAGTGATAACTGGGCGACATATAAATCCAGGATCTTCACGAACAATTGCACCTTTTTCAATTAATCGTTTTATCACTGTGTAAGTAGTATTTTTTTGCCAGCCTACATATTCATTAATTATTTTAGCTATATCTTTAGCGGCCAATGCATGATTAGACCATAAAAGTTCCATAATATTTAACTCGCCATCATGTAGTTTTATTTCTTGCATGTAAGTCCCATCCTCCTTAATCTTTATTGAACAAGTGGTTGTTCTTCTTGTTGTAATGTAAGATGCCTCTTTTTTTCTATAAAGGGTTTTCTACGTTTACTGTTTTCGGGTGAAAATGACCATGTGACCATCTTTCACCCGAAAACAAATAAAATATAGGAAACAGTTATATTATAAGGTTCGTAGTAATTTTTCAAAATACTCTGGTAAGGGAGCCTCAAATTCCACGTATTGCTTTGTTGTTGGATGAATAAAGCCTAATATACGTGCATGTAATGTTTGTCCCTGTAAACGGATTGGAGATTTTGCAGGTCCGTATACATCATCACCCAATAAAGGATGATTAATACTTGTCATATGTACACGTATTTGATGTGTGCGGCCAGTTTCCAGTTCGCATTCAATATGAGAATAATTTCCTTTTAAATTTTGGAGTACCCGATAATGAGTAACTGCATTTTTCCCATTTTTGTAGTTAATTGCCATTTTTTTACGGTCCACTGGATGTCTGCCAATAGGTGCGTCCACGGTTCCCTGCTCCTGTTGAAAGCGATTATATACGATTGCTTCATATTTTCTAGTAATACTATGTTCTTTCAGTTGTTCTGCAATAAAACGATGAGCAATATCATTTTTACAGGCAACAATAGCTCCAGTTGTATTCATATCAATTCGATGAACAATACCAGGGCGCAGAATACCGTTAATTCCTGATAGCTGTCCATCGCAATGATATAACAATCCATTTACTATCGTACCACTGTAGTGACCTGCAGCCGGGTGAACAACAACACCTTTTGCTTTGTTGATTACAATAATGTCCTCATCCTCATACAGTATGTCTAAATCCATTTTTTCGGGTTGAATATCTAATTTCACAGGTTCTGGAACATGAACGGTAATTTCATCGGTCGATTCTAACTTATAATTCGCTTTTATTACTTTCTGATTTACGAAAACTTTTCCGTCTTTTATCATTTTTTGTATATAGGAGCGACTCATATCAGGTTGTAGAACAGCTAAAGCCTTATCAATTCTCTGTCCCTCCATTCCTGTTGCCGATAAATTAAGTATCTCACCCATTTGCAGTTCCCCCTGTTTCCTTTTCTTTTGAGAATGCGATTAATAAAAACAATGCAATTGCAGAAATCGTCACATAACAGTCGGCCACATTAAAAATTGGAAAATCAATCAGCTTAAAGTATATGAAGTCAATCACATACTGATTAACTAGACGGTCAATGCAATTTCCTAAGGCACCTGCACACATGAAAATAATACACCAGGAAATCCATTTGTATTCTGGTTTCTTTACGATTTTAAAATAGACATATAATAATACAACTGAAACAACCAGAGATACAATGCCTAAAAAAATCGTTTTACCGCTGAATATTCCAAATGCGGCACCAGTATTCCCGCCTTCTAAATAGTGAAATTCCAGAACGCCCTTTATTAATTCCACCGCATCTTTTCCTTCCAGTGCTGCTTTGGCAATATACTTGGTGCATTGATCTAAGCATACAAGAAGCACCATTGTAATAATTCCAATCCATTTTTTCATTTTAATCTCCAATCTGCTCTAGTTTTCTTCTACTACATAACGGAATCCTTCCAGCATTTCTTCTTTTGTTACGCTGGAGTCTATAACAGCATGTCCGATACCATCTAACAGAATAAATTTAATTTTTCCTGCCTCCATCTTTTTGTCATTTTGTGTAATGCTAATCAATGCTTCTTCGTCTAATTTTTTTACGCTAACAGGAAGCTGGAATTTTATAAGTGTTTCGCGTATTCTGTTTAATTCCTGCTCAGAAAGCATACCTCTTTTATATGACATATATGCGGCAGCTACCATACCAATTGAAACACATTCCCCATGAAGCAACTGAAAATCCATCATTTTTTCTATTGCATGTCCCAAGGTATGTCCAAAGTTTAAAGTAGCACGAATCCCTTTTTCTTTAGGGTCCTCTTCTACTACGACACGTTTATTGTCACAACTTCTATAAATCATATACTCTAATTCATCGCTTTCTTTATTTAAAAGCGCATCTACATGTTCGCAAAGCCACTGATCAAATTCTTTATCCTGGATATAGCCATATTTTGTAATTTCACCAAAACCACTATAAAAAATACGAGGGGTTAATGTTTTTAATGTTGCAGTATTGATATATACAGCTTTTGGCTGCTTAAAAGCTCCTACCATATTTTTGTATGCAGCAAAATCTACACCTGTTTTGCCTCCAATACTACTGTCTACCATTGACAATAATGTAGTTGGCATCTGAATGAATGAAATACCACGTAAATAGGTTGCGGCTACATAACCAGTCAAATCACCTACAACACCTCCACCTAAAGCTATTAGAAAATCATTTCTGTCAAATTTAGACTGTATCAGATACTCATACAATCGATTTACAGAATCAAGATTTTTATATTCTTCACCTGGCTTTAATGTAAAAGTTTCTACCATAATGGAATAGTCTTTTGCAATTTCTACCACGTCTTCCATATAATATTTGCTGATGGATGTGTCAGAAACAATACAAATACGATGTCCAGATGTCTTTAATTCTCTTAATACACTGTCAAATGCTTTATAATCCTTTTCAATATAAATATTGTAAATAGGTGTTCCATTTTCTTTTACGGTTAATGTTTTGCTCATACGAACCTCTCCTTCTTTTTATGTTAATTATCATTATGCTAATGTAAGGGGGATAAAAATTACCCATAGTATCTTTTACAACCCCAACATCATTATATAAATATCTGTGTCATTTATCAAGCAAAAGAACCTATCCACAGCTTCGGACTGTTAGGTTCAAACACTTTCAATAATAAAGAAAAAACCTCTATATCATCAAACAAAAAGATTGATATAGAGGTAAAATGTCCATTCTACAATTCAGATTCAAAATCTTTAAAACTTTTAAATTTGCTGGAATGTTCCGCATTGTTTTGTGTACTGTTATGATCCAATTCATAATCAATAGAATTTGTCTCATTTTCTTTCGCATATGAGTGCAATGCAGATAATTGATCTGGCGCAAATTGATTAAAATAATCTGTATTGATATCATGAGGGAAATTTGTGCTGTTATCTGCAACAGATGCATCATGAGCTATTTCATTCTTATCATTCTTTCTTCTGGTAAAATATTTTTCTTCCTCAGAGGCACTTGGTAAAGGTACCTGGCTGTTTTCTACATCATCCATACGTTTTATATCAGACAATGTCAAATCAGGTTTATCTATTTTGTCATAATCTGAATAAAAGTTTGAATCTGCAACAGGTGGTTCTGTAGCTTCTTCTGATAACGTATTATCCTCTGTATTGTTTTGCTCCATTTCTCCAGAAGTAGTATGACTAAATTCGTTGTATTCGGCTTTTGATTGTCGATTTCGCATTCTTTCAGCCTGTAGCTCTTCTTCTCTTTGTAGACGCTCCATTTGTAAACGCTCGATTCGTTTCATTTCTGCCTGCATATCTGCGTTATCTTCTTTTGTTTCATCGGTTGTTTGATTATTCATAACAGATGAAGAAGAAGGCTCAAATGCCTTAAAGTATACATCAGGATTTTTCTCTTCTGAAATTTCACTATTAAAAGTACCCTGTTTCATTGGATTTATAGTTTCTAAATCTGCTACAGGTGGTTCTGCTCTATCTTCTGTTTTTTCAGAATTTTGCTGTACATTTTCGGCATCCTGATCAAAAGACATAGCACCATATGGAAAATCACTTTTTGACCAAGAGTCCTCTTCTGTTTTCGTATTATTTGTGTCAGTGTCAAAGGCATTTATAGGGTCATTTTCATTGCCCATTGGTGTTACTTCGCGAAATTCATGTACTTCAACAACCTGACCGCGACCATCTACATAGACTTTCTTTTCTGTCTCATTTTCTTCCAAAGGTTCAGATACAGTTTCAACCGGATGTACAACTGAATTAGGAATATCCTCTTTCGTATCTTCCTCTGTTGTAGCTGAATCCTCTGTCAGACTTTGAATCGTTTTTAATATAGGTGCTTCTAAGTTATATGCTTTACTTTCCAAAACATTCATTTGTGCCATTGCAAGCTGTTTATATTGCGTTTTGTATTGTTCATACTGCTGTATCAATGTCATAATTTGTGAATGTACTTTTCTAAGTTCTTCATTTCCTTCAGCAATAGCTGTATCTGCTTGTCTCTTTGCATCACGGATTAAGCTATCTGCCTTTAAAGCAGCTTCCCTTTCTCTTGCAGTTGCCTGTAGTTCGGCTTCCTTTTTTAGATTCTCTGCTTTTGCCATTGCTTCCTTTTCCATTGCAACAGCCTTTACTTCCGCCGCATGTACGGTCTCAGAAGTGGTACGTTCCGCTAAAACTAATGCCTTTTGTAAGGATTTTTCCATATTTTTGTAATATTGTACACCTTCACTTAGAACAGAAAGTTTATCTTTTAACTCTAAATTCTCTTTCCATAAGGCATCATAATTACTTCGTATTGTTTCTAAATATTCTTTTGTTTCTTTCTTTTTGTATCCGCCAAATCCGGATTTTATTTTGTCAACCGAAATTTCATCCGCGTTTAACATTATAATTCCCCCCCCTATGTATATATTCTGAGTAGAATTTTTGTTTTTCCCTTTTTTGTTTTATCTAAATCTGTTACATACATAAACTTTCCTAAGCCTCGTGCAGAGACTAAATCTCCATCTTTCAGATGATAGCTGTTATGTTCAACCAAGCATCCATTTACATATATCTTGCCACTTGTAATTAGTTTTAGTAGTTGGGAACGTGAAGAATGAAATGCGATGGCTAATACTGCATCTAATCGTATAGAATTAACAGTCCCAACTACCTCTTTGAATTTCTGTTCAAACTGAAAATCTTCTTTTATAATTTCACAGCGGACTTTTGTATGTTTTACTTTTTCAAGCGAATTGACAAAAAAATCAGCCATATTTTCTTCTATAAAGGCATAGGCAATTTTTTCATTTAATAGAATATCACCTACTTTGCATCGATCCACACCAAGATTTAAAATAGCACCAAGAAAATCTCGATGTGTAAGCTGCTCTGCATATTTCAAATTCTGTGGCTGTATTTTAAGTACAGTTATCGGAAACTGTTCAACAGTCAGAAGGTCACTTGAAAAACAAATCATTTTCCTCTCTGCTAAATCGGTACCACCCCAACTTTTATAATTTATGTTGGGTAATTCAGACTGAATCTGATTAAAAATGGTCTGCTCCTTTAATGTTAAAAAGTCCGTAAATACGGAATAGCCTTTATAAAAACTTGTATTTGCCAGTTCAATAAGCCTTTTTTTGCATAATTGTACTTCTTTTTCTTCCTGCATCAACTAATTAATCCTTTCATAGAAAGGTTATAACCATATTTTTCAAATAAAATATAATTAACAACACAATAATATATG
The DNA here is from genome assembly GCA_000437275.1 of Clostridium sp. CAG:411. GTDB lineage: Bacteria > Bacillota > Clostridia > Lachnospirales > Lachnospiraceae > CAG-411. The sequence goes on along the minus strand of FR899646.1, from coordinate 1,473 downwards.
AAAAATCAATTTTACTTTGTAAAACAGATTTTTTCAGAAGCTTTCTAATTGGAACAAAAAAGGGACCTACATACTCTATAAATGTTCTGCGAAGCCAGCAATCCGGCAACAACCAAATACTGACAAAGTAAAGTAAAATCAGCCATTCCAGAAACATCAATATTGCGTAAGCCCCTTTAATTAAAATAGCAAAAAGCATTCCATTATAATTCCTTGTTAAGTGTTACAGAACTATTCTTTTCACTGGGTAATAATTCAAGATAATCTCCTGAAATATCTACACTATTTGGTGCAAGAATAAAGATGTAACGTGAAATACGGTGTATCTTTCCATCAATAGAGAACAGACATCCTGAAACAAAATCAATGATGCGCTGTGCATTGTCTTCATCAAATCCTTCTAAGTTTAATACACAGGCACGACCACCTAATAATTCGTTACAAATTTGCTGTGAATCAGCAAAAGAAGATGGTCTAACTACACAGACTTCTAATCCCTTTGTTAATGTGCGCATAGGTACAACTTTGGATGAACCACGCTCTGTACGTGCTGCACGTTCACGACGCATAGTACTTTCCTGTTCTTCCTCATCTGCTTCCTGAAAACGATTTCTTCTACTTGCCTTTGGCTCAGCAGCTTCTGAACGGCGTGATGATCTGACAACAGGTTCCTCTTTTACAGAGTCCATTTCATCATAATCATCGTAATCATCCTCATCATTTACACGAATATAGTCTAAAATATTATTTAATAATCCTGCCATTGTTATCAATCTCCTATCTTTTTATTCTATATATTATAATTCCTAGCCCCAAAAATTCCAGTCCCCACTCTTACCATGGTTGCACCTTCTTCAATTGCTACCTGGTAATCTCCAGTCATACCCATTGATAATATTTCCATATCTATATTATCATTATCGGCATTTTCCTGACGCATGTCAATAAAAAGTTTATTCATTTCCCTAAAATATCCCCTGTTTTCTTCTGCATCCTCAACATAAGGTGCAATTGTCATCAACCCCTTAACATGGACGTTCGTTAATTCTTTAATTTCCTCTAAAAGTTCTTTTACCTGATCTTTCGATACACCAAATTTACTTTCTTCACCAGCAATATTTACTTCGATCAAAATGTTACAAATAACATTTTCTTTCTTCGCTTCACTATCAATTTGCTGCGCTAAACGTAATGAATCTACCGAATGAATTAAACAGGCTTTGTCTACTATATATTTTACCTTATTTCTTTGTAAATGTCCAATCAAATGCCAATTTAATTTGTTAGAAATTTTTTCTATCTTATCGCACATTTCCTGTACTTTATTTTCACCAAAGTCTTTGATTCCATAATCGATGGCTTCTTCAATCATAGAGACAGGTTTTGTTTTACTTACAGCTATTAAAGTAACTTCCTTTGGATCGCGGCCAGCTCGCTGGCATGCAGCGTTAATATTTTCTTCTACTTGTTTTA
>FR899645.1 GCA_000437275.1 Clostridium sp. CAG:411 | reverse complement strand
GGGCTGAAGATTCCGAGAGATTATATGGATACAGTGGAGGAAAGTAAGTCGTTTGGTGCAATTGTAAAAAGAACAGGAAGAAGTTTTGCTGATATAAATGACGCGAATGGATCTGGAAAAGTGTGGTCATACAAATATAAATATTTAGAATAAGGAGAAGATGAAATATGAAGAAAAGTACCTTATTATTACTAACTGGAGTATTAATTTGTGCATCTATTTTTTGTGGATGTGGAGCGGAAGATAAAACCAGTGAAAATAATAAAAAAAATGCAACAGTAAAAACGGAAGTTACGAATATTCCTGCAACAGAGAAGGTTCAAGAAACAGAAAAGCCTGTAGATATAAAGAAGAATACGTTGTATTTTTCTTGCAAGACAAATAAGAAAAATACGCCAGGATGCATTCCTGCCAATGAAGCGGAAGGAGAACACATGGATTGTTTCTTTGTATCAGGTGATTACCTGTTTCTTGATGATACCGTAGGAAATCGTATTCTGGTTTACAAAGATTTTGTATATGACCATGAAATTCCACTATCAGAAAATCAGGACGTACAGGATATGTTTTATGATGCGGAAAAGAATGTATTAAAAACTGTATATGAAAATAGAAATTATACGGATGCAACCCATTATTTTTATATGGAAATTTCTGTAGATGATGGAAACATTACAACAGACAAAGAACTTAGTAATGCGGACAAAGTATTGCTAGAGTATTATTTTGATGTGTCTGGAAATTTGAATACAGATTATGATGGTGATAAGAGCACAGAGGAAGAAGTATCTTTTTTTAAGATATTAAATAAAATTTTTCCAAGTAGCGTTGGTTGGGAATACTGCTATCGAAATCCAGATACAGGGACATCTATTTATTCTATATATGATAATGTAGATGGAAATGATAGAACTTCGATTGTTAGGGTAGAAAATGGAAAGGCAACCAAATATGCAGTTCCAATGTATTGGTTTGTAGATGGAGGAAGCCTAAAAAAAATAGATGGAATTTTGTATGAATTGGTGCGGAGTGAAGATAAAATTGAAATTTATATGTTGGCGGAAAAAGATTTCTCTAAAAATAAGCTGAAGGGGTATATTACGGAAATAGAATAAAACTGTTTTGGAATATGGTCTAAATTGAAAATTTAACGGAATAAAAGCCTCCTGTTTATCATATTTTTATATAAGAGAAAATATGATAAACAGGAGGTAGAATATGAAAGAATGGAAGAAAAAACAATGGTTTCTGTCATATGCTTTTGTAGCAGTTACAGGAACCATTTTTCATTTTATGTACGGATGGTTACAGGAAAATAGAATTGCAGGATATTTTTTTCCTGTGAATGAGTCAACATGGGAACATATGAAGTTAGTGTATTTACCTATGGTTTTGTGTGGATGTATTTTTTTGAAAAAATTTAGCGCACAATGGTTGCTAGGGATTCTGGTAGGGACTTGGTTAATTCCTGTTTTATTTTATACCTATCGAGGTATTTTAGGGTTTGGTATATCGGCTTTTGATATAGGAACTTTTTTTGTAAGTGTCGGCGGTGCATTCTGGATAATGTATCATACACTTGAAACACAGTGGGAAATGAAAGTTAAGAAATGGCTAAGAATATTTGTAATAATACAAGGAATTTTGTTTGTAGTATTTACATATCACCCGTTAAATCTGGGAATTTTTTGGGAACCTTAATGGGGGTGCAAAAGGAGAGCAAAGTAAAAATATAAATTTTGTGTTGAATATATCAGAGAAAACTGATATACTGAAAATGTAGTGATGTTAATAAGATAAAAACAAACTTGAAACAAGAAATATCACTTTGGTTACAAGAAATATATGTATGGTATAAGTTGAAACTGATTTGATATTAACGATTTATGTAATCTACTTGGTTTGTGAAAATGCAACAGTAAAGAAAATATTTACATTACATTGATGAAAAGAATATTGCTAGGAAATCGGAAAGAACAATTAGGAGGATGAAATAATGAGAAACAGTAAATTGGGACAAACAAAAAAAGTTATATATAATGTTTTATCAGATGGGCAACCACATCGGGTTTCTGATTTTTTTGAAGCTGCATACGAAGAAAAGGTAATTGCAGATATGAATGACCCTACAGTGCGTAATGCAATTTTTCATTTAAAAAGAAAACATAGCAATATTCGATGTGTAAAAGCTGGCGTATACCAGTTGTGTACAAATTCTGAGTTGGCACAGGAAGTGGATGATGCAGTAGAGAAAATTAATCAAGCAATTGCTGAATTAAAATGCTTTCAATGGTTGGATTGCTCGGATGATGAGTTAAAACAGGCGAGAGAGATAAATGGAAAATTGCAGGATTTAGCAAAAAAGATTAGAGCGATTAATAAAAAAAGATAAAAGAATAAAAGATTGCGTATTATAAAAATCAAAATCCGAAAGTAATAGAAAAACTTTCGGATTTTGGTTTAGAAGTAAACGTGTATTCTATATAAATCCGCAGTACGGGGTTTGCGCTACTGCAGAATGCAGCCAGCGAATCAACGTAGTAAAGTCAAAAACCGGAACACCAGTGGCAGCTTGCACCGCATAGGCATAAGGTGGCATATCGCTGCATTCTAAAAGGATGGCACCGGTGTTTGGGGCTTCTTTTAAAATTTCCATTGCTTTTCCGACCACTTCCTGTTGGACCAATCCATTATCAAATACACCACGCCCTTCTGGAATACAGGAAAACTGATCCTCATGACCTAGATCTTTTACAAGCAGACGTTTTTTTAGTTCGGTACAGACACCGCAACTATCTAATAATTGATCTGTAAAGGAATCTTTTTGTGCGGTGAGGACCCCGATTGTCTGGTCTTTTTTTAGAAGGGTTGCAATCCAGGGAAGCTGTACCAGACTGGATAGAGCAACGGGGACAGACAGTTCTTCTGCAATCTTGGCTTGATAATTTCCAAAGAAACCACAGGCACCGCTAATGGCACGTACCCCTTCTTTTTCAAGCTTCTTGCAGGTTTCAAAAACCATTTCATATACTCCATCCGCTGCATCAAACAGGTTTTGACAATCCAAGCCTTCCACTGCCTTTAGTCGGACCGGAAATGGAAAAGTATAGCCATTTACAATATTTCCAGGAACCATAGGATAAAATACATCTTCAATATATACAATCCCAATAGGATAACCCGCAATATTTTGTCCTCGTCGCATTTGTATTGTGACATTGCTGTTGCTAGTATCAAAGTATCCATAACGTCTGTTTGCTTCCATAAACTTCACCCTCCTTTGTAATGGAAAACTTATGCCTGTGCTTTTGCAAAACGTGCAAAATCAAGTTTCGTAATATCAAAATCCGTTGGCTTTCCGCTGATAATCTGTTCCATAAATCGTCCCGTGATAGGAGAGAAGCAGATACCATCTCCTTCGTGTCCGGCCGCAATGTAGTATCCGGGGATACTGTCTACATCGGATACAATTGGCAAATGGTCGGTTACAAATGGCCGTACACCAGAATAAGCACGAATACATTTAATATCGGCTAGTTCTGGGAAGAAACGTAAAGCACGTTCGCTGATTGCTTTTAAAGTTTCGATTTCAGATCGAATATCATAATCACGGAATAAACGGTTTCCACCGACTAACAGATTGTTGGAAGGAGTGTATTCCAGATTGAATGCAATGTTTTGCTCTTCTACCAGTGGGCTTACCTTTCTCTTGAAGTTAATATTGTCAAATTTACTGAGCATATAGCCGTATTCCAAAATTTTATGATTACATAGGCGTTCGGTTTGTTCGGATACTAGGTTAGTACCTTTTCTTGGTTCAATTGGAATTTTAAGTCCGGTCAATTCGCCTACGAATGGAGCCCATGCACCTGCACAATTGACGATACGCTTTGTTTTGATGGTTCCATAATTGGTTTCAATGCTTTCTACTGCATTTGTTTTTGCATCCAGATTGATTTTTGAAATATCACAATAGGTGTATGTTTCTAATCCATACTTTCTTCCTTCGTGGATAAAAGCGAAGCACAATTTATATGGACTTACGGCAATGGCACCACTTTCTGGTGTATACAAGGCACCTGCCAAATCTTTTGCAATGTGTGGTTCCATTTTGCAAAGTTCTTCTCTGCCTACCATGCGAAGTTTGTAGCCATCTGCATTTTGTTTTGCACAGTATTCAGAAGCAGCATCAAACTCTGTCTGTGTTTCACAGACATAGAGACATCCTTTTGGAACATATTCAAAGTCATATTCGAACTGTTCGGCGATTTCTGCAAAATAATCAATACTTGCCTGGCCCATTTTGGTATCAATACCAGGCAACTTATCACAAATCAGGGCAACTGCATCACAATGACTGGAAGAACCGCTGGCAATATCGCCACGCTCCAGGATTGCAGTAGAGTATCCTGCTTTTGCCAGGTGATAAGCAACACTGGTACCGATTGCACCGGCACCGATTACGACTACATCATATTCTTTCTTCATCATAATACCTCCCCCTTTGCTAATTCTCCGAAGGTAACAGGTCGAACTGGCGGTCTTGCAGAAGAAGTACCAGCTTCCTTTGGACTAATTCCTAATTCCTGCACCAAAAGCTGTTGTACTAACTTTTCACAGGTACGACCCTGACAAAGACCCATTCCTGCGCGGGTTCTTCGTTTTACACCAACAATGTCTCTTGCACCTTCTCGGATGGCTTCTTTTATTTCTCCAACTGTGACCTCTTCACAGCGACATACAATCATATCATCTGTCAATTCAGCACTCATAGTTCATTCCTCCAATCTATTCTATATGAAAATAGCGTATGGTATCTTGTTTTCTCTGTCTTTGTATAAAAAGCAGTCAAACGGATATTTGCAATCCGTTCTGCTACTTGCTCGTGTTAAATACGTTCTACTGTTCTTACTTCATCTGCAAATTCCTTTGGAATTTCTACTGTTACGACAGGTGTATGATCGTAGGAGGCGGGATTTACTACCTTGACGATTTTGCCCTTACAGACAATTTCTCCTTTTCGATTCATTGCATTTCGTTCTTCTCCAACGACAGGGGTTGGATAATATTCAAAAGGAAAAGCAACGGTTGCAGTGGTATCTGTAAAAGTCTTGTCTACCACGACAATTGCAAGACCGGGACAGCGTGCTACGCACATACCGCAGCCTACACATTTTTCTCCAATTAAAGTTGGCAGTTTTGTGATGGGTTCTCCAATTTTAATTGCACCGAAATGACAGGCTGCTTCACAAGGATTACAGGGAATTTCCTGTACACATTCGATAATTGCTACCGGTCCCTCGGCATAACGCTCATCACTGGGAAGTGTTTGAATGCTTTCTAATTCTTCATATTCTAAATATCCTGTATTGATCAATGCCATAGCTTGTTCCTCCTTACTGAATTGGTGATGGAGTACCAATCCGTTCTTTGTACTCATCCATAACCACTTCTTTTTCTATCATACGTCGTTCTCCAAATGGGCCAAGGCGAAGGGAATGTAGACGATCCCAGATTTCTGCCCGCTTGTCAGATGCTGCGTCAGCAGTGAGAAGTCCTAAATCTTCAGCAGCACTGATACCAGCAATTTTTCCTTCCTCTAAAGCAGTATTAGCTTCTTCTACACCTGTAGTATCGCCTGCAACAAACACACCTTCACAGGAGGTTTCCATCCGTTCGTTGTGCAATGGAATATAACCGCCAAATGGACCATTAAAGGTAAGTTTACAACCGGCCAGTTTTACAAGATCCATAGTAGGTTTTAATCCTGCAGCCAGTGCAATGGTATCACATGCAATGGTTTCCTCTGTTCCTGGAATTGGTTGAAAATGATTGTCTACTTGAGCAATGACACAACCACAGACGCAGCCATCTGCTCCCTTTTTCGCTTCTATAATGGTATGCTGCAAACGGATTGGAACGCCTGCACGACGAATTTTAGCAGCATGTACCGCATATCCACCAATTTTTGGTGCGGCTTCGATTAAAGAGACCACATCACAGCCAGCCTGCATAAGCTGATAGGAAACGATCAGTCCTACATTACCAGTGCCAAGCATTACAATCTTTTGTCCTGGTTTTACATGATTTACATTGATCATAGTCTGTGCGGCTCCCGCACCCATAACACCAGGGGTAGTCCAACCCTTAAATCGGATTGCGTTTTCAGATGCTCCTGTGGCAATGATAATTTTTTTTGCCTGCATAGTAACCATTTCTTTCTCACCACTGTCTAATCCCTTTTCTATGGCAATTTTATTCCCTGGGAAGATACCGATTACGGTGCTTTGCATCCAAATTTCTACATCTGATTCCTCTGCTTCCTTTAAAAGCTGTTTTCCAATATCATAACCTCTGGTACCGGAACGATGGGCACTGGAACCAAAGAATTTATGAATTTGCTTAAATAGTTGTCCTCCAGGCTGCATATTTAAGTCCACAAGAAGAACGGAGGCACCATATTTTCCAGCTTCTATAGAAGCTGCTAATCCGGCAGGACCGGCACCAATTACTAATACATCTTTTTCGAGCATAATCTATTCCCCCTTTGCTAATCCATCTTGTGTTTTGATTACCATACCAGCTTTGACTGGGGTAATACATGTACGAACATTTGCTTTGCCATCTACGACCATCGCACAGTCTGTGCATTGTCCAATTCCGCAAAATAAGCCACGAGGTTCTTTCCTTTTTACTGTGTAACGATTTATTTTGATTCCTGCATTTAGGATTGCAGCCAAGATCGGTTCGCCTTCGTAGGCTTTTATTACCTTGCCATCTACGGTGATTTCTACTTCATCACCGACATGGGTGCAATCCAAAATTACATGATGATCCACTCTTAGGCACATAGCATTTCCTCCTTATGTAAAAAGGACTGGATGGAATTTGAGACCATCCAGCGCCTTTGCTAGTTTATTGTTTAACCGAATTAAGTAGGGAAGCGGATTGCGAATATCCGCTTGACTAAGATAATCTTCCAAATACCTATTATTCCGTTACGGCAACGAACTCCATCTCTACCAGGCATCCATCTACCATATCTACACACTGTGTACAGCATCTTGCAGGGAAGTTACCTTCTGGGAAGTAAGTCTTATAGACTTCGTTCATTTCTGGAATAAGAGAAATATCCTTAATATAAATGGTAACTTTTCCAATGTCATCCATAGAAGCACCAGCAGCTTCCAAAACAGCCTTAGCATTTTCCATGGTTGCTTTTGTCTGTTCCTTCATACCGCCTGCTACCATTTCACCAGTGACATCGGTTCCAATCTGAGTAGTAAAAATAATATTTCCCATTTTTACGCCTAAAGCGTATGGTCCATGACATTCTCCGCATTTTTCTGATGTAATCTGTGTTCTCATAATATACCTCTTTTCTGCATGGCTTTGTGCTTATGTGATTCATGAAGAGCCATGCGGACATGAATCCAATTGGTTTATTTGTTCTATAAATATGTTCTATTTCTTTTCTGCGTACATTTCCTTAATTGAATCTTCTAAAATAGCAAGTCCTTCGTCCAGTTCTTCCTTTTTGACGTTTAATGGAGTGGCAAAACGCATTCCATTTCCGTGTACACCACAGTTTAAGGTCAGCATATGTCGCTTTAACATCCTTGCCTTGACATCTACCCAGATATCCTGTGCAGGAGAGCCATCTTCATGGGAAAATTCAATGGCAATCATTAAACCAACTCCACGAACATCGGAAATACAAGGATACTTTTCCATCAAGCCAGTAAGTTTTTCCTTTAGGTAGGCACCCATTTCATTTACATTTTTCAAAAGGCTGCCATCCTTATACTGTTCCAGTACCACACATCCTGCGGCGGCAGCAACCGGATTTCCTCCGAAAGTTGTACCGTGTGTACCAATTGGCCACTTATCCATGATTTCAGGAGTAGAAATAACAGCACTCATTGGAAGTCCTCCTGCAATTGCCTTTCCCACAGTCATAATATCAGGAACAACATCAAAATGCTGGCTGGCCCACATTTTACCGGTACGACCAAAGCCCGATTGGATTTCATCAAAAATCAAAAGTATGCCGTACTGCTTGCAAATGTCTGCAACACCCTGTACAAACTTTTTATCCGGCACCACATATCCGCCTTCGCCCATGACTGGTTCCATATAGATACAGGCAACATCTTCCGGCCATACAATATATTGCAATAATTTTTTTAATTCCCATAAGCAATAATCAGCACGTTCTTCTGCGGGCATTCCCTCTGGGCAGAGGTCTTTACTTGGATAGGGAGAAAAATAAACATTTCCCATCAATGGATTATAGTGTTTTCGATATTTTGAATTGGAGCCTGTAATCGAGGTTGCACCAACCGTTCTTCCGTGGAAGGAACCCATAAAGGCGATTACAGCACTTCTGCCCGTATAGGACATAGAAAGTTTTAATGCACTGTCGGTTGCTTCTGCACCACCATTGGTAAAGAAGATAGAGTCTAACCCTTTTGGAGTGACACCGGCAAGCTCCTTGGCAAGTGTTAAGGTGGACTCATAATTTACCAGGTTAAAGGAAGCATTGACCAGATTACCTGCCTGTTCCTGAATTGCTTTCACAATGGGCGGATAATTGTGTCCCATTGCATTTACTGCAATACCCTGTACAAAGTCTAAATATTTGTCTCCGTTTACATCTGTCAAATAACAACCACTGGCAGATTTTGCAACTAAGTTTGTCTGCTTGTAGAAGACAGGACTTAAATATTTTTTATAGTCCTCAAATTTCATTGGCATATGAACCGACCTCCTTTGATGTGTTTTCTGTTTTAAACTTAAGTAATCTCTTCGAGAACCATTCTGTGGTATCTCGTTTGGATGTCCTTATCATACGGCATGTTGAGAGATAAGTAAACTTCTAAAAACTAATATTAGATATAAACAAAATGAATACCTGGATTGACAGCAAAAACAAAAATCGGTATGATAGCAACAGAACATTAGGTAAGGATGTGTTGAATATGGATTTTCAAGAATATGAATTGCTACTGGACCTTGCAGAAACAAAAAATATAACAAGAACAGCAGAACGGTTGGGGTATTCTCAGCCAGGAGCTAGCCACATATTAAAAAAAATAGAGGAAGAATTAGGTTTTCCTGTTATTTTTCGAGAAAAATATGGAGTTACACTGACTCCGGCAGCAGAATTGTTACTTCCCACCATGCGGGAATTGATGAGGATACAAGAAAGACTGGAACAAACGATTTATAGTATCAAAGGACTAGAGTATGGAAAGATGACGATTGGAGCCTACTCCAGTGTATCCATACATTTGTTGCCAATGATATTACGGGAATTTAAAGAATTCCACCCTAATCTGATTATCGATATTCGAGAGGGTGGTGCAGAAAATATTTTAAGCTGGATTGACAGCAATGAGATAGATTTTGCTTTTATCAGTCGTCCGTATGCCAGAACAATGGATTTTTTTTCATATGGGAAAGATCCACTGGTAGCTGTATTGCCAGAAGGATATGCATTAGATCATAAACGAAACTTCCCGATGGAAAGCTTTGAAGGACAGCCCTTTATTCTTTCCGCAGATGGAAATGATTTTGACATTCATAATGCATTAGAGTGTTCGGGAATTACACCAAAATATAATTATTCAGTGTTAGATGACCATACGATTTTATCTATGGTGGAAAACAAATTAGGACTAAGTATACTGACCCAACTAATCTGTACTGGATACCATTATAAGGTGGAATGCATTCCGGTAGACCCGCCTTATTATCGGGATATGGGAATTGGAATGAAAAGTTATAAAAAATTATCTCCAGCAGCAAAAAGTTTTGTAGACTTTGCAATTGCAAGGATTCCAAAGATTTGGAATGAAGTATTGGGAGAATTGTAATGGGATAGCTTTAAATATAGAAAAAACAGAGATGGAGAGGGGAAAATTACCAAAAAAAACGTATTGACAGCAAAAATAAACCATGCTATATTGAATGCATTCAAGGACAACTGGTTAGACCAGTTAGATTGATTCGTTAGCAAGGGCGCTATTCTTCTAGTGAAGATAGCGTCCTTTTTGCTTTTTAATCGAATCAAGTAAGTCCCCTGCTTCAATTGCGAATATCCGCTTGACAACAGGTATTTTGAAAAAGCAGATGTATTATCCCAATTCCTTCTCGGAGAGAAGGCGAAACAGATTGGAGGAATGTAAGATGCCAGAAGAGAGAATGTTATCCATTAAAAATGTGTATAAGCATTTTGGAGACAACAACGTACTGAATGGTGTGAACATTGAAGTGAATAAAGGAGAAGTGGTTGTAATCCTGGGACCAAGTGGTTCTGGAAAAACGACGATGCTTCGCTGTATTAACTTCTTGGAACAGGCCAATGAAGGCAGTATTACTGTAAATGCTTATACAGTAGGTGCAAAAGAAAAGAGTAAAAAGAAAATTCGAAATTTACGAAGAAAAACAGCTATGGTATTTCAGCAATACAATCTGTTTCGTAATCGAACAGCAGTAGAAAATGTTATGGAAGGTCTTGTTGTTGTAAAGAAGATGCATAAGGAGGAAGCTAGAAAAAAAGCGGAAAAGGCTTTAGCAGATGTTGGTCTTTTAGAAAAGAAGGATTTTTATCCATCGCAGTTATCTGGTGGACAGCAACAACGAGTAGGAATTGCCAGAGCGTTGGTGATGGAACCAGATTTGTTACTATTTGATGAGCCTACTTCAGCGCTTGATCCAGAATTGGTTGGGGAGGTGCTTTCTTGTATTCGTAAAGTTGCAAAGACAGGAATTACTATGATGATTGTAACGCATGAAATTGCATTTGCAAAGGAAGCTGCAACCCGCGTGATTTTTATGGAAGGTGGGGTAGTGGTAGAGGATGGAACTCCGGAGGAGGTAATTGATCATCCAAAAACAGAACGTACACAGGAATTTTTAGCACGTATTAATGCTTAAACAAAAGGAGGATACGCTTATGAGAAAAAGGGTGTTTGTAAGAAAAGCGATAACTACATTTTTAGTGATGGCAATGGTGATTGGTTGTTTATCAGGTTGCGGAAAAGGAAGTGGTAACGATAGTTCTACGGGGTCAAAATCTTCTTCCAAGAGTATTGCAGGCTTAAAGGATAATGGAGACGGAACGTATACCGTAACGGTTGCTGTCTTAGACGCAATGGCACCTTATACATATACCGATGAAAAAGGACAGTTCCAAGGTTATGATTATGAATATATGAAGGCGTTGGATGAAAAGCTGGAAGATTATAAGTTTGAATATGTAGCTGCCAGTGCAGATGCGGCACCTGCAGCAATCCAGGCAGGAACCTATGCAATGTCTGTTTCTGCACACTTTGTTACACCTGCAAGAGCAGAAAATTATTTGTTAAGTATTCCAGAAAGTTATTATCCGATCAACTTGATTTCCAGAAAAGAGGATAGCTTTACAAAGTTTGAAGATTTGGATGGAAAGTCATTAGTTCCAAACCCACCAAATGATGGATTGTCAGTTGCACTTAGTGATATGGCAAAACAATATCCGGATGTAAAGTATAAACAAGATCCTACATCCGAGTATATTCCTTACTTGGATGGAGTACAAGCGGTCATCAAGGGACAGTATGACTGTTGGTTTGGGGGAGAATCTATGTATAAGGACTTGCTTAACTCAAAACCAGAGTTAAAGGATACCACATTTTGTTCGGATCCAATTACAGCAGCAGCCTGTGTTTGTGTAATCAATAAGTCATTGACAGATTTTAGAGAGGCAGTAAATGAAGCAACCGTAGAATTATATAAGGATGGAACTTTAAAGAAGTTATCAGAAGAGTATCTGGGTGCAGATTACTTTGAGACAGCGAAGGATACGGATTCTTTGTTTGACTATGATGGTTATACAGCCGAGAATGCCAATTGGTATGAGAAGTAGAAAAGTTTGATTGCCTGCCTGGAACACTTGTGTTTCAGGTAGGGGATATGCGGAGGTGAGATTATGAAAAAGTCTTTGGAAATTGTATGGAAGTATTTGCCGGCTTTGTTGGAATCTTTGCCGACAACACTTTATATGTTAGTAATATCTGTTTTCATTGCTGCAATATTAGGCTTTTTTCTCGCATGGGCAAAGATTGGAAAAAATCCGTTGTTAAAAGGACTATCCAGTGTTTTTATATCTTTTATGCGAGGAACGCCGATGATGGTACAGCTTTTGTTAATTTTTATATGGATACCCCTTATTTGCAATGACAATGGCATAAGTACGAATACATGGGATCCCATCATTTATGCTTTAATTTCTTTTTCCTTAAATATGGCAGCGTTTTTTGCAGAAATCTTTCGCTCCGCATATATTGCTTTGGATTATAAGCAGATTGAAGCAGCACAGAGTTTGGGAATGGGACCGTTACAGACTTTTCGAAGAGTTATATTGCCGCAGGGAGCGGCCAGTGCCTTGCCTAATCTTACAAATATGTCTTTGGAACTTATGAAAAATACTTCTATTGCAGCGGTAATTGGAGTCTATGATATTCTTGGAAAGGCACAGCAATTGGTAAAAAACAATTATGGAGTTGGACAGTTGGAACTGTACATAACAGTAGGAGTGATTTTCTGGATTATGGGATTACTTATTTTATTTGTTTCCAATTTGGTAACGAGAAGGCTCAATAAAGGAAATCCCGCAATGCAAACAAAGAAACTTTTTGCAGCAAAAGGATAGGAGGTGTGACTTATGGAAGTATATAGAACTTGTTTGGAAAAAGTATTAGCTGGAGTTCCGACTACGTTAAGTTTGACATTGTGGTCTGTATTGCTGGCTTTACTTCTAGGAATTTTGTTAAGCTTTGGTGTGTTGAGTAAATGGACCCCGGTTCGAATGCTTTTTTCTGTGTTATGTTCGTTTTTAAAAGGAATCCCTATTTTGATTTTCTTATATGTGTTCCATACGGCTATTGATGGAATTATGGGAGGTATCGATCATTTATTTGCATTTTATACCTATGATATTCGTAAACCACCGACCTATATCTTTGCAGTATTTGCGTTGGCATTATCCTATGCACCATATATGTGTGACATGATTACCACAGCATTACATACCATTCCGAAGGGACAATGGGAAGCTTGCGATGCAGGTGGATTTACGGCATGGCAGAAGATGACTAGAATTATCATTCCACAATGTGTAGTAATTGCCATACCAAACTTTGGAAATCATTTTGTAAACTTATTAAAGGCAAGTTCTCTCGCTTGTATGGTAACTATCATGGAAATGATGGGAGAAGCAAGAAACTATGCTACTATGAGTCAGAGATTTTTAGAATGCTATATTGTTTGTGCAATTTGTTACTGGGTTATTTTTATTGTTTTTGAGCAAGCATTTCGTCTATTGGAGAAGAGGGCTGGAAGATATTTGCAACCTGGTGTTCCAATTGCAAGAAGACGAAGAAAGTTGTTTCATATGACAAATGCACAGGAAAGCATATATGAGGAGGTAAAATAGATGAGAACGGAATTTGAGTTTTATTCTCCAATCAAGATTGTGACAGGAGTTGGAGAAAGTCAGAAATTAAATAAATGGGTAGAACTGTTTCAGGCAAATCTTGTACTGGTCATTGTAGATGGTGTTGTTGCAAAAACAGATGCGTTTTTGGCAATGACAGAATCTATGAAGGAGCAGGGAATTTCATTCGATATTTTTTCAGATACTATACCGGAACCTCCTATGGAATTGATTGATAATTTGGCAGCTCAGGTGAGAGAAAAAGCATATGATCTGGTCATTGCAGTGGGTGGTGGAAGTCCAATGGATACCGCTAAGGCAGTATGTATGTTAAAAAATAATGAAGGCAGAATAAAGGAATATCTTTTTGGAGGGTCCAAAACACCAAAATACCCTTCCGTACCATTAATTTGTATTCCAACCACAGCAGGAAGTGGATCGGAGGTGTCCTGTGCCAGCGTAATTGAAGATACAGAGGAACATATCAAACTCTCCTGTACACATCCTAATTTATATGCCAAAGTGGCAATTTTAGATCCGTTGATGCAAAAAGGAATGCCCGCATCTGTAACGGCAGGAACCGGGATGGATGCCATGACCCATGCGATTGAATCCTATACTTCAAAAAATTCCAGTGTATTTACGGAAATGTATGCAAGAAAGGCTATTGCAATTATCGCAAAGCATTTGCCAATTGCCGTAAAAGAACCGGAAAATCTGGAAAGTCGCATGATGATGGCACAGGCAAGCACAATGGCAGCCATAACCATGGCAAATGGAGGATTAGGGGCGGTACATGGAATCTCCCAGTCTATGGGAGGCGTGGCACATACGCCACATGGTATTACCAATGCAATCCTGTTACCAAAGGTTATGAAGTATAACTATAAGGGTGATATGGAAAAATTTGCAGATATTGCGGCTTTGTTGGGTGTGGATACCAGTGAGATGACTACGGAAGAGGCGGCACAGGCAGCAGGTGAAAAAATAGCAGAAATCAATGCGGAAATTGGCATCCCAGATAATATTACCAGCCTTAAAGTCACAAAGGATATGTTCCCGGAAATTGTAAAGGGTACTATGGGGTATCGGTTGCTTTGGATGAATCCAATTCCATTCACAGAAGAACTGGGATATAAAATTTTAGAAGAAAGTTTGTAAAAGACATCGAAAATATGCCTTGTGTTGCTATGTAAGTTGTGTACAAAAAGTTTCAAAGTAAATTGAGTTTCGCGATCAGAAATTATCATATGAAAAAGGAGGAATTGGGATGGAGAAGAGATACATTATTACGATTTCCAGAGAATTTGGGAGTTTGGGACGTCCCATTGCAAAGCGTCTGGCTGAACTTTTGGGAATTGAATTTTATGATAGAGACATTGTAGAAAAAACGGCACAGAATTTAGGACTTCCAGTATCGGTGATTAAAGACAAGGAAGAAAGTGCAAGAAACCGTTTCTTTAATATGAGTTATCCTTTGGGAAATGAGGCAACGGAGCAGCAGGATCAGATATTCCATGAACAGACCAGAATTATTCGTGAGGTTGCAGACAAGAGTTCTTGTATTATTGTGGGACGTTGTGGAGATTATGTGTTTGAAAATGAAAAGAATTGCCTGCGGGTTCATATTTATGCACCATATGAGGCAAGATACCGCAATTGTGTGGATATTCTTCGCATGGATCAGGAGGCAGCCAAAAGAACAATAAAGAAAGTAGACAAAGCAAGAAGAGCATATCATTTGCATTATGCCGGGTTTGCTCCTGGAGATCCACAACATCTGGATTTGTTGATCAATAGCGATATATTCGGCATTAATGGCACAGCAGAAGCACTGGCGCAGATGGTTAAGATAAAATTTTGTCTGGAAGAGTAGTTGTGTTGTTGTATTGTAAAATTTCGCAATCACCTAAAGTAATAGAGGCAAAAAGGAGGAACTGCTTATGGCTAAGGTATTATATTTTAACATTGATGATAATTTGGATTATGAAAATGCACTTTTGAAGGAATGGGGCATTGATGATTTAGAGTTGATTGAAATTAAGGATAAAGAATATAAAAAGACCTTTGGAGAATATGTACGTGATACAGGTGCCGAGGGACTTGTAGTAGAATATGAACAGGTAACAAAAGAAGTCATGGACATGGCGCCAGAGCTTAAGATTGTATCGCTGCAAAGTATTGGTTATAACTGTGTGGACATTGACGCAGCTACCGAGCATAATATTTGTGTTACAAATATTCCAGGATTTTGTGCAGATGAAGTGGCGTTGCATTCAGTCGGATTTGCCATTGATCTTGCAAGAAAAATTACCTTTTTTGACCGCACAGTACAGAGTGGAAAATGGGACCCATTGTTAGGCTATCAGACTTACCGTTTAAAAGACAAGGTATTTGGTATGGTGTTTTTTGGTGAGATTCCAAAAAGAATGGTACCAATGTTGCAGTCTCTAGGGTTGAAAATTTTAGTATATGCTCCTACAAAAACAAAAGAATTTTTAGCAGAATATGGATGTGAAAAGGCGAAAACGTTGGATGAATTGCTAGAGACATCTGATTTTGTATCCATGCATTGTCCATTGATTGAAGGTGTTACCTATCATATGATGGGGGAAGAACAATTTAAGAAAATGAAGAAAACGGCATTTTTCATCAATACGGCAAGAGGCTCGGTTGTGGATGAACCTGCACTTGTAAAAGCATTGAAAGAGGGAGAAATACAGGCAGCAGCCATTGATGTAATCGAAAATGAGGCAACGGAAACCAGTGAATTATTTGGGTTGGAGAACTGTATTTTAACACCTCATGCAGCCTTTATGTCGGAGGATGCCTTCTATGAAGGAAGGAGAAGGTGTTTGGAACATCTTGCACAGCGGTTATCAAAGAAGTTGGAACAAAGACCTACCAATATTGTAAATAAAGAGGTTACATATGAATGATTTGGATATTCTGAATGGATGGAGAAAGCCGTAAATAATAATGTTATGAAAAAACAGTTTTACACATTTCCTATAAAATTGGATATAATAAAAACAAAGTGCATGAAAAAGGAAAATCTTTTTGTTATTTCCTGTATCCGGTCACTTTATAAACACTTCTGGCAGAACGATTCTGCGTGTGATAGATATATCGTTTGTAGCCTGGAGAAAGAAAAGAGGGATGTGTATGTCAGAATTATTATATATGCAAGTATCTGACAGCCTGATTAAGAAGATTCAGGAAGGAATACTGCAAGAAAATATGAAGTTATCGGAGCGGAAACTTGCGGTAGAATATCAGGTGAGTAGAACCGTTATCCGGGAAGCAATTAAATTATTAAATGAAAAAGGCTTGGTTCGTACGGAGTATGGGAAAGGGACCTTTGTGAATCAAATGAATGATAGATTGTCCATAGATAAGATTCAGGGTACGCTGGATAGTAGTCGCGTTACACAGGTAGATGTGTTGGAAGCCAGAGAACTGATGGAGACAGCTATGATTCCTATGTTGATTGAGAGAGTGACACAAAAGGATATTGCGGTGTTGGAAGAATTGTATGAACGGCTGAAAGAATATATAGAGGAGCCAGATGAATTTATTTTGTATGATGCAAAGTTTCATCTGGCACTCTCTATCTGTACCCATAACAGGGTGCTATCTATTATGACAGGTACGCTTAATAAAATGGCTAATCGAGAGCAATTTTTGTCAGAAGGAAGAGAACACCGGGAACGTGCGAACCAGGAGCATTTGAATATTATTCAGGCACTAAAAAATAAAAATGAAAAGCAATTGCTTGAGGCTATGCAGCTTCATATTAGCTGCATTCGCTCGCATGTAGGAGGCGAATAAAATCAGTTATGAGTACAATTGTGATTTTGCAACAAATGGCAGTCATTGCAATCTTAGTGTTAGTGGGTGTCTATTTACAGAAGAAAGATATTATAGATGAAAATACGGCAAAAAAATTGTCGGTTATCGTGATGGATATTGTGAATCCGGCATTGATTATGTCCTGTGTGTTATCTGGGAATATCACAACAACCCATAAGGATTTGTTAAATGCCATTTGCGTAGGTATTGGATTGTATGCTTGTTTATGTGTATTAGGATATGTGATACCCAAACTGTTGCCTATCAAAAAATCGGAAGAAAAATTTTATAATGTAATGACTGTATACACAAATGTAGGCTTCATTGGAATCCCTGTGGGAAGGGCTGTACTAAGTGACAGTGCTATGTTGTATGTCATTGTGTGTAATGTGATGTATTGCCTGCTTTTTTATACCCATGGAGTAACTGTATTGGGTGGAAAAGGGGAACGGATCGATTTAAAAAAGATTTTCTCTCCGGGCACGATTATGGCACTCTTGACATTGGTGGTATTCTGGTTTGATCTGAAACTTCCAGTGGTACTTTCCAATAGCATTATTTATCTTGGAAATGCTACGGTTTTTTTGTCTATGGCGTTGTTAGGTGTGTCTATTGCCAAGTCTTCCGTTGAGGAGGGATTAAAAGAAAAAAGTATTTGGATTTATATTGTAATCCGTATGCTGTTGGTACCGATTGTTTTGGTGGTATTGTTAAAAGCGTTGCATTTCCCAACAGAAATGGTACAGGCGTTTTGTTTGATGGCAGCAATGCCTGTGGCAAATTTACCACTTATACAGGCAGAAAAGGTTGGAGAGGACACAGAGTTATTGTCCAGAGGAATTATGGTGACTACGGTGTTATGCTTTTTTTCCATAACCTTGCTCATGTCTGTTATGTTTTAGAATGACGGCAGTTTGGATGGATACTCATTTTCCAATGCATTTATGGAATATGAGTTATCATATAAAAAAGTATGGCTGTTATTGGGGAGGATGTTGAAAGCCCAAAGGCAGCCAGAGGAAAATTGAATAAGAAGGATTTTAGAAGAAACTACAATGGGGTAGTAGAAAAGATTTTGTAAGGATACAAAATAGAAACAGAACAGGCAGGCATCTGAAAAGGGATGCCTGTTTTTTACTTTATAGGGAAATGCGTCCTATAAAGTAAAAATGCTCCGCGTGGATTTGCACAGATGCGAAAGGAAGAGGGGGCAAAAAGCGTGCAACCCGCATCTGGTACGTAAAGTGGAGCAAGTCCCTCATGAGTGAGGGATACAGGAAGTTGAAGTGGACTTGTCCACTTTGTTCCTCAATTATATAGCCTATAGTTTTTGAAATAGTTTAAGTAAGCTTACTCTTTCAAAAAACTATAGGCTAGTTTATACATTCATTATGGAGCGTTTCTTGCTCGTTTTTTACCGATGCATGTTTTACTTAGTAATAGAAATCTTTTTAATTGCTGACCATGCACCATAGATCTTTTTGGTATTTGAAGTTTTATATGCACGTACTCGAACATAATAAGTCTTTTTGGCATTCAGCTTGTTTACTGCTTTTTTGACAGTGGAAGAAGTAACTGTTTTAGTTGTTGGAGAAGTAAAATTCTTTGATGTAGAATATTGAATTTCATATCCTGTAATTTCCTTCTGTTTTTGCATTGTTATTGTTATCTTCTTGTTAGAGGCTGTTCTGCTTACGCTCAAAATTTTTGCTTTAGCAGGTTTGCTGACAGTTGGTGTTTCTACTTTTTCCTTTCCATTTAAAGCAGTTAAAACAGAGTCATAGGCAACAGCTAAATCGTATGCAGCATCATAAGTCTCATAGATATCATTGGTATTTACTTTTTCAGCCGCATCATATTTGCTATACATTTTCTTTATCTTTGCTTCTGGATATACCGTATATTTGTCGTAATCGATACTGTAAACGGCGTCCATAAGATTATCCAGATAAGCATTTACATTTTCATCTTTTAAAGCTGGAACACTATCTGGTGCTTTTCTGATACTGCTTCCTGCCTGTTGTTCGTATGCGTATGCAATTTCAAATAAGGTTTCTTCATTTCCGTAGCTTGTAAACATTGACATACCTAAAGGCATTTTTTCGGTATAACCATTTGCGGCATCTGTTTTTGCAAAGCCCATAGGCATCATCATGTCAGGAAGTCCTGCTACAGGTCCAAAATAGTTTATGTAGCTTGCAGCATTATTTTTATTGACAGTTGTTTTTGCTAGGTTTGCATTTTCCTCCTGCACATTGGCTACATCGGTTTGTGAAACATAAATAACAGCATCAATGCCATTATCCTTTAAAATCTTGCTTATTGTTGTTCGGAAATTCAACATATTATTCCAGCAAGTATTCCAATCCTCTGTTGTACGTGGATTTGTCATCTCAGATAGAGAATTAGCAGGATTTTTTACGCTAATGTTAATATAATTCACACCTAATCCTGTATTCATAATATCTTTTACTGTTTTACATGGAGCATTTTCACCAAGGGAAGCAAGATATTCATTCATATCCCATTCAAATACACTGTAGCTGGTTTTTTGTCTAAGGCTGGTAATCAATGTTTCTGGAATTAAGTTTGATACATCTACAAGTGTTGCTCCAGCTTTTACTAAGTTACTTTTTGCTTTTGTAACCATACCACTAATTTTGTTATCCAAGGATACTGCGCTTCCTGTAGCAACTTCTCCTGTGTTTAATACAGAATATCCAAATGAGTTGGAAAGGTAACCGATTTTCTTTCCTTTTAGGCTGTTACTAGTCAAGTTAGAAGTATAACCACCAGATGGAATTAAATTATTTGCATCAGCAGTATAACTGTCAGCAGGATCGGTTCCAGCCATTCCTTCTAACATAATAGCTAAGTCTTCTGCACTTCTACAAAGAGGACCTGTTACATCTCGGTCTGCATTTAGTGGAATTACACCATCAATGGAGGTTAACCCTTTCGATGGACGGATGCCGTATAAGTTGTTAAAAGAGGATGGTCTTCGAATGGAAGAACCAGTATCGGTTCCTAAACCTGCGGCTGCAAAATTACAAGTAACTGCAACGGCTGTTCCACCAGAAGAACCTGCAGAGGAACGTGTAGTATCATACGGATTATGTGCGGTGCCTCCAAGTGTGGAGCGTGAGTCAGAACCACTGGATGCAAACTCGGACATATTTGCTTTTGCTAATATAATAGCGCCCTGTTCTTTTAATTTTTTTACTACATAGCAATCATCTGGTGCAATGGAATTTGCAAGAGAAGCGGAACCAGCAGTAGTTGCCATTCCTGCTACATCGTAATTATCTTTTACGATAATAGGAATACCATGAAGCTTTCCTTTGATTTTTCCTTCTGCTTTTAGCTGATCTAGCTTAGCAGCTTCTGTTAAAGCGTCAGGGTTTATGGAAATGATGGAGTTTAGGTTTAAAGACTTATCATAAGCGTTAATTCGATCAAGATACATTTGTACCAACTGTACAGCAGTCAACTCACCTTTTTCCATTGCGGAACTAAGCTCGGATATACTGGCATCCATCAAGTCAATTGTTGTAAAAATATTTTCTAGGTCATCCTCTGCGGTAGTAACTTTTTTGCTATTGGAAGCCTCTGTGGCAGCAGTTGCAGCATTAGCAATTGGTGCAGGGGTTATTGCAGGGAACATAGAAAATACCATAGCAGTTGACAATGCAAATGCGGCAAATTCTTTCTTAATTAAATTGTGTTTTTTCATATTTGCTTCATCCTCCTTTTAAATCAGCGCAAATAGTTTTCACGTACTTGCATCTTTGACAATAGTAAATTGTCTTTGTTAGGTTCCTAAAACTACGTTATCGGGTTACACACTGGCATGGAGGTGCAAAAAGAAACTACAAAAATGTTTTGTGAGTTTCCAAAGTGAATGCGACAGTCCTCAAGACTTGTGTGTAAGAGTACCCACCGCCTAATGGCAGTAGATTTTCTTACGCATTTATAAAATCTTGATTTGTTGTTCGCATAAATAAAAAACGAGAAAGTTTATGTCTCTATAAACTTCCTCGTTTTTATTATGAATTTGATTATATAGTACAGATATCAGATTGTCAATAAATTTTTAATAATGCTATTTTTTGGAAAATTATATCATTGAGATAATTGGCAATGAAAAATGGGTAACCGTAATAAAACGATTTAGCGAATAATTAAAAATTTAGTGCTATGTTAAATTTAATAAGTAAATAATTGTGTCCAATAATTTACACTATTTTGCTGATAATATCCTACACCAATTTTAGTAAAGTTAGCATTCAGGATATTAGCACGGTGTCCTGCACTGTTCATCCAGCCATTCATAACTTCTTGTGGTGTTTTCTGTCCATATGCGATATTTTCTCCTGCACCACGAAAAGAAATGCCCTGTTCTGTAATTGCACTGGAAAAGGTACTTCCGTTTGGACGGGTGTGGGAAAAGTAACTTACCGTTTCTTTGGCACGAACCTGCGCGGCTTTGGATAAGGTGGTATCCAATGTGACAGGAGAAAGTCCAGCTTTGGCACGTTCTACATTTACCAGTTGAGCCAATTGGGAAACAAAATCATTGTTCTGCGGAGTTTCCGTTGTAATAAAAATAGATCACAGCCATATTCTGAAAGATAAAACTGTGATTGTTAGCAGTAACACGGACAATATAACACAAAAATGACACATAAGTATACCGGTAAATTATTGAAATAAAAGAAGGATGTAGAAGGAGATGAATTATTTAGAATACTTGCACTCCACGATGTTCTACAGAAGTAGAAAATACAATAAGGGTTTTTGTGCGCCCAAATGTTTGCAATTCGCCAATAAATTGATCCAGGTCATTGGTTGTACAAAACTGTACTTCCAGCAGCATGGAGTAATCTCCGGTTACACAGTTACATTCAATGACATTGGGACATTTTTTGATATATGGATAGAATTCTTTTTTATCGTTGGGAGCAACTTCCAGATTTATAAATGCTTTAATATGGTACCCAAGCAACTCTGGATTTAGAGTGGCATGAAAACCGGTAATATAATTTTTTTCAATCAGATGTGCAATGCGTGTGGAAACAGCAGGAGCAGTTAAATAAGACTCCTTGGCAATTTCCTTTAAAGGGGTTCTGGCATCTTTTTGTAAGATTTCTAAAATTCGTTTATCAATGGAATCTAATTCATTATTTTTCATGTTTATGCACCTCCGGATTGTTACAGACCTGTAAAGTTCTACATAATTTTAGTATAGCAATGAAGGGAAAAAATGCTAGTGGTACATTTTGGAAAAAAGATAAATAGATTTGTTTGACTTATTTTTTGAAAGTGAAGGAATAAAAAGACAAAAGAAAATAAAGTTTTGGGCTGAAAAAAATAAAGAAATTTCCTCTTTTAAAAAAGTATTGACGGAAGAAAAAGGAGGGCATAAGATGTGGGTGTGTAAGAGGTCAAAACCAAAGCCGGCGAAAACATACTTTCTAGTCTGATACATAAAGAAACAAGGTACCTGCCTCAAGCAAAATGGTATAAAAGGTTACACAAAGATTTGCAGGGAAAGGAGCGACGATTATGGCAAAAGTATATGATCCATATGAGAACGTAGTGGCAACGATGGAAGAGGCCATGGAAGTTGGTAAAATAGATAAAACGATGTTTGACATTATAAAGAACCCACAGCGTGAGACAAAGGTGTACTTACCTTTGGAAATGGATGATGGGACCGTAAAGGTGTTTGAAGGTTATCGGGTACAACATTCTAACATTCGGGGACCGTTTAAAGGTGGAATTCGATTTCATGAGGATTGTACATTAAGTGAGGTAAAAGCATTAGCAACGTGGATGTCTTTAAAATGTGCCGTTGCCAATATTCCATATGGAGGAGCAAAAGGTGGAGTAAAGGTGGATCCTAAGACTTTATCCAAGAGAGAATTAAGAAATCTTACCAGAAGATATACCTTTGCAATTGCACCAATCATTGGAGCTGATACGGATATTCCAGCACCGGATGTAAACACCAATGCACAGACCATGGCATGGGTGTTGGATACCTATAGCCAGTTGCAAGGAAAACCATGTCCTGGCGTTGTAACAGGAAAGCCAATTGAACTCGGTGGTTCCAGAGGTAGAAATTCAGCGACCGGGCGAGGTGTGGTGATCAGTACAAAACTTTTGTTAAAGACGGTTGGAAAAGAACTTGCTGGGACGACGGTAGCCATTCAGGGAATGGGAAATGTAGGAAGCAATGCTGCTAGGATTTTTCATCATAGAGGTGCAAAGGTGGTAGCCGTTAGCGATGTTTCTGGTGGTATTTACTGTGCAAATGGTTTGGATATGGATGTAATTTCGGATTTTGTAGAGCAGACGGGAAAATTATTAAAGGAGTATGAGGCACCTAACATCACACACATTACCAATGCGGAAGTTTTGACCTGTGCCTGCGATGTTTTAGTACCTGCGGCATTGGAGAATCAGATTACAGAAGAAAATGCACCAAAGCTGGCATGTCGTTATATCGTAGAAGCTGCAAATGGACCAACTACAACAGAAGCAGATGCCATATTGAAAGAAAGAGGCATCCTGTTAATTCCAGATATTTTTGCCAATAGCGGTGGCGTTATCGTATCGTACTTTGAATGGGTACAGAACATACAGGAATTAACTTGGGAACGAAATCAAGTCAATGATATGCTGGAAAAACTGATGACGCAGTCGTTTGCAGAGATACAGGAGGCAGTAGAACAATATTCCTGTACCTATCGTATGGGTGCCTATATTGTAGCGCTGAAAAAATTAATTTTTGCGGAGGAAATAAAGGGCATTTTCCCTTGATGGGATAAAGTGAAAAGAGAATACGTTATTATCATAAAAGTACCAAAACGGATTTCGAATATCCTTGACTTGATATAAAATAGAAAAAGAGTATGCGGGTAAGAAGCTGGGACATCTGGTTTCTTATCCGTTTTTTCTTTATCAGAAAATGCATTCTAAAAAGCAGATGGGGCATTGATATTTCGTAAGCATTCTTTGATAGAATATGTATTCAATCGTATAAAAGTTGGAATATTGGAATGTTGATTTTGTCCGTAAAAATCCCTGAATGATTCTTGTTTCAAACGCATGTATTTGCTACAATAAAGGGAAGAAAACAGCCTTTCTTTTGCAAATATAAAAGAGAATAGATTTGTAAACACAAGAGAAAAAATTTGTAGAATGATTGCAGATCTTTATGACAATCATAACTATTTGCTTCAAAGCAAAAATATTACAGAAAATGAAAAATCTTATATACGGGAAACAATAGAAAAAAAAGAAAATATGAATGATGCCCTTGTTAGTATGTCGTTGCATCGCTTATCGCAATACCTTCATAAACATTACGAAAAAAGGGTGATTATCCTTTTGGATGAATATGATACTTCAATGCAAGAAGCATATGTAAATGGATACTGGGACGAATTAATAAATTTCACAAGAAATCTTTTTAATGCTACTTTTAAGACGAATACTTCACTTGAACGAGCTGTAATGACTGGAATTACGAGGGTTGGAGTAGCACCATCGTCACTGACCTCGAAAGAACCTCGTCGAGTGAACGAGGTGGGCTTTCACACTAGACTCATAAGAGCTTCGTCAAGTGTTCAATGCCAATCTGTATGTTCAGACCTAAATAATCTTATGGTAGTTACAACGACCTCTAACGAATACGAAACAGCGTTTGGTTTTACAGAAGAAGAAGTGTTTACTACTTTGGAAGATTATGGATACGGAAGTAAGAAAGAAATGGTAAAGTGGTGGTACGATGGATTTGTATTTGGAAAACAAAAACACATCTACAATCCATGGTCTATTATTAACTTTCTAAAAATGAAGGGGAAATTTGATACCTATTGGGAAAATACCAGTAGTAATAGATCGGTAAGTAAATTATTGCAAGAAGGAAGCAATCGATTAAAGAGTAACTTTGAGATATTGCTAAAAGGTGATAGCATTCATTGTCCTATTGATGAGCAGATCGTATATGATCAATTGGATGAGGATGAAGATGCAGTTTGGAGTCTGATGCTTGCCAGTGGCTATTTAAAAGTCCTCAAATATGAACAGATGGACCAAATCAGCGAAGACGAAGAACCATTATACGAACTGGCACTTACCAATCAGGAAGTAAAAAGAATGTTTCGTAAGATGGTACGTGGATGGTTTAAAAAAACAAAATGGGATTACAATGATTTTGTCAAAGCAATGCTTTGTGGCAATGTAGAAGAAATGAACGAATATATGAATCTTGTATCCGAGCAGGTATTTAGTAATTTTGATACTGGAAAAGGACCTTCCCAAAGACAACCGGAACGTTTTTATCATGGATTCGTACTTGGCTTGATTGTGGAACTTTCGGAAAAATATTGGATTACTTCCAATCGGGAAAGTGGATTTGGTCGTTATGATGTAATGATAGAACCAAAGGATAAGGCAGAGGATTCCATCATTTTAGAATTTAAGGTATTCAATGCAAAAAAAGAACATTCCTTAGAGGAAACGGTACAGGTTGCTCTTTCGCAAATTGAAGAGAAAAAATATGAGACAGAGTTGCTTGTAAGAGGTTTTAAAAAAGAACAAATACGGAAATATGGTTTTGCATTCGAAGGAAAAAATGTATTGATTGGAGAACAAGAAAAAGAACAGTGATTGTAGTTATACAGATATAAATGCATGATAAACATAATAGAGGCGGAATCGTTGCCTCATACATAGTAATTTAAGCATAAAAAAAGGAATGTGCGTATTGTAAAATGATACAAAAGCACATTCCTGATTAATTTATCTTTCTTTCTCGTTTGTTAATTTATCAATGACATAGGAAATTTTTTCAATATTTTCGGAAATGGAGGAATTTAGTGTATTACAGTCTTGTGATAATTTTTCCACCTGGTCTGCAACAATGGAAAATCCACGTCCGGCTTCTCCCGCTCTTGCGGCTTCAATACTGGCATTTAGAGCCAACATTTTTTGTTGCTTTTGAATGTTAAATAATTTTGATGTATTTGCCTTGATTTCTTGTACCAGAGTATGGCAGTCAGCAATTCCACCTTCCAGATGTTCTAATAGTTTGCTGTTGTATTTTTGACTGTAACTTGCGAAAATACAGTTATTTAAGGCATCTCCCAGTAGGTATGCAGCAGCTTCAATCTGTGTCTTGGAACGAACATTTACCTTTCTGAGAGCCTCAATATAAGAAGTTTCATTTACTCCGATTTCTTTGGCAACAGCACGAAATTTGTCTTCATCTGGATTTTCGGGAAGAACTTGTCCTCCAATAACAGCCCCTATTTTTTGATCGTGTAGGACCAGATCAATGCTAAAATCAATCAACCCTGCGTGGCAATAATAAATGCCACTACATTCTTTGTCGCATTTTTCACAACGTCTTTTTCCCTCTTTTGAATTTCTGGTATACTTCATACAAAAGTCTGTGAAATTATAACAATCTGAAATATAATTGCCGTCAGAATCTACTGCAACGGTA
Organism: Clostridium sp. CAG:411; assembly: GCA_000437275.1. GTDB lineage: Bacteria > Bacillota > Clostridia > Lachnospirales > Lachnospiraceae > CAG-411. The sequence goes on along the minus strand of FR899645.1, from coordinate 10,637 downwards.
GCAAGACCAGTAGCAGAAGCCCAGTTTTCCATAATTTCCTGAAATCTTTTCATGTCTGTAAAATCTTGAATTTTCATAGATACCATTCCCCCTTTGGTAATAATAAAATACGCATCCTTTTGAAAATGAAAAGGATGCGGTAACAACTCCTTACTTTATTATACAGTTTTGGGAAAAAGAATGCAATTTTTTTATGAAAGGACAAGAAAACCCACTACCTTTAGGCGGTGGGTTTTCTTGCACGAGGTGTGGGGTTCAAGCCATATACCTCGTAAGGCACGCAGTGCCGCTTTTATATGAGCAAGTAGCGAAGCGGATTGCGAATATCGTTGACAAAAATGGGAGGAACTGTTGGTTATAAATTGGCGGCGAAAAACCCACAGGATTGCCTGTGGGATACGAGTTAAGAGAAAACAGGCTTGTAGAAAATAATGTTTGTGTGGAATGATTTTTAGATGACTGACTATGTCATGTGTATAAAAGAAAAGAATGAAAAAAAGAGGCATATTCGCATTTTATGTGGTTGTCTCTTTTGAAACGTAAAGAAAGAATTGATATTGTCGTGTTATCATAATTTATCTTGTGTATAGGTGAAAATTAATTGTGTTTATTGCCAGTTCTTTTTCTAAAGTGCTTCTGTTAGAAAATAATTGACGAACCATATTGATATAGTAGTCTTCCTGTTTCGGAAGTGAATCAGATAATAGAAAATCAATGGAAACACCTAACCTATTAGCAATAGGAAGTAATTTATCTAAAGTAACCTTTCGTTCGCCACGTTCAATCTGACCAAGATAAGTAGTAGAAATGTCTATACATTCTGCTAATTGTTCCTGGGTAAGGTTAAGTTTATTTCGTTCCGTTTTGATTTTTTTTCCAAGTAATTCGTAATTCAAGTAAATCCCCCCACAATACAACTATTAGTATAAGTAGATAATACAGAAAATATACAAATAATATAACAGGCTGATAGCTGTATTCGTTTATGTTGATAGTTGCAAAGAGAAAAAGAATATGATATACAAGTGGTTAGCCTCTAACATGTAATGATGAACTGATGAAGAGTATGATACAGATGACGACGAGGAAGAGTACATTCTTCCGTATAGTGATAGCTGTTATTTAAGCGAGGAAGACATTGAAGGACTTTCCGATAAGGAGCTTCGTTTGGCACGAAATGAGATTTATGCAAGACATGGTAGAAAATTTAAAGACAAAACATTGCAAAAGTATTTTGATGAAAAAAGCTGGTATGAGGGAGAGTACGAACCAGATGAATTTCAGGAAACTTGGTTAAGTCTTTTGGAAAGAAAAAATGCAGCGTTTTTGCTGGCAAAAGAAAAAGGGAAAAAATAATAGAGACAGCTATTCTTTTGCAAAGTGGTTGAAAATAAAAATAAGAGGGAATGGCTTTGTTTTCTATAGGATGTAACAGTTTAGTCGGCAGAAGGAATTGTACAAATCAAACCATTACTTGACATAAATTTGCAAAGCACTTACCATGATTATAGACATACTGAGAAACATAGTATGTCTGTAAATGGAATATAGGTATTTAATTTTTCATAAAATGCAAGGCTTAGGTAAAAGGCATAGGGTAGAGAAAGTACATAAAAAACAGGAGGAAGAAATGCGAAAATTAACCTATAATATAGTCGCACATGTCAATGCAAAATTAAAAGAGCAGCAGGTACCATACAAAATTCAATTTGGTAATGGAAGTACAGCATTTATTGAGCCATTAGGAATATGCGCCTGTCAGGGAAAAGAAGAAATTTTTGCTACAGTAGTGACGGAGGCATTTAAGGAATATGGTTTTGTGGCAGAAATAAAATTGACAGAGTTTAAAATAGCACTATTCGAGAAAAAAGTCAGGGTAGTTGCGGCCGTGTTGCATAAGAAAAATCAGCAAGGACAGTCTGTGATTTTTGCCACACAGAGAGGTTATGGAGCATGGAAGGGTGGATGGGAATTCCCTGGTGGAAAAATAGAATGGGGAGAAACTCCACAACAGGCATTAGTGCGAGAAATCCAGGAAGAGTTAGATGCAAAGATAGTTGTTGGAGAGCAACTGGACACGGTAGAATATGATTATCCAGATTTTCATTTGTCTATGGATTGTTTTTGGTGTGTAGCAAAAGAGAAATTGGTACTAAAAGAACATACCGATGCAAAATGGTTGACAAGGGAGCAATTGTCTATGGTTCAGTGGTTGCCTGCAGATATTGGAATTTTAGAAAAAGTAAAAGAGGAAATGAAAAAAGATGAATAGAAAAAAGATGAATAGAAAAAAGAAAGTATTGTTTGTTTTGGCAGTAGCAGGAATGGGTTTGCTGATGCAGGGATGTCATATTGTGAATGAAAATGGAATACACAATACAGATAGCGTTGTAACAAAAAAGAAAACGGATAAAAAATCGAAAAAGCAATCCTTTAATTATATAAATAAAAAAGGGAATACCTTAAAAACAAGAATTCGGACACCAAAAGGTTATAGTCGAATAAAGGTGGAAAAGAATAGTTTAGGAGCTTTTTTACGGGGATATGAGATGAAACCAGATGGAAGTCCAGTGTTGCTATATAATGGAAAGAAAAAGAAAAAACAAAATGTACATATAGCGGTGTTCAAGTTACCTTTAGAAAAGGAAGATTTACAACAATGCGCAGATTCGGTCATGCGTGTCTTTGGAGAGTATTACTATCAGCGCGGACAGTACGATAAAATTTGTTTTACATTAGGAAGTGGATTTGTGGCAGATTTTAGTAAATGGAGTCAGGGATACACCATTTGTGTGGATGGAAACAATGTATCATGGGGAACGGCAGCAGGGAATGATAGTAGTTATGCTTCTTTTCAGAAGTTTATGCGTGTTGTATTTGCCTATTCTGGTACGATGAATATGGAATCTGATTCCAAGAAAATTAGCATGGAGCAAATGCAGATTGGCGATATTTTTATAAAGGGTGGAAGTCCGGGACATGTAGTTATGGTTGTAGATTTATGCGAAAATGCGGAAGGGAAGAAAGCATTCCTTCTGGCACAGGGCTATATGCCAGCACAAGAATTTCATTTGCTAAAGAATCCTTTGCATGAGGATGATCCGTGGTATTATGAGGATGAGGTGTCCTATCCATTTCATACAGCAGAATATACCTTCGATGAGGGAAGTTTGATGCATTATAAATAGTTGTGAGGAAGCATTTGAGAAACTCTGTAATTGATGAATATTGATTACGGAGTTTCTTTTTGTTTCCAGCCGTAGTAAGAACACATAATAGAAAATAAGTAGATAAAAAATATCCCAAGAAGAAAAAGAAAAACCAATTGGTATATTTTGAACTAATTGGGACTTGAAAAAAATGGAAGATTAATTTATAAAGTTATTGTTAGGAAAAACTAACAGGCGGGAGGTTTGTGTATGGAGCAGGAGAAGTTTCCAGAAATGAATATTATATCCAATGCCAACGACGTATTTCAAAATGAAGAATGTAAAGTGATGCGTTTGATGAACGAGACTGGGGAAGGCACGATGACGATATATCAGGTCTTTGAAGGCGTTTATATCATGTACAATAATTTTCACATGAAAGAATGCAAAACCGATTTTAACTCGGCGGATGATTTTTTGTGTATTGATCATTGTAGGGAAGGACAGATTGAGACTTGTGACAGGGAAGGAAATAATTGCAGTTTGACAGCGGGGGAGTTACGTGTAGATGATGGTACACATAACAATGGTACCTCAACCTTTCCACTAAATCATTATTATGGCATTACTATTGGCTTTGAGCTGAACAAGGCAAACAAAGCATTGAAAGGATATGTTCCCGACTTTTCTGTGAGTGCAGAGGATATTTTAAAAAAGTACTGTAGACAATCCAAGCCGTATGTCATTGCCTCCGCACCTGAGGTCAATCATATCTTTTCCGAATTATACAATGTACCAGCCAGCATTAAACATGAATTTTACAAAATAAAAATATTGGAGTTGCTGCTATATTTATCTGCTTTGGAAATTGATAAATATAAGGTGGAAAAACCGTATTTTTACAAGGGCGACATAGAAAAAATTCGTGCGATCCATAAGCTGATGACAACAAACTTAAATCGAATTTACACCATTGAGGAGCTAGCACAAAAGTTTGATATAAATGTCACAGCGTTAAAAAAATGTTTTCGAAACGAATATGGAACGCCTGTATTTACATATATGAAAAAGTATCGTTTAAATACAGCAGCCGTACTTTTGAAGCATAACAAGGAATTAAAAATCAGTGAAATAGCGGAAAGAGTCGGTTACACCAGCGCAAGCAAATTTTCTGCGGCGTTTGCAAGAGAAATGGGGAGAACACCATTGGAGTACAGAAGGTATGGGGCATTAAAAGAGGTGTTAAATGATACAGATATCAATCTACATGTGTAGAACGTTGAAGCATGTATTGTTCCTGCATTTACAGGCAATCTGTTATGTGCAAAGTTGTATGGGAAAATGTTAGTATCAAAGTTTGAAAAGCCTCTGGTTTATCAGGAAGTTATGAAACAATTGTTTTATCAAAATTATATAGAAAGGATTAGGATATATGGAACAGAAAAACAAACAAAAAGAAGAAAGTCCGATTGCATGGCTTTTTTCACAAGTAGGAGACAAAAAGCCCTATTTTGTTATGAGTATTCTATTGGCATTTTTGAGTGTCATAAGTGGAATTATGCCCTACTTTGTGGTGGCAAAGATAGTCAGCAATCTGGTAAGTGGAGAAAAAGATTTTAAAGTGTACATGATGCTTGGAGTATGGATGACCGTATTATTCCTTGGAAAGGTGGTATTTCATTCTATTTCTACCTGTTTATCGCATGGTGCGACCTTTGCCATTCTTGCCAACATACGAAAAAAATGTACTGACAAACTGGCAAAAATGCCCTTAGGGGATGTGCTGGCATACCAGGCAGGAAGTTTGAAATCGACTATTGTAGAAAGAGTAGATTCGATAGAAACTACATTGGCACATATTGTTCCTGAATTTACAAGTAATCTGTTGTCACCGATTATTGTGATTGTAGCGATTTTTGCATTAAACTGGAAGCTTGGTATTGCGGCATTGGTAACATTACCGATTGGAATGGTGTGTTTTATGCTTATGATGACAGCGGATTATGAAAAACATTTTAACCGATGCACAGAAGCAAATAAAAACTTAAATGATGTTTCGGTGGAATATATTAATGGTATCGAAGTAATCAAAGCCTTTGGAAAAGCAGAGCAATCCTACGAAAAATTTGTAAATGCAGCGAAAGAAGGGGCTAACAGTTATGTAGATTGGATGGCAAATTGTAATGTGTATATGACACTTGCGATGTGTATTGCACCTGCTACGATGGTTACATTACTACCAGTCGGAGCGGTTATGTATATGCATGGAACTGTAAATGCCATTACGCTTTTTACGGTTTTAATTTATGGAGTTGCAATCATAGAACCATTTATTCAGGTTATGTCTTATGAAGACGACCTTGCAAATATGAAATTGATTGTAAAAGAGGTTCGCACCATTTTGGATGCAAAGGAAATGGAACGCCCTGAGGTTTTGGGAAAAAATTGTCAACCTGTAGATTATTCAGTTCGTTTTGAAAAGGTGGAGTTTGGATATCAAGATGAAAAAGTGTTACATGGCATTGATTTAGAAGTGAAGGACGGCGAATTTTTAGCTTTAGTTGGACCTTCTGGAAGTGGAAAATCTACTATTGCAAGGCTACTGGCTGGTTTATGGGATGTAGAAAAAGGAAGTATAAAAATCGGTGGAGTAGATGTAAGAAAATTGCCATTAGCTTATACCGCTGATCATATTGCATATGTTTCGCAGGATAATTACCTATTTAACCGAAGCATTCGCGATAATATTCGTATGGGAAAAACGGATGGAAATGCGACGGATGAGGAAGTAGAGAAGGTAGCAAAACTCAGTGGTTGTCATGACTTTATCATGAGCCTTGAAAATGGATATGATACGATTGTTGGTTCTGGGGGTGGACATTTATCAGGAGGAGAACGACAGCGAATCGCCATAGCCAGAGCAATGTTAAAGAATGCAGAAATTGTAATATTAGATGAAGCAACAGCATATACAGACCCAGAGAGTGAAGCTGTGATACAGGCATCGGTAGCAAGGCTTGTAAAAGGAAAAACCTTAATAGTCATTGCACATAGACTTTCTACCATTATAGATGCGGATAACATTTGTTGTATCAACGATGGTAAGGTAGAAGAAATGGGAACGCACAAAGAATTATTGGAAAGAAATGGATTATATAAGAAAATGTGGGATTCTCATATTTTGGTAAGAGATACTGTAAAGGAGGAGGCAGAATGATAAAAGTAATTAAGAAGTTTCTAAATTTTTGTCAGGAAGAAAATAGAAAACGATTTGTGACTTCTATTTGGCTTACTTTGATACAAGTGCTGTTTGAGGGACTAAAAGTGCCTGCCATCTATGTGTTGGTCAAAGCTGTATTGGAGGAGCAGGTTACAGTAAAGACGGCGGTTACTTGTTTTGGCATTATGTTAGCTAGTATTTTAGGGGCAGCATTTTGTAAAAATAAATCCACACTTTTGCAAACAAGAGCAGGTTATGGAACTTGTGCGGATAAGAGAATTGAAGTAGCGGAGCATTTGCGTTATGTACCAATGGGATATTTTAATGCGAATACATTAGGGCAGGTGATTTCGGTTACTACAAATACCATGCAGAGCCTTGAGAATGTTGCCACAAGAGTAATTATGGTGGTTTCCAATGCAGTATTAAGTACATCGGTTATTCTGTTGTTGATTTTTCTGTTTGATTTCCGAATTGGTTTGATTGCTTTGGCAGGAGTTTTGTTATTTGTTATCTTCAATCATTTGTTGATTGCCCGTTCTGCAAAATTAGCAAAGAATAAATTTCATGCAGATCAGAATTTAGTAGATAAAGTAATTGAATATGTGCAGGGAATTACAGAGGTGAAAAGTTATAAGCTGACGGGGGAGCAGTGTAGAGCATTGAATGCTGCCAATGAATATGGGGCAGACTTAAACTTAAAGATGGAAGTTAGTTTTGTACCGTTTATTGCCATTCAAAATTTTATCGTAAAAATGATAGGGGTAGCTATGGCAATGGCATCTATCGCCTTTTATTTGAATGGAACTATGGAATTGGCAGTTTGCATTGTTATGATCCTTGTTTCCTATATTATGTTTGCAGCTCTGGACAGTGCAAGTAGTTTCTCTGCTTTGTTGCGAGTAGTAGATGTAACGATTGATAAGGTAAATGAGATTATGGCTTCACCACAAATGGATTTAGAAGGAGAAAAAGTAGAAGCTGGAAATGCAGATATTGAAGTAAACAATATTTCATTTTCTTATGAAAGTCGTAAAATTATTGATGGCATCAGTTTGAAGATTCCAGCAAAAACTTCATTGGCAATTGTAGGACCTTCTGGTGGAGGAAAAACTACACTTACCAATTTGATAGCAAGATTTTGGGATGTAGATGCAGGGAAAATTACATTAAACGGAAAGAATATCAAAAAGTACAATTATGACAGCTTGATGGCAAACTTTAGTTTTGTATTTCAAAATGTGTACCTGTTTAAGGATACGATAGCCAATAACATCCGATTTGGTACACCAGAAGCGTCTATGGATAAAGTAATGGATGCAGCGAAAAGAGCCTGTTGTCATGAATTTATTATGTCACTTCCAAGGGGTTACGAAACCGTCATTGGAGAAGATGGCATAAACCTATCGGGAGGAGAACGGCAGAGAATATCTATTGCCAGAGCTATTATGAAGGATTCACCAATTATTATTTTGGATGAGGCTACAGCAAACGTGGATCCTGAAAATGAGGAAGAACTAATCAAAGCGATAGAAGCCTTAACGAAAGAAAAGACGGTAATCATGATTGCACATAGATTAAAGACAGTGCGACATGCAGATCAGATTATTGTAGTGGATCAGGGAAAAATTAAGGAACAGGGGCGCCATGAAGATTTGATGAAACAAGAAGGAACCTATAAGAAATTTATTGAAAGTAGAGAGATGGCAGTAAGCTGGAAATTATAAAAAATTTGATAGGTAAGGCTGACTTGCGTGGGTATTGTAGTAAACAGTTACTATGATAGCCACGTATTTTTTGTAGGAAGATGCATCCCATCCAGCAAGTCACCAATAGGTGAGGGATATAGGAAGTTGATGTGAACTTGTCCACTTGTTATATTATGACTAATAAACTGGAAAAGACAAATTTAGTAAAGGGGATTGACAAAGCGAAAAAAGACAATATCATTGATAGTAGAACATGAATGTTTTGGGGAATCAGTACGTCAAGTTGAAAAAACTTGTCCTCGTTTTGGAGGTAAGTTAGTGGTTCGCATGGCAAAGCGGGGAGAGCATGTAGGGAATCAATTTTATGGATGTGAAAATTTCCCAAAATGCTGGTATAGAGAGGATATATAAGGAATGGAGTTGTTGATTTGATAAACGGAGAAAAATCAAATATCTGCAAACTGCTTGTAAAACTGCATATATAGAAAGGGGATATTCGATGTATTTTGAACAGTTATGGAAAGCATTTTCACAGATGGAAGAGGTAGAAGCCATTGCCTTGGGTGGTTCTAGGGCAGGACAAAATTTTGATGAAAAGTCGGATTACGATTTGTATATTTATTGTACAAAAGTACCTGAAGAAGAGAAACGAAAAGCAGTGCTGGAAAATTGTTGTAATTATATGGAGATTGGAAATCATTTCTGGGAGTTGGAGGATGATTGTACATTAAAGGATGGGATAGATATTGATATTCTTTATCGAAATCCGGATGATTTTGCAAATGAGGTAGCATCTGTTGTGGAACAACATTCTGCACACAACGGGTATACTACTTGTATGTGGCACAATTTAATACATAGTCGTATTTTGTATGATGAATCGGGAAAATTTGCTCAGATGCAGAAACGATTTGATGTGCCATATCCAGAAGAATTGCGGAAAAATATTATTGCACAGAATCAGAAATTGTTGACGGGTATGTTACCTTCTTATGATTTGCAGATAAAAAAGGCACTGAAGCGTCAGGATTGGGTTAGTGTAAATCACAGAACCGCTGCTTTTCTGGAATCTTATTTTGATATTATTTTCGCTATGAATCGTCTGACACATCCGGGAGAAAAACGGATGGTACAGTATGCAAAGAAAGAGGCAAAACAGTTGCCAAAAGATTTTGAAAAAAATGTAGAGAGTTTGTTGCAAAATCTTTTTGTCAAATCAGAAGAGGTAACAGATACTTTGCAAAAGATGATTGCAGCGTTGCAAACGTGCTTAGAACATGCGTAATAAAATTGTAAAGAAATATTCAAAAAAAGTATATTGCTTCTTCCTTCATTCCGTTTTACAATCGGATGTGCAATAGAAAAAAATGTGCAGAAGCGTGCATGGAAATGGAGGAAAAATTAGGATGAAACAAAAAAGAATTTTAAGAATGAAGAAAGTAGTATGTGCAGTAGTGGTAATGGCATTAGTAGGAGCATCCATATCTACGCAGCCAACACTGGCAGCAAAAAAGGCAGAAAAAAGAGGATGTTATTCTAATCTGGTGGATAAGAAATCACAGAAGGAAACAAAAAAGGCTTTAATGAATGCTGGAATTAGCGAGAAAACGGTGGATGCTTGGCTTGCACAGGTACGAAGTTACAACAAAACGATTCAAAACTCTGGATTGGTAAAGAAAGGTTTTGTAAAACTTGGAAAGAAAAATCCTGTTTATCCAGAGGGAAAGATATCAGAATTATGGAACAAAAAGAATAAATTATTTCTTGGTTACAATTGTCGTTTGACAGCGTTTACATTGCTGAAGGATTTTATTAAGGTGGAAGATACATCGAATCCAAATCCTACGGTGCTTTTTATGGATCAAGATGCGTATAACCATGCGCCAACTGCTCCGTTTTCAAAAAAGAAGTACAAGACATTTGAAAATTTATTTTCCAGCGTAAATACCATATACAGTAGTAATACAAAGAAACAAATTAATTATTTGACAAAGGCATGGAAAAAGAAGGGTATTAAAGTTTCTTCTAAGACAAAGGCATCTTTGATTACCGTAGTTATGCATTCTAGTTTTAGTAAAGAGGAAAATGAATTATACGTTGGACATACTGGCGTGTTGGTTCCTTTGAAAAATGGAAAATTGATGTTTATTGAAAAACTTTCCTTTGAGTTACCATATCAGGTTACTAAATTTGACAATCGTAAGCAGCTTAATAACTATTTGATGGGAATGTATGACACAGAATGGGGACAGGGCACCGCGCATCCGTTTCTTATGGAAAATACGAAATTAATGAAGGGGTATCACGTATTATCCACGAAGAAAGATGTAAAATAAGTTCGCGAAGTGGATTGTGAACAGCATTGGCAGCAAGAGGTAGCATTAGGAAAATAGTACAAATATGTCTAATGTACTCTCGGAGTCTCTTTGTGCCTGATTTTGCAAAATGTTTTTTTGTCAGATATGCACAAATTTATGAGGCGTACGTGGAGCGTACGTTGATTAAATTTGTGTATAGCTGGCGGAAAAACAGTCGCAAAAGTGGGTGCAAGGGAGATTC
>FR899644.1 GCA_000437275.1 Clostridium sp. CAG:411 | reverse complement strand
CCACTTCCCAATCATACAGTTTTTCTTTATGATATTAATTGTCTAGAAAAACACGTAAAGGAGACTGTATGATGGAATCAATTTTACAAGAGAAAAGAATAAGTTTCAAGGAGTTTGAGAAAAAAATTTATCAGTTTGTCTGTGGCTTAGGTCAGGAAATTGCCAGGACAATGCTGGAAAACTATGATGATCATCTGGCGAAAACCCGTGACAGGAAGGAATATCGGGATAAAGGGAAACGGACCACAACAGTAAAAACACTGTTTGGTGAGGTGACGTATGAACGTCGTGTATATCAGACGAAAACAGAGGAAGGAGAAAGAGCATATATATACCTTCTCGATTCGGAAATGCAGATGGAAAAGATAGGTCTCATTTCTACAAATTTAGCAGAACAGATCCTGCAGACAGTAACGGAAGCACCATACCGAAGCACAGCTGAGATCATAACAAACACCTGTGGGCAATCAATCAGTCATGGCGGTGTATGGGAAATGGTACAAAAATTGGGAGAAAAAATATCCAAAGAAGAAGCACACGCAATAAAAGAAATGAATGCAGATCAGGCAAAGGGAACAAAAGAAATCCCCGTTCTGTTTGAAGAAATGGACGGAGTGTGGCTGAACATGCAGGGAAAAGCCCATGAAAAAGCCAAAAAACACGAAATGAAGGTATTTACTATGTATGAAGGATG
>FR899643.1 GCA_000437275.1 Clostridium sp. CAG:411 | reverse complement strand
AGTGTGATGTAGCAATGTATTTGCATAAAGAATAGGGACAACAGGGATTAAAGAGAAGGTGAGAGGCATGGAGTATATAAAATTTTCTGATATAGGGGAAAAACAGTGGGATGCGTATTTAGAGAACATACAGGGAAGTACGTTTAACTATTTATCCAATAAGATGAAGTTTGATTTGGAATATTCTATTTATGTGCAACAGAACGAAAGTTTTTTACTTATTAGTGATAAAAAAGCGATTGGAGTTGCAATCGTTTATATAGAGGAGTTAAATCATATTAAATCTGTAAGCTGGTCTGGTGGTTACCTTCCTGCACCAGTTGTGGATCAAAAGTTGTCGTATTCTTTGCAGGAAAAATATATGGCGATGTTATTAAAAAGAATTGAAGAAATTGGAAGGCAACATAAGTGTAAAAAAATTTTAATGCGAATGGATCCATTGACGAATCCAGATGAACAATACAAGCTGTATAATTATAATTATATGTTAAAAGAAATATATGAGGATCGTTCGTCTTTATCCCAAATATTAGATTTGAGGAAGGAAGAAAACGTGCTTTTTTCTGACATACGGAAGGGGCATAAAAGTGATATAAAAAAAGCAGACTATTCCATTACTTTTTTTGACAAGGAAAATATTACGGAGGATGTGATAAAAGAATATCGCAGAATTTATGAATGCGATGCAGGGATGGTAACTAGAAATTCACAAATGTCTCATCATTATCTAAAATTTGTCCAAGATGGAAATGGTTTAGTAGGAATAGCAAAAAAAGGACATGAGAATGTTGCGGTTATTATTGTAACCCTTTATAAAGATACGGCATATTATAGTTCTTATGCAGAATTAACAGATAAACTAGAACATATTTCTGTAGGGCATGTATTACAGTGGGAAACTATTCTGGAGTTAAAAAAACGCGGGATTGCGTTTTATGAAATCGGAGAACAAGTATTTGGAAAAACACATTATAGTGATCCAGATAAAAAATTAATAAATATATCCCGTTTTAAACGAGGATTTGGTGGATATACAGTGCCTTTTTATAGAGGAATCAAAGAGTTAGGATAAAAAACAAAGAGAAGAAGGGAAAGAATGAAAAAATATAAAGTAGTTATTGTCGGTGCAGGTAATATAGGAGCATTGTTTGATCAGGCAGATAGTGAGGAAATATTGACCCATGCCCATGCTTTTTCTGCGGATTCTAGATTTGCATTAAAAGGTTTTTTTGATGCAGATTTTGAACGGGCGAAAGTAGCGGCAGAACGTTGGCAGGTAACTGCGTTTCAAACGCTGGATGCGGCAATGGAAGGGACTGATATTGTATGCTGTACAGTTCCCGACAAATTTCATTTTGATGTGTTAAAACAGATAGCGGAATATCCAATCAAATTGGTATTTACCGAGAAGCCATTTACCAAGACGATTGCACAGGCAGAGGAGATTGTAAAACTTTATCAGGAAAAACAAATTCCAATCCTTTTAAATTATACAAGAAGGTTTGTAACGGAATTGATCCAATTAAAAGAAAAAATAGGAGAGTATGGTTCTTTTTTACGTGGAACAGGTTATTATGGAAAAGGAATTTTACATAATGGTTCTCATATGATTGATTTTATTCGTTATTTGTTGGGAGAAGTTTCAATAGAAAAAAGTCAGAATCCTATTTTTGATTTTGAACAAGATGATCCTTCGGTAGAAGCGCATTTGACAGTGGCGGGAAGTCCAATCTTTTTACATCCTGTGGATTGTCAGGTTGCAACCATATTTGAATTAGAATTATTTTTTGAAAAAGCTCGTATTCGTCTTTCGGATGGCTGTGCCTATGTGGAACGGTTTGAAGTGCTTCCATCTCCTACTTATGAAGGGTATTTTAATTATCGAAAGGTAGAAGAGTATCCTGTAAAATATGACAGTTCTTTTCGAAACGCAGTTTCTAATATTGCTGATTATTTGGAGAAAAAAAATGCTCTTATATGTACAGAGCAAGACGGCTTGAGGGTATTGGAGATTTGTAAGAGATTACAATTGTGTAAGTAGGAAGAAGGAAAGCAAATGAAGAGGGTATTATTATTTGCCAGAGATCCTGGAGGAGCTAATGTAATTCAGGCATTGGCAACAGGGCTTTTAAAGAGTTATGAAGGATTGCTTTATGCAAAGGATGTGGCATTGGAGCGTTTTCAAAAAGCAGGATTACAGGTGAAGAATATAGAGCAGGAAGTAGAAGCGATTTCTATAGAACAAATGGAAATCTTTTTAAAAAGCAAGCAAATTGATTTGGTGGTTACAGGCACCAGTGCAGATGATAGGACCGAGAAATATTTATGGAAAGCCTCAGAGCATTTGAATATTCCATCAATTGCAATTTTAGATCAATGGATCAATTATGGAATCCGTTTTTCAAAGTATGGGGTGAACCAAATGGAAGATTATGAGAAGAATCGAAGGCAGGAATATTTACCTACTTGTATTTGTGTGATGGATGCTTATGCCAAAGAAAAGATGGAGGAGGAGGGGGTTCCGTCAGACAAGATTAAAGTGACGGGGCATCCCTATCTTACAGAGTTTGTACAGGCAGTTGGAAAAGTAAATGAGGCGGATAGGCAGGAATTTAGAGAGAAATTTGGCAAAAATACAGAAAAAATTTTGCTATTTGCTTCAGAACCAATCTGCAAAACATATGGTCCTAGCAGCAGTTATTGGGGATACGATGAAGAAACTATTTTTGAGTGTTTTAAAGAGCAGTTAGAGCAGGTTGCAGCGCAATTTCCATTTGCTGTAAGTGTAGTAGTGCGTCCGCATCCAAAGGAGGATTTGGACAAATGGCAAAAAAGATTAAAAGACAGCTCTTATGTTTCCTACTTCCTTGACCGACAAACTGATTATAAGGTAGCAATGTGTTCGGTGGATGGTGTTGTGGGGATGTCATCTATGTTTTTATTAGAGAGTACATTGTGTGGAAAACCAGTAATCAGTATTCAGAAGGGATTGAAACCAGAGAGGGAGAATCCATTTATTCTGGAAAAAATTGGTGTGCTAAAAAGTGCCAGAACTTCAGAACAGATTCGGACTGAAATAAGGGAATTGCTGCGAAATGAAAAGAAAGCTGCAGCGTGGAATATTCCAATGAATGCGACAGAGAATATACAAAAAGTGATGGAGGCGTTATTATGAGTAAATTGGCAATTTTAGGGGGAGAAAAAGTAAGGAAAGAGTTGTTTCCTGCTTATAAAGTAATCGGAAAAGAAGAAGAAGATGCAGTCGTACAGGTGTTACGTTCTGGAATTTTATCAAAGTATTTAGGCTGTTGGGCAGATGATTTTTATGGCGGTCCACGGGTTCAGGCATTAGAGAAAGAATGGGCAGAACATTTTGGGGTAAAACATGCAATATCCGTAAACTCAGCAACTTCTGGTTTATACTGTGCAGCAGGGGCAATCGGATTAAATCCTGAGGATGAAGTAATTGTATCTCCATATACAATGGCTGCATCAGCAACAGCACCACTTATTTACAATGCAATCCCTGTGTTTGCAGATATTGAGAAGGAGCATTTTTGTCTGGACCCTGAATCTATTGAAGAGAGAATTACGGAAAAGACAAAAGCGATTATTGTAGTCGATATTTTTGGACAACCTTATGATGCCGAACGCATCAATGCAATTGCAAAGAAACATCATTTGTATGTGATTGAAGATACTGCACAGGCACCTGGTGCAAAATATAAAGGCAAATTTGCAGGTACGCTAGGGGATATTGGCGTATTTTCATTAAACTATCACAAACATATTCACTGTGGAGAAGGTGGTATTGTTGTGACAGATAATGACGAATTGGCAGAAAGAGTACGTTTGATTCGTAATCATGCAGAGGCAGTTGTTGGTGCAAAGGGAACTAAGAACTTAAATAATATGATTGGTTTTAATTTGCGAATGACAGAAGTAGAAGCTGCCATTGCAAGAGAGCAGTTGAAAAAACTGGATTGGTTATTGGAAGAACGACAGAAGAATGTAGCTTATCTGGAGAAAAAATTGGACAAAATCCCATTTTTACGTGTTCCAAAAGTTCGTGAAGGCTGCGAACACGCCTATTATGTACATCCGATCTTTTTCGATAAAGAGCGGGCAGGAGTTTCCAGAGAGACATATATAGATGCCGTAAAGGCGGAACTGATGCCGATTACATTGCGAGAGGCGGAGGGTGTAAGCATTGGTTGTGGTTATGTAAAACCATTATATTTACAGCCTCTTTTCCAAGAAAAAATAGCGTACGGAGATCATGGATATCCATTTTGTAATAGTAAAGTGGATTATAGTAAAGGAATTTGTCCAAACTGTGAGCAGTTGCATTTTGAAACATTATTTACACATGAGTTAATGCGTCCTTTCATGACGAAAGAAGATTTGGACGATGTAGTAGCTGCTTTTTATAAAGTATATGAAAATATAGATGAATTAAAGTAATCATTTAAAACCTATTGTTTGCAATAGATATGTAAACGATAGGTTTTTTTACATAAGTGTTAAAAAAATAGCAAAGACAGCCGATACAATGTAAGAGACAACTTAGGATGAAACGTTACAAACTTGGAGTTTTGGGCGTTTCTATCGGGAATACTAGATTCATGGAGGAAGTATAGAGATGTTAAATGATAAGACGATTTTAATTACGGGAGGAACAGGTTCATTTGGTAAAAAGTGCCTGAAGATGATTTTTGAGAGATATAATCCAAAAAAAGTGATTATTTATTCAAGAGATGAATTTAAGCAATATAACATGAAAGCAGAGATGGCAGATCAGGTTGATATGAGCAGGGTACGTTTCTTTATCGGTGATGTTAGAGACAAGGAACGTTTGATGCGAGCTTTTCATGGCGTAGATTATGTCATTCATGCGGCAGCTATGAAGCAGGTGCCAACTTGTGAATATAATCCAATGGAGGCGATTAAGACAAATATTCACGGGGCACAGAATGTAATTGATGCTGCTTTGGATAGAGGGGTAAAGAAGGTAGTAGCGTTATCTACAGATAAGGCTGTAAATCCAATTAACTTGTATGGTGGAACGAAATTGGTTTCTGATAAATTATTTATTGCAGCCAACGCCTATACTGGTTTAAATGGAACAGTATTTTCTGTTGTTCGTTATGGAAATGTTGCAGGAAGCCGTGGTTCGATTATTCCATTATTCCGTAGATTAGCAGAGGAAGAAAATAAGGAATTGCCAATTACAGATACTAGAATGACACGCTTTTGGATTACGTTAGAGCAGGGAGTCGAGTTGGTATTTAAAGCCTTGGCAGAGGCAAAAGGTGGAGAGACGTATATTTCTAAAATACCATCTTTTCATATTACAGATTTGGCAGAGGCAATTTTGCCAGGATGTGGTATAAAAGAAATTGGTATTCGTGAAGGGGAAAAGCTTCATGAAGTAATGGTTACAAAAGATGATTCCAGAAGTACATTTGAATATGATAAGCATTATATTGTATATCCAAATTTTGATTGGGTAGATTTGAAGAAGGCTGTATTGCCAGGAGGAAAATGTGTTGCGGACGGATTTGAATATAATTCAGGAACCAATGCAGAATGGCTGAATGTAGAGCAGTTGCGAGAAGCTTTAAAAAATGTATAGAATAAAATAGAGCATAATGCTTAGAGGGGGAATACAAATGGGAACAATAGCAATTATTACAGCAAGAGGTGGCAGCAAAAGAATTCCACGAAAGAATATAAAAGAGTTTTTGGGAAAGCCTATTTTAGTATATTCTATTGAGGCGGCATTAAATGCAGGAGTATTTGATGAGGTTATGGTTTCTACAGAGGATGAGGAAATTGCTGAGATTGCAAGAAAAGCAGGTGCAAAAGTACCGTTCATGAGAAGTGAAGAAATGTCAAATGATTTTGCAACAACATATGATGTAGTAAGAGAAGTATTAGACGAATATAAAAAGCAAGGGAAAAATTTTACCTCTGCATGTTGCATTTATCCAACAGCACCTTTTATAACTTCTGAGAAATTGCAGGAGGCAATGAAATTATTACAGGATAAGCAGGCAGATACCGTATTGCCAGTGGTTCGCTTTAGTTTTCCACCACAAAGAGCAGTGGTAAAAAAAGAGGATGGTTATATGAAATTTCAATGGCCTGAATACGCATTGTCTCGTTCACAAGATTTGGAGCCATATTATCATGACGTAGGACAATTTTATGGATTAAATGTTTCAAGTTTTTATGAACAGGGAAAACTTATTATGGATAAAACTGTTCCTATTGAACTGGATGAAATGGAAGTGCAGGATATTGATAATTTAGAAGACTGGAAAATTGCAGAAGTAAAATATGCGGTTCGACATGGAATTGACTTAACAAAAAATGAATAAGTAAAAGGGTCGCATTGTGAAGTTCATGATGCGACTTTTTTATGATAGAAATGAGGAATAAGATGTTTAAAATAGAGGACAGATATATAGGGAAAGGGCATCCTGCGTATATTATTGCGGAAATGTCAGCAAATCATGCAGGAAGCCTTGAAAATGCAAAAAAGATTATTCGAGCAGCTAAGGATGCTGGAGCAGATTGTATAAAACTGCAAACGTATACAGCCGATACCCTTACGATTGATTGTGATAACGAATATTTTCATATCGAAAAGGGAACTTGGTCAGGAGAAAAGCTATATGATTTATACAAACGTGCCTATACACCATGGGAGTGGCATCAAGAGTTAAAAGAGGAAGCGGATGCGGTAGGGATTGATTTTTTCTCTACACCATTTGATAAAACAGCAGTTGATTTTTTGGAACAATTAAATGTAGGATTTTATAAGGTGGCATCCTTTGAAATGGTGGATATTCCATTGCTAAAATGCATTGCAAGAACAGGAAAACCGATTATTATGTCAACGGGAATGTCCACATTAGAGGAAATTGAAGATGCAGTAAATGCAATTCGAGAGGAAGGAAACAATCAGATTGCACTTTTAAAATGTTCTAGTGCATATCCAGCCATACCAAAAGACATGAATTTAGCTACAATACCAGATATGCAAAAGAGATTTGCAGTGCCAGTAGGGTTGTCGGATCATTCTATGGGAAGTTTGGGAGCGGTTGCGGCAGTTGCTATGGGAGCAAATATCATAGAAAAGCATTTTTGTTTAAATCGGGAAATTGATTCCGTAGATGCATCTTTTTCTATGACGGCAGACGAATTTGCTGAAATGGTGCAGAGTATAAGAACAGTAGAGAGAGCTATGGGAAAGGTTTGTTATGAACCTTCTGAAACAGAAAAGGCAAGTATGATTTTTAGACGTTCCCTTTTTGCTGTTGAAACAATAGAAAAAGGACAAACCATAACAGAAGAAAATGTAAGAAGTATTCGACCAGGGTATGGTATAAAACCTAAGTTCTATACTAATATTCAGGGAATGACAGCGAAGGAAACAATTGAGAGAGGAACACCAATTCAATTTAAAAAATTGGAGAAGATAAAATATATTTTCCTTACCAATAATAATAACACGCAGTCAATGTTTGAGTGGTTAAGAGAGAAAGAGGGAAAAAGTGCCGTTTTGAAATATTCAGATGCCCTGACAGTTTCCTTTTTGGAAGAGGTAAAACCTGAGTATATTATTTCGTATAATTATAGACACATCATACCGAAAGAGGTTATTGAATATATGCAGGGGCATATTATTAATTTGCATATTTCTCTATTACCATATAATCGAGGAAGCTCACCAAACTTTTTTAGCTTTATATGCAATACACCAAAGGGAGTAACCATCCATAAAGTAGACGAAAAATTGGATAATGGTGACATTTATTGTAAGCAGGAAGTTATGTTTGAGGAACAGCAGGAAACGTTTGAAAGTTCATATCAAAAATTGCAAGAGGCAATGATGGAGTTGTTTGCAAAGAATTGGGATGATATTAAGAATGGAAAGTTGGTTGGAAAGAAACAGGAAGGGCAGAGCAGTTATCACAATTCAAAGGAATTAGAAGCACTTCGCTTATTATGTGATTTTGATTGGAAAGATAATATTGCAGAATATAAGAAAAAGTTAAAAGCAAGATTATGTGAGTATGACAAAGGAGAATAATGTGGAAAAAACAGTTTTATTTCTTGCACATGGTGGAGAATCTGTTGGCATGGGGCATGTGATTCGTTGCTGCTCTCTGGCTACTGCATTTCGTTTGGCAGGATGGAAGGTTTTCTTTTACAGTAAATTGGAAATCGGTCAACAATATATAAAAGAACAGTCTTTTTCGGTCTTTCCAGCGGTTGCACAGAAGGAAAGTCATGCAGAGGAGTTTTCTTATGGAACAGAAGAAGAATTGAGAAAGGATTGCGAAGCAATTAAAAAGCTTTGTTTTAAGCTTCATCCAGACGTAATCATAGCAGACAGTTACAATGTTACAGACTGGTATTTTAAAGAACTAAGAAAGCAGACAAAATGCCTTGTTTATATTGATGATGTGATGGCATTTCCCTATGATGTGGATGTTGTAATCAATCAAAACATATTCGCCAAAAGAAAGGATTATATCGCACTACATTCCAAACAGTTGTTTTTGCTTGGTACAGCCTATAGTTTAATTCGGGATGAATTTTGTCATTTACCGAAACGAACTATTCATGAAGAAATAAGAAATATTATGATTACTACAGGTGCAGCGGACCCACATAATGTAACCTTAGATATATTGCAATTATGTAGTAGGTTAGAGGGCAAGATAAGTTTCCATGTGGTGGTAGGAAATGCGTTTTCACATAGAGAAGCTTTGGTGGAATATGCAGAAAAGCATAAGGAAGTGGTGTTATATGAGCAACCATCCAAAATGTCCGCTATTATGTTAAAATGCGATGTGGCAATTTCTGCAGGAGGCAGTACTTTGTATGAACTGGCTGCTTGCGGGACTCCAGCAATAGCTTTTTTATATGCGGAAAACCAACGCCAAATTGTAGAGGAGTTAGAACGACAGGGAAACGTTTTAAATTTAGGTTTCTACGATAACATGGCAGAAAACTTTATGAAAAAATGGGAAGAAATGAAAGTGTATTCCAGACGAAAAGAAATGAGTTGCCAGATGCAGAAGCTGATAGATGGAAAAGGAAAACTGCGGATTATAGAGGAGGTGGAAAAGTTTTTAAATGATGAAACATACTGTCAAGGCGGTGATATTTGAAAACCATTTTGATTTGTGCCATATGAGATATAGGGTTTGAACCAAACCTTTTTGCAAGAGTACTCGCATTCAAGTGGCAGTGAGGCTTCTTGAACTTTTATAAATATTTTTTGGGGTGAAACATATCATAAAGGAAGAAAGTCTTGCATTCATAGGTTTTAGGTGATACATTGATTATAGGCTGTAAGAAAATTACAGTCAGAAGGATCTTAACTTTTATATGAGTAAGTAGCAAAGTAAGTTGCGAATATTATTGACAGAGTTGGAATAGGAGAAAAAATGCAAAAAATTAAAATTTTTAGATTAGGACCTATTAAGGATTGCGAGGTTGATATTAGTAACTTTATGATTTTAACAGGACCACAAGCATCGGGCAAAAGCACATTGGCAAAAAGTATTTTTTTCTTTAAGAACGTAAAAAATATATTGTTCGAGCAAATAAAAAGAAAACATCTGATGAATGGTGTTTCAGATATTATTTCAATGTCCTGTGAAAAAAGAATGCTTAGAGAAATTAGAGCAATTTTTTTGCAGACTTTTGGAACAACATGGTGCATGGATAATGAAATGAAGTTGCAATATTTTTATGGTGACGAAAAGTGGATTAAAATTTCCTTGAAACCTGATCCATTAAGGCCAAATTATATTTGGATTGATATGAGTCCGGATATCAAAAGATTTTTAAATAATATAGAGAATTATAAAAAAAAGGAAGAGTGGGGACTTAGAGAACAAAGTTTAAGAAATACAATTTATTCTTTTTTTGAAGATGAAATGGAAATTGTATATATTCCTGCTGGCAGGAGTTTAATTACATTATTTAGTGATCAATTGAATTATGTATATGGTTCAATGGATGATATGCAAAAAAGAAACTTAGATTATTGTACACAAAATTATTTAGAGAGAATTTTACGCTTGAAGACTGTATTTACAAGTAGTTATACACAGATGATTATGAATCAAATTCAACTGACAGATAAGAGAATGGAACGTGCTTTTTAGAGGAAATGGTTGTATTAATGCAACAGATACTCAAAGGAGAGTATGTGAATGTTCGAGGCGAGGAAAGACTACAAGTTTCGGGGGAAAGATATGTAAAAATAAATTTTGCATCCTCTGGTCAACAGGAAGTGGTATGGATATTGAATGTTCTTTTTTATTATCTATTAAATCAGAAAAAGGCATATTTTATTATTGAAGAACCTGAGTCACATTTATTTCCAGATGCACAAAAGAAAATTGCTCAATTTATTTCCGCGGCGAAGAAAGGTGGAAATAAAGTGCTAGTTACAACACACAGTCCGTATATTTTAGGGGAAATGAATAATTTGCTTTATGCCAATCGAATTTCAAAATCGGTGGATAGAGCAAAATTAAAGAAAATTATTAAGGAATATCAATGGATAGAGTTTGAACAGTTTGCTGCCTATTATTTGGAAGCAGGGAAAGCATCTAATTGTGTGGATGATGAATTCCAATCCATTGAAAATGAAATTATTGATGGAGCGTCAGATGATATAAATAAAGAATTTTCTGAGATGCTTTCTTTAGAAGAGGAGTGAAAGAGTTATGTTGCTGACAGATGATAAATCCAAATGTGGAGAATATCAAAAAATTATTGTATCAAGGGATACTGGAAATAAGCGTGAACATAGAGCAATTAATTCAAATGGAAAGCATAAGGTACGTCAATACAAATTAGATGGAGATATTGTGAAGCAAAGGAAATGTTGTGATTTTCTTGTACTTAATGACAGTGTAAAAAAAGCATATTATATAGAGCTTAAGGGAGAAAATATTGATGAAGCGATTCCACAATTAGAATCGGCAGTACAAATATGTAGCCAAGAATTGCGACAATATAATGTCTTTTATCGAATTGTGTGCAGTAAAATACGAACACACAAGATTAATAGTAATAAGTTTCGAAAATTTCAGGAAAAAGTTGGAAGAAAATTGCAATATAGCTCTATTAGAATGGAAGAAAACATTTGAGCGAATAAAATCTAGGAGCAATTTTTGTTTTACGACCAAAAGAGAGGAAGGATAAAAGTGGAACAATTAGCAATTAATGGAGCAAAGCCAGTAAGAAAGTCAAAACTTTTTTATGGACATCAATATATTGATGATGCAGATGTACAGGCAGTGGTAGAAGTTTTAAAAAGTGACTATCTGACCTGTGGACCAAAGATTACAGAGTTAGAACAAAAGTTGTGTGAAATAACAGGAGCAAAATATGCGGTAGTATGTAGCAATGGAACAGCAGCATTACATATAGCCTGTCAGGCAGCAGGAGTAGGAGAGCAGGACGAAGTGATTACTACTCCAATTACATTTGCCGCTTCGGCAAATTGCGCTCTTTATTGTGGTGCGAAGCCTGTTTTTGCAGATATTGATCCAAACACATATAATATTTCTCCAAAATCAGTGGAGGAGAAAATTGGAGAGAGAACAAAAGCGGTCGTTGCAGTTGACTTTACTGGACAAGCGGTAGAATTGGAAAAATTGCAGAATATTTGCAAAAAGAACAAGTTGGTTTTGATTGAGGATGGTGCGCACTCAATCGGAACAAAATACAATGGAAAGGCAGTTGGTTCCATTGCTGATATGACAACCTTTAGTTTCCATCCAGTGAAAACTGTTACTGGAGGAGAAGGTGGAGCAGTATTGACGAACAATGAGCAATACTATAAGAAGTTATTATTATATCGTGCGCATGGAATTACCAGAGATCCAGAACTTTTAGAAAGAGAAAGCCATGGAAGTTGGTATTATGAGCAGATTGATTTGGGAATGAATTATCGTATGACGGACATACAGGCGGCTTTGATTTTAAGTCAGTTGGATAAGCTTTCTGCATTTTCGAAACGTAGGAAGGAAATTGTAGAGAGATATAATCAGGCATTTTCTGAAATACCAGAATTGTTTGTACAACAGGAAATACCAGAATCGGATACGACCAGACATTTGTATATATTGCGTTTAAAGTTAGAAACTTTAACCTGCAGTCGTAGAGAATTTTTTGAAGCAATGGCTGCCGAAGGAATTTGCTGTAATGTACATTATATTCCAGTATATTATCATCCATATTATGAAAAAATGGGGTATCAAAAAGGATTGTGTCCACAAGCAGAAAAATTGTATGAAGAAATCATGAGCCTACCATTGTATTATGCAATGAAAGATGAGGATGTGGAAGATGTGATCCATGCAGTGAAAAAGGTTGTGGAGTATTATAGAAAATAATATAAAGATGCCAAGGGTAAAAAACAAAAATCTTGATGCACTTACAACGGAACAATCCGTAAGTCATATTTGACCCTGACACCATAAAAATAAGCCAGGAAAGTTCTTCCTGGCTTATTTTTATGATGAAGATTAAGAGTGGCTAAATTTCTTCAATGATACAAGTATGTTTTTTATCCTGACTCTTTTTGTCATAGTTATAATCCGCCTTTCTGC
>FR899642.1 GCA_000437275.1 Clostridium sp. CAG:411 | reverse complement strand
GAATGGAGGGCAGCAGATGAAAGAAAATTTGAATTGGGCGGTACTTGGTACAGGTGTGATTGCAAATGAGATGGCACAGGCATTACAAAAAATGGGGAAAAATCTATATGCGGTGGCAAATCGTACCCATGAAAAGGCGATTGCGTTTGCGAATAAGTATGATGTACAAAAGGTATATGATGAAATTGATGATATGTTTGAGGATGAAGATGTGGATATTATTTATATCACCAGTCCTCACAATACCCACTATGCATTTATGGAAAAGGCATTGCAACATGGAAAGCATCTTTTGGTAGAAAAATCCATCACATTGAATAGCAGAGAACTTGACCGTATGATAGCATTGGCGAACCAGAAGCAGTTGATTGTGGCAGAAGCAATGACTATTTGGCATATGCCTATCTATAAAAAATTGTGGGAAATTGTAAAAAGTAATCAGTTGGGAAAGGTGCAAATGATAACAGTAAACTTTGGAAGTTTTAAAGAGTATGACATGAATAACCGCTTTTTCAATATGAATTTAGCAGGTGGTGCCATGCTTGATATTGGTGTCTATGCACTTTCCATCGTAAGAAGTTTTATGGACGAAACGCCAACAGATATTGTGAGTCAGTGGAAAGCATCGCCAACAGGTTCCGATGAACAGGCAACAATATTATTGAAAAATAAGCAGGATCAGATGGCAACAGTAGCACTGTCGATGCATTCAAAGCAACCAAAAAGAGCTATGCTCAGTTGCGAAAAAGGATATATCGAAATTATGGAATATCCAAGGGCAGACAAAGCAGTTTTGGTAGATGCCGAAACAGGAGAGAAAACAGAGGTGGAATGTGGAGATACCTCGAATGCTCTTTATTATGAAATGCAAGATATGGAAACTGCTGTGAAAACTAGAGATACCGCTTGTATGCATTTGGAGTATTCTAAGGATGTTATGGATATTATGACAAAGTTGAGAAAAGATTGGGATATGAAATATCCAAATGAAGAGTGGTAGGAAGTAGAGATATAGTAGAGTTAGAAGCATTGCCTAAAAATCTTTTTTATTGCTATATTGTTTGGCAAAATATAGTCACATTATGAAAAAGGGAAAATTATATTGCAACAATCTTGATGTAATTGCTTCACTGTTGCTTTGCTTGAAGGCACTTTCAGATATTTGTCATTTATCTTTTAACAGGAAAAAACATGTGTAATTAAATAGGCGTATGGCTAGTGTAGCATGAAATTGCTAGATTAGCCATACGCCTTGTTTTGAATCGCATATCCGCTATGGAACGTTTGATTTTATCTTATCCTATATATTTAGATATAATCAAAATTATCAAAAATACAATACCTATAGCTAAAGCAATGCTAGCTATCAGATCCTCTTTATAACTCATTTTTCTATAATTCAAAATATTTTCTATAAGATATGAGATGGCACCAATCAACAAAATTTCATAAGGTTTTTTCCCCATAAGAAAAAGAATAATGAAAACAATTCCTAAAGTTATTCTAGTAAATAATAAACATTTCGATTTGTTGTCTCTATATACTTTAATATCTTCCTCTAATTTATAATTTCCCATATCATTTTCCTCCTCTATTATTTTTGTTTTTTCTTCATATATTTCCAGTTCCCCATTTGCTATAATTTTACTAGACATCTCAATACATTGCTGGTAGTACTCTTTTCTTTACTATTATACGGAAAGGATGATAACCTAGCATAGATAGACATAATTGAAACAAGTAGTATTAATTTTTTATAAAATCACATCTGTTTCCTATATTTAGTCTATAATAATAAAACTTAATAATACTATTGTTTTTCTTTTTTGTCAATTTTTTTGCAAACTATAGATAGCGTAAATTTGTTGTCAGGGATATAAAAGGGAAGGCGCTTTCAGATATTTGTCATTTATCTTATAACAGGAAAAAACATGTGTAATAAATAGGCGTATGGCCAGTGTAGCATGAAATTGCTAGATTAGCCATACGCCTTGTTTTGAATTGTATTTAAAGTGGTTTTTTAGTTTTGTGCATCTGCTTTTGTATGTTGCTCTGTTCCCAATGGATGATGAGGAGGGGCATATAAGGTAGATAATTTTAATGGGCAACGACCTGTATTGATTACATTGTGCCAGGTTCCTGCTGGAATAAAAATGGTACTTCCACTGCAAATATTTTGCTGGAAGTTTAGTTCATCTTTGCAAAATCCCATACAAACCCTTCCAAAGCCTTGTTCAACCCGAATAATCTGATCCGTGTCCTCGTGGATTTCCAAGCCGATATCCGAACATACGGGAATACACATCAGTGTCATTTGCATCTTGTATCCAGTCCATAGTTCCGAACGGTAATGAGGATTTCGAATTGCCTCCTGTGCAACATTGGTTACCAGTAAATTAGGAGAATATTCTTCACAATCTGGTTTATGATCTTGACAATTACAATGCATAAAAGAAACCTCTATCATAGCTTTGTTATATGATATGAAATATTTTATTTTTGGTTCACTGTTTCTTTTTCAATTACAAATGCACTGGCAATGGATTTGTTCTGCTCTCCCATATAGATCGTTTTTACGATTCGATAAGTACCTTCGGATAAAGTTCCATAAGAGTCTTTCCATTGAATTGTATTGGAGTATACATTTTTGTCATGTACAAGAATCCCAATTGCTGGAATGACTATCTCATTCGTTTTTAGTGTGTTCCATTGTCCGTTTTCATATTTCTGGATAGAAAATTCTAATCCAAAGAATATGTCATGCCCGCTGGTATTTTTAATGGTAAGTGTTCCAGATGTATTTTTTACATCAGAAATACCGATGGATACACCGCAAGTTTCATTCATATAGATTTCTGTGTCTGTGGTTGGGGTGCCTGTAGGTGTATCTGTAATAGAACCGCCGGTAATAGCACCTGGAGTTGCAGTAGGTTCCATAGGAGTTGGTGTTGTAGTAGGAATAGGTGTTGCTGGCATGGCAGTAGGTGCTGGCGTTGTTTTTGGAGTTTCGGTAGGCTTTGGTGTTGTCCCTTTTACGGTAACTTTAATGATTACCTTTTTCTTACCTGTACGGGCAGTAATATTGCATTTGCCTTTTTTCTTTGCAGTAATTTTTGTCTTTTTCCCTTTTGTTGTTTTTACCACTACTATCTTTTTATCAGAAGTTTTCCAGGTTACCTTTTGATTTGCAGATAAGGTTTTGCTTTCCCCTTCCTTTAGCGCACATTTTGTTACGGATACTTTCAATTTTGTATCTGCGTGTGTAACTGCTGGTTGTGCAGCACCAAGTAAAGAGGCTGTAATGCTGACAATTGCTAACGAGGTAACTACTTTTTTATGTTTCATAAATTTCACCTGTTCCTTTCGATTGAAGATGTTGATAAGTATTCTGTAAAGTTATTTTTGGATTTTATTCTATAATATATTTTTGTACTTTTTATGTTATTTTAGCCTGTTTGGTAATTTTTTTGAAATTTTGGCTTGTGACAGGTCAGAAATAGAAAGAAAAGTTAGGTGAAAGGATATACGAAGGCATCAAAAGTAATTAAAAAAGGGACATGTGGTAAAACTAAATAAGGTCGTTTATAAAGGAAATAAGGTATATTTCCAAGTGAAAAAAAGCAATGGAAAAACAGGATATATTGTAGCAACCAAACATATGAGTCCTACACTATATTTTGAAGAAGCACAGTTTGCAGGTTAGAAAAGTTTATTATATTTTACATGGTACAAGACAAGAAAGGATAGAAGGGTTAGGTTCTATCCTTTCTTATTCTATAGAAGTCCCCACTCACTGCTTATTATTTTTTGCAGTTGAGGTAGGGGACTTACTTGATTTGGTTAAACAATAGTCCAAGAATCCTTTTTGCGGAGAATTTCCATATCACAATTCGTAAAATCTTCAAAAGTTCCTTCTTTTTCGCCATGTGCATTGGATTTTTTTATGCAATGCATAACAATTATGGCAGAGATACCACTGCCTAAAAAAAGAGAAAATAATAGGTAAATAAAAGGTAGCATATTTATTAATCTCCTTCCTGTTCATTGACACGTATTTTGGAATAGTCTTGCATTTGTAAATCCATGGTAAGTGTTTTGCTGTTTTCATATTGTTTCCATAATCGAATGCTTTTTAACCAAACTAAAAGACCAGCCAGAGTAGTACCTTCTATTAAGGCATCCAGTAATTCGGGATTTGGCGTGATTACTATGAATAAAACAATGAAAATGAGTAAGGTAAAAGCAAGTGTTAATGGAAGAAAGGTCATAAAAACTCTTGCACGATCAATCGGAACGGTTCCAACAACTTTTCCGGTTTGTCCATTTACCATGATGGTGTAACTTTTATTTCTATATCGAAATACAAAGAACCAGGCGGGCAGCAAAATATCTTCCATTTTTTTGATATTGATTTCTGGGTCCTCAGAGAAAAGTGTAGGGATTGTTCTGTCCTCCTGTTTGATTTGTTGTTTCATTTTATAAACAAACAAATCCCTTGCACGTTTTTCT
The DNA here is from genome assembly GCA_000437275.1 of Clostridium sp. CAG:411. Taxonomy (GTDB): domain Bacteria; phylum Bacillota; class Clostridia; order Lachnospirales; family Lachnospiraceae; genus CAG-411. The sequence goes on along the minus strand of FR899642.1, from coordinate 4,392 downwards.
GCCTTTTTCTTTGTGATATAAATGTCTTCATCGGAGCAATCAGCATAAAATCCAGATAAGTAAACTGGTTCAAATGGCTTTAAACTTATCATTTCATAAGGTTCTAATCGTTTGGCCGATTCGTCATTGAAAGAAATGGAAGTATCTAAAGTAAGATTTCTAAATTTTGCGGTTCCTTCGCGCAAATAGCGTTTGACACGCCTGTTTTTCTTGGAAGGTTGTTCAATATATATTTGTACGTCGTTATAATCCAAATCGATTAGTTTGTAAGGAATATAAATACCACGTACATGTTCTGGTTTCACATTTTGAATTTCTTTTGGAATAAAGGAACCACTGGAAAGTCGAGCCTTCACTTTTTCCGTTGCAAGTGCTTTATTTATTCGAAAAGGAATTAAATATTTGGGTTGTTTTTGTTGGCTTATTCGGTCAAAGATTACGGTAGGTTGTCCACAATAGGCACAGTAGGTGGCACTTTCCACCTCATTGATGAGTAACTTAGCTCCACAAGCAGTGCAGTGATAGACAGGACAATCTAAAGTGGCGGTAGCACCAAAGGAAGAACGTTCTTTTTGCTGTTCTTCTGGTGTTTTTCTTTCTATTTCGTTTTCTGGTATGGACTGTGCCTGCAAAAGTGCAGGGTCCCAAATGGAACAGCAGGAATCGCAAACCATTCGACCGATTTTGGCGTCGTATTTAGTTGCTGCGCCACAATTTAAACAACGATATACCATGTTTTCTCCTCCGTGATTTCGATGGGTTTAAACAATTATTTTTGTAATCATCTTATATATATCTTTGTTTTATTTTAGCATATCGTGGGAAGAATAGAAAGAGAAAGAAAGTAGCGATTTGTGGTATAATCGCTACTTTCTTGTTACAACTTACAGGCTGGTATTTTCGGTACGGAAAATACCGTATGAACGTCTATCGTATGCAGTTTTGGCAATCCTACAGGTTACGATAGGTTTAGATGTTTAACTTTATTATTTTAAGAATGCAATAAATTGTTCAATGCCCGATTCCTTATTTAAAAGATTTGCAAAGGCTTTATTTTGTGCTTCATCTACGATTTCACCATATTGAATAAAATAGGTGTAGCCATCTCGATAGGCAATATAGTTTGCCATTGGATTTTTATCTTCAGCTTCTTCTGGTGACCACATACCTTTTATGCGGAATATGGTGAATAAAGTCATTTTTGTATTGTCTTTTTTACCAATAAAGTTTACTCTTTGACCGTTGGCATTGAAATCAGCATCTTTATAATTCTCTGTTTTCGGTGTTGTAATAACCTGTTTCAGCTCATCTGACAGTTGAAGAGAAAAGTTCATCTCTTTGTTCGTATACGTTGTTTTAGCAACAGCTTTTTCTGGATGGATTGGATAGGTAACACCCGCAAAGGTTACACTTACGATAGTATCAATATCTGTGATGGTAGGAAAACTCATAGAGATTTTTGTTGTATCATCATAGACATTTTCCGCATCCATATATTTAGTGTTTAAGCGTTTTCCATTTGCAAAGTCTACATAAAGGGCATCATTTGCCGAAGCTTCTGACATTTCTATTTTATTTTTAGTTTTCATAGTCAGGGAAATAGATGCAGATAAAGGTGTAATGCTTAAAGTATCCCAAACTGCTTTTCCACCATATACATTAATAGCTTTGTTTACAGCATACTCTTTTGTTTTTCCGCTATAGGATACATTCCATTGTAATTTCCAGTTTCCCTTTGCCACGGAGGTAAACTTTTTCTTTTGATAGCCGAAATCTTTTGCATGAATCGTAATCTTACTGCCCTCCAGATTTTCACAACCTATTTTTAAAATATAGTTATAAATACCGTTTTCCAGTCCCATGCATTTTAAGTCTGAAATTTGTAAGCTGTCTTTACCTGGAATGGTAATGTTTAGATTTTTGAAGGCTGGAGTGGAAAGCAAATCGTCTTCTGCAGCTTTATTTTTGATTCCGGATACGGTCAATAATAAATAGCAACCGTAATCATCTCCAATTACCTGTTTGGCTGTTAAGGTAATGCCGTTGCTGGTAGCTGTTTTATTTAGATTTTGTACCATATTTTTGGTTGTATCTTTTAATTTATCTGCATCCTTTTTGTTTGCAGGAGAAGCAATTCTAAAGTAATCAGCCAAATGTGAATTTAAGTAGATTGCTCTGGCACCTGCTGTTATGGTACTTCCAGCTAATAAAACACCGATGACAGCAACAGCCACTTTTGTATGATTTTTTTTCATAATACCACGCTTCTTTCTTTTTGGTGTAATTGTCCGCACATTTTTTTCTGTTCCATTTTCCATTTGTTTTTTTTGTATTGCAATCTTGTCCATGACCGTATGCAATAGTTCCTTTTTCTCTTCCTCACGCATAACTTCCGTTTTTGGTTCTTCTTCTATGTACAGATGTAATGCTTCTAATTTTTCTTCTAAGTTTTGCTCCTTTTTTGTCATAGAAAAACCTCCTTCTAAACAAAATATTCCGTTCCATTTTTGCCCTGTTTGTTCACATTGTAACACCGCACTGTAACAATTGTATTTTTAACTTTTTGCGTCCTCTGGTTAGTTTATTTTCTACTATTTTTGCGGGTAGTTTTAATTGCTCCGAAATTTCCTTGATGCTGTATTGTTTGTAATAGCGATACAAGAAAATTTCTTTGTCGGGACTGTTTAGTGCATGAATTAAGGCATTTACTACTTCATAATCAGCCTTTCTTACCATTTCTTTTTCTAAGTTAAAATCCAGCGGTTGTTCCACTTCATCAATGTTATCTACGGGCCTTTTTTTCATAAGTTTTCGTCTTTTGTTAAGGGCTGTTTTTCTTGCAATTCCGTATAGATAAAACTTGATTTCTGCATTTCGCATTACATCATATTGTCCATTTGCAATTCCAGACCATAGACCTACAAAAGTGTCTGCAATGGCTTCCTGAATATCTTCCTCTGGAAATCCTTTTAATATGGAATAGCAAATCGTTTTAATAGCATCACCGTATAAATCAATTACCATTGCCATACCAGCCTCCGTATCCTCCATCAATATGGCAATGAGTTCTTCTTCCCTCATGTTCATCATCTCCTACCTCTTGAAAAGCTTTTCATTATACTATTGGCATGAAAAAAGTTTTTCACTCACTATTTTTACATTTTTTTTGTAAAATGCAAATTATTTTTATGTTATTGGAAAGTGTGACTTAAAAAGTAAAACATTTTGCGGGATGTGCAAAGATGCAAAAGGGAGATAGTTGCAAAAAGCGTGCAACCTGCATCTGGAAGGAAAAATGTGCAAGTTCTTAGTCAGTGCGAGTTGTGGAGGAGCTCGTGTATTTGTTCATTTTGCTATCGGCAAAAAAAATATATAAAATAGATTTTTGCAAATTTATTTGCCGATAGTGTGGTATACTATATCATAAAGGTAAAAAATATTTTGAGATGAATGGAGGAGAGTAAATGCGATACCTTTCTGTGGCTGAAATAGCTAAAAAATGGGATATATCGGAACGTAGTGTGAGAAATTATTGTGCGCATAATCGTATTCCAGGTGCATTTCTTAGTGGAAAGACTTGGAATATTCCAGAACAGGTAGAAAAGCCAGAGCGTATAAACAAGAAAAAGGAACATTCTAAAACATTGTTGGAGATTTTACAGGAAGAAAAAGCAAATAAGTATGCAGGAGGCATTTATCATAAAACACAAATCGAATTAACCTACAATTCTAATCATATGGAAGGAAGTCGTCTGACCCATGACCAGACTAGATACATTTTTGAAACCAATACAATTGGTGTAGAGAATGAAGTTCTTAGTGTGGATGACGTGATTGAAACAGTAAATCATTTTCGTTGTATAGATACTATCATTGACCATGCAAAATATACATTGACCGAAAAGTTTATTAAGGAACTTCATATGCTTTTGAAAAATGGGACGAGTGATTCTAGAAAAGACTGGTTTGCTGTGGGGGACTATAAAAAAATGCCAAATGAAGTGGGAGGAATGCATACAGCATTACCAGAAGAGGTTGCTGGTAAGATGAAATTGCTATTGAAAGAGTATAATGCAAAAGAAGAGAAGAGTTTCGAGGATATTTTAAAGTTTCATGTGAAGTTTGAAAGAATCCATCCATTTCAGGATGGTAACGGTCGTGTTGGTAGATTGCTTATGTTTAAAGAGTGTCTGAAATATAATATTGTTCCATTTATTGTGGAAGATAGTTTAAAGATGTTTTATTATCGTGGATTAAAGGAATGGGATTTAGAAAAGGGATATCTATTGGATACTTGTTTGGCAGCACAGGATAGATATAAAGCATATTTGGATTATTTTAGGATTGTATATTAGTTTTGGAGGTGAAAGTTTGAAACAAATAAGTAGAGGA
>FR899641.1 GCA_000437275.1 Clostridium sp. CAG:411 | reverse complement strand
ATAAAAAAGAGAGAGCCGCGATATTCTCATCACTGTCTCTCTCTTTACACTTACAATTTCTTGTAAGCCTGCAACAAAATTTTTCCGCTTTTGCTGCAATCTATCTTCCACTTTCATTATGAATACAACCTGCATTTCAAAAAAGCTACATTTTTTTAATTTTATTTTTTCTACTTTATAAATCTGACTCATATTCTGCAAATACAGCTTCTTGAATGTCCACTATATTCTCCATTTCTATTTTCAGTCCACTTTCCATATAAATGCGTTTCTCTTGAATATTTATCTTTCTAATGCTTCCTTCTGCCAGGTTATACATTCCACCTGCCTTTTTTTCATCTTCTTTAAAATAATACACCGATACTTTTGAATTTGGTCTTTCCTTTAATACTTGCAGTTTTCTATTCAACTCCTGTTTCTGTTCCTCCACAATTTCCATAGGACTTTGGGTTAGTCTGGCAGTCTCTGCAATTGCTGCATTATGACCCGTAAGTGCCGCAAATGGGGCAAATTGTGCCGCCCTCTCTTTCATTGCCATAGGTGGATGTACCTTGGAAACGGGATGTGAAAGAAAGAGCATATCTTCATATTGTGCAAAATTCCGCTGCTTTTTTGTCATGCCTTATGCCCTCCAATCTGTTTATTTCGTTGTATCGTGGTTGCTCCTTCCTCTAAATTCATCCCTTTGATAATTGCATTTTTTCCAAATTTTTTCTTTACCTCCAACATGGTCTGTTGCATTTTTCTTTCCCGTTTTCGTTCTGCCTCTTCTGTTTTTCTTTTTTGTTCTAATGCTGCATAATCGGTAAATAAGTCCATCTGTTCATAGGATTCTTCCTCCTGCAATGTATTCTCTTCCCGCAAATTATTTGCTACAATGTTGATCCTTCTTATCCATAGAGACGGATTTACAATTTCATCATATAAACCAATCACTGCCTCCGTAAGTAAATGGGTCGAAGAAGTATACTGTTTTATATTTACCGTTCCATGTGCATGTTTTGGTATTTTCCTTCCATAGTAGTCTGTAGACAATTCTCCCTTATACGTTTTCTTTTTATCGGTAAGATTCTCTTTATCATATCCAATCGTAAGTACCAACTGTTTTGTTATCACTTTTTTATCTAATAAATCCAATGCAAGCAAGTCAACCATTTCCTTTACAACCAGTCTTGCCTTTGAAAAGTCGTATGGACATTGTAGCACCTGTCCCATACTAATACTGTTGGAATCTGGTTTATATGCTTTGACATCCGCCAGCGTACAGGGTTCCCAACCCCAAGCATGATCAATTAACAATTCTGCATTGATACCAAATATTTTATATAATAGTTCTTCATTGTAAAAATCTTTTGGCTTTCCAATGGAACACCGCGCTACATCCCCCATGGTATAGATTCCTTTTTCAGCGAGACGTTTTGCATATCCCCTTCCCACTCGCCAAAAATCCGTAATCGGCTGATGTGTCCAAAGATATCTCCGATAGTTTTCCTCATCCAACTGTGCAATCCGCACTCCATTCTTATTTGGTGTAATATGCTTTGCTACAATGTCCATAGCAACTTTACTTAGATATAGATTGGTTCCTATGCCTGCTGTAGCTGTAATTCCTGTCTGCTGCAATACATCCTGTATCATCTTTTCTGCCAGTTCATAAGCCGTAAGTTTATACGTGCTTAAATACTCCGTTACGTCCATAAATACTTCATCAATCGAATACACATGAATATCCTCTGGTGCAATGTAGTTTAAATAGATGTCATAAATCCTGGTACTATATTGAATATAATGTGCCATTCTTGGTGGTGCAACAATATAATCCAGTGCTAATTCGCTACATGCCTTCAACGCTTTGTCATCATATGATTTTCCCAAAAACCTTCGTCCTGCTGCCTGCTGCATTCTCTCACAATTGACTTCTTTTACTTTCTGTACAACTTCAAATAATCTTGCTCTGCCTGAAATTCCATATTTTTTCAAACTTGGTGAAACTGCCAAGCAAATGGTCTTTTCTGTCCGACTTAAATCTGCCACTACCAGATTTGTCCGCAATGGGTCCAGATTACGCTCTATACATTCTACCGAAGCATAAAAAGATTTTAAATCAATCGCTATATACGTCCTCTCCTGCCCTGCCAAAACGATCACTCCCTACATTCAAAATATCCTCATCAAGCTTATTCTTTCTCTGCAAAAGAAACAACTAGAGTATAGCATACTTTTTCGCTTTTAGCAAACACACGTTCTATTTATACTCTTTTAGGCTTTCCATTGATTTGCTTTGCAACCTTTCTGGCAATGCGTTTACTCACAATGCAGGACGCCACATTTCCATATTTCGTTACCAAACCAGAATATGCCAATGGTTGTCCTTTTCGCATCGCTTTATACCCACATTTTGCAACGGCTTTCGCGGATTCTACTGGCAGCAGCGTAAACATCTTAGAATTTTTCAACTGAGCTGTTGTTTCAAAGCCTGTCTTTGTTGGACCAGGACACAACGCAGTGACACTTACTCCATATTTTTTTGCTTCTTCATGGATTGCCTGCGAAAAACTTAACACAAAGGCTTTGGAGGCATAATAAACCGACATATATGGTCCCGCACAAAAAGCTGCCGCAGAGGCCACATTTAAAATACGTCCCTTCTTTTGCTTTTTCATATCTCTTCCATATAAATAAGTCAATCGCATCAGTGCAAAAAGATTCACTTGCACCATCTCATTTTGACGTTCCCAATCTGCTTCCAGAAATTCACCCCAGTCACCAAAACCTGCATTATTTACCAAATAATCCACCACATACTGTTTTTGCGTTGTATATGCATGCAACTTCTCTGCTGCATTCTGTTTTGACAAATCTAATACAATCACTACTACCCCGATACCATAACGTTTTTCCAGTTTTTTCTTAACACCTAATAGTTTTTTTTCGTTTCGAGCGACTAAAATCAAATTATGTCCATCTTTTGCAAAAAGCTCTGCTAATTCTTTTCCAATGCCCTCGGATGCACCTGTTATCAATGTATACGCCTTTCTCATTTTAATTTTTCCTCCTACAAACCAATAAAACAAATTTTACCCTTATCCATATTAATAATAGGAAAAGTCCTTTCTACCAAAGGAGAAAGGACCCTTCTTTAATTTAAAATATTTTTTACTTTTTCGTCATACTCACTCTTTGTAATGATTCCCATGGAAAGCTGCATATCTACCTTTCGCAACAAATCATAATGCTCCAATTTATTTTTTGCCAATGCAAGCTTTTCTTCGTACTCTTCCTCTGACAAAATCTCCATATTTAAAGCTTTATCTAAGGTTTCTTTTTCCTTATCAAAGGTTTCCTGCGCTCTTCTACGAGCCTTTTGCTCATTTCCTTCCTTGATTGCAAATTCTTTTTCTGCAATCTGCTCTTTTACTTCAGAAAGCTTTTTCAAATCCGGCTGCATCTTTTCCAGTATATCATTCACTTGGAACACTTCGCCACCTTCACAATTTTCCATATACTCTACATAGCGTTTCCCGATTTCTGCATAATATTCTGTCATACGCTTTTCAATCAATGATTTTTGAACGTTTAAACTTGCCATCTCGCTTTGTTCCTTTGTTGTGTTATACAAGTTTCCACCAATACTTTTTGCAGAGTTAATTACCGTATCTCCCATTTCTTTTGCTACTTTCGTTGCTTTTTCAAACATATCCATAATTATAATCCGCCTTTCTGC
>FR899640.1 GCA_000437275.1 Clostridium sp. CAG:411 | reverse complement strand
AGTTCTCAATCGTGTTCCTGCTTCCAAATTAACATCACATATATATTTAGGTGTATTGGGCAATGCAAATTTATTCTGTTCTTCTTCTACTTACTATTACAAATAAAATTATATTCATATATAAATCCTATAATATGAGCTCTAATAGCTATCTTTTTTTCTTCCCTACTAAATAGCCAACCATCTACACCATTTTTTTGAAATTCCTTTACTTTAAAATCCCACCATTCACAATCTTCGCAAAACTCGCATAGAATCATTCCACTTATAAGATTTCGCCCTTCGTACTCTACATATACAAAATAATATTCATCTGAATATTCTTCAATATGTGTCTCCAATTTTTCTCTGTCAAAAACAAATTCCTGATTTTTCATATTTTTCCTGCCTATTCTACAACCTCAATAATTTTATTATTTTGATATTTTTAATTTTCTCAATGATATTCGCAATCTTTCCCGCTCTCCTTACCCTGGCATCTTTTTTTCTCCTGGCATTGCAAACAGTCCGCCTATGCTGGCTAATTTTATCCAGATACACTCCAGCTACACATTATAAATGTTCAACCTTAATTAAAATAACTGACACTCATTACAATAATAATTGTCAGCATCTGTTACTAACCGCCAAAAAGCATCATCTGCACAGAGTTCATCATAATCTGAAATACCTCTAATAAGTCCCATCATAGCACCATTCGAATTTCTTATTGTTCTATTTTGAATAGCAATAATTAATTTGTTTACATAATCCTTATATTGCTTCAAATATTCCATTGTAGCATTATTTTCTAAGTGCATAGTATCAATATATGCATTTATAGCAATTAGTTTTTCTTCTAATATGTCATATTTATTCATATTTCCTTCTTTCTATGGCAATGGTCTTGTATCCAAAATCCACCCATCATCAAATTGTGTAAATAGTATCTGTAATCCCCCACCAGGTCTTGATTCTATTGCTCCAACTTGTTCCTTTGCAGTTCCAATTGCGTATTTAATCTTCGTTCCTGCTTGTATTTTTGCAATAGATACATTGTCCCTTGCTCCCCAGTTACTTAATAACGCCATTTTATTCATATATTCATTTACTGTACTAATTCCATTTGCTTCATCAAAAGTAGTCCAATATTTCAAACTTCTTCCACTACCCACTTCAGCATTAGAGTGAAACTGAACTAAATACAAGTCTTCTTCAATAACATTTTTTACCTCATATCCAGCATTAAAATTAGATAATTCACCATCAAACTGTTTAGAGTAATCCCAGACTTTTCCTGAATATGTACCCCTCTCACCTCTACTCCACCGTACATC
>FR899639.1:4922-5164 GCA_000437275.1 Clostridium sp. CAG:411 | reverse complement strand
TATTTTACATATCAAATGTATAAAAAATACTTTCTTTTCTCATAAATGTTTGCGTAAGCTTTCTGTAAGTTTTTTATCTTCCTTAATCTCTCCTAAGCTATCTTTATTCCCCTTTTCCTGTCTTACTAAAACTTCTAATACACTTACTTCCAAATATAATTCCTACAATTGCAGCTCCTGTAATGCACACATATTTTACAATTTTTGTAACATCAATTTTTACGTCTATCATCTTAGCGTCT
>FR899639.1:0-4880 GCA_000437275.1 Clostridium sp. CAG:411 | reverse complement strand
CCTCCTGCATTTTTCTTGTACTCGTAGCATAACAAAACCCTCGCTACCAGATACTATCTTTATTGTACTTGCTTTTTTTCATTGTTACAAGGGGTATGATTCACAAAAAATAAATCTATACAATAGGCGCACCCTCTGATCAATAACAAAAAGAGACGCCCCATGCCATAGCGTCTTCTTTTGCGGCTTTTACAGCCTATCTATCTTATACAGGAGAGTAAACATTCCATGCCTAATGTTTTTGTCTTACGACATTCCTGTCTAAGAACAATTTTGTAACATTCAAGCTGATCCCCGCCCACCACTTATTACTCTACGCGATAGAAGTGGGGGACTTTCTTGATTGTGTTAAAATCTGAACTCGTCAAATTTTAATTTTCTCCCTGTAATGCATCGTATCCCTGCTCACCAGTACGAACCTTTACAACATTTTCTACATCATAAACAAATATCTTACCATCTCCAATGTGGCCTGTGTAAAGTACTTTTCTAGCAGTTTCAATGACATCTGTTACAGGAACCTTCGAAACTACCATCTCTACCTGAACCTTAGGCAATAACTGCATTTCGATTGGAACACCACGATAATATTCTGGTGCACCCTTTTGTGTACCACAACCTAATACCTGTGTTACGGTCATACCAGAAACTCCAATCTGGTTCATTGCCTTCTTTAACTTCTCGAACTTTTCTTGCTTTACAATAATATCTACCTTTGTAATCTTCTTTTCCTCTGGTAAATCGGAAGTCTGTACCATAGCTGGTACTGCTGTTTCCATGCTTTCTGTTCCCATAGAAACCACATCATCATAGTTAATCTCTAATTCAGAAGCAGATGTTTCAAATCCTGCATAACTTGTTGCAAGTCCATGCTCTGTCATATCCAAACCAAGAATTTCTTCTTCCTTTGATGCACGAAGTCCAATAGTTGCTTTAATAATAGAAAATACTACTGTCATACAAATAGCTGCCCATGCACCTACTGTTACAAAGCCAAGTAACTGTGTTCCAAGCTGTGTAAATCCACCGCCATAGAATAAACCTTCGCCAGCCAAACTACCACTGTCAAGCAAATCCTGACATCCTGGTGCACTAGAGGTAGCAAATAAACCAACTGCGATTGTTCCCCAGATACCATTCATCATATGTACTGCTACAGCTCCAACTGGGTCATCAATATGAAGCTTGTAATCTAATAACCATACACCAAATACTACCAATAAACCTGCTACAGCTCCAATTACAATTGCGCCAACACAATCTGTTACATCACAAGATGCTGTAATGGCAACCAAACCTGCCAACGATGCATTTAAACACATAGATACATCTGGCTTGCCATATTTAACCCAAGTAAATATCATACATACTACGGTTGCTACTGCTGGTGCTACTGTTGTTGTTAAAAAGATGGAACCTAACTGTGCAATACTTGTTGCGGCAGCTCCATTAAATCCATACCATCCAAACCAAAGAATAAATACACCAAGTGCTCCAAGTGGAATATTATGTCCAGGAAATGCATTTACCTTTGTTACTTTTCCGTTTTTATCTCTCTCAAACTTACCAATACGTGGTCCTAAAATTTGGGCTCCTACTAATGCTGCAATACCACCTACCATATGAATGGCACAAGAACCAGCAAAATCGTGGAAACCTCTCTGTGCTAACCAACCATTTCCGTCAGGTGCCCAAATCCAGTGTGCTTCAATCGGATAAACCAATCCAGAAATCACTGCTGAATATACACAATAAGAAAGGAACTTTGTTCTTTCTGCCATGGCACCGGAAACGATGGTAGCAGTTGTGGCACAAAATACTAAGTTAAATACAAAACTTGAAAAATTAAATCCATCATAAGCGGTTAATAAATCAAATCCAGGCTTTCCTATAAAACCTAACATATCTTCTCCAAGTAATAAACTGGAACCAATAATAATAAATACGACTGTACCGATACAAAAATCCATCAGGTTTTTCATAATAATGTTACCAGCATTTTTTGCTCTGGTGAAACCCGTTTCCACCATGGCAAATCCAGCCTGCATCCAGAATACCAATGCTGCACCTATCAAAAACCAGATACCAAACATCTCACTATCTACCGTTTTTAAAATGCTATCTATATCCATAATTTGACCCTCCTACCAATTTCTGTATTCTTTTATACAAAAATTTTCTTATGTACACGAATACTCTTCACGAAGCGGCATGAACTTCTTATATTTACCGTTCGCATCCTATATGTTCTCTGTTCAGAAGTGGCCTGCTTCTGTGTAAACTAATAAATAAAAACTGCAGATTTTATGTTCCGAATTTTATATTGTTTTTTTTATGCATTTAAACAATATAAAATCGGTGAGAAATACGGTTTGCGAATTTCTCATTTTTTCACTATGCACACTTTTTGTACATGTTGCAAAAAAAATAGCGCCTTGAACTATTTGTTCAAGACGCCTTCGTCGTTTACAATTATTATTATATGCATGTGAAACAATTTGTCAACAACTTTTTTTAATAAACTTAGTTGAATCTAACTACTTTACCAAATAAGTTATGAACCTCACCTCGTTAAAAACATATGCTAATTGATGTACACAAATCCTATGTAACCCATAATACTGCTGATTAGATGGGATACACGACTTATTTGTATTTCATTTTTATAGATTTTGAAACTATTTTATCTCCTACTTTAAAATTAAACTTAAATGTCATTGGTCTAGAAGCATTCGTTTTTGCCCTCTTATATACTTTAGGTAAATACTTTTTTTCTGGTAACTTTGTTGTTATTTCAAGCATCAACTGATGACCAGCATATGTTAATACACCCGTAGAATTTAAGCCAATAGAAGCTGCTTTAGAATAAGTTTTCCCCTTGTTATATTGTGCTGCATACCCCTTAGCAGTATAACTTGATTTAAAATTATTACTTACCGCTGTATCCATAGCCGATAATGCAGCTGCCGATGCAGAATACCAATCAGAAATACCCACAGCAGTCTTTATTATAGCCTCAGCAGAACCTTTTTTTATTGACGAAGAATAGTGAACCTTCGTAATTAAATCAGCAACTTTCCTACCTTCTTTTACACTAATAACAGGATTTCTTCCCTTTGCCTTAATATCTGCACCTGAGTTTCCTGCAAGAACTTTAATATATGCTGACGGATAATTATATTTACAACTATCATTTCCATCGTCACAACAATCAGCTTGCATTTCCCACACTGTAAAACAAATTTTTGCTCTAGTATTATTTACTCTGACTGTTTTAACATAATATCCTGGTTCACCATTAATTTTCCCCGAACAAAAATATGTTCCTTCATGTGTCCACATATAATAAGACAAACCATAATCTTCATATTCTGCTTTCCAAGTAGTTGTTGGAATAAGCCAACTGGCGTTAGCAGTATTATATTCTGGTATCAATAGATTATTCCATGTACCTGCTAAAATTAAAGAAAACATCATTATAAACAAGAATACTTTTTTCATTCTAATAACTCCTTAATTAATATAACGGATGCTTATCTGTTAATTCTTTAATCATTGCCATTGCTTTTTCCTTATTGGCATCTACATTCTCAATAACCATTGCAATTGCTTCTGCAATCACATCCATATCTGCTGTATTCATTCCTCTGGAAGTAACGGCTGCTGTTCCAAGACGGATTCCACTGGTTACAAATGGTTTCTCTGGATCATTTGGAATTGTGTTCTTATTGCATGTAATGTTTGCTGCATCCAATAATTTCTCTGCTTCCTTACCAGTTACACCTTTGCTTCTTAAATCAACAAGCATTAAGTGGTTATCTGTTCCGCCAGATACAATATTAAATCCACGTTTCATCAATCCATTTGCCAATGCCTGCGCATTGTCGATGATATTCTGAGCATATGTTTTAAATTCTGGCTGTAATGCTTCTTTCAAGCATACTGCTTTTGCTGCGATTACATGCATCAAAGGACCACCCTGGATTCCTGGGAATACTGCCTTGTTTAATTTATGTTCCTCTGCAAATTCCTTGCTGGATAAAATCATACCACCTCTTGGTCCACGAAGTGTCTTATGTGTAGTAGTTGTTGTTACATGTGCATAAGGAATTGGGCTTTCGTGCAATCCTGCTGCCACAAGACCTGCGATATGCGCCATATCCACCATTAAAAATGCGCCCACTTTATCTGCAACTTCACGGAAACGCTTGAAATCAATCTTTCTTGCATATGCGCTGGCTCCAGCTACAATTAACTTTGGTTTGCATTCTAATGCTTTTCTTTCAAATTCATCATAATCAATGAATCCTTCATCATTTACACCATATGGAACTACATTGAAATAGCTTCCTGACATATTGACAGGGCTTCCATGTGTCAAATGTCCACCGTGATCCAGATTCATTCCCATAATAGTATCACCTGGTTTTAAAAGGCAGAAAAATACTGCCATATTTGCCTGTGCACCAGAATGTGGCTGAACATTTGCATAGGTGCATCCAAATAATTTCATAGCACGATCTCTTGCTAAATCTTCCACAACATCTACATATTCACAACCACCATAGTATCTCTTTCCCGGATACCCTTCTGCATATTTGTTTGTCAAGGTGCTTCCCATAGCGGACATAACAGCCTTACTAACAAAATTTTCAGACGCAATCAATTCAATATGGTCATTCTGTCTCTGTGTTTCCTGTTCAATTGCCTTTGCAATTTCTGGATCATAATTCTTTACTTCGTCAAATGCGTACATACTATTTCCTCCATCATTTTATTTGTAACAGTGGCTTACATACCTTACTGTTTACTATAGTATAGCATTCCTTCTCTTTTCATACAAGAGAAACCGCACTTGCGTTTGTGTCAAGTATTCATTG
>FR899638.1 GCA_000437275.1 Clostridium sp. CAG:411 | reverse complement strand
GTGTCTTAAATTATGATACCATTATAGCTGGTATGGGATCATTTATTGGAATAAATAAAGAAAGAGTAGATTTTGGAAAAGTCATAGGACAATATGTAGATCCCAATACTGGAATTGTGAAAGAAACAACAATTGGTATAATTCACTATGGAAAGAAGGGGGCACATATAGTGCCTGCTAGACCAAATTAGGAGATAATTTTATTATGGATGAAATGATGAAAATAATAAGTAAATATGCAAATGGTACATATTTAAGGGTGGAATGGGATAATGGTCAATTAGTGCTGGAAGGGAAAATTGATACAATCTATGAAAGTGATAATGGTTTAGAGGAAGAAGATGATGGATATAAGGAGTTTTATGCGTGTGCTTTTAGAGTTGAAAATATTCTTAATAATTTAAAAAATAAGGAATGTTATATAGGTGGATTAGTTGAAATATCTGTGGAAAACGAACCAATATTAATCCAATTGGATGATGGAAGCATTATATGGAGTAAATAAACTCAAATAATTCATGACATAGCATGATGAATTATTTAAGTTGATAGGAAGGCTAAAGATAAAAGGATATATTTAATGCTTAAAAAATGTATGAAGGGTATGATTATCTAGTAGAGTTGCAATGTTGTAAAAAGTTATGAAGAAACCTCAGATAGTATCAAAATCTATTTTCTGAGATGCATTTGTTTTGTTGGAAGCGATAGGGGAAGCC
>FR899637.1 GCA_000437275.1 Clostridium sp. CAG:411 | reverse complement strand
TGATACCTTGTTCCTGCATAACCATAAAAGTTATACTCTTCATTCGGTATACATTCATAGCCATAAAGTTCTGTATCTTTATTAGTAACATATACGTTACTAATACCGCCTATCTTGCATCCATTATTTTCATTTCCCCAAGAAAATTTTAATACATTATTTCCTAATACCAAACTGGCCCCCTTTTGGATTGTTTCAAAGGAACAAAGACTGACTATTTTAGAGTTTATACTAAGCTTACTAACTGCTGACGTTATAGTCTTCTGCGCATCTGTCTTACCAAAAGCATTTGCACAAAATGAAGTCCTATTTGTATTTTCAAAGGCAACACTTTTTGTATTGGCCAGTCCTGCAAGACCATTTTCATTAATGGAAACATTCTTTCCTGTAAATTTTAAATCTGTAATACCCGTATTTTCAAAAGCATATGCACCGACTTCAATTTGCTCCACTTTATTTCCATATACAATTTTATTCAAATATCCTGTTGAACTGAAACAACTTTCAGGCAACTTAACCTCTACATTTCCGTTAAATTCCACTGCTGTATCTTTATCACTTTTATGTAAAAACGATTTATAAAACACAGCTTTACTTGCAACATACTTTGAATCAGAATCTATTTCTTCAAAATCTACCTGTCCATTAAATATTACATGCTCCAATGCTCCATTATTACTAAACACATAACTTCCAATCTTCGCATCACAATCCAATGTAAAGTTTTTTAAATTATTTGCTCCTGCACCAGCAAACGCACTATCACAAATAATTGCATTTTTCGCCCTAATATTAATATTACTAATATTTTCGCAATCAGCAAATAAAGAGGCTGGTATAACTATATTTTTGTCCTCAGCATTAATCGTAATATTTTTTAAAGCTTTACAATCTTTGAATACCCCCTTTCCCATAGCTCTATACTCATTTATATAATAATTACTATTTAACCGACTATCCTCAATTTCAAGTAGTTGAATCGGCACAATAGCATCTTTTAAACTAGAACAACCAGCAAAAGATTCATCACCGATTTCCCTTAAGTTAGAACCATGGTTTTCAGTTTTCCCATCTTCATTTAAAAATGTAACTTTTTCTAAAGTATCTCTCTCTTTAAAAGCCGCATCAGCAATAAGCTTATAAGTTTCCGGCACATAAAGTTTTTTAATGGCCGTTGTTCCCAAAGCATTTGTACCAATTTCTACTGCTGGTGCAAATATGGTCTTTCCATTGTACTCCACATCGGCGCCTTTTGGCATTGTTCCCTCAGTCACTCCTGTAGGATTCTTCTCGCACCTTACATTTACAAAAACAGGCATATTACCTGTATTCCCATGGATATTATGAGGCCCACCAAAAGTAAAAATTACGCAATCTCCATACCAGTCATTTCCATTTTTGTCAGTTGCAATCAACGTATTACTATACAATAAAGTTGCATCATAAACAGCATGATTATAAACAGAATCTGGCGTCTTATTTATTTTCTTATCAATAAAACTACACCATTCATACAAATCTTGCAATCCTAAAAAATATGGTCTTGAAACTACTATATTCCCCCTATCTACTGTAATCGTACTAAAAGCATTTGCCTCCATACTAGGGCTAAACGGCATAACTGTCGATGCAGCAACAACCCCTGCCAGCAAACAACAACCAATCCTTTTCGTTACTCTTTTGTTTTTTGTCATAAAAATCTCTCCTTTTCATTTCCTTCTCTTTCATAATTTTCCATACTTTGCAAAACATTTCCTTTTTTACGAAAATACTATATTATATTACCATTTTTTTACGACATATGACGATATTTTTTTATTTTTTTTAATTTTCTACATTTTGTCTAATTGATGTACTCAAAAGAGTATACTTTTAGGATATATTGTTGTGGTAAACTATAGTTGTAACACACCAATCTAATAGGAGCAATACAATTGGAGACAAGATGCTCTATACGACTTATCTTTTTACAATTCTATCTTTTTTCTCAGTTCCACCCATTGCAAAATAAAAGCAAGACACAAAAACGCTTAGATTCAAAAACATTAAAGGCATACCTCATTGACTTGCGACAATTTTCAGAACAAATATAATAAGAAAATCAATAGATGTCACCATGTCGAAGCAAAAGTCACCAAACTTATCCTTTTGCATCTGCACAATAATAAAGATACACATCCTCCAAATCCATATGTGTTGCTTCCAACGTAAAGCTATCTTCTTTCTGTTCTGATATGATGCGCATATATACCCCATCCTTTCTCTGTTCTAGATTTCCATATGGATACCTTATCTGCATTTCCTCAATCTGCTCTTTCGGACATTTACATTCCCAAACCTTATGTTCCATAGACTGGATTAATGCATTTGGCGTATCTACACGCAATAGCTTTCCCTGTTTTAAAAGCAACACCTTATCTGCAATACATGCAATATCACTGACTACATGGGTGGCAAGTAATATAATCTTTTGCTTTGACAGCTTTAAAATTAAATTTCGAATACGGATTCGCTCCTTCGGATCTAATCCTGCCGTAGGCTCATCCAGCAATAATATATCTGGACCTCCTAAAAGTGCCTGTGCCAACATAACTCTTTGCTTCATTCCACCTGAAAAGGTATTTACTTTTTTCTTTTTTACATCATCCAAATTGACTAGCTCCAACAATTCTTCCGCTTCTTTTCGTGCCTGCTTTTTCTTTATCCCCTTAGCTTCCGCCATATATAGAAGAAAAGATAACGCAGAAAAATTTGGATACTCACCCTGTTGTTGTGGCATATAACCAATGTGTCTACGATATTCTGCACCCATGTGCAATATTTCCTTGCCATCCAACAAAATATTTCCACTTGTACGTTTGCTATTATCTGTGATCAAATTCATTAAGGTACTTTTTCCTGCACCATTTTCACCCAAAATACCATAAATTCCCGGTGTTAATGTAATAGAGAAATCATCCAACGCTATTTTATCTTTATACTGCTTTGTTACATGTTCCAGTTTTAGTTCCATTGTTCTCGTTCTCCTGACTTAATTTTTTTGTACCCTCTTTTTATATTGCACCAAATAAATGCTCAATCCTAGTAAAGCATACAAGCACGCTCTTACCATATAATATGTTAGAAAATAACATCCAATGGATACATTTATCCATACATTTTTTCCCAGTTGCAAACTGGCGATTGGTGCATTCCATTGTTGCAACGGGTAGACCTGATTAATACTGTATACATCAACTGCATAAAGCAACAGACAAAACACGAAACTAACCATAAAAAGCAGGATTCCTTTTTTCCAAAACACATAATTTCTTCCTTTATATGTAGCCCGCAGGGATTGGCGCCAACTTTTATTTTTCAAATCAGATATCATCCCTAACTGCAATGCAAAAACAAGTAATAAAAAGATTGGTGTTTCCCATTTTCTTTTTCCAGTCTTATTTTTCAAATGCTCATAACCTCGTTCTTCTACAAAAGAAACCTTTTTCCCGCATTGTTGTAATTTCTCTAATCTTTTTACTTTTTTCTCTATAGGTTCCACAATTCCATACGCTTCCATTTTCTTTTGCAGTTCATATACTTTTGCCTGATACTTTTCTTTCCCTATCTTTCCAGCCTTATTCCCTTCTTCATTCTGCTTGCTTTGGTTTTGCAATTGAACATATGTTGTTTGCATTTCGTCTAACCGTGCATAAAAACGATCATCCATCACACCACCATACTCCCTATAGAATGCGTTTAATGCACGCTGTTCCCCATTATAACTAACAGGTGCCTGTACCGAAAGGAAACGCATAACCAACATAGAAAACATAAGAAGCCAAATCCCTTTTCGGTCCCATAATAACTGCTTTACCTCTAACCCTAAAATCGATTTCCCCTGCCACTCCAAGGATATTGGTAACACAAAGGAACTCTTTTTTTGACTCAAATAGCAAAATTTACTTAATAAAATACTGACAATACTACTAAACAGAATCATACCAATTGCAACCATCAAAAATACTTTCAGCGTTCCCAAAGGTATTCCAAACCAATTATAATTATGATACTCTGTAAGGATTTGTCCCGGTTTTAAGAATGTGTAGAAATTACACAAGCCTAGCACTTCTCCTTTTTTTCCATTCACAAATGCTTTACTGAAAAAATAGCCGACTCCATAAAGAAACGCCATACTTGCATAAATGATCTGACGGTGGTTTAGGACCAAGACCAAAACATACATAACAAGTATACCTACCAAAGCACCTAAAATTCCAATCGCACCTTGTAAAAGCAATCCCTGCCATATTCTGCAATGAAACGTCACATTTGCAAATAGCGGAATAGACTGTAATGACCTATTCCAATTTACATCAAAACCATATAACACACAGGAAAAAATAAGCAGTGAAATCCATAGCAGGCTTCCAAACATCACCGTACTTCCAAACAATAACCGAAGCTGTTTCCAACATAACTTTTCCCTACCTGCATAAGAAGATCGGATCACATAGGATAAGCTGGTCTGTTCCCGTAAATTAAGCTTGCTTACCAAAACAAATCCAAAGATTAATACGGCAACCGTCCAATACCAGTACTGTGTCACGCCTTCAATTCCCAAGTCCTCTCCTTCTTCCAATGCAATTGTTTTCACATTTTGAAAATCCCGCACTGTTTTTTCCATATTTTTTTGTGCAAATGAATGTCTTTTCTGAAATATAGAAATGCCTTGCATAGAATCCGCATCCGCCCGAATGCGCTCTATCTTTTTGGTATAGTCCTTGCGATAATCCTTTGCTTTTTGCTGATAGAGTGCTATCTGTAAAAATTGTTGCTTTTTCGTTTTTTCCTTTTCAGCATCAGTCATCTTTTCCAGTTTATATTTTGCACTTTTATAACTCCATATATTACCAATCTTAGAATGTTCCATCTGTAAACTTGCAAAAAGTAATAGATTGATCACAAACAAAACCAAAACAAGCAGCCATATCTTTTTCTCCGAAATTATTCTTTTGCATTCCAATGCTCCAATCTCCTTACTCTTCTCTTAATTGTAATGACTTCCAATCTGGATTCTTTTCCTGAAGTTGTTCCACTGAAAGCAACTGAAACTCCTCTCCACTGTCCCCACCTAAGATAAGATGCGAATAGCCTAAATAAAAAACATCCGAATTTTTGTCTTAAATGTTGTAAGCAATTTGCCGCTCTCTTTGTCATATAAATAAATACAGCGCTTTTTGTATCGATCCTCTTGTTTCGTCTTTTCATCCAAATTAAGTTTATTGATATTATCTAGGGAAATATATTTAGCATTTACATATACTGTCATTTTCCCATCTTCCGGCAATTTCATTACCTGTTTCTTTTTTCCATCCTTTCCAATACAATGCAACACACCTTCACTTGGATAATAGACAGTTTCATCATACGCAGTAATCCCTCCTGCAATAGAAATTTGCTTTTGTAATACATCTGTTTTACCTTTTCCAATGTGATAGGCACAAATATCTTGTAGATACTTTTCCTCAAATAAATGAGATACCGTAAAATATAAATAATTTCCAGAAGCCTGCAAACTTTCCACCATGCTACTATCTTCTTTGCAAGTATAGATTACCTTTTCTTTCGCACCTTTCTTTAACTGTCTTTTTATGATTTCGTACTTCCCACTGTCCATATTTTGCAATTCGTAATATACAAATCCCCGATGCACTAAAAACTGATTCAAAAATAGCTGAGACATTTCTCCTTCTTGCTCCTCCGCACAAAGAAAATAATCTCTCGGAATCTTCAGCC
>FR899636.1 GCA_000437275.1 Clostridium sp. CAG:411 | reverse complement strand
CTCTCTCAAGATTCCGAGAGATCATATTTATGTATTTATCTGCCATTAAACAGACTTGTCTATTGTATCACATTTAAACGCTTAATATCAAATATTTTGTAATCGCCATCCAAAAAGAATCTTTTTCGTCAATTTGTTTATTCTGGCATTTTAATCCCAAACTAAACCATACACCGTTACCGTATTTTCTACTTTCTTACTTTTAATTGGTTTGACAAGTATATCCGCAGTATGTATAATGAAGTATCAACAAATTGTAACTATTCAGAAGGTTCGTTCCATTCACAAAATGCCAGAATATACATAGTGACTAAAAATATATACTTTGGCTGGTCATTTTGTTCATGACGCTGTTACCAGCTATAAACTCATATGTGCAAATTGCACTTCACGAGCAAGCTCTCACGTACAATTTGCACATATGAGTTCGCACCTTCTGAACAGTATCAACAAATTTTAAAAAAGTGGCCGTGAATAGCAGCGGACAATGAATATACTTGAAAGGATTGAATAGCATGGATATGCAAATGAATATAAAAAGAAAATTATATTCTCCAAATGAGTTAAAGGAAAAATTTCCAATGACAGAACGAATGAAAGCAGTAAAGGAGCAACGAGATCAAATTATTGCAGATATTTTAAGCGGAAAATCCGATAAAATGATGTTAATTATCGGTCCTTGCTCTGCAGACCGTGAAGATGCTGTATTAGAATATATCAGTAGATTAAAAAAAGTACAAGAAATAGTAGAAGAGAAACTAATTTTAGTTCCTCGGATCTACACAAATAAACCAAGAACAACTGGTGAAGGCTATAAAGGAATTGCATTGCAACCGGACCCAGAAGAAGATCCGGATATGTTGAAAGGATTACTTTCCCTTCGTGAATTACATATCCGTGCTGTACAAGAGACTGAGCTTACTTGTGCGGACGAAATGCTTTACCCCGAAAATCATAGCTACCTATCCGATGTACTATCCTATGTAGCGGTAGGTGCTCGTTCCGTAGAAAATCAGCAACACAGACTAACTGCAAGCGGTGTAGGCATTCCAGTTGGAATGAAAAACCCTACCAGTGGAGATTTGGAAGTTATGTTAAACTCTATTTTAGCAGCACAAATTCCACATACCATCTCCTACCGTGGATACGAGGTAGAAACACCGGGTAATCCTTTTGCACATGCTATTTTAAGAGGATATGTGAAAGAGGACGGAAAGTGCTACTCGAATTATCATTATGAAGATTTGGAACATTTGTATGAAGCATACCAGAAGAGAGATTTAGAAAATCAAGGTGTTATCGTAGATACCAATCATGCAAATTCGAACAAAAACTACTTAGCTCAAATCCGAATCTGTAAAGAAGTATTGCATAGCTGTCATTTATCCAAAGATATTCGTTCCTTTGTAAAGGGATTTATGATCGAAAGTTATCTAAAAGACGGCAATCAGAAAATTGGAGAAGGCTGTTATGGAAAATCCATTACAGATCCATGTCTTGGATGGGAAAAAACAGAACGTCTCATCCTTGATATTGCTGAATTATTATAAAGAAAGTACAACACAGAAAGTCCCTTCTGATTACTCATAAAGTAAGTGGTCAGAAGGGACTTTTTTTATTGTCTATTTCTAACTCTTTTAAAAGATGCACAGGAAACAACCG
>FR899635.1 GCA_000437275.1 Clostridium sp. CAG:411 | reverse complement strand
CCTTCAAATCCATCCAACATTTGTAATTCCTGAATTTTTGCTGCCATTTTTTTCATAGCATCCGTACAGAAACGTATCTCTCTTTCCACACTTTCTCGAAATTCTAAAATCGCCTTATTATCTATAATGATGCTCTCATAATTATATTGTCCACTCATTCTTTTTCCCACTTATCTTTTTTGAAAACATATTAGTTTAATCATAGTCTGGTATGTAATAAAACGTCAAGAACTAATTTTCAAAAATACTATATAACATGATGTTGGGGTCAAATACTTTTTGACCACAACATCATGTTATAGCTCCTCTATAGTGGTGCCTTTGAAGGCTTTCCTCCACCTCTTGGATATTTCTTATTTGTACTTTCTTCCTTGTCAATTACAATTAAAGCTCGTTTAATATCAGAATCAGGTAATTGAAACTCCTCTATTGATGCCAATGTACCACCTAATGTTAAAATTGCATGATCTGCCCGATCTAATTCTTCCTCTATATCACCTGATTTATAAGAAACAAAACTTCCTCCTACTTTAACAAACGGAATACAATATTCTGATAAAGTAGCTAAATTTGCTACAGCTCTAGATACAACTAAATCAAAAGCTTCTCTATATTTTCCCTTTTGTGCAAATTCCTCTGCACGACCATGATATGCCTCAATTCCCTTTAGTCCCAATTTTTCAATTACTTCCTTTAAAAAATTGATACGTTTATTCAGAGAATCCAATAGAACAATTTTCATCTGTGGAAAAGCGATTTTTAGCGGAATCCCCGGAAAACCAGCACCTGTTCCTAAATCCAACACATACATTCCATCTTCAATTTCTGCCGCATATACCAGTGACAAGCTATCCAAAAAATGCTTTTGTACAACTTCTTCCCACTCTGTAATACCCGTTAAATTCATAACCTTATTCTTTTCAACTAACAACTCATAATATGCAATAAATTGTTGAAACTGTTTCTCTGTTAATTCAATTTCTAACTCCTTTAAACCATCCTTAAATGCATCTAAAGAATACATATTTTTGCCTCCATTCTTACTGAATTTGATAAGCAATTTCTCTGCTACATCTATTTATATAAGTGTCACAATGCCTGAAAACGTTTCCTTCCCTTAAGATTCTTTGGCTTTGTGATGATACTGCTCCAAATAAACGAGCAATACAGAGATATCTGCTGGAGAAACTCCAGATATACGTGATGCCTGACCAACTGATTCTGGACGAATTTGATTCAATTTCTGCTTTGCCTCTAAACGCAAACTGTAAATATCATCATAATCGATGTCCTGTGGAATCTTCTTTTTCTCCATTTTTTTAAACTGCTCTACCTGTTTTAATTGTCTTTTGATATATCCTGCATATTTTAATTGAATATTGACCTGCTCTACAATATCCTTGGTCAATGGCTCTCTATTTTTATCAATTGCTTCTAAATATTCATATTTTAACTCAGGTCTACGAATCAATTCTGCCAAAGTAGCTCCAGAATTTAATGGGGTGCTACCGTAAGATTCAAGCAATTCATTTACCTTTTTGTTTGCACCCACTGTGACCTTTTCTACACGAGCAATCTCCTCCTTTACTGCCTGTTGCTTATGCAAAAACTGTGTGTATCTTTCCTCAGCAATTAAACCGATTTCATGTCCAATCGGAGTAAGACGTACATCTGCATTATCCTGGCGTAATAACAAGCGATATTCTGCTCTGGAGGTCATCATACGATATGGTTCATGGGTCTCTTTTGTAACCAAGTCATCAATCAATACTCCAATATATGCCTGACTTCGATCTAATATTAACGGTTCCTTTCCTAACAATTTTTGAGCTGCATTAATACCAGCCACTAATCCCTGTGCCGCAGCCTCCTCATAACCAGAACTTCCATTGAACTGTCCGCCACTAAACAAACCTTCTACTTTTTTAAATTCCAACGAAGGTTTTAATTGCATTGGATTGATACAATCATATTCAATGGCATACGCATTTCTTACAATCTTTGCATGCTCCAATCCTGGTACAGAACGGTACATTTTTACCTGTACATCCTCTGGCAAGGAACTGGACATACCACCAATATACATTTCATTGGTATAATTTCCTTCTGGTTCAATAAAAACCTGATGTCTGTTTTTATCCGCAAAACGTACAACTTTATCTTCAATAGAAGGACAGTATCTTGGTCCCGTTCCCTGTATATTTCCGGAATACAATGGAGAACGGTCTAAATTATCTCGAATAATCTTGTGCGTATCTTCATTGGTATAAGTCAGCCAGCAAGATACCTGTTCTTTTTTAATATCCTCTTCTGTATTTGTAAATGAAAATGGAACAATCTCTTCGTCTCCAAACTGCTCTGCCATTTTACTAAAATCAATGGAACGTTTATCAATTCTTGCAGGTGTTCCTGTCTTAAATCGATATAATTCAATACCAAGCTCCTTTAGGCTGTCTGATAAATGATTAGCGGCAGATAATCCATTAGGACCAGTATAATTGCTTACCTCTCCATATACACAACGAGCCTTCAAATATACCCCCGTACAAAGCACAACCGCTTTACAAGGATACACGGCACCTGAATAAGTCTGTACTCCTGCTATTTTTCCTTCTTCCACAAGAAGTTTTGTTACTTCTGCCTGTTTTAAAGTAAGATTCTCTGTATTTTCAATCACACGACGCATTTCTCTCGTATAATCCTGCTTATCTGCCTGTGCACGAAGAGAATATACCGCAGGTCCCTTTGACTTGTTTAGCATTTTGGATTGAATATAGGTCTTATCAATATTTTTACCCATTTCTCCACCCAACGCATCAATTTCTCTTACTAAATGTCCTTTCGAACTACCACCTATGTTAGGGTTACAAGGCATTAACGCTACACTATCCATACTAACCGTAAACATAATGGTATTTAATCCAAGTCTTGCACATGCCAGTGCTGCCTCACACCCCGCATGTCCTGCTCCTACCACACAAACATCATAAGCTTCATATTCGTACATCATGTTTTGTTCCTCTTTTCTCTATTTTCCTACACAAAATTCTGAAAAAATCTTATTGACCAAATCTTCTTCTACCGTTTCTCCAATTACCTGTCCAAGCACCTCATAAGCATTCATTAAATCAATTGAATAAAAATCTTCTGGCATTTGATTCAAAATACTTTCTTTTACTTGCTTTAAACTTTCCAAACCTTCCGCAATGGCTTCCTTTTGTCGCATATTGGTAATATACACCTCGTCATTAAAAGAAATCTTTCCCTGATAAAACATTTCTTTTAAGGTATCTTCCAATAAAGGAATTCCCTGCTCCAATTTTGCAGAAATTGCCAGCACTGTACAATCTTTTATCTCATATTTTTGTAATTCATTCTGAATATCCTGCTCGGATACAACTACATCTAAATCCTGTTTATTTAATAACACAACAACTTTTGTTTTTTGCAGCTTTTCCTGAATAAATTCCAATATCAATCGATCATTTTCATCCAATGGTCTAGAAGAATCTACCACATACAAAATCAAATCTGCTTGATTCGCAGAATCCCTTGCCTTTTCCACTCCAATCTGCTCTACCACATCGGCAGTCTCACGAATCCCCGCAGTATCCTTTATATGAAGCATTACAGAATCTAGCAAAATGGTCTCTTCCAACGTATCTCTGGTGGTTCCTTCAATATCCGTAACAATGGCTCGTTCCTCTCCTAACAATACATTCAGCAAAGAGGATTTTCCTGCATTTGGCTTTCCAAGAATAACGGTTTCAATTCCTTCTTTTAGGATTCTTCCGTTATCTGCGGATTTAACAAGTTTATTCAGAATCTTTATATTCTCTTCCACTCTCACCAAAAGTTCTTCTCCAAAGCCATCTACACTAATATGCTCTGGATCATCCAATGCAGTCTCTATAAATGCCGTATCGTGCAAAATACTCTCTCTTACTTCTCTAATCTTTTCTAACACACTTCCTCTTAATTGTGTCAACGAACTAGATAAAGCATAAGAATTTTTTGCATTGATTACATCAATTACAGCCTCTGCCTGTGATAAATCCAAACGTCCATTTAAAAATGCACGCTTTGTAAATTCTCCAGGCTCTGCAGTTCTCGCTCCATATTTTATTACAGTCTCCAATACTTTTCTAGTGACCGTAATACCTCCATGGCAATTAATTTCTACTACATGTTCCCTTGTATAAGTATTAGGTGCTTTCATAATTACAACCAACACTTCATCTATCAATTTTTCACCATCATAAATGTATCCATAATGAACCGTATGACTTTGCTGTTCGGAAAGTATTTTTTTCCCTGATTTAGAACGATATATCCTGTCAATGATGTCAAATGCATCTTCTCCACTAATACGAACAATACTAATTCCACCGTTGCTCATACCAGTAGCAACTGCAGCAATGGTATCTGTTTTCATATTTGAATCAAACCTTTCTATGCGAAAAGAAGGGGTTTATACAAACCCCTTCTTTCTCTCTATTTTTTACTGTCTTCCTTAACAGACGTTTCTGTCTCTGTTGGAGCTTCTCTATTTTCTCTTGGCTCAAAATTTCGTTTTTCGTATCCGCCTCTATTGTAATTACTCTTTTTGTAATTTCGATTATATTTCTTATATCCATTATTTCGATTGTTATAATCTCGATACCCTTTTTTTAGAGCAACTACAACTTTACGATTTGGCTCCTCACCTTCACTGTAAGTCTCAACCATCTTGTCATACTGTAACGTAGAATGAATAATTCGTCTCTCGTATGGATTCATTGGTTCTAATTCTACAGGTTTTCTAGTCTTTTTTACCTTGGAAGAAATATTTCTTGCAAGATTCTCCAATGTTTCTTTTCTTCTTGCTCTATAATTTTCGGTATCCAATTTAACTTTACAATAAGTGCTGCTCTCTTTATTGACAACCAAGCTAGTTAAATACTGTAAAGAATCCAGTGTTTGTCCTCTCTTACCAATAAGCAATCCCATATCTTTACCAACAATATTAATATCAATACGGTTTTCTAGGTCATTACACTGTACTTCAAATTCAGCTTCCACACCCATATGCAGACAAACTTTTTTCAGAAACTCTATTGCAGTTTCCCCAAGTGACTGAATCTCAACACTTTCGTTCTGCTCTTTTGCTACCTCAACTTCTTCTGTGGTATCCGCTTGCTCTGCCTTTGTAACACGTTCTATAATTTCTGCTGTTTCTTCATTTTCTTTTAAACGTACTCGAATTTTAGCAGGCTTTGCAAACAATCCTAAAAGACCATTCGTTTCTTTTTCAATTACTTCATAATCTACATTATCACTGGAAGTACCAAACTGATCTAAAGCAATATCCAATGCCTCAGCAACATTTTTTCCTGTAAATTCAACCCACTCCATCTTTAATCCCCCTTATTTCAATCCTTGCGTTTATCCATCATGTGTGCAATCGAAGCAATACTTCCCTTTTCATAAGATGCATCATCCTTTGCTTCTTTCTTACTTGTATCCATCTTTGCAATATCTTTCACACTAGAGTTGGTACGCATGTTTGCTACACTTTTAATACTTCCATCCGAAGCTTCTAAATGTAGTCTCTCTCTCTTCTTCTGTGCCTTTTCCATATTTTTAGCAATCTCTTCATCCATATCCATCTTGTCCATATATTTATTTACAAAGAGCTGCTGAATAATACGAAATGCACTACTTGACAACAGATATATACCATTACCAATCGGGAACATCAAACAGAAAAATCCTGACATTAAAGGCATAACTGTATTCATAGACTTCATAGTTGCTGCAGATGGATTTGATGGATCAATGGTCTGTTTTGCCATCATAAAATGTGTCTGTACATACTGCAATACAACCGAAAGAATCGGAATAAGCAACCCTGGCCATGGCTTTGTCAAAGGTGTCTCTGCAAGGTTTAAGTTTCCAAAAATACCATTTACATGCATAATCTTATCTGCATTTGTTGTAACTACAGAAAGCTGATCTCCTGAAAAGAACTGTGCAAATGCCTCCCAATTTTCACGACCAAACTTTGTAAATACATCAATGATATAGTTAGAATTATCTCTAAATGTATCTAATGTAGCACTACTCCATGTAATGGTGCTAACATTCAGACTTTTTCCATTATCTAATAAATATTGTAATGCATCCTTATTTCCAGTTGTTAAATTTGCGATTGTCTCGTAAATTTCTTTAATCTGTGGTACATATGCAGGAATTGCATAAATAACACGGTACAATGCAAAGAATACGATCATTGTAATAATCATCGGTAAACATCCGCTTGAAGCTGATGTTCCATATTTTTCATACAATGCTTTCATTTCTTCCTGCTGTGCATACATGGAAGCATTATCTTTCTTTCCTTTATACTTTTCCTGAATCTTTTGCATCTCAGGCTGCATCCTTGACTGCATTTTAGAAAACTTTTGCTGCTTAATTGTAAATGGCAACATCAAAAGGTTAATACTGAATGTAAATATAATGATACTTACCGCAGCGTTCTCAATACCAAAATGTGCTAAAAAATTATAAATCGCACTCATAATGTAACCGAGTACCTTTGCAATCGGTCCTAAAAACTTGCCACTATACTGTGTCAAATAAAAACTAAACACGTTCTAATCCTCCTTGAGTTTGCTTTTCACCCTAGGGAACTGGATCGTAACCACCCTTCGCAAAAGGATTACAGCGCAGAATACGCCACACAGTCAATAAACTTCCCTTTATCACACCATGCTTTTCCAATGCCTCTATGGCATATTGCGAACAGGTAGGTGTATAAATACAGGTACTATGCCCCTTTAAAGGAGATAAAAATTTACGATATATCTTAATTAAAAAAATTAATACTTTTCTCATTTACATCATCTTTTCATCCAAAATATTATGAAGCTTACCTAAATGCATTACTGCACTGTTAATATTCCAATAATTCTTTCCCTTTGCCGTATTTCTAGCTATTACTACAATGTCCAGTCCACACTGAAACTTGTGTCCATTCAATCGAAAACTCTCTCTAATCAATCTAGCCAATCGGTGTCTCACAACACTATTACCAACTTTTTTACTAACGGAAACACCGATTCTATTTCTGTTCAATTCATTCTTTATGACATACATAACTAAATATTTGTTGGCATACGATTTTCCATATTTGTATACTTTTTGAAAATCCTGATTCTTTTTTAATGATTCTGACAATTTCAAAATCTCCAATTCTAAAGCTGTTCTTGTCTCAAAAAATTATTCATAGAAAACAAAAGGCCACAAATATTGCGACCTAAGCGGATAATTTCTTTCTTCCCTTTGCTCTTCTGCTAGCTAAAACTTTTCTTCCACTCTTAGTGCTCATTCTAGCTCTAAAACCATGAACCTTTGATCTTGATCTCTTCTTTGGCTGAAATGTCATCTTCATATTGCTGCACCTCCTTAAAAATAGTATAGGCATATTTAGACTATTATAACTAAATATCACGACTCATTATAGTATGAAATCATTTTTTCGTCAAGCTTTTTATTCCCATTTTTGCCCTAAAATAGGTTTTGTGAACAGAAAACAACATTTTTACCCCTAAAACTGCAATTTACACACACTGTGGAAGGTAGTTATCAACTTATCCACATTTTGTTGATAAGTTGTGGATAAATGTTTATGATTTCGTGGATAACCAGAATCCCGAACGCCATTTTTTGTTGAATCTTCAACATTTTTCGACACTGTGATTCATTGGTATAAGTTTATACACATTTTTGTGAATAAACATCGTTTTTTTTATTTTCCACAGCTTTTCCTTTTGTTATGCACATATCTATCCGCAAAAAATTGTAACTGCCATTGAAAAAAACTGAATTTTAGTATAAAATAAAGTAAATATGTCTGCCTAATTATTGGGCCGCTTTAGACTTTGGAAGAAAAATTAAACGAAAGGATGCCACGAAACTTTCTTCCATAGATATGTTTGTGGCAATATCATCAGCATTTTGCTCCATGATATGCAATGGGTACAAATATGAAAGAAACGCTAATCGCAAATTGGGATACAATTTTACAACAAGTAAAAACGGAACACTCCATTTCTGAAGTTGTTTTTCGTACATGGCTTCAACCACTTAAGATTTATTCAGTAGAAGCCGGTGTTATTACTGTTTCGGTTGACGAGGCTAAGGTTGGCACAGCCAGTATACCTTACATAACTACAAAGTTTTCTGTTCCCTTACAGGTTACGATTGAGGAAGTTATGGGTGAACATTTTGAACTAAAATTTGAGCTTGCCCGCGATTTAAAGGAACGTGAAGCAGAAGAACCAGTAGAACAAAAGACAAAAAAAGCATCTGATTCCTCCTATTTGAATAGTCCACAAAACATTGCGACTTCACTAAACCCCCGTTATACCTTTGATACCTTTGTGGTTGGTAGCAACAATAGTCTGGCACACGCTGCATCATTGGCTGTTGCAGAAAGCCCTGCAGAAGTATACAATCCTCTATTTATCTACGGAGGCGTGGGACTTGGTAAAACCCATTTAATGCATTCCATTGCACATTATGTACTGGATCACAACAGAGACGCAAAGGTACTTTATGTAACCAGCGAAGTCTTTACAAATGAGCTGATTGAAGCCATTCGTAATCGTTCGGATACTTCCTCTATACAGGAGTTTCGTAAGAAGTACCGTAACATTGATATTCTGCTGATCGATGATATACAGTTTATTATAGGAAAGGAAAGTACGCAGGAAGAATTTTTCCATACGTTTAATGCTCTCCATGAATCAAAGAAGCAAATTATCATTTCCAGTGATAAACCACCAAAAGAGTTTGAAACCTTGGAAGAACGTCTGCGTTCCCGCTTTGAATGGGGGCTTCAGGTTGATATACAGGCACCTGATTATGAAACACGTATGGCGATTCTCCGCAAAAAGGGGGAACTGGAAGGATACACCATTGATGATGAAGTCCTTAAATATATTGCTACCAATGTAAAGTCTAACATTCGTGAAATTGAAGGAGCTTTGACAAAAATTGTTGCAGTCTCCAGATTAAAAAATATAGAAGTAAACGTGGTTCTTGCAGAAGAGGTTTTAAAAGATTTAATTTCCTCTGATGTAAAGAAAAATGTGACCGTAGAATCCATTACGGAAATTGTTGCAGAACACTTTGGAATTACCCCTGCTGACATTCTTTCCTCAAAGAAAAGCAGAAATATTGCACATCCAAGACAAATCTGTATGTACCTATGTAGAGATTTGACAGAGATTTCCCTGAAAGAAATTGGAGACAAGCTTGGTAAACGTGATCATTCTACAATTCTTCATGGATTTAATAAGATTTCTGAAGACCTCAAGACAGACACTTCTTTGCAAAGTGTCATTGATGTTCTTAAGAAGAAAATTAATCCACAGTAATTTGTGAATCTTTATGTGAATTTTGTGTGGATAGAATCCTTGGGGATTCCCCCCAGATTCTATTCACTCTTTTTCAACTAGTTTAAAGAGTAAAATTCACATTTTGTGAATCTCCGCAAAGCATGTCTTTTCTAAGATTCAGCGGTTATTCACATTTTCACACCCCCTATTAATACGAATACTATAATTAATTAATTATCTATATGAACTTATGCTCGAAAGGAGTTATTCACAACCATGCAAATTAGATGTAAAAAAACGGATTTACTCAATAGTGTTAATATTTCATTACGCGCAGTTACATCCAAGACTACCTTACCTATTTTGGAATGTATTGTAATAGAAGCACAGGATAACATTATTAAATTAATTTCCAATAATCAGGAATTGGGTATTGAAACCATTGTAAAAGGTGAAATTATCGAAAATGGTAGCATTGCAATTAATGCCAAGCTGTTCTCTGAAATTATTCGTAAGTTACCGGATAGTGACGTAACCTTTACAACCAATGATTCATTTATGGCTAATATTCAATGTGAAAAAGCAAAGTTTAATTTAATGGGAAAAGCTAGTGATGAATTTCCGTTACTTCCAACAGTGGAAACAGACAAATCGATTCGTGTTTCTGACTTTGCTTTAAAAGAAATTATTCACCAAACAATATTTTCTGTTTCTGATAATGAAAGCAACAAGATTATGACAGGAGAATTGTTTGAAATTAAAGGTGATATTTTTAAAGTGGTATCACTGGATGGACACCGTATTTCTATTCGTAAGATTCAATTGCATGAATCCTACGAAGGTACTCGTGTTATCGTTCCTGGAAAAACATTGCAGGAAATCAGTAAGATTCTATCAGGAGAAATGGATCAGATTGTTACAATTTCCTTTACCAATAAACATATCTTATTCTCCTTTGACCATACAACTGTATTGTCAAGATTGATCGAGGGTGAGTATTACAAAATTGAGCAAATGCTTTCAGACAACTACGTGACTAAAGTTAATGTAAATAATAAAGAGCTGTTAAGTTGTATTGATCGTGCATCTTTATTGATTCGTGAAGTGGATAAGACTCCAATTGTTTTAAATTTCCAAGATGAAAATTTGGAATTAAAGATAAATTCTAATATGGGATCTATGAAAGAGGACTTAGATATTAAAAAAGAGGGAAAAGATATTTTAATCGGCTTTAATCCTAAGTTTCTTATGGATGCGCTTCGTGTAATTGATGACGAAACGGTCGATATTTATTTATTTAATCCGAAAGCCCCTTGTTTTATCAAAGATAAGGATGAAAATTATATTTATTTAATTTTACCAATTAACTTTAATGCAGTGCAGTAACAGTACAGGAATATTTTTCCAGATTGGAGTATGTAAATGGAGACAATAAAGCTTAGGGATGAATATATTAAATTGGGACAGGCATTAAAAGCAGCCGGTTTTGTTCCATCTGGATTAGATGCAAAAATTGTAATTCAGGAAGGTCTTGTTCGTGTAAATGGAGAAGTGGAGTATCAACGTGGAAAGAAACTGCGTAACGGTGATATAGTCGAATTTGAGGGTGAACAGATTCAGATAGTGGGATAGATGCAATATGTATATAAAATCAATTGAGTTGAGTAATTTTAGAAATTATGAATATTTATCCATGGAGTTCCATCCGGAAAAAAATATTTTGTATGGCGATAATGCACAGGGAAAGACCAATATTTTGGAAGCACTTTATTACTGCGGAATGATGAAATCTCATAAGGGTAGCAAAGAAAAGGAAATTATTAAGCTAAACGAAAAAGAGGCACATATCCGTATGCTAATTGAAAAAAAAGGTGTAACCAGAAAAATTGATATGCATTTAAAACGGAGTAAACCAAAAGGTGTTGCCATTGATGGGATTCCAATCCGACGTTCCAGTGAATTGATCGGATTGGTAAACATTGTATTTTTTTCTCCAGAGGACTTAGGCATTATCAAGCATGGTCCTAGTGGGCGAAGGCGTTTTTTGGATATGGAGCTTTGTCAGCTTGATCGGGTGTATTATCATGATTTGGCAAAATACAACAAAGTAATGGAACAAAGAAATAATCTGTTAAAACAAATCACCTATGACCAAAGCTTATTGCCTACGTTAGATATATGGGATGAACAATTGGTGGAATATGGTTGTCGAATTATTCGACGTCGCGAAAAACACATGGAACAACTCAATGAGGTAATTGCATCAATACATCATAAATTGTCTGGTGGAAAAGAAAAGTTAGTTCTTGGATGCGAGTTTAGTACATCCGTTTCGTCTTTTCGAACTATGTTAGAAAAAAATCGTGAGAAAGACTTGTACCAGAAAGTTACCAGCGTTGGTCCTCATAGAGATGATATTTCTTTTATGATAAATGACATTGATATTCGTAAATACGGTTCGCAGGGGCAACAACGTACATCTGCATTATCATTGAAACTTGCTGAAATTGAAATTGTAAAGCAGATAGTAGGGGAACGCCCGGTATTGTTGTTAGATGATGTGTTATCCGAGTTGGACCGCAATCGGCAACATTATTTGTTGGACAGTATAAAAGACATTCAGACGATTATTACTTGTACGGGTTTGGAAGAGTTTATAAAAGAACGTATCAAGGTAAATCAAGTATATAAAGTAACAAATGGAACAGTGAATCAGGAAAAGAATTAGGAGGAAGCATATGAATCAGGAGTATGGTGCTGACCAGATACAGATTTTGGAAGGATTGGAAGCAGTACGAAAGAGACCAGGTATGTACATTGGAAGTACATCCATAAGAGGATTGCATCACTTAGTTTATGAAATCGTAGATAACTCTGTGGATGAGGCATTAGCAGGTTATTGTACAGAAATCAATGTGACAATCAATGCAGATAATTCGATCACTGTTGTTGATAATGGACGTGGTATTCCAGTTGGCATTAACCATAAAGCAGGCTTACCTGCTGTTGAGGTCGTATTTACTATTTTGCATGCAGGTGGTAAATTCGGTGGTGGAGGATATAAGGTATCCGGAGGATTACATGGTGTTGGTGCATCTGTTGTAAACGCATTATCAGAATGGCTTGAGGTGGAAATTTACAAAGAAGGCAAGATTTACAAGCAAAGATATGAAAGAGGAAAGGTAATGTATCCGCTAAAAGTAGTTGGAGATACCGAACGTAGAGGAACTAAGGTTACTTTCCTTCCAGACAAGCTTATGTTTGAGGAGACTGTTTTCGATTATGATACATTAAGACAGCGTTTGCGGGAAATGGCATTTTTAACAAAAGGATTAAAAATTACATTGACAGATATGCGTCTAGAAGAACCAAAAACAAGAGAATTTCATTATGAGGGCGGAATTAAGGAATATGTACAGTATTTAAACCGTCACAAAGAGGCTTTATATGATGAAATCATTTATTGTGAAGGCGAAAAAAATGGTGTAAGTGTGGAGATTGCTTTTCAGCATAATGATTCTTATACCGAAAGTTGTTATAGCTTTGTAAATAATATTACTACACCAGAGGGTGGTACCCATATGGTTGGTTTTAGAAATGCTTTGACAAAGACATTTAATGACTATGCAAGAAATCAAAAATTCTTAAAAGATAATGAGCAGAATCTTTCAGGTGAGGACATTCGAGAGGGATTAACTGCAATTATCAGTGTAAAAATCGGAGAACCACAGTTTGAAGGACAGACAAAACAAAAATTAGGAAACAGCGAAGCTCGTGGTGCAGTAGATAGTATTTTTAGTGAGCAATTAACCTACTTTTTGGAGCAGAATCCAAATGTTGGAAAATCTATTTGCGAAAAAGCGGTTATGGCACAACGTGCTAGAGATGCAGCACGTAAAGCTCGTGATTTAACAAGAAGAAAAACTGCATTAGAAGGCATGAGCCTTCCTGGAAAATTAGCGGATTGTTCGGACAAAAATCCAGAAAACTGCGAAATTTATATTGTCGAGGGAGATTCTGCCGGTGGTAGTGCTAAAACTGCACGTTCCAGAGCAACGCAGGCAATCTTACCACTGAGAGGTAAGATTTTAAATGTTGAGAAGGCACGTTTAGACAGAATCCTGACAAATGAAGAAATCAAGGCAATGATTACAGCTTTTGGTACAGGAATTCATGATGATTTTGATATATCCAAATTGCGTTATCATAAAATTATTATTATGACCGATGCCGATGTGGATGGAGCACATATCAGTACCTTGCTCTTAACATTCTTTTACCGTTTTATGCCAGACTTAATCAAACAGGGATATGTTTATCTGGCACAGCCACCACTTTATAAAGTGGAGCGTAATAAAAAGACATATTATGCATATAGTGATGCAGAACTAAATAATATTTTAGGTGAAATTGGTAGAGATAATAACAACAAGATTCAGCGATACAAAGGTCTTGGAGAGATGGATGCAGAGCAGCTTTGGGATACTACAATGGACCCAGAAAAGAGAGTGCTTCTAAAGGTTGTAATGGATGAAGAACAAGAATCTGAAATTGATGTTACATTTACAACATTGATGGGAGATAAAGTAGAGCCAAGACGTGAATTTATTTCAGAGAATGCTAAATTTGTTGAAAATCTGGATATATAACAGGTTTTATCAGTTTGAAAAGAAGTATTAATTTGCGTAATAAAAAATACTTTTGTAGAAAATTTAATTTTTCAAAAGCATAGAAAAATGGAGGCAGTTAGATGGATGAGAATATCTTTGATAAAGTGCATGAAGTCGATTTAAAAAAGACGATGGAAAAATCCTATATTGATTATGCCATGTCTGTTATTGCGGCGCGTGCTTTGCCAGATGTAAGAGATGGTTTAAAACCTGTACAGAGACGAATCTTATATGCAATGATAGAGTTGAACAACGGACCGGATAAGCCACATCGTAAGTGTGCCCGTATCGTTGGTGATACAATGGGTAAATACCATCCACACGGAGATAGCTCAATTTATGGTGCATTGGTAAATTTGGCACAGGATTGGTCTACTCGATATCCGCTTGTGGATGGACACGGAAACTTTGGTTCTGTGGATGGAGATGGCGCAGCAGCCATGCGATACACAGAGGCTCGTTTAAGCAAAATTTCTGTTGAGATGTTATCGGACATCAATAAAGATACAGTCGATTTTGCGCCAAACTTTGATGAAACAGAAAAAGAACCATTGGTACTTCCATCACGTTTTCCAAACCTTTTGGTCAATGGAACTTCTGGTATTGCAGTAGGAATGGCGACAAACATTCCACCTCACAATTTGCGAGAGGTAATAAATGCGGTTGTTAAGATTATTGACAATATGGTAGAGGAAGATCGAGCAACTACAATTGAGGAAGTCATGGAGATTATTAAAGGACCTGATTTCCCTACGGGAGCATCAATTTTAGGTACACGCGGAATTGAACATGCATATCGTACTGGACGAGGAAAAATAAAAGTTCGTGCAGTTACAGATATTGAGACGATGCCAAATGGAAAGAGTAGAATTATTGTATCTGAATTACCATTTATGGTAAATAAGGCGCGTTTAATTGAAAAGATTGCAGAGTTGCATAAAACGAAAAAAATTGATGGAATTACAGAGCTTCGTGACGAATCTGACCGCGATGGTATGCGAATTGTAATTGAATTGCGTCGTGATGTAAATGCAAACGTATTGTTAAATCAATTATATAAACATACACAGTTACAGGATACGTTTGGCGTTATTATGCTGGCATTAGTAAATAACGAACCAAAGATAATGAGCCTTTTGGAAATGCTTGAGTATTATTTAAAGCATCAGGAGGAAGTTGTAACAAGAAGAACACAATATGACTTAAATAAAGCAGAAGAGCGAGATCATATATTAAGTGGTTACTTAATTGCACTTGATAATATTGATGAAGTGATTTCCATTATTCGTGCATCCAGAAATACTGCAGAGGCAAAAGAACGCTTAATTGAGCGCTTTGAATTGGATGATATACAGGCAAGTGCTATCGTAGATATGCGTCTACGCGCGCTTACTGGTTTGGAACGCGAAAAGATTGAAGACGAACATGCTGCATTGTTGAAAAAGATAGCTGAATATAAAGCTATTTTGGGAGACAAAAAATTATTATTAAATGTGGTAAAAGAGGAAATTATATTAATTCGCGACAAATATGGAGATGACAGAAGAACTTCTATCGGCTATGACGAGTTTGATCTTACAAATGAAGACTTGATTCCACGCGAAAATACAGTAATAGCCAGAACCAGTCTTGGTTATATCAAGCGTATGACAATTGACAATTTTAAGAGTCAGAATCGTGGAGGAAAAGGTATCAAAGGAATGCAGACCTTAGAGGAAGACTATATAGAAGATCTTTTGATGACAACAACGCATCATTATGTAAACTTCTTTACTAACATGGGAAGAGTCTATCGAATTAAGGCATATGAGATTCCAGAGGCAAGTAGAACTGCAAGAGGAACTGCATTAGTAAATCTCTTACAGTTACAGCCAAATGAACGAATTACGGCGGTAATTCCAATTAGGGATTATCCAGACCATAAATACTTATTTATGGCTACGAAAAAAGGTATTGTTAAGAAAACATCTCTTACAGACTATTCGAAAGTAAGAAAATCAGGATTGCAGGCCATCAATTTACGTGATGATGATGAATTGATCGAAGTAAAAGTTACCAACGGTAAAAAAGATATTTTCTTAGTGACAAAATATGGAATGTGTATACGCTTTAGTGAAAATGACGTTCGTCCAACAGGTAGAACATCAATGGGTGTAATTGGAATTAACCTGACAGATCAGGATGAAGTAGTTGGTATGCAGCTACAGACCCAGGGAAGTCATTTGTTAATTGTTTCTGAAAATGGATTAGGTAAACGAACAGCATTAGAAGAATTTTCATTACAATACAGAGGCGGAAAAGGTGTAAAATGTTATAAAATTACAGAAAAAACAGGAAACATAGTAGGTGTTAAGGCTGTAAATGAAGATAACGAAATTATGCTGATTACTACAGAAGGTATCATCATTCGTACAATGTGTAATCAAATTTCTGAATTAGGCAGAATCACATCAGGAGTAAAATTGATGAATATTGACCGAGATTCAGATATTAAAGTTGCAAGTATTGCAAAGGTAAGAGAAAGTAATGATGCAACAACACAAGATCAAGTATTAGAACGTTTAGAAGCTGAATTACTGGAAGAAAACAATACGCAAGAATAATGTAAACACATTTAACTTTGGTATTAGATAATAAGGATTGCGCTGTTAGTATAGCATCTGCAATTCTGCAAACATTTGAAATATATTAATTTACGGTGTAAATTGCTATTTTCTCATGTTTGAAATGTGCTAAAGTCAAATGCTTGATTGTGTAAACCCAAATGAGCAGTTGGCTTTGGCATCATGTAGTTTTGTAAATAACAAATAAGTAGGACAAAAGACTTCTATGCGGGAAACACCAAACAGAGGTCTTTTCCGTTTTTTAATAAAAGAAACCCAAGATTAGCATGGAGGAAAAATATGAGAACAATACATACAAATGAAATAACATCAAATATTAAGGAAATGTGTATTGAGGCAAATTTGCAGTTAGCAGATGATGTAGTAGGTGCAATTTCAAATGCAGAAAATACCGAGGAGTCTGAAGTTGGAAAAAAAATATTAGGACAACTACAAGAAAATATGCAAATTGCAAAACAGGAGAGTATACCTATATGCCAGGATACAGGAATGGCAATTGTATTTATAAAAATCGGTCAGGATGTGCATATTGAAGGCGAGAATCTAGAGGATGCCATAAATGAAGGAATCAGACAGGGATATGTGGATGGTTATCTTAGAAAATCAGTGGTAAAAGATCCATTGTTGCGAGAGAATACAAAAGACAATACACCTGGAATTATCCATTATGAAATTGTACCAGGGGAGCAGGTAGAAATTACAGTAGCACCAAAAGGATTTGGAAGCGAAAATATGAGCCGTATTTGCATGTTAAAGCCAGCGGATGGTATAGAGGGCGTAAAAGAAGCTGTAATTGAAACAGTACGGTTAGCAGGTCCGAATGCCTGTCCACCAATGGTCGTTGGAGTGGGTATTGGTGGAACGTTTGAAAAATGTGCGATTCTAGCCAAAAAGGCACTTACAAGAGATTTAACAGAAACATCTACAATACCATATGTAGCAGAGTTGGAAGCAGAACTTCTTGAAAAAATAAACGCATTGGGATTTGGTCCAGGAGGTTTGGGTGGAAGAAATACTGCCCTTGGTGTAAATGTAGAAACATACCCTACGCATATAGCAGGGTTGCCAGTGGCAATCAATATTTGCTGTCACGTAAACAGACATATAAAAAGAATTATCTAGTCAAAATGAATCAGGAATGTTACTACTAAAAATTCTGTTGTAAGAAATAAAATACATTCTGAACAGTAACAATAAAGAAAAAGAATGGAGATAAAATATGGAAAAGCATATTGTAGCACCAATTAATGATGAAATTATAAATGATTTAGCAGCTGGTGATTATGTATATATATCAGGGGTAATATACACCGCAAGAGATGCAGCACATAAAAGAATGTTTGAGGCAATGAATAATGGGGAAGAACCAGCATTTTCTCTACAGAATAATATTGTGTATTATCTTGGACCATCTCCTGCAAAAGAAGGACAGGTAATTGGTTCAGCAGGACCTACAACCAGTAGCCGAATGGATAAATATACACCTTTAATGTTGGCAAATGGATTAAAAGGCATGATAGGAAAAGGAAAAAGAAGTCCGGAGGTAATTGAGGCAATTAAAAAGAATCATGCAGTTTATTTTGCAGCAGTTGGAGGAGCAGGAGCTTTACTATCCAAATGCATAAAAAAATCAGAAGTAATTGCATATGATGATTTAGGAACAGAAGCAATTAGAAGGTTAGAGGTAGAAGATTTACCTGTAATTGTGGTAATTGACAAGGACGGAAACAACCTATACGAAACTGCGACAGAAAAATATAAAAAAAGTTAAAAAAACTTATTGACAAACATATAGTGCTGTGCTAAACTTGTAAATGCGTTTGACGCAGAAATAAATATTGAACAAATAAGTTCAGTTCGGAGAAGTACTCAAGAGGCTGAAGAGGTGCCCCTGCTAAGGGTATAGGTCGTTTGCGCGGCGCGAGGGTTCAAATCCCTCCTTCTCCGTTAAGTTTTGAAAAAAACTTAAAAAAGTTGTTGACAAACAGAAAAATGTATGGTAACATATTAAAGCTGCTTGTTGATATAGCAAAAAGAACATTGACAATTAAACAGTGAAACAA
>FR899634.1 GCA_000437275.1 Clostridium sp. CAG:411 | reverse complement strand
TCCCTCCAAAGCTCCCAATTTGTATTTTTCTATTATATTATAATAACCGC
The DNA here is from genome assembly GCA_000437275.1 of Clostridium sp. CAG:411. Classification (GTDB taxonomy): domain Bacteria; phylum Bacillota; class Clostridia; order Lachnospirales; family Lachnospiraceae; genus CAG-411. The sequence continues at coordinate 1,657 of FR899634.1, read as the reverse complement.
AAATATGCGGTTATTAATACGATAATGTTATGCTCTGCAATACTTGAAGTTATCTACGTGTTCCGTCATCATTAAAATGTTTTTGCAAAGCTTTCTCTGTCGGATAAATTGATACAATCAAAATAATACATTGAATTGTTACAAGAATTCCCCCTGCAACCCCAATCGTATTTTCATCACTATGATATAACGGAATATGTATCAAAGCAGATGGTATAATCATTAACCATCCTATTTTCCACCAAAGTTTTCCACAATAGTCGTGAGCAAATTTCCATGTATCCATATTTTTCATTGAACGAGTTGTTCTGTAACCCAACATACCATTTATATGTTTTGGACAATGTTTCCACATCATTCTTCCACCAACAACCATAACAATTGGAATTAATAAATCACATATTAACATAAACCACCAAAACCACATAGAATCCACCTCCAAATTTCGATTTGTTAATTTCATTAAAATTTCAAGTTATCAACACCTTTACATACAATTACAATTCACCCTGCATTGTCGCAATAAATCTCTATCGCATTTGCTACAAAGACCGCAGTACCTTCACCACCATAAGCATCGATATTCGTTGTAAAGTCTCCGCCACCTGAATACATTTTTCCTAGTCCACGCAGAATTTTATTTGTGCAAGTATAAAGGTTTTCTGTAATATAATCTTGTATTCTCTTTACAAGGTTCTGTGCGTAAGCGGATGCTGGGTCACTATTCTTTATTTCTCCTGCCTCCTTAAATAGTAGCATAAATCTATCCGCTAAGATTTTCTCATCTTCCCCAGTGCGATTCTTCTGCTTTTCTTCCATTTTCTTGTATTCCGGTGTGCTACCGTATAATTCCTTTGCCTGTCTGGAATATTCATCCAACTTACTTCTATCAAAAGCCTTAAAATCCATATGTTTCACTCCTAATATTTTTATTCCAAGTGCAAAGTTCATCAAGTTCTCAATATGTTCCTTTTTAAGCCTAAGCAGCTCTATCTGTTGTTCCAGCTTTGCCTGTCTGGAATATTCATCCAACTTACTTCTGTCAAAAGCCTTAAAGTCCATATGTTTCACTCCCAATAATTTTATTCCAAGTGCAAAGTTCATCAAGTTATCAATATGTTCCTTTTTAAGCCTAAGAAGTTCTATCTGTTGTTCCAAAGCTTTGCTTCTATCAAAATCCGGACTATTTATAATTGCCTTGATGTCTTTAAGAGGAAACTCCAATTCACGAAACAGTAATATGTGTTGAAGGCGCTCCAAATCTGCATCGTCATACAGTCTGTAGCCTGCATCGGTGTATCCCGTCGGATGTAAAAGACCAATCTTGTCATAATATTGTAGAGTGCGTATACTCACTCCGGCAAGCTTACTCACTTCATGCACTGTCATCATTTCTATTTCCTCCCTTGACCTTGGTGACTTTAGTATAAACTATTACGTAACGTCAGAGTCAATACTTATTTCACAAACTTTTGCAAAGAAAATTAAACTTACCAATTCTGCAACTACAAATCTTCTGTTGCTTTCAATCACCCTGTAAGACTGGAATTTATCGCAATATTCCATTCTTGGATTATACTCGCTTATAGATAATTGGTTCATCATATCCAAAAGTTTTCTTTCCATTAACTTCCATGCTTTCAGATACCTCCAGACA
>FR899633.1 GCA_000437275.1 Clostridium sp. CAG:411 | reverse complement strand
CCTCTACTTATTTGTTTCAAACTTAAACCTCCATCTATTTGAATAAACTAATTGCATATTCTAAATCATTAATTAATGCATCAACAACATCAAGGTCCTTTAGCCCTAGCTTACCAGATGTTGACAAACTCTTTAATTGCTTTACACGTTCCGTTGCCTTTATTAAATACTTTGATGTTCCACTATTAAATTCTTGAACAAGAATTGATGCTGTTCCGCCATCACCCACAGTAGCACCTGGTCTATATAATTCATTTACAATTTTAGATAAATCTGAGTTTTGAACTGTAGAAAGAAGCTTATCTCTAGTATTTCCAGTTAATTCAGACCTATTTCCTAGCAATTGTTTATACTATGTGAACCACTACCACTCTTGATATAAACTCTTAAAAGGAATTTAGGCAGCTGGATTTCTAAAAGTATGACCCAATATCTTTTATAATATATTTATTTCGGGTCTCCATTCCGTGATAATGTCAATATTATAATTTTGTGTAATTATAACATAATGTTTTGCATCCAAGGTTTCCCAATATCCATCTGCGATGTTTTGTATTTGTTTTGCAAATTCCCCACCTGTTATTTCATAAATTACATTCTTGAAACCATTTCCCTTGAATTTTTCAACTTCGCTATCTGCATATAATTCTTTTTGAACAACTCCCTCATCTAGCATTCTTACTGCTTGAACCATTCCAAAATTCAAAACAATATGACTATCTTCACTTTTTAACTCCAAAATCAATCCTTTATCCTCTCCATTTGTAATTTGAGTCTGATAATTTCCTTGCGGAATAATCCCCACAAATACTTCTTTCCATTTTTCCATATAATCACTCCTAATATCTAACTTTGTAAACTTTACTATTTGATACCTTTATTTCAAGCGTTGCTCCTCCAGTAGTACTTCCTTGTCTAGCAACCACTTTTGTACCATCACTTAAAATTCCTACTTTTCCAGATCCATATTTCGTCTGAATATCTTTCACATTTGTTGGATTGAGTGCTTCAAAATCTTTGAGTGTTTGTTCATACCCACCAGATGCCTCAAAATTTCTCGCAATCCCTTTCCCATTTGTTGTTTCCTTCAGACCATTTATTAAATCGTCTATAGTCGTACTATCACTCTTACCTCTACTCCACCGTACATCCTTAC
>FR899632.1 GCA_000437275.1 Clostridium sp. CAG:411 | reverse complement strand
TATAGTTTACTAATTCAGATAAAAAGTGGAGTGGCTTATGGAGAACCAAAAACAAAATGGAATGCTAGGAGCATATTTTAAGAATTTGCTTTTAGCAGCCATTATTTCGGTACTGCTGTTATTCTTATGTGCATTTTTATTGTATAAAACAAATTTATCCCCTACGGGATTAGGTGTAATGCTTGTGATTACATATATTTTGTCAAATTTGATCGGCGGATATCGAATGGGAAAAAAGGCAGAAAAACGACAATTTTTATGGGGACTTTTTGTGGGACTGGGATATTTTGGAATTTTACTAATAGTATCATTTCTAGGAAACAATTTTTATCTGGGTGACATTGGAAAAACAATTTTAGTTTTTTTCCTTTGCAGTTTCAGTGGAATGTTTGGGGGGATGCTAAGTTAGAAAAAACTCTTTTCAATATAAGATAAATATGTTATACTAAATCATATTAGGCCCTTGTGCCATAAAGAATAGAAGGAGGAATTTATAATGAAGCACATTAAGTCTTTAACAACAAAGAATTTGCAGAATACTGTAAAGAAAGGTGGATGTGGCGAATGTCAGACATCTTGCCAGTCTGCTTGTAAAACATCTTGTACAGTAGGTAACCAGAGCTGCGAACATAAATAAGCAATAATTTGCGTATGGATTAGCGGGGAGATTTCTCCCCGCTATTAGTGCGTTTAGATTTCTGTTTGAAAGGAGACACAAATGATACACCAGTATAAAAGCAATGGACATAACATTGTATTAGATGTGAATAGTGGTAGTGTACATGTGGTGGATGATTTGGTTTATGATATTCTTGCTTTGTATGAAACGGAGACAAAGGAAGCAATTGTAACAAAGATGTTGGAAAAATACCAGCAGCCAATTTATGCAGGACTGTATGAGGAGCCAATTTCAGAAGCAGATATAAATGAAGCGTTTGATGAAATTGAAGAGCTCAAGGCAGAAGGAACATTGTTCACTGAGGACGTTTATCGAGACTATATATTTGACTTCAAAAGTAGAAAAACAGTAGTGAAAGCATTATGTTTACATATTGCACATGATTGCAATTTAGGATGTAAATATTGCTTTGCAGAAGAAGGAGAATACAAAGGACGAAGAGCCTTGATGAGCTATGAAGTAGGAAAGAAGGCACTGGATTTTCTTATTGCCAATTCAGGAACAAGAAGAAATTTGGAAGTAGATTTCTTTGGTGGAGAGCCAACTATGAATTTTGAAGTAGTAAAGCAGTTGGTTGCCTACGGAAGAGAGCAGGAAAAGATTCACGACAAGAATTTTCGTTTTACATTGACAACAAATGGACTATTATTAAATGATGAAATAATGGAATTTGCGAATAAAGAAATGTCAAACGTAGTTTTGAGTCTGGATGGTAGAAAAGAAGTAAATGATAAGATGCGTCCTACCAGAAATGGAAAGGGAAGTTATGATATTATCGTTCCAAAATTTCAGAAGCTTGCAGATAGCCGAAATCAAACAAATTATTATGTGAGAGGTACTTTTACGCATTACAATACAGACTTTTCTGAGGATGTATTGCATATGGCTGACTTGGGATTTGAACAGATTTCTGTAGAGCCAGTTGTTGCACCTCCAGAGGAAGGGTATGCACTTACAGAAGAGGATGTAGCAGTTGTCTGTTCCCAGTATGACAAATTGGCACAGGAAATGATACACAGAAAGAAGAAGGATGGAAAGTGCTTCAATTTCTTCCATTTTATGATAGATTTGACAGGAGGACCATGTGTGGCAAAACGTTTGTCTGGTTGTGGTTCGGGAACAGAATATTTAGCAGTGACACCTTGGGGAGATCTTTATCCATGTCATCAGTTTGTTGGAAACGAAGATTTTCTTTTGGGAAATGTAGACGAGGGTATTACCAATACTGAGGTGCAAAATAAGTTTAAACTTTGCAATGTTTATGCAAAGGAAAGTTGTAAGGATTGTTTTGCCAGATTTTACTGTAGCGGTGGATGTGCTGCGAATGCATTCAACTTCACAGGTGACATAAACGGAGCATATGAGATTGGCTGTGAATTACAAAAGAAGCGAATCGAATGTGCAATTATGTTAAAAGTAGAAGAAGCCATGCAAGAGGGTGAACTACAAGCATAACATGAATGCAAAAAATGGCTGAATCATTATAACGAATGGAAAAAAAGATAAAGGAGAAGAGGACATGAAGAATGTAAAGAGAGGTGTTTTACATATCCTACTTGTTGTGCTTGCAATAGCAGCATTAGGATATATCGCCATTGTGGGAATTGGTAACCAACACAAGGGAACCGCAGAACATATTCGTCTTGGTTTGGACCTTGCCGGTGGTGTAAGTGTAACATATCAAACGGAAAAAGAAAATCCAACAACAAGAGAAATGGATGATACCATTTACAAATTGCAGATGCGTGTGGAAGGCTTAGGTGAGGAACCGGTTGTATATAAAGAAGGAAGCAA
>FR899631.1 GCA_000437275.1 Clostridium sp. CAG:411 | reverse complement strand
TCAATTGTTCTAGTTTCAAATTTACGATTTTGCGTAAAATAGTCAAGGATAGTGGCAATCCGCTTTGCTATTTGCTCATATAAAAACAAACGGTATCATTGATACTATTTTGTTGACTAATTAGGTTTTCTATATTATACTAAAAGCGGTATCAATGATACCTAAATTTCTTACGAAGGAGGAAATTTGTTTGGGAGAAAACTCCAAAACTATATTAGATAAAAATATAGTTGAAGAATGGTTGAGAGAAATTCACTCCATTTGTTTAAATGAAGAAAATGTTACAGTAAATAATAGACCTTGGCGAGGTAAAGTAAATAAAACACTAGCCTATATGACAGAAAATAATTTAAGAAAAGATGATTTAATACCCATTATTTTGAAATTAGGTGTGCAAAATTATAGTTATACACAGGAAGATAGAAATTCTAACTTTGCTGGAGAAAAATTTTGGTTCTTTGGCATAACGGAAACAATGGTAGATTGTCAAGAAAATTTATATATAAAATTAAAAGTCCGTGAGTTAAATGGGAAGAAATTATTGATTATGTCTTTTCATCCCGAAACACATTTTGATGATGAATACCAGTTGACCTATCCGTATAGATAGCTATCCTTCTAAGTCGTAAGGAATAAATTATAAATAGGAGCATTAAGGAGAAGTTATGACAATTAAAAGAAAGGAGCATGCAAAATGGAAAATTTAGTTTGTTTTGAGTGTGGATGCAGCAATAATTATGAAACAAGAGAAATTAAGCGTTTGTATGAGGGACAGGGATATCGCTTTTATAAGAACGTACAAGTCCCATTTTGCAAAAATTGTGGTGCTCCATTATATGATGAAGAATTAGAGACTAAAATTATGGAAGAGGCAAATGAAGAAATTCGGAAACAACGAAATATTATTTCAAAAGAAGAAATGCTGATGATTTTAGAAAAATACAAAATCAGTCAAAAATTTTTAAGTAAACTATTGGGGTGGGGTGAAATCACACTTACACGTTATATTAACAAGAATTATACGCCAAGTAAGGAAAATAGTGATAGATTGCGTGGCTTGGACAATCCGTATAATTTTATAGATTTGTTAAATTCTATGAGCGAAAAAACCAACAATGAAATTCGAAAAGATAAGGCTTTTATCAAGGCTTATAAAAAAGCAAACGAAGAAATAGAGAATTTTGCAAAAACAAATGGGAAAATATATAGTGTAATTAACTGGTTTCTAGCGCAAACGACGGAGGAAACATCTATAACACATTTAGCATTGCAAAAAATATTGTATTTCGTTCAATGTTGGAGTATTTCATTTAATCATAAGTGGATATTTGAAAATGAATGTCAGGCATGGATACACGGTGCAGTTTATCCTGAAGTATATAATACCTTTAAGCAATTCAAATACCATTCATTACCCAAAGTAGAGACCCAAGAATTCTTTGATAGTAACGAAATTGAGTTATTAGAATTTGTAAAAAAATATTACTTTGACGTATACAATGCCAAAATGTTGGAAACGATTTGTCATGCGGAAACACCATATATCAAGGCACGAACCTATGTTGAAAAGGATGAACCGAGTACGGAAAAAATTAGCAAAGAAGAAATTATGAAATATTATACCTCAATTATGCATACCTATCACATTGCCGTGGACGATAAAGAACATGTAAAGGATTACTTGTTTCAAATAAAATAATATGTATGGCAGATGTTATAAATAGTGAATTAGCAAACAATTTTTTATTTTTTTTACATTAGCTGGTAGCAATACCAGCTGAAAATTTTGTCATTTCCTGTCACTTCTGGTCCTATCACTGCTGACGC
>FR899630.1 GCA_000437275.1 Clostridium sp. CAG:411 | reverse complement strand
CCCCGGTATTAGCGATATACCAAATGAACTTACTTCCTTTACAGCACCGATTTGATTATATTTCTTTTCTTTCTCTTCCGCCAAATGCATTTCTATACTTACCTGTTGCAATGTATCTTTTGCAGTCAAAATTTCCTCCTGATTGGCAGTATAATATAAAGAAAATAATAACATCTGATCTGATAAATAGGAAGTAGTTTCCCACTTTTTATAGTCTCCAGTTTGGTAACCTTCCATATCTCGTGATACACAACTATATTCTGCCAGACTCCCCTCCAGTACTTCTACATAATCTTGTATTATCGGAAGCTTGTCCATCGCATAATCAAAGGTTATGCGGTCTATCATTTCTGCTTTTTGATTTAATACCCCTCTTATTTCTTCACAATCTTCCAGCAAACTACTACAATTGCGATGGCAGATAGAGGTTTCCAACATGTCATTATAGTCATACCCATAGCTAAGCGACTCCTTTTTGGGTATTGCAATTGGCCCCAGCCCTCCTGCCTTCCATTCCGTTTGAATTGGCTCTATCGATATTAAATCCCTAATTCCATTCATCAGTTTATTTACGGAATCGATAGTTTCATCCATGTCGAAATATTTGTTCTTTACTTGATCCCGCATTCCCAATAAATCGGATACAGGAACTCTTGCATAAGGCGAAGAATCCACATTGCACAAAATATCCATAGTATATTGATTTAACATAGATTCAAATTCTGTAAGTGCTTCTGCTATCGCTTCTAGTAAAAACAAATGTAC